>DASRHC010000049.1:0-33416 GCA_035650715.1 Candidatus Methylomirabilota bacterium | reverse complement strand
CCTGCTGGACGACGACTACCCGGAGCGCGAGCTGATCGCGGCGACCGCGGACCTGCGGCGGTATCCGGAGCTGCGCTGGCTGCACCGCTGGTCGCTCGTCGCGGGTCTGACCGCGATCGGCCTCATCTGGCTCGCGGGCGGCTTCACCGGGCTCGCGGTCGGCTACTGCCTGCCGCTCTGCCTGCTGGGTGTGCACGGCACCTCGGCGGTCAACTACGTCGGCCACCGCTTCGGGCCCCGGCGCTACGCGACCCCCGATCGCTCCACCAACCATCCCCTGCTCGGGTTCCTGCTGCTGGGCGAAGGCTGGCACAACAACCATCACCGCTTTCCCGGCTCGGCGCGCTGCGGGCTCGCCTGGTGGGAGATCGATCCGGTGCACCGGGGCATCCGGCTGCTCGCCGCCCTCGGCCTGGTGTGGGCGGTGCGCGACGTGCCCGCCGCCCACCGGCCGCCCGCGCGGCGCCTCGCCGCGGCCCGGCCGGCGGTCGCGAGCCTTCTGGGGCTCTTCGTGCTGAGCGGCTGCACCGGCCCGGTCCAGGCGCTCGCCCCCTTCACCGGCACGCGCCCCGTGGACTGTCCGGCGGAGCCGCGCGCGTACGTCGATCTCACCTACACCGGAGCGGGCGGCTTCCTCATCCGGCATCACGACCCGCGCACCGGTGACCGCGCGATCATGACCGGGCCCTTCGTGTCCAATCCCGGGCTGGCCCGGTCGCTGCTGGGCTTCACGATCGCCCCCGACCGATCGCGGATCGACCGGCTGCTGCCGCCGATGGGCGACGTCACCGCCATCCTGGTCGGGCACGCGCACTACGACCACCTGATGGACGCGATCGACGTCGCGGAGCGCTCCGCGACGGGGGCGGTGCTGTACGGCAACGACACCATGAAGCACATCGTGAACGCGCGGCCCGCGCTCCGCGCGCGGGCCGTCTCGCTGGAGCCGTTCGCGGGCGACGATCGCACCCCCGGCCGGTGGGAGACACTGCCCGGCGGCGGGATGCGCGTGATGGCGCTGCGCTCGGAGCACGCGCCCCAGTTCCTGGGCGTGCGCGCCTTCGCGGGCGAGATCGACCACGACCTCTCCGCGCTGCCGCGCAGCGCCTACGGCTGGAAGGGCGGCCAGACCCTCGCGTTCCTGATCGACGTGCTGGACGAGGCCGGGGCCCCGCTCCTCCGCTTCCACTACCAGGACGCGGCCAGCGCGCCGCCGCTCGGCCTCCCACCGCCCCGGACGCTCGCCGAGCGCCCGGTCGACGTGGCGCTGCTGTGCGTGGCCTCCTTCGACCAGGTGCGCGACGAGCAGTACCCGGCGCCATTGCTGGCGCGGCTCAGGCCCCGCCACGTGGTGCTGGCGCACTGGGAGAACTTCTTCAGCACGGCGACGCCGCCCGCCCCGCTGCCCTTCCTCGACACGCGTGAGTTCGTGCGGCGCCTCACCGAGGCCCGTCCCGGGCAGCCCTGGCACACGCCCTCGCCGGTCCCCGCGTCCACCGTCCGCTTCTGCCTGCCCTGAGCGCGGCGGGACCGCGGCCGGCCGCCGCGGCCGCTGTATATAATGACCCCGCGACAGGAGGAGCGCGGATGGGCCACCGCCGGAAGTACGCCGCGATCGACCCCGCCACCGGCAAGCTCGACCGCTCGATCTTCAGCGACCGGGCCGTCTACGACGACGAGATGGAACGGATCTTCGGCCGCGCCTGGCTGATGATCGGCCACGAGAGCCTCGTGCCCCGGCCCGACGACTACTTTCATACCTACATGGGCGAGGACCCGGTCATCCTCACCCGCGACGCGCGCGGGACGCTGCACGCCCTGCTCAACATGTGCCGGCACCGCGGCAACCGGGTGGTGCGGTGCGACGACGGCAACGCCAATCGCTTTCTCTGCACCTACCACGGCTGGACCTACCGGAACGACGGCGCGCTGGACCACGTCCCGGGCACGTCGGAGGCGTACTACGACGCGCTCGACCGGGCGTCGCTCGGGCTCGTGAAGGCGCGGGTCGAGACCTACGCCGGGATCGTGTTCGCCACCTGGGCCGCGGACGCGCCGAGCCTCGAGGCCTATCTGGGCGACGCGCGCTGGTACCTGGACACGCTCTTCAACCGGCGCGACGGCGGCACCGAGGCCCTCGGCCCCATGAAGTGGCTCGAGCCGGCGAACTGGAAGACCCTGGTGGACAACTGCTCGGACAACTACCACGTGCCGACGAGCCATCTGTCCAGCGCCCGCGTGCAGACCGCGTATCTGGGCCGCCCGCGGCTGTCCCACAAGGACCAGTTCGACAGCCCCAACAAGCACGCCTTCGTCAACGGGCACTCGATCACGTTCCGCGACGCCGACGACGGCCTGCCCCGGTACGTGCACGGCATCTCGACCGAGACGTTCCAGCTGTTCCAGGACTACCACACCGCGACCATGCCCGAGGTGGAGCGGCGGCTCGGCGCCCTCCGGGCCCGGCGCGTGCAGCTCGGCAACCACTCGATCTTCCCCAACGGCATCCTGGGCCTCCGCCTGGCACTGCCCCGCGGGCCGCTCCAGACCGAGTTCTGGCACTTCGTGCTGGTGGACCGCGACGCGCCGGAGGCGCTCAAGCGCGCGATCCGCATCGGCAGCCAGGCCAACAACGGCGCCGCCGGCATGTTCGAGCAGGACGACGTGGACAACTGGCGGCAGGTGACGAGCGCCAGCCGGAGCCGGCTCGGCCGACGCTATCCGCAAGATCTGTCGATGGGCGTCGGCCACGCCGGCCCCCACCCCGAGTATCCGGGGCTCGTCTCCGAGCGGTACATCTCGGAGAACAACCAGCGCCTCTTCTACCAGCGGTGGGAGGAGTTCATGAACGCGGAGTCATGGGCCGACATCCCGATCGAGCCGATCAAGGCACGCTTCGAGGGCACCGCGACGATGCGGGGCTAGACGCACCTGGTGATCGCGTGAAGAAGAAGCGCGCCCGGCCGGCCTCGCCGGCGGCCCGCCCGACGCTCACCGCCGCGCAGGCGCTCTGGCTCGAGCTCATGCCGTTCTACATCCGGGAGGCCTGGCTGCTCGACGAGCGGCGGCTCACCGAGTGGCTCGAGCTGTTCACCGACGACGTGCTCTACTTCATGCCCCGGCGCAAGAACGTCCCGCGCCGCGAGCAGCACCGGGAGCTGACCCCGCTGGGCGACCTGGCCATCCTGGAGGAGGACAAGCGCTACCTGACGATGCGGGTGGCGCGCCTCGACACCGGCATGGCGTGGGCCGAGGACCCGCCGTCGCGCACCCGCCACCTGGTGGGCAACCTCGAGGTCACGCCGCTGCCCGGCGGCGAGGTGCAGGCCCGGACCGCGTTCCTGGTCTACCGCTCGCATCTCGAGACCGACCACCAGCTCCTGTCCGGCTGCCGCGAGGACGTGCTCCGCCGGACCGGGAGCGGGTGGCGCATCGCCCGGCGCACCATCGTGCTCGACGCCAACGTGCTGCTCGACAAGAACCTGAGCGTGTTCCTGTAGGCCGCCTCGCTCCGGCCCTCTCCCCGGCGGGGAGAGGGGGACGCGGGGCCGACGTCAGTAGCCCCGCAGGAAGGTGAGCACGTGCGCGGCCCACTCGGCCGGCTTCTCGAAGGGCGGCCAGTGCCCGCAGTCGTTGAGCAGCACCAGCCGCGAGTCCGCCACGTGGTTCAGGATCGCGATGCTCACCTCGAAGGCCACCATGCGGTCGTAGCGGCCGTGGATCAGCAGCACCGGCGCGCGGATCCCGGCCAGCTCCGGCGTGTAGTCGTGCGGCACGCTCACCGACCGCCGCCGCGCCTCCATGAATTCGGGCGACCAGGTGTGGGCGCGGTGGATGTAGTCCACCAGCTCGTCGGTCACCAGCGCCTCGTCGTCGAGGTGCACCCGCAGGTAGCGGCGGATGTTCTCGCGGCTCGGGTCGTCCAGCGCCTGGCGGGTGGCGCGGGCGCCCTCGGAGGGACGGTTGGCCAACAGATAGCGGTCGCCGCCGGTGCCGATGTGCGAGCCGCCCATGACGAAGCGGCGCACGCGCTCGGGGTACGAGATGGCGGCCACCATCGACGATTGCCCGCCCTGCGAGCAGCCCACCCAGTGCGCGCGCTCGATGCCGAGGGCGTCCAGCAGCGCCACCGCGGTGCGCGCCTGCAGCGCGTGCACGCCCTCGCGGTAGACCACGGGGCCGGTCTTGCTGAAGTTCGGCAGGTCCATGAGGATGCAGCGGTAGTGGGGCGCGAGCGCGCCGATCGCTCGGTGGAAGACGATCCAGGCGGTGGTGCCCGGGCCGTAGGCGTGCAGGAACAGCACCGGCTCCCCCTCCCCCAGGTCGTGGTAGTGCACGCGCATGCCACCCGCCTCGACGGTGCGGCTGGTGCCTTCCTCGGTGAGCCCATTCGACGCGATGAACGGCATGGCTCCTCCTCGGGCGCGCGCGGTCTCCGTCCGGGGCGCGGCGCTCCGCTCGCCCGCAGCATCGGGGCACCGTCCGCCGGCTGTCAAGGCGAGCCATCGGTGCTACGCTTCCGCGGGGCCATGGCCATCGTCCAGGAGCTGCTCCAGCGATACACCTACCGCGGCATCCTGATCGTGCTGCTGCTCGGCAGCCTGGGCCTGCCGGTCCCGGAGGAGATGCCGATCGTGGCCGCCGGCGTCCTGAGCCACCAGGGCCTCGCGCGCTGGTGGCTCGCGCTCCCGATCTGCGTGGTGGGCGCGCTCTCGGGCGACGTGATCCTCTACGCGATCGGCCGGCGGTGGGGCGAGCGGGTGCGCGGCTGGTGGCCGGTGCGCCGGATCCTCACGCCGGCGCGCGCGCGGTGGCTCGACGAGGCGTACCGCGAGCACGCCATGAAGACGGTGGCCACCGCCCGGCACGTGGCCGGCCTGCGGGCGGCCGCGTTCCTCAGCGCGGGGATCGCGCGGGTCCCCTTCTGGAAGTTCGTGGTGGCGGACGCGGCGGCCGCCTCCGCGACGATCCCCATCACCTTCGGACTGGCCTACTTCTTCAGCTACCAGATCAACGCGATCCTGGCCGACGTGCACCGGGTGGAGCGCTGGCTGGCCCTCGCCGGGCTCGTCGTGCTGGCCGGCCTCGGCCTGCACTACGTGCTGCGCTCGGGTCCGCGCCCGCCCGGGGCGCGCTGAGCGCCGCGCCGCTGTTCCCGCGCGGCGCCCCCCGTGTAAGATCGAGCGGGACACCGTGACGCCGTTCCTCGCCCAGCTCGCCGAGCTCTGCCGCGCCGAGCGCACCCGCGCCAAGTGGGTGATCGTCCCGAGCCACAGCCTCGGCCACACGCTGGCCGAGCGTCTCGCGCTCCGGACCGGCGGCTGGACCAACCTGCGCTTCACCACCCCGCTCGACCTCGCGCTGCCGATGGCGGCGCCGTTCCTGGTCGAGCGCGGCATCGATCCCGCGCCGGACACTATCGGGCCCGCGCTGATCATGCGGCTGCTGCTGGAATTGCCGTCCACCGTGCCGCGGTACTTCCGCGAGCTCGCCGAGCAGCCGCAGATGGCGGAGGCGCTCTGGGCCACCGTCGCGGAGCTGCGCATGGCCGGCGTCGAGGCCGCCGCTCTACCCGCCGGCGCCTTCGTCGACCCGCGCAAGCACGCGGAGCTGCGGGCGCTGCTCGAGGCCTACGAGCGCCACCTGGCCGATCGCCGGCTCGCGGATCGGGCGCTGGTGTTCCGCGAGGCGCTCCAGCACCTGGAGGTCTGCTACATCCGGCCCGGCGATCTCCGGACCGAGCTGCCGACCACCATCTGGGCCCCGCTCGAGCGGCGGCTGCTCGACGCGCTCGGCGGCACCGTGGTGGCGCCGCGCGTGCTCGCCCTGCCCGGCCTCGAGCGGCCGCGGCGCATGGCGATGCTGGCCGCGCCGGTGGAGGAGGTGGCGCCCGCGCCCGCCACCGACGCGGAGCGGCTCGCGCTGCTGATGGCGCCGGGGGGAGCGCCGGCGGCCGACGGCACGCTCGCCCTGTTCTGCGCGGGCGGCCGCGAGGCGGAGGTGGAGGAAGTCTTCCGCCGCATCGCGCGCGAGCTGGGCGCGACCGGCCCCGACGGCGCGCCGGCCGGTCTGGACCAGGTGGAGATCGCCTGCCCCATTCCGGAGCAGACGGCCCTCGTGTGGGAGAAGGCGCAGCGGCACGACTGGCCGGTCACCATCGGACCCGGGATCCCGGTCGCGCTCACGCGGCCGGGCCGGGCGCTGCTCGCCTTCTGCGAGTGGGTGGAAGGCGGGCTGGCCGCGAGCCGGCTGCGGCGCATGCTGCAATCGGGCGACGTGCGGGTGGACGTGGGCGCGGGAGAAGGCGACGGAGAGGGGCTGACCGCGGGGCAGGCGGCGCGCCTGCTGGCTCGCGCGCAGGCGACGTGGGGCCCGAAGACCTACGCGGCCGCGCTCGGCCGCATGATCGAGAGCCTGGATGCCCGCGCGGACGATCCGGAGCGGAGCGACCAGGAGCGGGCACGGGCGCGCGCCCGCGCCGCCCAGACCCGACGCCTGATGCAGTGGACGGAGGCGCTGCTGGCCCTCGTGCCTCCCGTGGAGACGGTCGCGCCGCTCGGTCGCTGGCTCGACGCCGCGGTGACGCTGCTCCGGACCTTCGCGCGGAAGACCAGCGAGCTCGACGGCGAGGCCGCGGTGCGGCTCACCGAGGCGCTCGGCGAGCTGCGCGCGCTCCAGGACCTGACGCGCTCGCGCGCCGAGGCGCTGGCCCTCATCCGCGGCCGCCTCGACGGCCTCGCGGTCGGCGGCGATCGGGCACGGCCCGGCCACCTGCACGTCACCACGCTGGCGGATGCGGGCCATGCCGGGCGCGCGCGGACGTTCGTGATCGGCCTCGAGGAGGGCGGCGTGTTCCCCGCGCTGGTGGAGGATCCGGTGCTGCTCGACGGCGAGCGCCGGGGCATCGATGCCGCGCTCCGGACCTCGGAGGACCGGGCCGGCGAGGCGCTCTACCGCATCGTCTCCCGCCTGGGCAGCCTGGGCGGGCGGGTGTGCCTGAGCCACTCCTGCCGCGACCTGCGCGAGTCGCGCGCCACCTTCCCGTCGTGGGTGCTGCTGCAGGCGGTCCGAGTGCTCGAGCCCGCGTCGGAGTGGACCTACGAGCGGCTGGTGGAGCGTCTCGGCGAGCCGGTCTCCGCGGTGCCCGCCCAGGCCGATCAGGCGTTGAGCGACGCGGGCTGGTGGCTGGCCGGCCTGCGGGGCGCCGACGCCGGCTCCGCCGTCCCCGCGGTGCACGACGGCTTCCCGGCGCTGGCCCGGGGTGGGGTGGCGGAGGCCGCGCGGGATTCGGACGCGTTCACCGAGTACGACGGCTTCGTGCCGGAGGCGGGCCCACGGCTCGACCCGCGCGTGTCGGGCGAGGCGGTCTCCCCCACCAGCCTCGAGGACCTCGCCAAGTGCCCGTTCCGCCACTTCCTCCGGCGCGGCCTCGGGCTCGATCCCATCGACGAGGCGGAGCCGGATCCCGACGTGTGGCTCGACCCGATGACGCGCGGCTCGATCCTGCACGCGCTCTACGCCACGATCATGCGCGAGATCCGCGACCGCAAGGAGACACCGGATCCCGCCCGCCACGGCGCGCGCCTGCGCCGGCTGGGCGAGGAGGCGCTCGCCGCCCATCGCGCGCTCGTGCCCCCGCCCTCGGACGGCGTCTTCGAGCGGGAGGCGCGCGAGCTGCAGAACGACCTGGCCCTGTTCCTGCGCTTCGAGGCGGAGGACCGCGCCGCGCGCACGCCCCTCGGCTTCGAGATCGGCTTCGGCGGCGCCACCGAGGGCGAGGCGCTCGGACGTCGCGACCCGGTGGTGCTGGATCTGGGCGACGGCCTGCGCTTCCGCCTCCGCGGCCGCATCGATCGCATCGATCGCCTGGCCGACGGCACCTACGAGGTGGTGGACTACAAGACGGGCGGCGCCTTCCTCCCCGGCGGGCTCGACGCCACCTTCGCGGGCGGCCGCCAGCTCCAGCATGCGCTCTACGCCCTGGCGGCGCTGGATCTCCTGCGCGAGCGCGACGCGCAGGCGCGCGCGGTCGGCTCGTACTACTTCCCGACCAGCCGCGGCCGACGGGAGCGGCGTGTCCGCCCCGCCTCGACCCAGGCCGAGGCCCGCGCGGTGCTCCGCGATCTCTTCGATGTGCTGCGCGCGGGCGCGTTCGTCCACACACCCACGATCGAGGAGGACTGCCGCTTCTGCGAGTTCGGGCCGGCGTGCGGGGCGCGCGTGGCCGAGCGGGCGAAGGCCAAGCTCGACCGGTCCGACAACCTGATGCTCGAGCCGTACCGGAAGCTCCAGGCCCATGGGTAGGCCCGTCCCCGCGCCGGACCAGGCCGCCCGCGACATGGTCCGCGACCGCCTGGACGTGAACCTCCTCGTCGAGGCGGGGGCCGGCTCGGGCAAGACCGAATGCCTCGCCCAGCGCATGGCCGCGGGGGTCCTCGCGGGCAAGTACCAGGTGGAGTCGATGGCCGCGGTCACCTTCACGCGCAAGGCGGCCGCCGAGCTGCGCGCCCGCTTCCAGTCCACGCTCGAGCGCTCCGTCGCCGCCGAGCGGGACCCGGCGCGGCGGCAGCGCGCGCAGGAGGCCCTGCACCACCTGGAGCGCCTCTTTGCGGGCACCATCCACGCGTTCTGCGCCCACCTGCTCCGCGAGCGCCCGGTGGAGGCCGGTGTGGCGCCCGGCTTCACCGAGCTGGACGAGCTGGCCCAGGCGGACCAGCGACGCCGGGCGTGGCGCGAGTACCTCGACCAGGAGCGCGGGCGCGGCTCCACGACGCTCCACGAGCTGATCGAGGCGGGGGTGCGTCCGGTGGACCTCGACGAGGCGTTCGAGGTGGTCACCGACTACGCGGAGGTCGAGTTCCCCACCGGCGCCGCACCCCGCCCCGATCCGGCCCGCGCGCGAGCGGCGCTGGAGCGGCTCTGGGCCGGGCTCCAGGCCATGCTCGGGGGCGACGTGCCCCGGGAGAGCACGTGCAAGGTGCAGGAGCGCATGCGCGAGTTCGCCGGACGCCGGCGCGTGGCCGCGCTGGAAGATCCGCGCGATCTGGCCGCGCTGCTCGCGATGTGGGAGAAGCCGCCCCGGATCGTCCAGAAGTGGTGGCCGGGCAACGGCAAGGCCGCCGCCGCGAAGATCGACGGGCTCTTCCGCGAGTTCCACCAGGTCGCGCTGCCGTTCCTGGAGGCGTGGTACGCCTACGTCTACCGCCTCGCGGTGACCCTGCTCGACGAAGGACGCCGCTTCGCCGCCGAGGCGCGCCGCCGGGCCGTGCAGCTGAACTACGGCGATCTGCTGGTGTACGCGGCCCGGCTCCTTCGCGAGCAGCCCGACGTGCGCGCCGCCCTTCAGGCCAAGTACCGCTGGCTGTTCGTGGACGAGTTCCAGGACACGGACCCGATCCAGGCCGAGGTCGTGCTGCTGCTG
Organism: Candidatus Methylomirabilota bacterium; assembly: GCA_035650715.1. Taxonomy (GTDB): domain Bacteria; phylum Methylomirabilota; class Methylomirabilia; order Rokubacteriales; family CSP1-6; genus CAMLFJ01. The sequence continues at coordinate 23,995 of DASRHC010000049.1, read as the reverse complement.
GCGGGCGCGCCGAGCGCGGAGCGCGACTGGACGCGCGTGCCCCTCCGGCCCGGCGGCCTGTTCGTGGTGGGCGACCCCAAGCAGTCGATCTACCGCTTCCGCCGCGCCGACATCGACGTCTACCAGCAGGTGCGCCGGCGGATCGAGGACACGGGCGGACGGGTGGTGTCGCTCACCGCGTGCTTCCGCTCGGTGCCCGCGCTGTGCGAGTGGGCCAACGCCGCCTTCGCGGCGCTGTTCCCCGCCGAGGCCACGCCGCAGCAGCCCGGGTTCGCGGGCCTCGTGGCCGCGCGGCGCGACCGGGGCGCGGCCTACGGCGTGCGTGTGATCGACGTGCCGGCGACCGCCGCGACCAACGACACGGCGGCCGAGTACGACGCGGAGGTGATCGCCCGCTTCATCCGCGCCGAGCTGGACGCGCGGCGGCGCACCCCCGGTGACTTCCTGATCCTCACCCGGACCCGCCGCGCGCTGCCGATCTACACGCGCGCGCTGGAGAGGCTGCGGCTGCCGGTGGAGGTCAGCGGGGGCGCGGCCTTCGCCCGGTCCGGCGCGGTGACCGGGCTCGCGCACCTGCTGTGCGCGCTGACCGACCCCGACGACGGCCCCGCGGTGGTGGGGGTGCTGCGCGGGCCGCTGTTCGGGCTGAGCGACGCGGCGCTCTTCCGCCATCGCGAGGCCGGCGGCGGATTCCTCCTGACCGCGCCGGACCTCGACGCGGTGGCGGGGCCGGTGGGCGAGGCGCTGCGCGCGATGCGGCGCATGTACGACTGGACGCGGCGGCTGCCCGCGCCGGCGGCGGTCGAGCGCGTGCTCGAGGCCACCGGGCTCCTCGCGATGAGCGCCGCGCGCAGCCCGGGGGGCGCGGAGGCGGGCGACCTCCTCCACGCGGTGGACCGCATCCGCCAGGTCACGGAGGACGGCGGCACGCTGGCCGACGCGGCGGAGGCCCTGATCGACGACCTGAGCTCCCCGGATGTGGAGTCCGTGCCGATCGAGCCCGGACGCCGCGACGTCGTGCGGGTCATGAATCTCCACAAGGCCAAGGGCCTGGAGGCGCGCGTCGTCTTCCTGGCCGATCCCCTGCGCGGCTGGATGGACTCGATCAAGAGCCGCGTCGTGCGCGACGGATCGGGCGCGCGCGGCTACTTCCAGCTCGCGCGCGACCGCGGCCGCGGCCAGACACCGCTGGCCCGGCCCGAGGGCTGGGCGCAGCACGAGGCGGAGGAGCGCGCCTACCAGGAGGCCGAGCTGAGGCGCCTGGTCTACGTGGCGGCCACGCGCGCGCAGGACCTGCTCGTGGTCAGCCGCCCGGTGAAGCCGTCTCGCCGGTCACGACCGTGGGAGCTGCTCGAGCCGTACCTGATCGAGGTACCGCGGCTGACCGTTCCCCCGGTGGCCATGCCCCTGCCGCTGGCGCGGCCGGACCTGAGCGGCGGCGCCCGGGCGGCCGCCGAGGGCGCGCGGCAGGCGCGGCTGGCCGCCCTGCGCGTCCCCGCGTGGCAGGTGGAGTCGGTCACCGGCACCGCGCACCGGGCGGCCCCGTACGGCCATCCCCTGCAGGCGGGCCGCACGCGCGAGCCCGACACCGGCATGGCGTGGGGCAGCCTGATCCACTTCCTGCTGGAGCACGCCCTGCCCGGCCCGCGCGACCGCGCGCACCTGGAGCGGCTCGCCAACTGGTTCGCCTTCGACACCCCGGAGCTGCAGCGGGTGATCCCGGAGGCGCTCGACACCGTCGAGCGCGTGATGGCGGCGGACTTCTGGCGCGAGGCGCTCGAGGCGGAGGAGCGCGCGGTCGAGGTCCCGTTCGCGGTGACGGTGCCCGCGCCGGACGGCCCGCCGCGCCTGCTGCACGGCGTGGTCGACCTCGCGTATCGCACCGCGAGCGGCTGGACGCTCATCGACTACAAGACCGACCAGCTCACGGCCGGCCTCGAGGCGCTGGTGGCCCGCTACGCGCCGCAGATCCAGGCCTACGCCGAGCACTGGCAGGCCCGGCAGGGCGCCCCCACCCGCGGCGCCCTCCACTTCATCCGCAACGGCCACACCCACTTCATCTGACGGGGTCAGCGGAGGCGCTACTCGATGGCGAAGTGCGCCTCGGTGGTCGTGCCGGTGCGGCCGTTGACCGGAACCAGATCCTGAGGACAGGCGGAGAACACCACGATGCAGTCCATCTCCGCCCGCAGCCGCACGCAGGCCCCGGGCGCCGACACCGGCTCGGCCCACGCGAGCCGGCCGTCGGCCGTCCAGGGGATGTGCATGAAGAGGTTCAGCGGCGCCGGGGTGGCCGGGATGCGGACCCCGAGCGCCGCGAGCGCCGCGTGCAGGTTGTCGCGGCAGTTGTCGTGGTGGCCCGCCACGCCCAGGAGCCGGTAGCGGGGCGGATCGCAGCAGGCGATCAGCGTGTCGTGTGCGCCGCCCGCGGTGTCCTCCACCAGGGTCAGGATCGGGCGGCGCTCGGTGGTGAGGAACGTATCGCCGACCGCGGGCGTCAGGCGCAGGAACGCGGCCCGGCTCGCCTCCATCGACATCCACTCGGCGGGATCGCTCGCCGCGAAGGCCCAGGTGTCCACCACCTGGGTGCCGTGGGTGTTGATCACCCGCACGTGCCGTCCCGCGGGCACGCGCGCCGCCACGCCCCGCCGCGCCGGGATCGTCTGCCGCCCCGCGCGGCCCGGCCCGGAACGGCCCGGAGAGTCGCTCATGGCGCCCGATGTTACTCCGCGCCCTGTCCCTTGCGCGACGGCGGCCCGGCGCATACGCTCTTCCGGGTGTCCATCTCGCCAAGGAGCCTCCGATGCGCGTGACCGCCGATCGTCTCCGTCAACTCGTCGCCACCATCCTCGGCCGCGGGGGCAGCGGGCCCGCGGAAGCGAGCCTGGTCGCCGGGCATCTGGTCGATGCCAACCTCGCCGGGCACGACAGCCACGGCGTGAGCCTCATGTCGCACTACGTGCGGCACCTCAAGGAAGGCCTGGTCGTCCCGAACACCTCGGCGAAGGTCCTGAAGGACGACGGCGCGTTCCTCATGTTCGACGGCCAGCGCGGGTTCGGGCGGCGGGTGGCCGGCGAGGCGACGGCGGCCGCGATCGCGCGCGCCCGGGACAACGGGGTCGCGGTGGTGACGCTGGCCAACTCGCACCACGTGGGACGCGTGGGCGCCTACGGCGAGCTGGCCAGCGCGGCGGGGATGGTGTCGATCCACTTCGTGAACGTGGCGGACCACCAGGGGCTGGTCGCCCCGTTCCGCGGCAGCGACGCGCGCTTCTCCACCAATCCGGTCTGCATCAGCATGCCGGGCACCGACCGCGAGCCGCCGCTGCTGCTCGACATGGCCACGAGCGGCGTGGCCATGGGCAAGGTGTCGGTCGCCCGCCTCGCCGGCCGCCGGATGCCGGAGGGCTACCTGATCGACCCGACGGGCGCGCCCACCACCGACCCGGAGGTCATGTTCCGCGAGCCGCGCGGGGCGCTCCTGTCCTTCGGCGCCCACAAGGGCTACGCGCTCGCGGTGCTCACCGAGCTGCTCGCCGGCGGCCTCTCGGGCGGCGGCACCATCCAGCCCGAGAACCCGCGGCGCGGTGGCATCGTCAACAACATGTTCAGCATCATGGTGGACCCGGCGCGGCTGGCCGGCATGGACTGGCTGCGGCGGGAGATCGACGGCTTCCTCGGCTACGTCAAGGCCTCGCCGCCGGCGGAGGCCTCGAAGCCGGTGCTGGTGCCCGGCGACCCCGAGCGGCTCTCGCGCGCGGAGCGCGGGCGCGACGGCATCCCGCTGGACGCGGGCACGTGGAGCGAGCTGCTCAACGCCGGGGAGGCCATGGGGCTGCCGCGGGCGCAGGCCGAGGCCCTGGCGGCGCCGCTCCCTGAATGACCGTCCGGACGGGCCACCGGCCGGCGGGGCGACGCCCATGATCCGGGTCGTCAGAGGCGCCACCCTCATCGACGGGACCGGCGCGGCCCCCGTCCCCGACGCCGCGGTCGTGATCGAGGACGGCCGCGTCACCGCGGCGGGCCCGCGCGGAGCGCTCGCCTGGCCGGCCGACGCGGAGGTGGTCGACGCGCCCGGCCGCACCGTGATCCCGGGCCTGATCGACGCCCACGATCACCTCGCCTCGCACGGCTACGCGCTGGCCACGCGCTGGGGCCTGGACGAGCCGGCCAGCACGACCCACCTGCGCACCGCCGCCGTGCTCGCCGACACGCTCGCGATGGGCTACACCACCGTGCGGGACGCGGGCGGGCTGGACGCGGGGTTCAAGCTCGCGATCGACCAGGGCCTGATCGCCGGCCCTCGCCTCGTGCTGGCGCTCCAGATCATCTCGCCCACCGGCGGGATCGGCGACCGCGTGAGCCCGTCGGGTCACGACTGCTGCGGGGCCTACGACCCGTTGCTGCCGGACAGCGTGGGAAACGGGCCCGAGGCCGTGCGCGACGTGGTCCGCCGCATGGTGCGCGCGGGCGCGGATGTGATCAAGACCGCCACCACCGGGGGCGCCAGCTCTCGCCCCGGACACGGGCCGCTCGACGCCGCGTTCTCGGCCGCCGAGCTCGAGGCCCTGGTCGCCGAGTCGCACGCGCAGGGTCGCCGGGTGATGTGCCACGCCCTGGGCGGCCCGGGCCTGCGCACCGCACTGGAAGGGGGCGTGGACTCGATCGAGCACGGCTGCTACCTCGACGAGGACCCGACGCTCCTCAACCGCATGGCGGTGCAGGGCACGTTCTTCGTGCCCACGCTGACCGTGTACGTGTACCACCGGGAAAGCCGCGCCCCCCACGTGCGAGAGCGCGCCCACGCGCTCCACGCCCACCACGTCGCGAGCGTGCAGCGCGCGCTCGAGCTCGGCGTGCCGATCGCGGCCGGCACCGACGCGGGCGGGCACGGCCACCCGCCCAACGCGCTCGAGCTCAAGCATCTGGTGGATGCCGGTCTCTCCCCGATGCAGGCCCTGCGCGCCGCCACGCAGTGGGCGGCCCGGTGTCTCGGGCTCGACCGGGAGATCGGCACCCTCGAGAAGGGCCGCCAGGCCGACCTCGTGGTCGTCGACGGCAACCCGCTCGACGACATCGGGGTGTTGCTCGATCCCGCCCGCATCGAGCTGGTGCTCAAGGCGGGCGCGATCTGTGCGGACCGGAGGAGCCCGCCGCGCCCGAGCCCTTACCGCAGTCCGAAGTAGCCCAGGACGAACAGCACCACCACCACCACGCCGATGATGTAGAAGATGGAGTTCACGGCTGCTCCTTTCCGTCCCGACCGGGTCCCGTCTCGATCGAGCCTGCTGCGTTTCGTCCCTCGCGTTCGAGAAGAGCAGGAGCCGTGCCATCGAGGCTCCGTCATGCGTACACTGCACTTTCCGGCTCCATCGCCGCGCACCGCCGACCGGGCGGCACCGTCCGCGAAACAATGACCGGGTAAAGGAGCATCGATGACCGACGCGTCCGACACGGCGGGTCCGCACCGCGAGATCCACATCTCCAACCGGGCCACCTACTGGCCCCTGGCCCCGCTCGACGTGGTGGTCGGCGCGACCCTCCTGGGGCGGGTCCTGCTGCGCGCCTCGCCGGTCGGCGCGCTGGTGCAGGGCGCGGTGCTGGGCGCCTACGCGGGGCACGCGCTCCACGACTGGCGCGCGCGGCGGGGCATCCGGCGCATCGATTTCCGCCGGGAGTTCGGCGCCGACCTCGGGCACCTGGTCCCGATGCCCCGGGAGACCCGCGCGGCCGAGGTGCGCACGCTGGCGGAGCGGCTCGACGCCGGGTTCGTCGCGGAGCGGCTTCCCCGGCGGCCGCTGGCGGAGGCGGTCGACCGGGCGCTCACCCGCTTCATCGCGGGCATCACCGGCCAGCACGTCCGCTCGAGCGCCAAGGTCCGCCGCTTCGCCCTCGTGGGCCTCGCCTTCCCCTTCGCGCTGGGGGCCTGCGACATCCTCTCGGGCGACGTGGCGATCTTCCGGGACACCGGCTTCCTCGAGCCGCACATCATCGTCCACGAGTTCGCGCACCGGAAGGGCTACTGGAAGGAGCTGCACGCCCAGGTGCTGGGCTACCTCGCGCTGGCCTCCTCGGAGATGCCGCTCCTTCGCCAGGCCGCGCTGCTGGAGCGCCTGCACCGGAACCTCCGGGTGCTCGCGGGGAGCGAGGTGGGGACCTTCGCCCGTCTCGTGGAGGCGGTGCCGCTGCGGCCCGAGCTCCGGTCGAGCCTGCTCGGCCTGCACCCCCCGCTCCCCCGCGCGCAGCAGCGGATCGAGGGCGGCCTGCGGCAGCTCTACGATCTGCGGATGCGGGCCACCGGCCAGACCGGGCTGTCGGACTACGACGCGGGCTTCACCGACTTCCTGTACACCTTCGAGACCAGCCGCGTGGCGCGGCAGCGCCCGCCCGCGGGCGGCGCGATCCACCGCGCGGGCTAGTCAGCTCCCGGAGAGCATGCTGCCCGCGACGCCCACGCTCAGGGACAGGAGCGCCACGTTGAACAGGAACGAGACCACCCCGTGGGCGGCGGCGGTGCGGCGGATCATCCGGCTCGTGATGGCCACGTCCGAGACCTGCGAGGTCATCCCGATCACGAACGAGAAGTACATGAAGTCCCAGTAGTCCGGCGTCTCGCCGCCCCCCGGAAAGGCGAGCCCGCCGCCCGCCCCGACGCTCTCGCCGTAGTACTCGTGCGCGTAGTGCAGCGCGAACATCGTGTGGATGAAGGTCCACGACAGCAAGATGGTGAGGCCGGCCAGCGCCAGGTAGGGCCAGCTCCGCTCCGGGTTGCTCGGCCCGATCTCGGCCACGATCGCGGCCAGGCTCGCGACGGCGGCGGCGGTGGTCATGGTCAGGATCCCGAAGCGCCCCTCGTCCTGCCCGGCGGCGCGCTCGCGGATCTCGTCCACGGTGGCGCCCGCCATCATGACGAACACCGCGATCAGGTACACGGCGGTGGCGATGTCCCAGGCGACCAGGAAGCAGGTGGGCCGCCGCCATACGGTGGCCCAGGTCAGGGCCGCGGCCACCACCAGGCCCAGGACGATCGAGACGAGCAGGCGGGGACGCGCCCAGATGACGCGATGGGGGGACCGCAGGAAGTGGAAGCGTCTCGCCCGCGTGGCCATCGGCTGGGCCGACCATCGGGCGAAACGCGGGCGGTGTCAAGCGAGCGGGCCGGGCGGTCCCGGTGATCCGGGAGGCCGCCCGGCCCGGTGTCGGTCAGTCCTTGCTGTCGGCGCTCTTCTTCTTGCCGCTGAAGAACTCCCCCACGGTGTTGCCGCTGAACTTGGCGCCCTCGACGATGGTGTGCCCGATGCCGGCGAACATCTCCTTGAACCCGTCGCCCACCTGGCCGCTGCCGATCTGCTTGGCGCCGCCCTGCACCCGCCGGGTCGCCTGATCGACCTTGGTCCGGTCCGCGGCGTCGGCCGGGCCCACGCTCACGGCCACGAGGAATGCCGGCGCGATCACGAGAAAGCGTGCAATCCGCGTCATCATGGCCCTCCTGAGGATCGAATTGGCTGACGACTCATGCTAGCACCGGCGGGAAGCCCATGCCTCGGAACGCGGAGCATTGACACCCGCCCCGGTTCGCCCTAGAGTCGCGCCGGACGTCCCACCGGCTCGACCCCGAGCCCTCAAGGAGGCCACCATGGCCCACACGCGGACCCGCGCGCCGCTCCAGGAAATCCCCTCGTCCCGCTTCTCCCGCCGCCGCTTCCTCGTCGGAACCGGCGCCGCCGTCGGCGTGGTCGCGCTGGGCCGGGCGCCGGCCGCGATCGGGCAGCAGGTCCGGGAGCTGCAGGTCTGGCACACCGAGGTCGAGCCGCAGACCGTGAAGGTCATCCAGGACACGTCGATCGCCGAGTTCGAGAAGAAGTTCCCGGGCTTCAAGGTCAAGCAGCAGGCCCTCGGCTGGGGCGACCTCAACACCAAGCTCCTGGCCGCGCTCGCCGCGGGCAGTCCGCCGGACCTGACCCACCTGAACCCGTTCATGACCGCCTCGCTCTACACCAAGAAGCTGCTGCGGCCGATGGACGAGCTGATCCGGGCGGTGGGCGAGAACGACATCCACGAGGCGACCCGGAAGCTGCAGTTCTTCGACGGCAAGTACTACGGCATCACCCATGCGATGGGCGCCACCTACTTCTGCGAGCGCCGCGATCTCCGGGAGAAGAAGGGCATCAAGCCGCCCGAGACGTACGACGACATGCTGAAGCTCTGCGCCGCGCTCACCGAGGACGGCCGCATGGCGTTCCAGATGCCGGGCGAGAAGCTCTACATGGGCTTCGTGCACCCCGCGGAGTGGCTGGCCGGCAACGGGGGCTCCTGGGTGGACGCCAAGACGTGGCGGCCGCAGCTCAACGGCAAGCCGATGCTCGAGGTCCTCGATTATCTGCAGAAGCTCAACAAGTTCCAGTCGCAGGGCTGGTCGGGGCAGAAGTACCTCGACACCCAGGCCGCGCTGGCCACCGGCAAGATCGCGATGAGCTATCTCTCCGGCGCGCGGGCCATCGGCTATATCGAGAAGTACGCGCCCGAGAACATGCGCGACCCCGAGCACTTCATGCCGCTCCTGCGACCGCACGGGCCCTCCGGCAAGGTCGGCATCTCCGCGCTCGACGGTGAGAACTGGGCGGTGTTCAGCCAGTCGAAGTATCCGAACGAGGCGTTCGAGTTCCTGCGCCTGTTCTACAAGAAGGACCACTACCTCCAGTACTGCCACTCGGTGCCGATCCACCTCACCCCGATCTTCTCGTCGATGCTCAACGACCCCGCCTACCTGGCCAACGAGCGGATCAAGAAGTGGAAGGCCTGGCACGAGGTCATGCTGACCGGGCTCAGAGGTAACCGCTTCCTGCCCATCGGCTTCACCCGGCCGGAGGACAACCTCCTGCCGTTCCTGGCCGAGCTCGACGGCTCGAGCATCGTGGCCGACATGATCGTGGAGGTCATGGTGGGCGGCAAGAACCCGAAGGCGGAGGCCGACCGCGCCCAGAAGCGCGCCGAGGAGCTGCTGACCCAGCTGGGGTACAAGCGCTGGGCGTAGTCGCGGGGCCCGGGCGGGGCGAGTGAGGAAGCAGGCGCTCACCGGCTGGCTCCTCCTCGCCCCGTCGCTCGCCCTGCTGGGCGGGCTGGTGGTCTTCCCCGTCCTCTACAACGTCTGGCTGAGCCTCTTCGACAAGCACGCCTTCATGCCGGTGCAGACCTTCGTGGGCCTGCGCCACTACCGCTACTTCGCGACCGATCCCGAGTTCTGGTCGAGCTTCTACTACGGCTGCGTCTACGCGGGCGCCACCATGGTGCTGCAGCTCGGGGTCGGCGTGCCCGCCGCCCTGCTCCTGAACGAGGCCTTCCGCGGCCGCACCCTCCTGCGCGGGGTAGTGCTGTTCCCCTACATGATCCCCACCATCGTGGCGGTCATCCTCTGGAAGTGGCTGCTGAACGACTCCTACGGGCTGGTCAACTACCTGCTCCTGCAGTCGGGCGCCGCCCGCGCCCCGGTGGCCTGGCTCGGCCCCGACCACATCATGACCGCGCTGATCGTCACCAGCGTCTGGCAGTTCTTCCCGTTCGTGGTGGTGACCTACCTGGCGCGGCTTCAGACCATAGCGCCCGAGCTCTACGAGGCGGCCACCGTGGACGGCGCCTCCGCATGGCGGCGCTTCCTGCACGTCACCCTGCCCCAGACCGCGAGCGTGCTGTTCGTGATCGTGCTGCTGCGCTCGATCTGGATGTTCACCAAGTTCGACACGGTGTGGCTGCTCGCCGGCGAGGGCGGGGTGAGCCGCTACATCCGCACGCTGCCGGTCTACGCCTACTCGCGGAGCTTCACCTACCTGCAGGCCGGGATGGGCGCCGCGCTGGCCGTGATCATGTTCGCGATGCTGCTGGTGGCCACCGCGATCTACTTCCGCCTGTTCCGCACCGAGGAGGTGTTCGCGTGAGGGCCGCCGCCGGGCGGGGCGCCCGCACCTCCGCGCTCTACGGCGCGGGCACCGTCCTGCTCGTGGCCGCGGCCTTCCCACTCTTCTGGATGCTCTCGACCGCGCTCAAGCGCTCGGACGAGATCTTCGCCACCCCGCGCTTCGTGCCGCTGCACCCGACGCTCGAGAACTTCCAGCGCCTCTTCGCGGACACCGCGTTCCTGGTCTTCTTCCGGAACAGCGTGCTGGTGGCGGGGGCCACCGTGCTCCTGACCCTCACCGTGTCCGCGCTGGGCGCGTACGGGCTCACCCGCTACCGCTTCCGGGGCCGCGAGCTGGTGGCGGGGCTCATCCTGCTGACCTACATGTTCGCCCCGATCATGATCATCATCCCCTTCTACATCCTGGTGAAGCAGATCGGGATCGTGAACACCCACCTGGCCCTGGTGCTGTCCTACACGACCTTCTGCCTGCCGTTCTGCCTCTGGGTGCTGCGCGCCTTCTTCCAGTCGATCCCGCTCGACCTGGAGGAGGCGGCCCTGGTCGACGGCGCCGGCCGGGGCCGCACCGTCTGGTACGTGGTGCTGCCGCTCGCCCTGCCCGGGCTGATCGCGGCCGCGATCTTCACCTTCATCCTGGCCTGGAACGACTTCCTCTTCGCCCTGGTGCTGATCACCTCGGAGGAGCTGAAGACGCTGCCGGTGGGGGTGAACGACCTCTTCAACGCGACGATCGTGGACTGGGGGATGATCATGGCCGCCGGCGTGATGATCACGGTGCCGACGGTGTGCTTCTTCGCCGCCGTGCAGCGCTACCTCGTGCAGGGCTGGGGCGCGGGCGGCGTGAAGGGCTGACGCGCGCGAGCCGGCGGGCGGCTCAGCGGCCGCGGCGCTGGCGGATCTCGCGGAGGAGCGCGGCCATGCCCTGCCGCTGGCGACGGGGACCCGTCACGGTGGACCGGCGCGGAGGCACCGCCAGGTAGGACCCGTGGTGGCAGACGAGGCAGTACTCGCCCTGGACCGCGGCGCACTCCCGCAGCGTGTGGTAGCAGGGCTTGTCGCTCTTGCAGGCGAAGCTCATGGCGCTCTCTCCGGGGCGATCGAACAGCAAGCGACGAGCCACCAGGTGACATCAATCGAATCAACGAGTTGCGAGCGCGGCGCCGCCGGGGGCTGACGACTCGATTCGCCACGTGCAGAAAGGGACTACCCAGGCTCGTGACCCGGATGCCCGTGGTTGCGAGCCCGGGCCGGCGGCGGCCTGGCGCCGCGGCGTGTGTTACGCTGCGCTGCCCGACGCGGCGCGTGGCCCTCAGGCCGGCGCCGGGCTAGACTGTGAGCGGATGACCTGCGCCGGCTGCGGCCTCGAAGCCTCCCCCGGGTTCGCGTTCTGCCCGCGCTGCGGGCAACGCCTCCCCGCCCCCTGCCCCGCGTGCGGGCTCGCGTGCGATCCCTCCTTCGCCTTCTGCCCGCGCTGCGGGAGCGCCCGGGCGGCGCCGACCCCGGCCGGAACCCCCGGCCCGGCGACGACGGCGTCTTCGAGCGCCCCGGCCACCCGGGCGTCGCCGCCCTCCCCGGTACCGCCTGTCCCCGCGGCGCCGTCGGCGTCTGCTGCCGCATCGGCCGACGTGCTCGCGAGGCCCGCCTCCGCGGCGCCCGCCGGTCCCGAGGCCGACCGGCGACAGGTCACGGTCCTCTTCGCCGACCTCACCGGCTTCACCGCGCTGTCGGAGCGGCTCGACCCCGAGGAGGTGCGCGCCTTCCAGAACGCGCTGTTCGAGTCGCTCGCCCGGATCATCCAGCGCTACGACGGGTTCGTGGAGAAGTTCGTGGGCGATGCGGTGATGGCCGTGTTCGGCGCGCCGGTCGCGCACGAGGACGACCCGCAGCGCGCGCTCGGGGCCGCGCTCGAGATGCTCGAGGAGAGCGCCGCATTGAGCCGCCAGTGGGCGGCCCGCCTCGGCAGCCCGGTGGCGCTGCACATCGGCGTCCACACCGGTCCGGTGGTGGCGGGCAGCCTGGGCGGTCCGGCGGGCGGCGCCTACGCGGTGACCGGCGACACCGTGAACACCACCGCCCGCCTGCTGTCCGCCGCGCCGTCCGGGACCGCGCTGGTGTCGGAGGCCACGTACGTCCTCGGCCGCCACCGTTTCGCCTTCGAGCCCGCGGGGGCGCTGCCGCTCAAGGGCAAGGCCGAGCCGGTGGTCGTGCATCGCCTGCTGGGCGTCCTGGCCGAGCCGCGCTCGGCGCGCGGCCTCGCCCAGCTCGGGTTCGCGGTGCCGCTGGTCGGCCGCGGCGACGAGCTGAGCCAGCTCGCGCTCGCGTTCGAGCGGATGCGGCGAGGCCGGGCGCAGGTGGTGAGCGTGGTCGGCGACGCCGGGACCGGCAAGTCGCGGCTCGTCGCGGAGTTGCTGGCCCGCCTCGAGGCCGAGGGCCGGCTGGCCGACACGGTGGTGCGCCAGGCCACGTGCTCCTCCCTCGGCGAGCCGACCTACGGGGTGTTCGGCGCGCTCTTCCGCGAGGCCTACGGCGTGGACCGGACGGACTCGCTGGAGGTGGCCCGGCACAAGCTGGGCGCGGGCCTCCGCGCCCTCGGCGCGCGGGCCGAGGAAGCCGACGCGATCGCGCCGGTGCTGAGCTACGTGCTGGGAGTCGAGGAGGCACGGCCGCGGGACGTGGAGCCGGAGCAGCTGCAGCGCCAGATCGCGCTGGCCGCGCGCACCCTGGTGGAGCGGCGCGTGCAGCAGGACCCGCTCCTGATCGTGGTGGAGGACCTCCACCGGGCCGACGCGGCCTCGCTGGAGATGCTGCGCAACGTGGCCGATCACCTCGCGAACCGGCCGCTGATGCTGCTGCTCACCCACCGGCCCGACGCCGCCCCGCTGCCGGTGACGCGGGCCGAGCAATCGGTCATCCGGCTCCGCCCGCTCTCGCCCGAGGAGAGCCGCGCGCTGGTGAACGGCCTGTTCGGTGACCTGCGCGGCGATCCGCTGGGCCAGCTCGAGGACTTCGTGACCACCCGGGCCGGCGGCAATCCCCTGTTCGTGGAGGAGATCATCCGCACCCTCGTGGAGAAGGGGGTGCTCGTGCGCGACGGCGCGGGCTGGGCGTGCGCCGCGGAGTGCCAGGTGGTGGACGTGCCGCCCACCCTGCAGGGCCTCCTGCTCTCGCGGGTCGATCGGCTCGCCGCCGGGGCGCGCCGGCTGCTCCAGGAGGCCGCGGTGGTGGGCGCGGAGTTCGACGCGGGGCTCCTGCGCGAGGTCGCGACCGACCCGGCCGGCATCGAGCTCGTCCTCGACGAGCTGATCGAGGCGGATTTGATCGAGCCGGCCGCCCCCGGCCGCGAGGGCCATCGGTACCGGTTCACCCACACGCTCGTGCACGAGGTGGTGTACCAGAACCTGCTCCTCGCGCGCCGCACCGTCCTGCACGAGCACACCGCCCGCGCCCTCGAGCGGGCGGCCGGCCCGCGCCCGGAGCGCCTGACCGACCTCGAGGCGCTCGGCCATCACTGGAGCCTCGCCACCGACAAGGCGCGCGGCGCCGCCTACCTCGTGGCCGCGGGCGACTGGGCGCGCGCGGTGTACGCCAACGACGACGCGATCCGGCACTACGAGCGCGCCCTGCGCGCCCTCGCCGAGTGCACGGACTGCGACGGCCAGATCGCGGCGGTCCGCGAGCGGCTGGGCGATCTGCTCGGGCTGACCGGACGCCGCGCGCAGGCCCTCGCCCACTTCGAGGCCGTCCGCGAGGCGGGCGAGCGGGCCGGCGACCGGGCGCTCACGGCCCGGCTCCTCCGGAAGCTCGGGGGTCTCCACTGGGAGACGGGCGACCGCGAGCGGGCCGCCGCCTGCTTCACCGCGGGCCTCGATCGGCTCGGCGAGGAGGGCGATCCGATCGAGCGCGCCCACCTCTTCCAGGAGATGGGCCGGCTCGCGTTCCGCGCGGGCGACAACGAGGCCGCGATCGCGTGGGCCGAGCGGGCGCTGCGGGAGGCGACCGGGGAAGGCGACGCCCACGATGCCGAGCGGGCGCGCGAGGCGGCGGTGGTGCGGGTGCAGGCCTTCAACACGCTCGGGGTGGCGCTCGCGCGCACCGGCCGGCTGCCCGAAGCGGTCCAGCAGATCGAGCAGAGCATCGCCCTCGCCGAGAGCCGGGACCTGCTGCAGGCCGCCTGCCGCGGCTACACGAACCTCGGGGTGCTCTACGCCTCCCTCGACCCGCGGCGCAGCATCGAGACGTGCCTGCGCGGGCTCGAGACCGCCAAGAAGGTGGGCGATCTCGGCTTCCAGTCGCGTCTCTACGCGAACCTCGCGGTGGCCTACTGCGCGCTCACCGACCGCTGCGAGGCGGAGGGCGTCGAGGCCGCGCAGACCGCGATCGATCTCGACCGGCGGCTCGGGCTGCTCGACCACCTGGCGGTGCCGCTCATCGTGCTGGGCCAGATCCACCAGTGCCACGGCGCGCACGCGGACGCCTTCGCCTCCTACCGCGAGGCGCTCGCGCTGGCCGAGCAGGTCGGCGAGCCGCAGCTGCTGTTCCCCTGCTACGACGGCCTCGCCACGCTCTATCTCGACACCGGCGATCAGGCCGCCGCCGAGGAGTATTTGTCGAAGGCGCAGGAAGTCTGCGAGCGGGCCCAGATCGAGCCCGACGCGCTCATGGTGCTACCATTTCTCTGCTAGAAGCCTGACGAGGAGCCCGACAGATGACCACGCACGTGCGATCTTCTCCCGTCGGGGCCGGCGAGCCGGCGCCCGATTTCACCCTTCCCGCCGTGGACGGAAACGGCTGCGTCTCGCTCGCGGACTACCGCGGGCGCAGCCCGCTCTTCCTCGCCCTTTTCATCGGTCTCTGGTGCCCGTTCTGCCGCCGGTCGATCGCCCTAATGGCCCAGACCGAGGCCAAGCTCAAGGCCCTCGGGGTCGAGACGCTGGGCGTGGTGGGCACGTCGCCCGACAACGCGCGGCTCTACTTCAAGTTCCGCCCGACCAGACTGCGCCTGGGCGCCGATCCCGAGCTCTCCACCCACAAGGCGTACGGCCTGCCCAAGCCGGTCCCGACGCAGGAGCTGATGGACGCCCTCGCGACGACCAGGATCAATCCCAACGGGGCGTTCGCCGAGCCCCTGCCGGTCATGGAGGCCGCCCAGGCGCTCAGCAAGGCCGACGGCTACGTCGAGAACGAGCGGGACAAGGCCGAGATGGAGCGGCAGTGGCCGCAGCTCAAGGGACAGTTCCTCATCGACCGCGACGGCATCGTGCGCTGGGCCAACATCGAGTGCGCGGAGGGCCTGACCGGCCTCGGCAAGTTCCCGTCCGAGCACGAGATCCTCGCCGCGGCGCGCGCGGTCGTCGGCTGACGGCTCCTCGGGGTCAGACGGTCGAGAGCGCCCAGAGCACCGCGAAGGAGTAGACCGCCAGCAGCAGGAGCGGCAGCGCGAACCCGCCGGTGGCCGCCAGGAGCGCGCCGACCGCGGGCGCGCCCGCCGCGATCGAGATCACGCCGACCCCGCTGACGAGCCCCACCGCCGCCCCCGGCGCGCGGGGCAGCGCGGAGGCGGTGGTCTGCATCACCGCCGCGTAGGGGGCGTTGAACGCGACCCCGAGCACGCCGATCGCCAGCGCCGCCGCCGCGAGCGGGCGGCCGGGCCAGGCCAGCACCAGCAAGCCGATCGCCCCGGTCAGGACGGTGAGCCGCATGACGGCGGCCGCGCTCAGCCGGCCGCGATCCACCACGAGCCCGCCGAGCGGGCGTGAGAGCACGCCCAGGGCGAGGATCCCCGAGCCCGCCGCGCCGGCGCGCACGAGCGTCAGGCCGAACTCGTGGACCAGGAACGTGGTGATCCAGATCCCGGTCAGGACCGCGAGGCCGAACGTGGCCGCGTGCACGAGGCCCAGCGTCCACACCCGGCGGCTGCGCGTGGCCTCGGCGAGCGGCGTGGCCGCCGCGGTGGGACGCACCGGCGGCGCCAGGGCCCACCACGCCACCGTGGACAGCGCGACGAGGACCGAGGAGACCACGAACGCGGGGCGCCAGCCGAGCCGGGTCGCCAGCACCGGGACCAGATAGAGCGAGGTGCCGCCGCCCAGCTGCACGAAGCCGCCGTAGAAGCCGAGCGCCCGCGGCACCCGCGCCGGCGGCACCACCAGCGCTGCGTAGCGCATGCCTGCCACGAAGGCGAGCGCGCAGCCCAGGCCGCCCAGCACCTTGATCACCACGAGGTCCGGCAGCCCGCGCGAGGCCCCCAGCAGCAGGTTGCTCGCGAAGACCATCAGCAGGCCGGCGGTGCCCACGCCGGTCGGCCCGCGCCGGTCGCACCAGATGCCCGCCGGCACGCACGCGACCCCCAGCGTGACGAAGAACGCGGTGGAGAGGAATCCCGCCCCCACCGGCCCGAACCCGAGCTCGGCCATCAGCAGCGGCAGCACCGCCGCATGATTGGTGTAGTTCGTCGTCGCCGCCCACCCCATCCCGCACGCGGCGATCAGGCGGGGGTCAGGTCTTACATTCCGACATTTTTCCGCGTCTGGTTCCATGGCGCGTCCCGAAAATGTCGGAATGTAAGACCTGACCCCGGTCTAGGCGCCCGGTCTAGGCGCCGAGGTAGTACTTCTTGACGAGCTCGTTCTCGCGGAGCTCGCGGGTGGACTTGCCTTCGAACTCGATCTTGCCGTGCACGATGATGTAGCCACGGTCCGCGATCTTGGTGGCCTGGTTGAAGTTCTGCTCCGCCATCAGCACCGTGAGCTGGCGCTGCTCCTTCAGCTCCCGGATCTTGGCGATCACGCGGCTCACCAGGATGGGAGCCAGGCCCACCGACGGCTCGTCGACCAGCAGGATGCGCGGGGAGGACATGAGCGCGCGGGCCACCGCGAGCATCTGCTGCTCGCCCCCCGACATGCTGCCCGCGAGCTGGCGGCGCCGCGAGGCCAGCACCGGGAAGGCCTCGAAGGCGAAGGCCAGGTTGGCCGCGATGTCGGCCCGGGCCGCCGCGCGGAACGCCCCGAGCAGGAGGTTCTCCTCCACCGAGAGCTTGGGGAAGAGCCGGCGGCCCTCCGGCACCAGCGCGATGCCGAGGCTCACGATCTCCTCGGTGGACTTGCCGGAGAGATCGACGCGCCGCCCGTCGGTCTCGAGGAAGATCTCGCCCGCCTCCGGCGTGACCAGCCCCATCAGGCACTTGATGAGCGTCGACTTGCCGTTGCCGTTGGTGCCGAGCAGCGCGACGGTCTCCCCTTCCCGCACCTCGATGCAGACGTCGTGCAGCACGCGCACCGCGCCGTAGCCGGCGTCGACGTTCCGGACGACGAGCCTACTCGCCAAGGTAGGCCTTCTCGACCGCCGGGTTGCGCACGATCTCCTCCGGGGTGCCCTCCGCGATGCGCTCGCCCGCGTCCAGCACCACGATGCGCTCCGAGAAGCGCATCACCGCCCGCATGATGTGCTCGATCATGATGATGGTGATGCCGCGCGCGCTCAGGCCGAACAGGATCGCCAGGATGTCGTCCACCTCCGCGTGGGAGAGCCCGGCCATCGCCTCGTCGGAGATGAGCAGCTTGGGCCGCGCGGCCATGGCGCGGGCCAGCTCCAGCTTTCGCATCTCGATCTGGGTGAGCCCGCCCGGCCGCAGGTGGGCCTTGGCCTCGAGCCCGATCGCGCGCAGGATCTCCATCGCGTCGGCGTCGGCCGCGTCGGAGCGCTCGCGCGCCGCGTACTCCAGCGGGATCTCCAGGTTCTCGCGGACCGTCATGCTCCCGAAGGGCTTCGGGATCTGGAAGCTCCGCACGATGCCGAGCCGGGTGCGCCGGTGGGCGGGCAGGCCGGTGATCTCCTGCCCGGCGAAGCGGATCCGACCGCCGTCCACCGGCAGGGCCCCCGAGACGCAGTTGATCAGGGTGGTCTTGCCGGAGCCGTTGGGGCCGATGAGCCCGAAGCGCTCGCCCGCCTTCACGTGGATGCTGACCCCGTTCAGCGCGGTGAAGCCGCCGAAGCGCTTGGTGAGCCCCTCGATCTCGAGCAGCGCGTCCGCCATCGCTCAGCGCCCCCGCAGCCGGCGCGCCAGCCCGAGGAGCCCCTCGGGGGCCGCCACCACGAACGCCACCAGCACCACCCCCACGATGAAGAGGTTCATCTCGGACGAGATCGTCACCGTCGCCACCTGCTGCGCCGCCCCCAGCAGCACCGCGCCGATCACCGGCCCCACCCAGCTGGTGGTGCCGCCGATCATCGGCATCGCGAGCGCGTTCACCGCGTAGTCCAGGCTGAACGCGCTGTTGGGCTCGACGAACGTCACGTAGTAGGGGAACGGGGCGCCCGCCACCCCGAGCAGGAAGCCGCTCACGGTGGTGGCGAAGAGTTTCAGGCGCAGGGTGGGCACCCCCATGCACTCCGCCGCCTCCTCGTTGTCGCGCAGGGCGGCCAGCCCGCGGCCGATCCACGAGCGCTGGATGAAGCGCGCCACCAGCACCGAGGCCACCGCGAGCCCGGTCATCACCGTGAACAGGAACGTGACGTAGTTGCCGAAGGGCGGCCCGCCCGGGCGGATCACGCTCAGGCCGCGCGAGCCGCCCACGAACTCCCAGTTGATGATGACGGTCTGCAGCACGATGGAGAGCGCGAGGGTGGCGATCGAGAAGAACACCCCGCGCAGCCGCAGCGTGAGGTAGCCGATGCCCAGGCCGAGCAGGGCCGAGACCAGCCCGCCGGCCAGGATCAGCACCGGCAGCGGCGGCTTCACGGTCTGGATCAGGAACACCGCGGTGTAGGCGCCCAGCGCGAAGAAGGCGGGAGTGCCGAAGTTCACGTAGCCGGCGTAGCCGCCCAGGATGTTCCACGCGGTCGCGATGACCACGTACTGGAGGATCACGTAGCCCGCGAAGTAGAGATACGGGTTCACCTTCAGCGACGCGATCAGGATCGCGGCGACCACGATCGCCGCGCCCACCGCCACCGCCCCGCCCGCGCGCCGCATCCGCTAGCGTCCGAACAGGCCGGCCGGGCGCACCGCCAGCGCGATCAGCAGGATGCCGAAGGAGGCGGCCAGCGCCCACGACGGGCCGAAGAAGGTGCCCATGAGGCTCTCGATGACGCCCAGGATGATTGCGGCCACCAGGGTGCCGCCGATGCTGCCCATGCCGCCCAGCACCGTGATCGCGAACATCCGGCCGATGTAGTCGCGGTCGCTCGACGGCACCACCGGCGCGATGGTGATGAGGAGCGCCCCGGCCAGGCTGGCCGCCGCGATGCCGATGCCGAAGGCGACGGTCTTGATGCGCACCGGGTCGGCCCCCATGAGGCGGAGGGCGCCGCTGTCCTGCGAGACCGCCATGATGGCCCGGCCGTAGAAGGTGCGGCCGAGGAAGAGGTAGAGCGCCCCCGTCATGACGAGCCCCACCACGCAGGGCACCAGCAGCCGGTAGGCGATGCCCACCACGCCCAGCTCGATCGACTTGCCGATGTAGGGCGCCTCCACGAGGCGGTAGTCCACCCCGTACTTCAGGCTGAGGCTCACCTCCATGATGAACAGGAGCCCGAAGAAGAACACGAGCCCCCGGAGGGCCTCGTCCCCCCGCCGCTCGAAGGCGGCGTAGTAGACGCGGTAGACCACCGCCCCCAGCAGGTAGAAGAGCGGGGTGAACAGGATCCCGGTGGCGATCGGGTCGAGCCCGAACGAGCTGTTGACCACGTACGTCGCGTAGGCCCCGAGGATGAGGAACGCGGGCTGCGCGATGTTGGCGATGTCGAGCAGACCGAAGACGAGCGAGATCCCCAGGCTCACCGCGGCGTAGAAGCCGCCGACCAGCAGCCCGGCGACCAGCGCGTTCGCCAGCAGGTCCCAGGAGAACAGGGAGCCGCTCGCGCTAGTTCTTCGCCGCCGAGTACGGGTAGATGATGTTGCCCGACTTGAACTCGTCGGGGTACAGCACGACCTTCTTGCCCGGCCCGCGGAACTGCTCGATGCCGGTCCCCTGGATCTTCTGGTACTGCACCATCAGGGTGCGTCCCTTGGCCCACTCGCCGTTCTTGCCGAACTTGATCTTGCCCACGATGGTGTTGAACTCGGTGGCCCGGATGTAGTCGGCGAGCTTCTGCTGATCGAGCCCCTTGGTGGCCTCGATGGCCTGGGCCAGCACCTGCCCGACCGCGTAGGAGTAGGGCGGCAGGTAGTAGCCGAGGGGATCGACGCCCGCCTTCTCGGCCCGCGTCTGGTATTCCTTCAGGAACTCCTTGACGCCGGGAATGGCCATGAACGTGGGCTCGGGGGCCCAGAAGTCGTAGTTGACGATGCCGTTCAGCTGCGAGCCCATGCTCGTCATGATGGTGGTGAACATCAGGCCCACCATGCCCCCGCCCATGATCTTGGGCGAGAGCCCCACCTCGTGCGCCGCCCGCAGCATGCCGACCGAGTCCGGCGGGTAGGAGGCGATGAACACGATGTCGGGGTTGGTGGCCTTGATCGCCCGCACGATCGGGGTGTAGTCGGTGGTGCTCGGCGGATAGGTCTTGTCGTAGACCGTCTTGAAGCCGAACTTCTTGATGAGCTCGCGCGCGCCGACCAGGGCGTTCTGCGGGTACTCCGCGTCCGCGCCCACGATCGCCACCGTCTGCGGCTTGGGGTTCTGCTTGGCGGCCAGCTCGAAGAAGCCGATCGCGGTCGAAATCTGCGGATCGGGGCCCGCGGGCTGGATCTGGAAGTAGTTCGGGTACTTGTACTTCTCGTTGTTGGCGAGCCCGAACATCCCGATCAGCATCAGCTTGCGCTCCATCGCGATGGGCAGGAGCGGCGCGATCAGGTTGGTGCCGTAGCCCGAGATGATCAGGTCGACCTTGTCGACGTCGAGCAGCTTGGTGTAGATGCCGGGCACGGTGGCGGGGTTCGTCTGGTCGTCGTAGTACACGAGCTCCACCGGCCGGCCGAGCAGGCCGCCCTTCTTGTTCACGTCATCCTTCCAGATCTGCAGCGCGAGCAGCGCCGGCTTGCCGTTGGCGGAGAGCCCGCCGGTCAGCGCCATGCCGAAGCCGATCTTGATGGGATCGGCCGCGCGGGCGGTGAAGCCGCCGACTCCGGTCAGCACGAGGCCGCCGACGAGGGTCACGATCAGGAGGGCCATCACGGTGACGTGGAGGAGTCGCGTCGAGGGCTGCTTCATCGCACCCGTCCTTTTCTGCGGCGCGCGCCGTTCGGGCGCGAGGCGCCGGTCTTGGCGTGAAGCGACGGACACGGCGCCGCGACGCGGCACCGGTCGTTCGGCGGGCCCAAGACTGCGCCCGAGGCCGCGCGCTTGTCAAGGCGCCGGGGACGAGCGGGGGCGATCCGGGCTAAGATCCCGGCCAGGAGGAGCCCATGGCCAGACTGCCCGACCCGCTCGACCACCTCGACGCCCCGGCCCGGCGGATCTACGAGAAGATCGCCGCCAAGCGCGGCGCCGTCCGCGGCCCCTTCGCCTCCCTCATGCACCACCCCGCCCTGGCCGAGAAGGTGGGCGACCTGGGGGAATACCTGCGCTTCGGCGGCACGCTGCCCGGCGACATCCGGGAGCTCGCCATCCTGATCACGGCGGCGTCGGTCCGGCAGGGCTACGAGTGGATCGCCCACGCCAAGGTCGCGCGTCGGGAGGGGCTCGCCGACGACGTGATCGAGCGCGTGCGGACGGGCGGCGATCTCTCGACCCTGCCGCCCCGGCTGGCCCGGCCCGCCCGGGTCGTCCAGCACGTGCTGGCCTACGAGTCGATCCCGGCCGCGCTCCAAGCCGAGGTGCAGGACGCCCTCGACATCGACGGCCTCATGGAGCTGGTGGTGCTGGCCGGCCAGTACCGGATGATCGCGGGCGTGCTCTTCGCGTTCGACACCCCGCTGCCGGAGGGCGAGCGCGCCCCGTTCTGAGGCGGCGCGCGCCCGGGCGCGGCGCGGCGGCTAGACGAACGTCATGACCTCCACCGGCGTCTCCCCGCGCCGGAAGCGGTCGAGGTCGAGGGGGGAGACGTCCACGGTGTGGGCGCGACCGTCGGCCACCAGCTCGGCCATCAGCTGGCCCGCGATGGGCCCGTGCATGAAGCCGTGGCCGCTGAAGCCCGCGATGACGTAGAGGCCGTCCACCCCGGGCACCGCGGAGAGGATGCCCATCTGATCGGGCGTCATCTCGTAGAGCCCGGCCCACACCCGCATGACCGGCGCGTCCTCCAGCGCGGGGCACCGCCGCACCGCCCGCTCGGCCACGGCGGGGATCAGGTCGCGGTCGGGCGTGGTGTCGAAGCTCCGGTTGCCGCCGTCCTTGCGCCCGAAGCCCACCTTGATGCCCTCGCCCTCTCGGCGGATCGAGAAGCCGGAGTGGTGGTCGATGATGAAGGGCGTCTCGATCGGAATCCGCGTGCCATCGATCGCCGCGGTGATGAACATGCATCGCCGGAGCGGGTAGACCGGGATCTCGACGCCCGCGAGCCTTCCCACCTGCCCCGACCAGCAGCCGGTCGCGACGATCACCACCGGCGACTCCCACTCCCCGCTCGGCGTGCGCACCGTGAAGGCGCGCGGGCCGCGCCGCTCGACGGCGACCACCGGGTGCTGCTGATGGATCACCGCGCCCAGCTCGCGGGCGCGGGCCGCGATCGCGGTGGTCACCAGATAGGGATCGAGGTAGCCGTCGCGTGGTGAGTAGGTGGCGGAGACGAGGCCGTCGGTCGCGAGATACGGCCAGCCGGCCCGGATTTCGTCCGGCGAGAGCACGCGCGTGTCCACGCCCAGCGCCCGCTGCGCCGCCGCGCTCTCGGCGTAGACCCGCCGCTCCTCCTCGGTCTGCTGCAGGATCAGGTAGCCGTGCTGGCGGAACTGCGGATCGACGCCGAACTCGGCCGCGAAGTTCTCGTAGACCTCGATGGTGCGGAGGGTCAGCTCGATGCCGATCCGGTTGGCGTACTGGTGGCGGATGCCGCCGCTGGCCAGCGCGGTGGAGCCGGAGCAGACCGCGTCGCGCTCCAGCACCACCACCTTCCCGTATTTACGGCGCGCGAGATGATAGGCGGTCGCGGAGCCCATGATGCCCGCCCCGACGACGATCGCGTCCGCGGTCCCGGCCATGGACGCGGATCATATCACCCGCGCCGGGCGGGACGCGCGCCCGCCGACCGCCTCCCCTCGCGAGCCCGCTTCGGGAAGCCTAGGCGGCCCGCGGCATCAGCTCGCTCTTCAGGCTCTCCATCTCCTGGCCCGCCCGCTCGAGCTTCGGGGCGTCCCACACCTGCCGGATCCGCGGCCGCGTCGGGAATCAGCAAGAACGACGCCAGCCGACCTCTCGGGCCTGTCGCGGGACCTTCCGCGCGCGGAGCACGACGACGGCTCGAGGACGGGAGCAAGGTTCCCGGTAAAAGAACCCGGAGACTCGAATCCGCTCTGCCCGGGGACGGGCAGCGCCCCCCGCCGGCTCAGGCGGTGCGCGTCTTCAGGAACGAGCTCTTGCGCGCGATCTTGCCGCCCGCGAACGTGAAGAGGTCGCAGCCGTCGACGTCCACCCGCCGGCCGTCGGCCGCGGTGCCGCGGAAGCGCCACTCGGACACCGCGCGGTCGCCCGCCACCACGTGGCGGGTGTCGTCGAAGCGCACGTCCGGGAACGCCTCGAAGATCCGCGCGAAGGCCCGGCGCACCGCCTCCCGCCCCTCGTGGCGGCCGCCGCAGGCCTCGGGGCCGGAGGCGCTCTCGAACACGCACTCCTCGGCCATGAAGGTCATCAGGCGGTCGACGTCGTGGGAGTTCCAGCCCTGCTCGAAGAACGCGTCCAGATCGCTCGTGGTCATCATGGGCACCACCATCGCGCGCGCCCGCGCGAGCGGTCAATTCCCCATACAACTGGTAGGTGCGCGCAGGGGGCCCCATGTATGGCGTCGGCGGGGTGGGCTGCCCCCATACATCTGTGCGAGGGGGGGACCGCCACCACATTTTGTGAGGTGTGCTAGTGTCCTGTCCCAGAGATTCGATGACAAAATCGAGCTACACTGGCCAAGATCTCGTCGGCGGTCTTCGTCCACACGAAGGGCTTCGGCGCCGTGTTGGTCAGGGCGATATAGGTGAGGATCGCGGCCTCGAGGGTC
>DASRHC010000048.1:0-46253 GCA_035650715.1 Candidatus Methylomirabilota bacterium | reverse complement strand
ACGCCAGCCGCCCTCGTCGGCACGATCCTGATCGCGGACGACAACCGCGTGAACCGCCTGCTGCTCGCCCGCGGCCTCGAGCACGAGGGGCACACGGTCGTCTTCGCCCAGGACGGCAGCGAGGCGCTCGCGCTCCTCCGCGCCGGGAGCTTCGACCTGATCCTCCTCGACGTCCTCATGCCCGAGCTCGACGGCTACGAGGTGCTCGCGAAGCTGCAGGACGACCCGCATCTCCGCGACATCCCGGTCGTCGTCACCTCGGCGCTCGACGAGATCGACAGCGTCGTCAGGTGCCTGGAGATGGGTGCCGAGGACTACCTCACGAAGCCGGTCAACCCGGTCCTGCTCAAGGCGCGGATCGACGCGAGCCTCGAGAAGAAGCGGCTGCGCGACCAGCAGCGGGAGCTGCTACGGCGCTTCGCCACCGCGGAGGTCGCGGACGAGGTGCTGACCACCGGCGGCTCGCTGCACGGCCGCTTCAAGCCGGTGGAGGCGAGCGTGATGTTCTCCGACATCCGCTCCTACACCAACATCACCGAGACCCTCGCCCCCGCCGAGACCATCGAGCTGCTGAACAGCTACTACACGCTCACCTTCGACGCCATCACCGGCCAGGGCGGCATCGTCAACCAGATGCTGGGCGACGGCCTCATGGCCCTGTTCGGGGCGCCCCTGCCCCTCGCCGACCACCGCGAGCGCGCGGTGCGCGCGGCCCTCGAGATGCTGGAGATGATGGACGCGTTCAACGCCGAGCAGGCCCGCCGCCACGCGATCGAGGTGCGCATCGGCATCGGCATCGCCTCCGGTCCCCTGGTCGCGGGCTTCACCGGCACCCAGCAGCGCATGACCTACACCGCGGTGGGCGACGCGGTGAACCTGGCCGCGCACCTCGAGGCCCACACCAAGGTGGCGGGCCGGCCCATCCTCATCGAGGAGCACACCCGCGCCGGCCTCCCCGCGACCATCGCGGTCGAGGCCCACGGGCCCACGCAGATCAAGACCCGCAAGCAGCCGGTGGAGGTGTACTCGGTGGCGCCCGGCCAGCGGGTCAGATGATCCGGCAGGCCTCGTCGAAGGGCAGGCGCGGCGGCCGCGGGCCGAGCTTGCCCGGATCGCCGTAGCCCAGGTTGCACAGGAAGTTCGACTTCACCGTCCCCTCCGGGAAGAACGCGGCGTCGACCTTGGCGTTGTCGAAGCCCGACATGGCTCCCACGTCGAGCCCACAGGCGCGCGCGGCCAGCATCAGGTAGGCGCCCTGCAGGGTGCCGTTGCGAAACGCGGTGGTCGCGATCAGCTCCGGCTTGCCCACGAAGTTCGCCCGCATGTCCGCGGTCGGGAACAGGCGCGGGAGCCGGTCGGGGAACGCCAGATCGTAGGCGATGATCGCGGTGACCGGTGCCTGCATGGTCTTGTCCACGTTGCCCGGGCTGAGCGCGGGGCGCAGTCGCTCCTTGGCCTCGCGCGACTTCACGAACAGCACGCGCATCGGGCTGCAGTTGGCGCTGGTGGGCCCGAGCGCAGCCAGCTCGTACACGCGCCGGAGCAGCTCGTCGGGCACCGGGCGGTCGAGCCATGCGCGGTGCGTGCGGGCCTGGCGGAAGAGGAGATCGAGCGCGGCGGCGTCGAGGGTCGGGCCCACGGTCTGATCCGGGCTCATGGCGGGGCGAGTATGCGGTAGACTACCGGCCATGTCCAACACGAGCCCGACCGCCCTGCTCCTCAACGTGGGCCACGCCATGGACCACCTGTTCCTGCTCATCTTCGCCACCGCGGTGTCCGCCATCGCGGCCGAGTGGGGCATGGTCTGGCAGGACCTGATGCCGTACACGGTGGGCGCGTTCGTGCTCTTCGGCCTGGGCTCGCTGCCCGCCGGCCGCCTCGGGGACCTGTGGGGCCGCCGGGCCATGATGGTCATCTTCTTCCTCGGCCTGGGCGCGGCCGGCCTCCTGGTGGCCGCCGCGCAGCGCCCGTGGCAGCTCGCGGCCGCGCTCACGATCATGGGCGCCTTCGCCTCCATCTACCATCCGGTCGGCATCCCGATGATCGTGCAGAACTCCACGCGGCCGGGCTTCACCATCGGCCTCAACGGCCTCGCCGGCAACCTGGGCATCGCCATGGCCGCGGTGCTGACCGGCTATCTGGTCCAGCGGATGGGCTGGCGCATGGCGTTCGCGGTGCCCGCCGGGCTCGCCATGCTCTGCGGCGTGCTCTTCGCGGCGGTGGTGCCGCGCGAGGAGATGGCACCCGCCCGCCGGCCCCGGCGCGGGGTGGAGCTGCCCGCCTCGGTCATGATGCGGATCTTCTTCGTGATGAGCCTGGCCGCGGTCTCCGGCAGCATGATCTTCAACTTCACCACCAACGGGAACAGCCAGCTCCTGGCCGAGCGGCTGCGCGGGCTGGTGGACGATCCGGCCCGTCTCGGGTTGCTGCTCGCGATCGTCTACACCACCGCCTCGTTCGCCCAGATCGTGGTGGGCAAGCTCATCGACCGCTACCCGCTCAAGGCGGTCTACCTGCCCATCGTGGCCGCCCAGGTGCCGCTGTTCCTGCTCGCCTCCACCGCGCAGGGCTGGGCGTTCTACGCGCTGGCCCTCGCCTTCATGGTGTTCGTGTTCGGGGCGATCCCGTTCATCGACGCGATGATCGTGCAGTACGTCGACGACCGCATGCGCTCGCGGGTGGCCGGCATGCGGCTGGCGGTGTCCTTCGGGGTGAGCGCGCTCGCGGTGTACCTCCTCGGTCCCACCGTGAAGGCGGCCGGCTTCACCACCCTGCTCGTCATCATGGCCGCGATCTCCGCCACCACCACAGTGTTCGTCTCGCTGCTCCCGGGCCGCGTGCCCGCCCCCGCCACCAGCGCCGCGCCCGCCCCGGCGAGCTAGCGGCCGGCGGCGTCGGCATGGCCGATCCGGCCTTCGATCCGGCGGCGCACCGCCTGGCCGCCACGCGCTGGTTCGACGATCTGGCGGTGGGCGAGCGCTTCCCGATCCCGTCGCGCACCATGACCGAGGCGCTCTTCGCCGCGTTCCAGCTCGCCTCCGCCGACAACCATCCCATCCACTACGATCGCGAGTACTGCCGCGCCCACGGCCACCGCGACCTGCTCGCCCACGGTCTCCTGGTGACCGCCCAGGCCGCCGCGGGCGCGGGCACGTTCCCGCACGCGATCCACGACTCGCTGGTGGCGTTCCTCGACCAGTCGTCGCGCTTCCTCAAGCCGGTCTACGTGGGCGACACGCTCTACCCGCTGCTCACGATCACGCGTCTCGAGCCGGGCCGCACCACCGGCGTGGTCACCCTGCGCGCCACCGTGCACAACCAGGCGCGCGAGCTGGTGATGGAGGGCGAGCACCGCTACCTCGTCCGTCGCCGGCCGCCCGCCTGAGCCGGGCCGCCGCCGCGCGAGGAACCGGGAGCGCCACCGTGGCCGTCCGCCCGCACACGCGCCGCTGGCTGATCGTCGCCGCGCTCTTCGTCGCGATCTTCGGCGTCTCCCTGCCCCTCGCCGCCTACGGGGTGTTCCTGCCCGTGCTCGCCGAGCACTTCGGCTGGACACGCGGCGCGGTCTCGGCGGCCCTGTCGGTGAACCTGCTGGTCGGCGGGGTGGCCGGCTTCGCGGTGGGCGCGCTCGCGGATCGGCACGGGCCCCGCGTGCTCCTGGCCGCCACGATGGCGCTGGCCGGCCTGGGCTTCGCGCTGGTGTCCACGGTGAGCGCGCTGTGGCACCTGTACCTCCTGATCGGCCTGGTGGCCGGGGTGGGCACCTCGAGCTTCTACGTGCTCGGCACCGCCACCGTGTCGCACTGGTTCGACGAGCGGCGCGGGCTCGCGCTGGCCCTGGTGCTGATCGGCTTCAACCTGGGCTACATCACCGGCGGTCCCGCGGCCGCCTGGCTCATCACCCGGATCGGCTGGCGCGCCGCCTACCTCGTGCTCGGCGGCGGCTGCGGCCTGCTCGCCACCCTCGTGGCCTCGAGCGTGCGCCTGCCGCGCCCGGCGGAGCGGGCCGCGCTCCACCGCCCCGCCCCTCCGTCCACGCCGCGCCCCGAGCCGGGCGCGGCGCACGGCATCACGCTCCGCCAGTCGCTCGTCGATCCGCGCCAGTGGGCGCTCAACGTCTCGTGGCTCCTGGTGGGCGGCACCGCGATCATGATCTCGGTCCACGCGGTGCCGTACGCTCGCGACCAGGGCGTGAGCCTCACCGGGGCCTCGCTCGCGCTCACCGCCTACGGGCTCGGTTCCGCGATGGGGCGCGTGGTGGGCGGGATCCTCTCCGATCGCCTGGGCCCCCGCCGCACCATCGCGGCCGCGTTCCTGCTGCAGATGACCGCGCTCGCCGCGCTGCTCTGGATTCCCTCGCGCGCGGCGCTGCTCCTCTCGCTGATGGCCTTCGGCGCCGGCTTCGCATCGAGCGACACCGTGGTCGCCCAGGTGGTCCCGCAGGTCTTCGGTTTGCGCGCGCTCGGCGCGATCATGGGGATCCTGACCCTCGGCTGGCGCTGCGGCGCCGCCATCGGCCCCGCGCTGGCCGGCTTCGTCTACGACCTCACCGGCTCCTATCGCCTGGTCTTCGGCCTCGCCCCGCTCGGCATCCTGGTGTCCTGGGCCCTCTTCCTGCTGGCCACCGCCCGCCTCCACCCCCGCCCCGCCCAGACCTGACGCTCACGCGCGTAGCAGGGCGGCGAGAAGGGTCCAGCTGCGAGGCGACGCCCGAGGTCCGCCCGCGAGGCGTACTCCCGGTAACGTCGAGCGGGCGGACGAGGGCGTCAACGAAGCCGATGGGCCCGTCGTGAGGGCTCACGCGCGTAGCAGGGCGGCGAGAAGGGTCCAGCTGCGAGGCGACGCCCGAGGTCCGCCCGCGAGGCGTACTCCCGGTAACGTCGAGCGGGCGGACGAGGGCGTCAACGAAGCAGATGGGCCCTTATCGCCGCCCTGCTACCGCATGTTGCCGGTGTGGCCCAGGGAATACCGCCCCGGCTGCGGCCACACCGTGAGGCCGTGCGGCTCCTTGCCCACCGGAATCGAGCGCACCTCGCCGCTGGTGGTGTCGATCGCGTAGACCACGTTGTCGAAGCGGCCGGAGAGCCAGAGCGTCTTGCCGTCCACGCTCACGTTGCCCATGTCGGGGCTGCCGCCGCCCGGAATGGGCCAGGTCGCCACCACCTTGCGGGTCGCGAAATCGATGACCGACACGCTGCCCTTGCCCCGCGGGGGAGCGTAGACGTGCATCGAGCCGCGGTTGGCCACGTAGAGCTTCGAGCCGTCGCGGCTCGGGTAGAGGCCGTGCGAGCCGATGCCGGTCCTGATGAAGTCGATCTCCGCGAAGCGCTCGCCGTCGATCACGAACACGCCGCCCGCCTTCATGTCCGCCACGTAGTACAGCTTGCCGTCGGGCGAGATGCGGACGTCCTGGGGCATCCCGCCGCGCGAGAGCTTGAGATAGCCCAGCACCGAGCGGTTCACCATGTCGATGCGGGCCAGCCCGCCCTGGAACTCGCAGGTGAAGACGGCGATGCGCCCGTCGATGGAGAAGTCGGCGTGGTTGATCCCCTTGCACTGCGGCACCGCGATCGAGCCCTGGAGCGCCATGGTCTGGGGATCGCGCAGGTCGAGGCGCTTGAGCGCTTCCGCCACCACGATCGCGTAGCGCCCGTCGGGGCTGAAGTACATGTTGTACGGATCGTCCACCGCGATCGCCTTGCCCGGCTTGCCGGTGGTGGGATCGATCGGGGTCAGGGTCCCGTCGGTGCGGCCCTCCGCGTTGTTGGTGACCCAGAGGGTCTTGAGATCCCACGACGGCACCACGTGCTGCGGGTTGATCCCGACCGGGTACTTGTCGACGACCTTCATGGTCGCGGGATCGATGACCCACACGTCGTTCCCCTGCCGGTTCGGCACGTACACCCGCGGCAGCGCGTGGGCCACCGCCGGGCTCAACGCGCGGGTCTCGCTGTAGAGGTTCGACGGGTCCACCACCGGCGGCATGCCCATCACCGTCTCGACCGGTCGCGGCTGGGCCACGGCCACGCCGCTCGAGAGCCACAGCAGGAGCGCCACGAAGCACACGCGAATCGTCATGCAGAGATCTCCTTCACCGGCTCGGAATGGATTTACGGATGGCCTCCACCGTCCGCGTCACGATCAGGTCGGCGCCGGCCCGCCCCAGCTCCGCGGTCGCGCGGCTGGGGTCCCCGTCGCCGCCGTCGCCCTCCCGGGCGGGCCGCAGGCGGTCGGTCCGCACCAGCTCGGGCACGGTGCCCAGGGTGAGGGCGGTGTCGGTGAGCCCGGCGTGCCGCCCCAGCTCCGACTCCCGGTAGCCCCGCGAGCGGAACAGCCGGGGCGCCTCGCTCTCGGCGGCGCGGTAGTACTCCTCCACCGCCAGCACCCGCGTCGGGCCCGTGGCCCACTCCCGGTTGAGCCGGGCCGCCACCGCCTTCTGGCCGGCCTGGGTGGACCCGTGATCGCCCAGCAGCACGATGTGACGGAAGCCGTGGGCCTTGAAGCTGCGCGCCGCGGACTCCAGCACCTTCTCGAACGTGTCTTCGGGAGTGGTGATGGTGCCGGGGAACCGCATGTGCCCGGTGAGCGGCGAGAGCGCGCCCTCCGGCACGTAGGCGACCACCGGGGCCACCAGCGCGTCGCCGAGGGCGCGGGCGATGCGCTCCGAGAGGACCTTGACGCGCGCATTGTGCTTGCCGAGCGCGATGTGCGGGCCGCTCTGCTCGGTGCCGCCCGCGGGCACGATGATGGTGGTCTTCCCCGCCCGGAGCGCGTCGCGCACCTCGGTCCACGTGAGCTCCTCGAGCAGCACGGTGTCGGGGGCCTGGGCGGCCAGGGAACCCGCCGTCGCGGGCAGGCCGCCCAGCAGGATCAGCGCGATCGCCACGACGCGGAGGGGCATGCCTACGATGATAAGCCGTAAACATTTGCGCCTCGCCATGTTTCACGGCGAGGCGCCCGCCGCGCGGTCGCGCGACCGAGGGATTTCGCGCTCAGGCTACCCCGCGTGCCTCGCCGCCGGAGACTGTCCCGGCGCCGGCTCCGCCATCGTCCTCACGCGCTGGGTCATCCGGCCCAGCGGCCAGACCTGTCGGCCCGACGTCGTCTCGAACATCATCGCGCTCGCGGTGTACCAGCCGATGATCGACGCGATCACGAGCAGCCAGCCCGAGACCGTCACGAGGCGCTCGTACAGGCCCAGGTGGCCGATCGCATCCAGCGTGGCCCCCGCGGCCAGGAACGCGAGCGTGAGGCCGAGCGCGGCGCTCGCCGCCGCCGCGGCGCCGACCCAGGTGATGAAGGCCAGCGGGATGAACCAGAAGCCCAGCTCGTGGAACGGCCCCGCCGGCTGGGCGAGCCGGCCGGACAGGAACAGCCACTCGAGCAGCGAGTACCCGATCCAGAACGAGCCCCACGTCCCCAGCATCGCGGTCCCGAGGACATCCGGGACCTCGAAGGCCCACATGGCGGCCAGCAGCGGGGTGAGGCCGCCCAGCACCGCGATGAACGGCAGCAGCAGGAACTGGCTGTGCGAGTCTCCGTACCATCCCGCCATGCGGGTCGCCGCGACGAACGTCGCGGCCGACAGACCGAACAGACCGAGGACCCACGGGCCCGCGATCCGGAACGACGATTCCTTCGTCGACGTGAGATTGAACATGACGTCTACTCCTTCCCCTCTCCTTCGTTGAGATTTCGATCACGCGGTCGCGGTGGCGAGCCACGGCACGTCGATCCCGGATGCGGCCAGCGTCTTCAGGACGCGCGCCGGGCTCCCGAGATCGCACCACGCGAGGTCCGGCATCTTCAGCACCGCCACCGGCTGCGCGCCGGCCTGCAGGACTTCCCGCGAGAAGTTCCGGGTGGGGGCGAGCGCGTAGGCTTGACGCAGCGCCCACTGCTCGCGGGGGCTGTCCCAGAACGCGGAGAGCACCCCGAGCAGACCGGCCAGGCTCGGCACGCACGCCCGTCCGGTGGCCAGCAGCGTGTCGACCTGCGCCACGAAGACGAGCGTGTTCCAGAGACATCCCTGCCCGAACAGGGCCCGCGCCCGCTCCCGCGACGGCTTCTCCAGGAACCGCCGGACCCGGAAGATCGGCGCCCGCCCGGTCCAGGCGATCCGCTCGCCCAAATCGATCCACCCGTACTCGGGCTCCGGCTCGCTCGGGGGCACCCCCAGCAGCACCATCCATCCGGGCTCTCGCCCGGTGAATCGGGCCGCGTCGGCGACGTGCTCCATGAAGGCCGCCTCCTCGCGGATGAAATGGTCCGCCGGAAAGAAGGCGACGGTGGCCCGGGGATCCCGCGCCGCGATCCACTGGGCGGCCAGCAGCACCGCCGCCGCGGTGCCCCGGCTCTCCGGCTGCTGGATCAGGGCCGGACCCGGCCGCGGATCGAGCTCGGCGGCCAGGTATCGCGCGTGCCGCTCCACGCCCACCACCACCGTGCGCTCGGGCGGCACCTGCAGCCGGACCCGGTCGAGGGTTTGACGCAGCAGGCTGCGGGGTCCGAGCAGCCGACAGAACTGCTTGGGCCGCTCCTCACCGAACGCGCGCCGGACGAGCGGCCGCAGCCTCACGCCCTCGCCGCCCGCCAGCACTACCGCCCACGTCTCCACGCCGGCCTCCTGTCGATCCCCTCACGTGTGGAGCGTAGCACCCCAGGATGAGAGCAGCATGAGGCGCGCCTGAGATGTGCGGTCCGGCGGGCGCGTCGCCGCGCCGCGTGCTTGACAGGTCGGCGGCCACCGCCTAGTGTTCCCCCCGTGGAAGTCCGGACCGAAGGGCTGCCCGGCTCGACGACCTTCGCGCCGCAACGCCTTCGGTGGAGCCGTCAGCTCCGCCGCGTCACGCACAGCACCGTGGTTCTGGCCGGCGCGCTCTGCGTCGCCCTCGTCGTGGCGATGGCCCTCTTCGCGGGCTCCCTCGCCCCGCGCGATCCCGACGACCAGAACTTCGATCTGATCGAGGCGCGGCCGGGCCCCCAGGCCCTCTTCGGGACCGACCGCTTCGGGCGCGACGTGCTGAGCCGGGTGATCCACGGCTCCCGCATCTCCCTGTACGTGGCGATCACGTCGATCTCGGTGGCCATGCTCGCGGGCGGCGCGCTGGGGCTCACCGCGGGCTACCTGGGCGGCGGGTGGGACAACCTGATCAACCGGGTGCTCGACGTCTTCTTCAGCATCCCGGGGCTGCTGCTGTCGGTGGGCATCGCGGCCATGCGCGGGCCCGGGATCAACAGCGCGGTGATCGCCATCGCGATCGTCTACGTGCCGCTCTTCGCGCGGGTGATGCGCGGCCCCGTCCTGGCCGAGCGCGAGAAGGAGTACGTGGAGGCCATCCGGGCCCTCGGAGCCCCCCGCTGGGTGGTGGCGCTCAAGCACGTGCTGCCGAACGTGGTCTCCCCGTTCGTGGTGCAGGGCACGGTCGCCCTGTCCCAGGCCATCCTCATCGAGGCCTCGCTGAGCTATCTCGGCCTCTCCGCCCAGCCGCCCACCCCGTCGTGGGGCAACATGCTGAACGAGGGGCGCACGTACCTGGAGACCGCGCCCTGGATCTCGGTCTTCCCCGGCATCGCGATCATGGTCACCGTGCTCGCGTTCAACCTGCTGGGCGACGGCCTGCGCGACGTCCTCGACCCGAGCGGTCACTGACCCGTCCCTCACCCGATCCCTCCACAGGAGGAACGCCCATGACGATCGATGCCGGTCAGCGCGATGGATCCCGCTACAGCCGCCGCCAGGTCCTCCAGGCGGGCGGCCTCGCCCTGGGCGCCCTCGCGGTCGGCCGCCGCGCGGCGGCCCAGACCCCGAAGAGCGGGGGCACCCTGATCTCGGCGCAGGCCACCGAGGCCACCGGGCTCGACCCCCAGCTGGTGCCCGCGCTGTCCCGCAGCCGCCGCTCGCCGCTCACCTACAACCAGCTGGTGCGCTTCGACGAGAACATGAATCCCCAGCCGGAGCTGGCCGAGTCGTGGGAGACGAGCAAGGACGGCCTCACCTGGACCTTCAAGCTCCGTCAGGGGGTGAAGTTCCACGACGGGCAGGAGATGACGAGCGCGGACGTGAAGTTCACCTTCGACCGCCTGTTCGAGAAGAGCCCCGGCAAGTCGGACTTCATCGCGGTGGACAAGGTGGACCCGGCCGGCAAGTACGCGGTGAAGTTCACCACCAAGGAGCCCTTCGCGGGCATGCTCGCCGCCCTCGGCGGGTTCTGGGGCTTCATCATCAGCGAGGCCGGCATCAAGAAGCACGGCGACCTCAACAAGGCGGCCCTCGGCACCGGCCCCTACATGTTCGAGGACTGGAAGGTGGAGCAGCAGCTCACGCTGAAGAAGAACCCGTACTACTTCAAGAAGGGCCTGCCCCACGTGGACCGGCTGGTGGTCCGCACCATCCCCGACGAGGCCAACATCGTGGCCGCGCTGCGCACCGGCCAGATCCACCACGCGTTCATCGAGGACAACAAGAACTTCAACCTCCTGAAGGAGGAGAAGTCCCTCACCGGCTACCGCAGCTCCCGACTCGGCTACGACTTCCTCAACATCAGCGCCAACCGCGGGCCGCTGAAGGACGTGCGGGTGCGGCAGGCCATCAGCTGGGCGGTGGACCGCAGCCAGGTGCTGCGGGTGGCCGCGGCCGGCTTCGGGCGCCTCACCGCGCCCGCGACCGCGCCCATGAAGCAGTGGCAGCTGCCGGAAGAGGCGTGGATGAAGTACTACAAGCCCGACGTGGAGAAGGCCAAGAAGCTCATGGCCGAGGCCGGCCAGAGCGCGGGCTTCACCGTCAAGTGCATGGTGATCCCGACCTTCCCGACCATGGTGGCGGGGGCGCCGGTCATCGCGAACCAGCTCAAGCGCATCGGCATCACCATGGAGATCGAGCAGGTCGAGTACGCGATCTGGATCAAGCGCTGGCTCGCCCACGACTTCGACATGACCATGAACTCCACCCCCGGCTACGCCGATCCGGACACCGCGTTCTTCCGGGCCCTGCACTCCACCAAGGGGCAGAACTGGAACAGCTGGAGCGTCCCCGAGCTCGACGCCCTGCTCGAGGAGGGCCGGCGCACGATGGACCAGAAGAAGCGCAAGGAGATCTACGACCGGGTGCAGATCATGATCCTGGAGAACGTGCCGCACCTCTGGCTCTTCTCCGCCGACACGATCGACTTCACCCAGGCCTCCGTCAAGGGCTTCAAGCAGCACCCCACCGCCCTGCTCTACGGCCTCGAGGGCGCCTGGCTGGACAAAGCCTAGCTCTTGAGCCGTTACCTGCTCGTTCGCCTGTATTCCATGGGCCTGACGCTCGTCGGGCTCACGATCCTCATCTTCCTCATGCTCCGCCTGATCCCGGGCACCGTGGTCGAGCAGATGATCGGCGCCGACGCCGTCGTCAGCCCGGCCATGGTGGCCGAGCTCAAGCGCTTCTTCGGGCTGGACCAGCCCTGGTACGTGCAGTACGGGCACTGGATCGGCCAGCTCGCGCGGGGCGATCTCGGCACCTCGTGGCGGACCGGGAAGCCGGTGGTGGCGCTCATCCTGGAGCGGCTGCCGGTGACGCTCGAGCTGACCCTGTTCTCCACCGCCTTCGCTCTCGTGCTCGGCATCGCGGCCGGCATCGTCTCCGCGGTGCGCCGCGACCGCGTGATCGACAACGTCACGCGGGTCGGCACCCTGCTCGGCCTCTCGGTGCCGGTGTTCTGGCAGGGCACCATGCTGATCCTCTTCTTCTCGCTCTACCTCCGCTGGATGCCGCCGGTGGTGTGGGTGGACTTCACCACCGACTGGCGGCGCAACCTCACCATCATGGTGCTGCCCGCGCTCTGCCTCGGCACCGCGAGCGCGGCCAACATCGCGCGCACCACCCGCTCCTGCATGCTGGACGTGCTGGGCTCCGAGTACATCCGCACCGCCGCCGCCAAGGGCCTCGCCGGCCGGCTCGTGATCTTGAAGCACGCGCTCGGCAACGCGCTGATCCCGGTGATCACGGTGGCCGGCCTGCAGATCGGCATTCTGCTGGGCGGCACCGTGGTGGTGGAGGAGGTCTTCACCCTGCCCGGCATCGGCCGCCTCGTCCTGTGGTCGATCTACCAGCGCGACTACCCGCTCACCCAGTCCACCATCCTGTTCATCGCGGTGCTGTTCATGACCATCAACCTCGCCGTCGACCTGCTCTACGGGTATCTCGACCCGCGGATCCGGTACGGACGCTGATCCGGAGGCCCACATGCGCGCCGCGGTGCTCTTCGAGCAGGGCAAGCCCCAGCGGGTGGAGGAGCTGGACCTGGAAGCGCCCCGTCGGGGCGAGGTGCTGGTGCGCATGGCCGCGAGCGGCGTCTGCCACAGCTGCCTGCACGCGGCGGACGGCTCCTGGAAGGGCGTGCCCCTGCCCATCGTGCTGGGCGACGAGGGCGCGGGGGTGGTGGAGGCGCTCGGCCCCGACGTGGCCGAGCTGACGGTGGGCGATCACGTGATCCTCTCCTGGGCGCCCACCTGCGGCCGCTGCCACTACTGCGTCATCGGCCGCCCGAACCTCTGCGAGCGCCGCCAGCCCGGCCGCGGCGTGCTGCCCGACGGGACTACTAGAATGAGTCTTGGAGGTGCTCCCGTCTACCACTACGGCCACGTGGCCACCTACGCCTCGCGCACCGTGGTCCACGAGTCGTGCGCGATCCGCATCGATCCCGCCATGCCGCTCGACCGCGCGGCCCTCATCGGCTGCTCGGTGATGACGGGGGTCGGCGCGGTGCTCAACACCGCGGCGGTGCCCGCGGGCGCCGGGATGGCGGTGTTCGGGGTGGGCGGCGTGGGGCTCAACGTGGTCCAGGGCGGCGCGCTGGTGGCCGCGCACCCGATCATCGCGGTGGACCTGCTGCCCGCCAAGCTCGAGCACGCGCGCGCGGTCGGGGCGACCCACCTGATCGACGCCTCCCGCGAGGACCCGGTGGCCGCCATCCGCGCCATCACCGGCCGCGGGGCCGATTTCACCTTCGTGGCGGTGGGCGCCACCCGGCCCATCGCGCAGGCGGTCGAGGCGCTGGCCCCGGGCGGCACCTGCGTGCTGATCGGGGTGCCGGAGAGCGGCGCGATGGTGCCGCTCGACGTGCGCCCGATGGTCACCGGCGAGCGCGTCGTGCGCGGATCGAGCTACGGCAGCGCGCGGACCCGCGAGGATCTGCCGCGCATGGTCGCCCTCTACCGGGCGGGCCGGCTGCGCATCGACGAGCTCATCACCCACCGCTACGGGCTCGAGGACGCCAACGAGGCCTTCCGGGCCCTCGCGGCCGGCGAGCTGGGCCGCGGCATCATCGTGTTCTGAGCCGTGCGCGAGATCGTGTTCGCGCTCGAGTTCACCGGCAAGGGCGGCCCCGTGGCCGGCTCGTCCACCCGGCGGCAGGCGCGCACCACCGCGCCCAGCCAGGCCCTCCGCACCACCCTGGCCCCGGGCGGGATCACCGCCCTGGTGGAAGTGCTGGCGGGGGAGGTCGCGGTGCTCGACTCGCAGGTGGAGCGCGCGCCCGACGGCTCGTTCGTGGAGGACGGCACCATCACCTACGGCAGCGCGGGCTCGATCACCTTCGACACGGTGGGCCGCGGCCACGTCGGGCCTTCCGCGGACGGGCACGGCAGCCACGGGGTGGTGATGTGGCGGGTCACCGGGGGCGACGGGCGCTTCGCGGGCGCGCGCGGCTTCATCACGTCGAACTTCACGGTGAGCGCGGACGGCCTCGTCACCGACGACCACTTCGCGCGGCTCTACCTGCCCGACTGAGACGCGCTACGGCAGCAGGTCGGCCACCGCGACGCGGGTCCCCGGAATCGAGGAGGGCTCCACCGTCGCGCCGGGCTCGAGACGGTCGAGCGTCCGGTAGCCCCAGCCGTAGGTCGCCCGCGGGTCCGCGATGGGGTCCCGGTGCACCTCCAGGACCCGGTCGACCAGATTGACGATCCAGTACTCCGGCACGCCGGCGCGCGCGTAAAGGCTCCCCTTCTCCCGCCGGTCGAAGCGGAGACTGGCGTCGGCGACCTCCACCACCAGCACCGGACGGCCGGGGTGGTGATCGCGGTAGTCGGCGCGGCGGCCGGGAACGACCGCGAGGTCCGGCTCGGGCGCGGACTCCTCGTCGAGGGCCAGCGGCATCTGGGCGCGGACCAGGAAGCCGGGCGGCAGCGCCGCCCGCAGCGCATCATCCGCGGCGCCGAGCGCGGTGGCGTGCGTGCTGTTCTGCGGCTCCGCCACGATCAGCTGCCCCCCGATCAGCTCGACGGGATCGGCGTGGAACACGCCGAGATCCACCAGATGATCGTACTCGGCTCGTGTCCAGCGGCGCACGGTCAGCGGCAACTGCTCCATGCGGCCACGCTACCGGAGGGCCGCGCGAGGGTCAACGTATCGGCGAGCGGACGCTCAGCCCTTCACCGAGCCCGCGGTGAGCCCCTGCACCATGTACTTCTGGAAGATCAGCACCAGCAGCACCGCGGGCAGCGCGCCCAGGAAGCCGGAGGCCGCGATCACCGAGTAGTCGATGTTGATCTGCCCGTTCATGCCCGCGATGACCGGGGGCAGCGTGGTGGTGCCCGGCTTGGTGTTCAGCACCTGCGCCACCACGAACTCGTTCCAGCAGAGCATGAAGGTGAAGGCCCCGCCCGCCACCAGCCCCGGTCCCGAGACCGGCAGCACGACCTTGTAGTAGGCCTGGAGACGGTTGCAGCCGTCCACCAGCGCGCTCTTGTCGAGGTCGCCGGGCACCGTCTCGAAGTAGGCCTTCATGATCCACACCGTGAAGGGCAGCGTGAACGAGCAGTAGGCCACCACCAGACCCGTGAGGGTGTTCTGCAGCCCGAGCGCGCGGAAGATCACGAAGAAGGCGGGGATGAGCACGATGGTGGGCAGCATGCGGGTGAACAGGAGCGCGAAGAGCGACACGGTGCGGAGCGGGAAGCGGAAGCGCGCGTAGGCGTAGCCCGCGGTGGTGCCGAGCACCAGGTTCACCGCGGTCACCACCGCGGCCACCACCGTCGTGTTCCACATCGAGGGCAGGATCTTGGCCGCCTGCCCCTCGGCGTGGAAGCGCACCAGGCCCAGCACCATGCGGTAGTTCTCGAGCGTGACCTCCGGCGGGATCAGGGAGAGCGGCCGGGCCATCAGGTTCCGCTGGTAGGAGACGCTGGTGATGAAGAGCCACACGAAGGGGCCGACCAGCCACAGCACCACGAGCGCGACGAGGCCGTAGAGGAGCAGACGGCTGCCGCCTGACCGCCGTCGGCCCCCGCCCCGCCGCGCCGCCGCGATCGCCACTTTCAGGCCTCCGCCTCGAAGCCCCTCAGGACCAGGCGGTGGTAGACCAGGGTCAGGAGCAGGCACAGCGCGGTGAGCGTGTAGAGGATCGCGCTGCCGGGCCCGAACTTGAAGAACTTGAAGGTGGTCTGGAAGCCCAGCCAGGAGATGGTGGTGGTGTCGTAGCCGGGGCCGCCCATGGTCAGGATGTAGATGAGGTCCAGCATGAGGAAGCCGTTCACGGTGCAGAGCACCAGCACCAGGAACAGGATCGGGCGCAGGGCGGGCAGCGTGACGTGGGTGAAGCGCTGCCAGTAGCCGGCCCCGTCCACCTCGGCGGCCGCGTAGAGGTCCTCCCCGATCGACTGCATGCCGGCCAGGAACAGGAGCGTCGCGAACGGGGCCTGGTTCCACATGTAGACCGAGACGAGCACGTTGAGCGACGTGAAGCCGTCCTTGAAGAAGGCCACGTAGGAGTCGATGAGGCCCAGGCGGTGCAGGATGCCGTTCAGCGCCCCGAACTCGAAGTCGAGGAGCCCGATCCACAGCAGGCCCACCACGATCCGGGAGAGGGACCACGGGATCAGCAGCAGGCTGCGCATGAGGGGGCGGCCCGCGAAGCGCTCGTTCAGCACCAGCGCCATGCCGAGGCCGGCGAGGGTCGCCTCGGCCACGAACGCCCCCACGAAGTAGAGCGTCCGCCAGAGCGACGACCAGTACAGCGGGTCGTCGAACGTCTGGAGATAGTTCTTGAGCCCCACCCAGCGGTAGAGGGGCAGTCGCACCCCGAACGCCTCCAGCGCGGGCCCGCCGGCGCGGAGCAGGTTCACGTCGGTGAACGACAGCCACAGCGAGTAGACGAGGGGGACCGCCACCACCAGGCCGATGGCCACCACCACCGGCAGCACGAGCAGCCAGGCGAACCCCGCCTCGGAGAGACGGAGCCCGCCCGCGCCGCTCTTGGCCATGGGCCGCGGAGGCGCGGCCTACACGAGGGACTTCTGCAGCGCCACCAGCTCCTTGAGCCCCTTCGGCACCGTGGAGGCGCCGCGGATGATGTTGTGCACCACCGCGATGGCCTTGGTGTCGTACTCCGAGAACCACGACTCCTTGAACGCGTTGATGGTGCGGCCCTTCTTGTACTGCTCGCGCAGGAGCTTGAGGTCCACCCACTTGTCGTAGGACTTGATGATTTCGGGGTGGTCGTACATCTCGGGGTACGGGTTGTCGAGGCCCGCGATCAGGCACCACTGCCGCTGCACGTACCAGTCCCCGTTGCCGTTGCCCCCGAGGAACTTGGCGAACTTCCACGCGTCCTCGAGGGCCTTGGTCTTGGCGTTCACCGTGTAGAACTCGGTGAACATGTGGGTCTGCCCGTTGCCGGGGTACATCGCCATCTTCGCCTTCTTGGGGGCGAGCTTGGAGTTCTCGGGCTCGCCCGCGATCGTGCGCAGGTAATAGGAGTGGTTGGTGTGGTAGGCGTACCGGCCGCTCCAGAAGAGGCGGTGGGTGTCGGTGGAGGAGGTCTTGGTGAGCACCTCCGGGTTCACGAGGCCCGCCGCGTACGCCTTCTGCCACCGCTCCATCGCGCGGGCCACTCCCGGCTCCTGGTCCACGATCACCTGGTTCTTGGCGTCGAAGACGTTGGCCCCTTCCGAGAAGCAATCGCTCAGGAACTGGGGCATGGTGCCGGAGGGGCTGTTGTTCCAGTTCGGCAGGTACGGGGTGTCGCTCACCTTGTCGCGCTTGAGCTTGGTGCAGTGCTCGATCAGCTCGTCCCAGGTCCGAGCGGGCGCCTTGATGCCGGCCTGCTGCAGCATCGGCTCGTTGTACATCAGGATGAAGATGCTGTTGAAGTACGGCAGGCCGATGGTCTTGGAGCCGTCGCGGTTCTTCAAACTGTCGAGGCTGGCGGGGGCGATCTTCTTCTTGAGCTCGTCCATGCCGGGCAGATCGTCGAGGGCGCGGATCAGCCCGTTCTCGAACCAGCGCTCCCGATTGGCCGAGTTGCAGTACATCACGTCCACCACCTCGCCCGCGAACGCGCGCGTCTCCATGGTGGAGTGGTAGCTGGCCCACGGGATCGCCTCGTACTTCACCTGCCCGCCGTGCTTCTTGTTGTAGAAGTCGACGTAGTCCTTCACGGTGTCGGGCTTGAACACCCAGCCCGAGAAGTTGATCGGCTTGTCCGCGCGCGCCCGGCGGCGCGCGCCGTCCGCCAGCACCGCCCCCGCTCCCAGCAGTCCCGCACTCCCGAGAAACTTGCGCCGGCTGATCGTGCTCACGGGTGGCCCTCCTGTGTGTGGGGGAATCTCGGCGACGACGGGCGTTCGGCGTGCTCGCTCGCGCGGCGATTCTGGGACCGCGTCACGCGGCTTGTCAAGGCGAGCCCGCGCCGCGGCGCCCGTTCACCCCCGCAGCGCGGCGAGGACCTGCTCGTGCAGGCGCCCGTTGGTGGCCAGCACCGAGCCCTCGTAGATGCTGGGCCGGCCCGCGAAGTCGGTGAGGCGGCCGCCCGCCTCCTCCACGAGGATCTTCATGGGCGCGGCGTCCCACGGCTTGAGGTCCACCTCGAGGTAGATCTCGGCCTTGCCCGCCGCCACCAGGCCGTAGCCGTAGTAGTCGCCGAAGCCGCGGGTGCGCCGGGTCGCGTCGAGCAGACGCACGAACCCGTCCCAGTGCCCGCCCTGCCGCAGGAGATGCAGATCGGAGTGGAGCAGGTGCGCCTCCTCGAGCCGCGCGCAGTCGGAGACGCGGAGGCGCTCCTCGCCGCTCCACGCGCCCTCGCCCCGGTGCGCCCACAGCATCTCTCCGCTGACCGGGTTGTGGACCACGCCCGCGATGATCTCTCCCTGCTGCTCGAGGCCGAGCAGCACCGCCCAGATCGGCACGTGACGGATGAAGTTCTTGGTACCGTCGATGGGGTCGATGATGAAGCGCCGCTCCGGCGGCCCCTCCGCGCCGAACTCCTCGCCCAGGAAGCCGTGGTCGGGACACGCGCGGCGGAGCGCGTCCTTGATCGCCTGCTCCGCCTCGCGGTCGGCCTGGGTCACCGGGGTCTGGTCGGGCTTGATGGTGACCTCGAAGCCTCCGCGGTAGTACCGCATCGCGATGTCGCCCGCGGCCCGGGCCGCCTGCTGCATGGCGGAGACGACGTCGGGGACCGGTCGGGGGGTCAACGCGTCACTCCTGCCACTCGCCGCGCTCCACCAGCACCTCCTTGAACACGTCCAGCGCCTCGACCACCACCGGCATCCCGCCGTAGGTCACCTGCTGGAAGATGACCTCGGCGACCTCCTGGCGGGTGGCCCCCACGTTGAGCGCGGCGTGGACGTGGGCCCGCACCTCGTTCCGGCGGTTCAGCACGGTGAGCGAGGCCACCGCGCACAGCTCGCGCTGCTTCTGCGAGATGACCTCGCGGCTGTAGAGCTTGCCGGTGAAGAACATGCTGAGCTCGCGGGCGAGGTCCCGGTCGAACTTCTTCCAGGTCTCGTAGCCGACCCCGCTCTTG
Source organism: Candidatus Methylomirabilota bacterium (assembly GCA_035650715.1). Lineage (GTDB taxonomy): Bacteria > Methylomirabilota > Methylomirabilia > Rokubacteriales > CSP1-6 > CAMLFJ01. The sequence goes on along the minus strand of DASRHC010000048.1, from coordinate 27,465 downwards.
ATGGAGTGGAAGAGCATGCGGGCGGTCCTGCGCGTGGTCTCCTTGAGCGCGTCGTCCATGGGAGCCTCCGGATCAGGGGATACGGGTGAGCAGGCGGACCAGCTCGTCGGGCCGCGACAGCATCGGGTCGTGGGCCGCGTCCAGATCGATCGGCCGCACCCCGAGGCGGGCCGCGTTGGCGGCGGCCCGCTCCGGCACCACCGCCGCGTCGCGCCGGCATCGGATGTAGGTGCGGGGGATCGTCAGGCTGTCGAACCGGCGCAGGTCGACCCGCTCGAAGAACGGGCGCGCGGCCTGCGGGGTGAGCCGCGACAGGGCGCGGATCGTGCGCGGATCGCGGCGCGGGAGGTCCCCGAGCCAGCGGGCCCACGCGGTCTCGGCGGGGTAGAGGAAGGTGCCGTCGCCGCGCCCCCGCACGAGGGCGAGAAGCGCGGCCCGCGCGGGCTCGCTCATGTTGGTGAGCGCGATGCTGCCGCCGTGGGGCGGGACCACCGCGGCCAGGAACACCAGGTGCGCGATGCGCGCGGCCACGCGCTCGGCCGCCTTGGCGATGACGAGGCCGCCCATGGAGTGACCGACGAGCACCGCGCGGCTCACGCCCGCCTGCCCCATCGCATCGGCCACCGCGTCGGCGTAGCGATCCACGCTCGCGAGCCTGACCTCCGCGGCGCGACGGCCGTGCCCGGGCAGCTCGGGCACCACCACGCGGTGGCCCCCGGCGGCCAGGCGCGCGGCGACCTCATCCCAGCACCACGCGCCGTGCATGGCGCCGTGGACGAGCACGAACTCCCTGGGCATTCGCGGCCTCCGTTCGCGCTATAGTAACCTAGCCGTCGGAAGCCCATCCGTCCACCCACACCGGATCGGAGGAGATCGCATGGCCGAGATCGAGCGCTTTGCGGCGAAGAGCGTCTGGGATCCGCCGACCTACTCCCAGGGCGTGAAGGTGACCGGCGCCCAGACCATCCTCTACCTCTCGGGCCAGGTGGCCTACGACGCCAAGGGCGCTCCCGCCCATCCGGGCGACTTCAAGGCGCAGGCGCGCGCGGTGTTCCAGGCGCTCAAGGCCCAGGTGGAGGCGGGCGGCGGCACGATGGACAACATCGTGAAGATCAACACGTACCTCACCGACATCCGACACCGCGCGGACCTGGCCGCGATCCGCGAGGAGTTCATGGGCAAGAAGTCGTGCGCCTCGACCCTGGTCGGCGTGACCGCGCTCGCGATGCCGGAGTGGCTGATCGAGATCGAGGCCGTCGCCGTCATCTAGGCGCGCTCGCGTGGCCGACACGCTGAACCCCTACATCTTCCGCGCCTACGACGTGCGCGGGAAGGTGGGCCGCGACATCACACCGCCGGTGTTCGAGCAGGTGGGACGCGCCTACGGCACACTGGTCAGCCGCCGGGGCGGACGCACGGTGGCCCTCGGCATGGACAACCGCGTCTCGTCCGCGGAGCTCAAGGCCGCCTTCGGCGCCGGCGTGCTGTCGACCGGCGTCGACGTGGTCGACATCGGCGTGAACCACACCCCGCTGCTCTACTTCGCCACCGCGCACTGGGGCCTGGACGGGGGCGCCACCATCACCGGGAGCCACAACCCGGTGTCGGACAACGGCGTCAAGATGGTGCACCGCGGGGCGGCCCCGCTCACCGAGGACGAGATCCAGGGTCTGCTCGCCACCATCCGGACCGGCGATTTCGAGCGGGGGAACGGACGGCGGAGCGCTCGCGATCCCCGCGAAGACTACCTGAGCGCCATCACCGGCCACGTCCGTCTCGCTCGCCGCCTGAAGGTGGTGGTCGATGCGGGCAACGGCATCGCGGGCGCCTTCGCCCCCGAGCTGCTGCGGCGGCTGGGCTGCGAGGTGGTCGAGCTCTACTGCGAGTCGGACGGCACCTTCCCGAACCACCTGCCCGACCCGGAGATGGAGGAGAACATGCGCGACCTGGTGGCCAAGGTCACCGAGGTCGGAGCCGACGTCGGTCTGGCCTACGACGGCGACGCGGATCGGGTGGGCATCGTGGACGAGAAGGGCCGCCGGCACGAGGCGGACCTGCTGCTCGCCATCCTGGCCCGTGACCTGCTGACCCGCCATCCCGGCGCCAAGATCATCTTCGACGTGAAATCCTCGCAGGTCCTGGTGGACGACATCCGGCGCCACGGCGGCGTGCCCGTCATGTGGAAGACCGGGCACTCGCTCCTCAAGCGCAAGATGCGCGAGGACGGCATCCTGCTCGGCGGCGAGATCTCCGGCCACATGTTCTTCGGCGAGAACTGGTACGGCGTCGACGACGGCATCCTCGCCTCGTGCCGGTTCCTCGCGCTGGTGGCCGCCGACGCGCGCCCGGCCTCCGCGCACTTCGACACCCTGCCCCACCTGCACTCCACTCCGGAGCTGAAGGCGCCCTGCCCCGACGACCGGAAGTTCCAGGTGGTGGCCGAGCTCGCGCAGGAGTTCCAGGGGCGCTACGAGACCATCGACATCGACGGGGCGCGCATCATCTTCCCGGAGGGCTGGGGCCTCGTGCGCGCGTCGAACACGAACCCGTACCTGACCCTGCGCTTCGAGGGCCGCACCGCGCAGGCGGTGGACGGGATGAAGAAGATCGTCTACGACGCGCTCCGCCGCTACCCCTACGTGACGCTCCCCGCCTGATCCCCGTCCCCACCCTCTCCCCTCCGGGGAGAGGGCAGGGTGAGGGGGCTCGCTACCCCAGCGCCAGCGTCACCGCCTCCCCGAGCCCCCGCGCCATCCGGCAGTCGCGCGGGCCCCAGAAGCCGCCCGGGTCGAGCAGGATGCCGTCGAGCCCGGCCCCCCGCGCGCCCAGCACGTCCACCGAGTACAGGTCGCCGACGTAGACCGCCTCGTCCGCGGCCACCCCGGCCTCGCGCAGCCCGAGGGCGAAGATGCGGGGGTCCGGCTTCTCCACGCCCACCACGGAGGAGTCGATGATGAAGTGCAGATGCGCGGCGAGCCCGGTCGCTTGCAGGATCGAGCGCACCGAGCCGTTGGAGTTCGAGATCACGCCGGCCACCAGGCCCGCCGCGCGCACCCGGCGGACCGCCTCGATCGCCTCCGGATCGGCGCGGCTCCACAGCCCCACCGGCAGGTTGTAGCCGCGGCGCCACCGGGCGATGGCGTCGATCTCGTCCTCCTCGGTGATCGCCAGGTGCTCGAGCAGGTAGCGCAGGTATCGCCCGTGGGTGACGCTGCTCTCGGTCGAGGAGGCGCCGGGCGCCAGGTGCGGGTCCAGCCGCACGCGGGCCCGCAGCTCCGCCTCCTCCACCTGGGCGGCAGTGACGTGTCGTCCGCGCGCGCACAGCTGCTCCGCGATGATCGCGTAGTCCATGCGCAGCAGCGTGTTGCCCGCGTCGAAGATGACGGCCCGCATGGAGTCATTATAATGAGCCGCGCATGGAACTCTCCGGCCTCGCCCTGATCTCCGCCGCGTGGGCCGATCACGGCGGCCCGCTGCGCTCCCCCGGACCGAGCCCGATCGTGACCGGCGTGCTCTCCGGCCTGCTCGCCCTCGCCGCGGGCGTGCTGATCGTGGTCATCGTGATGCGGGTCTTCCGCCGATGACCGCGTGGCACCGATGACCGCCCTCGGCGTCGCGGTCCGCTGGCTGCACCTGGCCGGGAGCCTCGGCCTGGTGGGCCTCGCCACGGCGTTGCTGCTGGCCGGCCACCGCGACCGTCCGACCGTGCTCGCGTGGGAGGCGCGCCTGCTGCGCGGGGCGCGGTGGCTCGTCGGCCTCGCGCTGCTGTCGGGCGTGCTGGTGCTCGCGCACCAGGCCACCGTCGTGACCGGCCGCGTCGCCGCGCTCGGCGAGCCCGGCGAGTGGGCGCGGCTGCTCGGCCACAGCCAGTTCGGCACCGTGTGGCTCGTCCGCCACGCCCTGCTCCTCCTGCTGGCCGCGCTGCTGCTGCTGCGCGAGCGGGAGACGTCGCGCGCCGACCGGCTCGCGCTGCGCGGGGAGACGGTGCTCCTCGCCGGCGCCGGGCTGTCCGCGCTGGCGTGGGCCGGGCACGCGGCGGCGGTGGAAGGCGTCGGGCTACCCGCCGCGCTGGTCGACGCGCTGCACCTGCTGCTGGCCGGCGCCTGGCTCGGCGCACTCCCGCCGCTGGCCCTGCTGCTGCGCGCCGCCGCCCGTCCCGAGGGCGCGGACGCGCGCCCGCACGCGGTGCTGACGGTGCGCGCCTTCTCGCGCCTGGCCCTCGGGTGCATGGCCCTGCTCGTGGTCACCGGCGTCACCAACGCGTGGTTCCAGGTCGGCTCGGTGCCCGCGCTGGTGGGGACGTCCTACGGCTGGCTCCTCCTGATCAAGCTCGCGCTCCTGGTGCCGGTGCTGGCGCTGGCGCAGCGCAACCGGCGCCGGCTGCTGCCGCGTCTCGGGGGCGACGGCGACACGATCGGCCGGCCCGCGATGGCGCAGCTCGGACGCGCCGTCGCCGCGGAGGCCGCGCTCGGGCTCCTGATCGCGCTGGTGACGACGGGCCTCACGCTCTCGCCGCCCGGGGTGCACGACACGGTGTGGTGGCCCTTCTCGCAGCGCTACGCCTGGGACGTGGCCGCCACCGTGCCCGGCGGCACCACGCGCCTCCTCATCGGCGCCCAGATGGCGTTCCTGGGCGTGCTGGCGGTGATCGTGGGGCTGCTCTTCCGCTCGTGGCGCGTCCTGCTGGTCGGCGCGGGCGGGCTGGCGGTGATCTTCGGCCTCTCGCTCGCGCTGCCCCCCATGACGGTGGACGCCTACCCCACCACGTTCCGGCGCCCGTCGGTGCCGTACAACGCGGTGTCGGTGGCGAGCGGGGCCGCGCTCTTCCGCACGCACTGCGCGATCTGTCACGGCCCGGGCGGGCGGGGCGACGGGCCCGGCGGCGCGGGGCTGCCCCGGCAGCCCGCGGACCTGACCGCGCCGCACACCGCGCAGCACACCGCGGGCGACATGTTCTGGTGGCTCACCCACGGGATCCCGGCCGGCGGCATGCCGTCCTTCGGCGCGGTGCTCGGCGAGGAGGAGCGCTGGGACCTCATCAACTTCGTCCGCACCCTGTCCGCGGGCGAGCAGGCGCGGCAGATGACCGCGCTGGTGCCGCCGGGGCGCCCGTGGCTGGTGGCTCCCGACTTCTCCATCGTGGTGGGCCCCGCGCCGCCGCGCAGCCTCAAGGAGCTCCGCGACCGCTGGATGGTGGTGCTCGTGCTGTTCACGCTGCCCGAATCGCGCCCGCGCCTGGCGCAGCTCGCGGAGGCCTACAACACCATCCAGGGCCTGGGGGCCGAGGTCATCGCGATCCCGCGCGGCGACGGCCGTGACATCCTGCGCCGCCTCGGGGACAAGCCGCCGATCCTCTACCCGGTCATCACCGACGGGGCGGCCGAGATCGCCGCCACCTACTCGCTGCTGGCCCGCGGGCTCGGGCCGGGGGCGCTCTCCCCGCGCGCGGCGCCGCCGCTGCACGCCGAGTTCCTCATCGACCGCCAGGGCTACATCCGCGCCCGCTGGCTCCCCGGCTCGCCGGGGCCGTCCTGGGACCCCCTGCCCACGCTGGTGCAGCAGATCCAGCTCATCGACAGGGAAGAGCCGTCCGGGCCCGCGCCGGATGAGCACGTACACTAGGCCGCGATGCGGATCTGGCGCGTCGTGCTGCTGGTGAACCTGGCCCTCGGCGTCGGGCTCATGCTGGGGTACCTGGCGTGGGGCCGCGAGACCGCGCGGCTGGCCGTCGAGCTCGAGGTGGCGCGGCGCGCGCCGGCCGCGGCCGGCGTCGTGCGCACCTGGCGGGCCCGCGGGGTGGTGCGCGCGGTGCTACCGGACCTCAACGTGGTGGTGCTCACGCACGAGGACCTGCCCGGCTATATGGGCTCGATGACCATGGGCTTCCGCGTGCACGATCCCAAGCTCTACGACGGCCTCGACATCGGCGACACGGTCGCCTTCACCCTGAGCGGCGTGCCCCCCAACGTGGAGATCACCGCCATCGCGAAGGAGCCGTGAGCGCGCGCGCCCGGCTCGGCGCGGCCCTCGCCCTGCTGGCCGCGGCCCTGGGGCCCGCCGCCGCAGAGGCCGCCCACGGCGGCGTGCCGACGGTGGCCTTCACCGAGCCCGACTATCTCAAGTGGATGATCGAGTCGCGCCAGCCGGTGGTCGTGATCGACCTCCGCCCCGCCGCCGACTACCGGGCCGGCCACGTCCCCGGCGCCCGCTCGGTGCCGATGGCGGAGCTCGACCGTCGCGTCGCCGAGATCCCCACCTCCCCGATGGTGGTGCTCTATTGCCGCTGCCCCGTCGAGGAGGCGGCGACCGCCTACGCCTATCTCGAGACCCGGGGCTACACGAACCACGTGGTGCTGCAGGAGGGCCACGACGGCTGGGTGCGCCGCCGGTACCCCATGGTGAGGTGACGGCGCACCCCGCGTGAACGACAAAGGGGGCGTTGCCGCCCCTCGTCGAGACCCCTTCCGCGCGAGCCGCGGCCTACTTCTGCCTGCGCCGGCGGAGAGAGCCCAGCCGATCCGGGGCCGCAACGCCTCGGGGCGAGAGATCCTCCCGAAGCCGAGTCCCCACATCACGAGCATGGCCACCAGCTTCGCCGCGTTTCCCGGAATCCACGCGAGAATCGCGAGCGTCCCGGCCAGTTGCAGTCCCAGCCGGATCCGTTCGGCCGTCACGTCGGACATGAGTATCCGCTCCCCACCACGGCGGATGGGCACGTCTCCGTCGCCCCATCCTCTCAAGGATCGGCGCCTACGAGAACCCCGGGGTCACGAGCCGGGTGCGAGCGGCTCCTGCCCTGCCATCCCGCGGACGCGCCGCCGCCCGCCCCGGCCGCGGAGGACGGGCAAGGCTGGCTCGACCGGGCGACTTCGGAGACGACGTCGCCCGTAACCTTGCGCCCTCGCGCCGATCCGTGTACTACTACAGTCCAGTCATGAGGCGCCGTCGGATCCGCCCGCTGCGCGTCGTCTCGCTCGCGCTGGTGCTGGCGCTCGCGGCGATCGCGCTGCCCCTCAAGGCCGGCCAGCCCCGCCACCTGCACCAGGCCGCCAGCGCCGGGCTCTACAACGAAGAGCACGTCCTGGCGAGCCTCCACTTCCTGGGCAGCGACGTTCCCCTGCCCGACAGACCGTGCGGCAACTTCGTCGCGCTGGTCACCACGCCGTGCGCGCCGGGTCCCGCCGAGCGCCACACCGATCCGGTCGCCAGCCTCGCCGATTCCCGCGCTCCGCCCCGCCTCGCCTAGCCTCTCCGCGCTCTCGTCGTAGTCGGCGCCCGCGGACAGTCCGGTCGGGCGACCAGTCGCTCCCCACGAGACGGAGGCGTCCATGCGAGCACTCATCGGCACCGGCCTGCTCGTCGTCGCCACGGTGGCCCCGTGGCCGGCCGCGGCCCAGCCCGCGGACCAAGAGATCGAGCAGCTGCGCCGCGAGCTTCAGCAGATGCGCAAGCAGTTCGACACCATGAAAGAAGGCTACGAGCGCGCCATCAATCAGCTCGGCGATCGCATCAGGCAGCTCGAGAGCCGTCCGCAACCCCCCGCGGCGCCTCCCGCCCCCACCGGAGCCGCCGCTCCGGCGGAAGCGCCGGGCGCGACCACACCGTCGGCGGGCGCGCCTTCGCCTCCCGCCGCGGTCGCCCAGACACCGGCGCCCGCGGCACCCGGGACCGCGCTCACCCCCGGCGAGCTCGTGCGCCCGCACGAGCCGTTCTCGCTCTACTCGCAGCGCGGGCCGGGCCAGCTCCTCTTCGACATCGGGATCGCGGGCGACCTCATCGGCAACCTGACCCAGAACAACGTGGACAAGGCCAATGCGGGGAGCTTCCCGGGGCGGGAGAATCGCTTCTTCCCGCGCGAGGTCGAGCTGTCGCTCCTCGGCCAGGTCGATCCCTACGCGCGCGCGGAGGTGCGCGTGGAAGCGGGCGAGGAGGACGCCGGCGACATCACCCTGCGCCTCGCGGAGGCGAACCTCACCCTGATGGCCCTGCCCTTCGGCACCCAGCTCAAGCTCGGTCAGATGCGCAACCGCTTCGGCTTGCTGAACCCGATCCACGAGCACGATCGGCCCTTCATCGACACCCCGAACGTGCTCGCGCGCTTCCTGGGTGGCGACGGGCTGGTCGAGCGCGGCGGCGAGCTGACCTGGATCGCCCCGCTGCCCTTCTTCCTGGAGGCGCTGGTCGGCGTGTTCGACGGCGACAACGACACCGCGTTCGGCCGCGGCAAGCTCAACACGCCGCTGGTCACCGCGCGTCTCCGCACCTTCTTCGACCTGGGCGAGGAGAGCGCGCTGCAGCTCGGAGTCTCGGCGGCCAACGGGGTGACCGACGAGCGGCGGCGCAACACGCTGTTGGGCTTCGACGCCAAGTACAAGTACCGCCCCGTCGGCTGGTCGCACCCACTGCTGACCGCGCTGGGCGAGGCGATCTACCAGATCCGGCGCATCGACGTCTTCGGCGCCGACACCAACGGCGACGGCATCCCGGACACGCCGGACGAGCCCCGCACCCGCAACCGCTGGGGCTGGTACGTGGGCGGCGAGGTGCAGCCGTTCCGCACCGGACAGCTCTCCCGCTGGGCGGCCGGGCTCCGCTACGACTGGACCCAGTACCCGGTGATGCGCGGGCGCGAGTGGGCGATCGGCCCCTACCTCGCGTTCATGCCCTCGGAGTTCCTCCGCTTCCGCCTCGGCTACAAGTACACCGAGCGCGCCGACCGCGACGGCTTCACCGACAACGGCGGGAGCGCCCGGAAGGTCGACGAGATCCTCTTCCAGGCCACGTTCATCCTCGGCGCCCACCCGGCGCACCCGTTCTAGAGTCGACGAGGAGATGATCATGCACAGAGTCCTGCTCGCGGTCGCAGCGGTCGCAGCGGTCGCAGCGCTCGCGACCCTCGCGCTCACCGCCGGCCCCGCGCCAGCCGCGTCGCGGATCCAGGCGGTGGCGACCACCACCGATCTCAAGGCGCTCACCGAGGCGGTGGGCGGCGATCTCGTGGACGTCGAGGCGCTGGCCCGCGGCAACCAGAACCCGCACGACCTCGAGGTGCGCCCGAGCCTCATGGTGAAGGTGCGGCGCGCGGACCTTCTCGTCATGAACGGGCTCGGGCTCGACCAGTGGGTCGAGGTCGTGGTGCAGGGCGCGGGCAATCCCAAGGTGGGGCCGGGCGCGCCCGGCCGCGTCGACGCGTCCGCCGGGCTGCTCGTGCTGGAGGTGCCGCCGGGGCGGGTCGATCGGTCGATGGGCGACGTGCACCCCGTCGGCAACCCGCACTACTCGATCGATCCGGGCATGGCCGCGGCGGTCACCGCCAACATCCTCGAGGGGCTCGCCCGCGTGGCCCCACCCTCGCGGCCCACCTTCGAGAAGAACCGCCGGGCGTTCCTCGCCCGCGTGGAACAGGCGATGGCCCGCTGGAACGCGACGATGGCTCCGCTCAAGGGCACGCGCGTGGTGGTCGATCACAACCAGTGGGTCTACTTCCTCACCCGCTTCGGGCTCGTGGAGGCGGGCTCCATCGAGGAGCGGCCCGGGATCCCGCCCACCCCGTCGCACCTCACCAAGCTCATCGGGCTCATGAAAGATCAGAAGGTGAAGGTGATCCTCTCCGTCCCCTGGGCCGACCAGAAGATCGCGCAGCGCGTGGCCCAGGAGGCCGGGGCCACGGTGGTGCCGATGGCGGCCGCGGTGGGCGCGGTGAAGGGCGCCGACAAGGGCGCCGACGGCTACCTCGCGACCATCGACTACAATGTGCGCAGCGTCGCCCAGGCCCTGCAGTGATGCCGCGGGCGCGTGAGGGAGCCGTCACGCTATGACCGCCGATCTCGTGGCCTTGATGTGGTTCCCGTTCCTGATGTGCCTCGTGCTCACCGGCATCCACGCCTACCTGGGCTTCCACGTGATCGCGCGCGAGGTGGTGTTCGTCGATATCGCGCTGGCCCAGATCGCGGCGCTGGGCGCGACCGCCGCGTTCCTGGTCGGCTACGAGATCGAGACGTGGGAGTCGTACCTGACCGGGCTCGGCTTCACGGTGCTGGGCGCGCTGGTGCTGGCCCTCACCCGCTCGCGGACCGGGCGCGTCTCGCACGAGGCGGTGATCGGTGTGGTCTACGCGGTCTCCTCGGCGGGCGCGGTGCTGCTGGCCGACCGCTCCCCGCACGGCGCCGAGCATCTGCGCGGCATGCTGGTGGGCAGCATCCTGAGCGTGGACGGCGCCGAGGTCGCGAAGGTCGCGGTGCTCTACGCGCTGGTGGGCCTCTTCCACTGGCTCTGCCGGCGTCCGTTCTTCCTGATCTCGACCGATCCCGACCGCGCCTATCGCGAGGGGTGGCGCGTCCGGATGTGGGACTTCCTCTTCTACGCCTCCTTCGGAGTGGTGGTGACCTCCTCGGTTCGCATCGGCGGCGTGCTCCTCGTCTTTTCCTACCTGATCGTTCCCGCGCTGGCCGGCATCCTGCTGGCCTCGCGCATCGGGGCGCGCCTCGCGGTGGGCTGGACGTTCGGGGCCGGGGTCAGCATCGTCGCCATGCTCGCCTCCGCGGTGCTCGACCTGCCCACCGGCGCCACCGTGGTCTGTGCCTTCGGCGTGAGCCTGCTCGCGCTCGGCCTCCTGCTGCGCCTGGGCTCACGGGCCCTGGGCGCCGCGGCGCTCGCCGACGCCGGTCGCGAGCGCGCGTGAGGCACGCGGAGGCCGGCGCCGCCGTCCTCGCGGCGCTCCTGTGCCTCACCGCCTGCCAGGGACCGCCCCCACCGACCCGACCGACGGTCGTGGTCACGATCTATCCGCTCTGGGAGCTGACGCGTCAGGTGGCGCGGCCCCGGGCGGAGGTGATCGCGCTGGTGCCGCCCGGCGTCGAGCCGCACGACTGGGAGCCCTCGCCCCGCGACGTCTCGCTCGTGCAGCGGGCGGCGGTGCTCGTGCACACCGGCACCGCACTCGACGCGTGGGTGACGCGGCTCATCGCGAGCCGGCCCGCCCGCGTGGTCGTGGTCGATACGTCGCAGGGGTCGAGCCTGCTCGCGCAGGGCGCGGGCGCCGACCCGCACACGTGGCTCGACCCCACGCTGGCGCGCGCGCAGGTCGAGACCATCGCGGCCGGGCTCGCCCGCGCGGACCCCGACGGCCGCGCCGGCTACGAGGAGCGCGCGGCCGCCCTCGGCCGGCGCCTGGACGCGCTCGACGCCGCGTTCGCGGCGGGCCTGTCCCGCTGCGCGCGCCGCGAGCTCGTGACCACGCACGGGGCGTTCGGCTACCTCGCGCGGCGCTATCGCCTGACCCAGGTGTCGATCATGGGCCGCGCGCCCGAGGCGGAGCCGAGCCCCGCGGATCTGGCCGCCATCGTGCGGACCGGCCGTCGCCTGCACGTCACGCACGTGTTCGTGGAGCCGCTGGTGAGCCCGCGCCTGGCCGAGACGGTGGCGCGCGAGATCGGCGCGAAGGTTCTCCCGCTCGATCCGCTCGAGGGGCTGAGCCCGGAGCGCGCCGACGCCGGCGCCGGCTACGTCGAGCTGATGGAGGCGAACCTCGCCAGCCTGCGGGCCGGGCTCGGCTGTTCCTGACGCCTTCGATGCCGCGGGTCTGCTTCGTCACCTGCCGGGCGTGGCCCGAGATCTCGGCCAGCGACCGGCTGGTGGCCGACGCGCTGGCCCCGCGCGGCGTGCACGTCGAGGGCCGCGCCTGGAACGAGCCCGGAGCGGAGTTCACGGGGTTCGACGCGGTGGTGCTGCGCTCGAACTGGGACTACCACCTCGAGCCGGATGCGTTCCTCGCCTGGCTGGACGGGATCGAGCGGGCCGGCGTGCGCCTCTTCAACCCGCCCGCGCTGGTGCGATGGAACGTGAGCAAGCGCTACCTGCTGGCGCTGGCCGCGGCCGGCGTGCCCATTGTGGCCACCACGGTGCTCGACCGGCCCACGCGCGAGACGATCGAGGCGGCCCTCGCGCGCCACGGCGCTCCCGCCGTGCTCAAGCCGGCGATCGCCGCCTCCGCCCACGGCACCCGGCTCGTGACGGCGGCGACCCTCGACGACACCATGCGGACCCTCGCGGCCGGCGTGCTGGTGCCGCCGGTGCTCGTGCAGCCGTTCGTGCGGGAGGTGCAGAGCCGCGGCGAGTGGGCGCTGGTCTTCATCGACGGCGAGCTCACCCACGCGGTGCTCAAGCGGCCCGGCCCGGGCGAGTTCCGCGTGCAGGGCCACCTGGGCGGCCGCGCGGAGGCCGCCACCGCACCGCCCGGCGTCGTGGCGGCGGCCCGCGCGGCCCTGAGCGCCCTGCCCGCCCCGCCCCTCTACGCCCGCATCGACGCGGTGGAGGCGGCGGCCGGGCCGCTCGTCATGGAAGCCGAGGTGAACGAGCCGGGCCTCTTCTTCACCCACGCCCCCGCGGCCGCCGCGCGCTTCGCGGAGGCCCTGCTCCGGCGGCTCCCGCGCTAGGAACCCCGCCCGGGTACAATATCGACCCATGGACCGCTCCGCGGCGGCGCGCTGGCGTGTCATCTCCCTGGTCCTGCTCGGCGCATTTCTCGGGCTGAGCGGCGTGGTCTACGCGGTGGGCCTCCTGCCGGGCGACGTGCCCATCCACGGCGAGCTGATCGCGGCGCGCGGCGGGGTCGCGCACGCGGCCGCGCGCTGGTTCGACTACGGCGGCAAGTGGGTGGTGCTGCTGCCCGCGACGCTCGCGGTGTTCGCGTGGTCGCCGATCGCGCGGCGCCACTGGTGGCTCTGGTGCCTGCTGATGCCGGCCGGCGGCGCGGTCGAGCAGCTGTTCAAGCTGCTGGTCGGGCGCCCGCGGCCGCGCGGGGTGAACATGGGCTTCCCGAGCGGCCACGTGACCGCGGCGACCACCTTCGCGGTCCTGCTCCTCTACGTGCTCTCGCGCGAGCGCGTCTCGCCGGGCGTGCGCATCGTGCTGAGCGCGCTGGCGGTGGCCCTCGTGATCGTGGTGGGCTTCGCGCGCGTGATCCTGAACGCGCACTGGCCCTCCGACGTGCTGGGCGGGGCGTTGCTGGGCGGCGGCTGCGCGGCGGCGGGCGCGTGGTGGGACAGCGCGCGGGGCTCCCGGTCCGCCGTGCCCGACGCCGCGGTCCGGGCGGAGGGATAGATGCGCCCGTTCGTGGAGCTGGAGGACGTGGACTTCGACTTCGGCGCCGGGCCGGTGCTGGAGCGCATCAACCTGACCGTGGAGGCCGGCGACTTCCTCGGCATCATCGGCCCCAACGGCTCCGGCAAGACCACGCTCCTGCGCATCATCCTGGGGCTGCTGCCGCCCACCCGCGGCGCGGTGCGGCTCTTCGGGCATCCGCCCGGCGCCTTCCGGCAGTGGGGCCGCCTCGGCTACGTGCCCCAGAAGGCGACCCTGGATCCGGCGCTTCCGGTCACCGTGCGCGAGGTGGTGGCGACCGGGCTCCTCCCCTCGCTCGGCCTCTTCGGGCGGCTCCGCGCGTCGAGCCGGGACCGGATCATGGAGGTGCTCGGCCAGGTCGGCATGGCCGCCCAGGCCGCCGCGCGCATCGGCGCGCTCTCACCCGGGCAGCAGCAGCGGGTGCTGATCGCGCGCGCGCTCGTCTCCAAGCCCGAGCTCCTGATCCTGGACGAGCCCACCGGCGGCGTGGACCCGGAGGCGCAGACCAGCTTCTACGCCCTGCTCCACCACCTGAACCGCGAGCGCGACGTCACGCTGATCCTGGTCAGCCACGACATCGGGGTGGTGGCCAGGGAGGTCACCAAGCTCGCCTGTCTCAACCGGCGGCTCATCTTCCACGGCCGCCCGGGCGACTTCCTGAGCGACGCGGCCCTGACCGCCCTCTACGGCCCCGCGGTGCGCGTGGTCAGCCACGACCACTAGCCCCATGCCCGAGTTCCTCCAGTACGGGTTCATGCACCGCGCCTTCGCGGCCGGGCTGGTGACCGCCCTGATCTGCCCCGCCATCGGCGTGTTCCTGATCCCGCGCCGGCTCTCGCTCATCGCCGATACCCTCGCCCATGTGGCGCTCGCCGGGGTGGCGCTGGGGCTGGTGCTCGGCATCTCGCCGGTGGTGGGCGCGCTCGGGGTGGTGCTGGCGGGCGCGGTCGGCATGGAGCGGCTCCGCTCGAAGGGCGCGCTGCAGGGCGACGCCGCGCTGGCGGTGTTCCTCTCCGGCGGCTTCGCGCTGGCGGTGGTCCTCATCAGCCTGGCCCGCGGCTTCAACGCGGATCTGTTCGCGATCCTGTTCGGCAGCATCCTCACCGTCTCCACCGGAGACGTGTGGCTGATCCTGGCCCTGGGCGCGACCGTGACCGTGGCGATCGGCGCCTTCTACCGGCAATTGCTCGCGATCACCCTCGACGAGGACCTGGCCCGCACCAGCGGAGTGCCGGCGGGGGCGCTGAATCTCCTGCTCGCCATCCTCACCGCGCTCACCACGGTGGTGGCGATGCGCATGGTGGGCGTGCTGCTGGTCTCGGCCATGATCGTGATCCCCACCCTGGCCGGCTTCGCCCTCGGGCGGAGCTTCCACACCGCCACCGTCATCGCGGTGGCCATCGCGCTGGTCTCGGTGGTGTCGGGGCTGATCGCGGCCTACTATCTCCGCCTGGCCGCGGGCGGCGCGGTGGTCCTGATCGCGCTCGGCATCTTCGCCCTCGCCAGCCTGGCCCGGCGCCGGCTCCGCGTACCCGTCGCCGTCCCGGAGACGACCCCATGATCGCTTCGCGCGTCGCTCGGCTGGGCACCTGTCTGCTCCTGGCCGCGATCGTCGCGCCCGCCGCGGCCCAGGGCCCGGCGGGCAAGGCCGCGCCGGCTCCCGCCCCCGCGGCGGCCCCCAATCCCGAATGCCCGCGCTGGCGCGCCGCCTTCGCGGGCATGCCGATGCGCATGGTGTCGATCCAGGCCGGCGCGCGCACGCTGGCCCTGCGGGTGAAGCTGGCCGACTCCGGCGAGCGCCAGGCGGCCGGCTTCCAGTGCGCGACGCCCGAGGAGATCAAGCGCCACCTGATCCTCTTCGACTTCGGCCGGCAGACGTTCACCCAGTTCCACATGCAGAACGTCCCCGCCGCGCTCGACATCGCGTTCATCAAGGACGACGGGCGCATCTTCGCGATCCTCAAGATGGACCCGAGCCCGACCGAGCTCTACGGCCCCTTCGGCGAGTTCCGCTACGCGCTCGAGGCGCACGCCGGCTTCTTCGCGAGCCAGGGCATCCGCCAGGGGGAGGCCCGGCTGCTCCTGCCCGACGCCCGCTGATCCCTCCCCGTGCACCGGCACACCCACGGCTCGCGCCACAAGCACCGGCTGCTCGGAGTCTTCGCGCTGACCGCCGGGTTCCTCCTGGTCGAGGCGGGCGTGGGCCTCTGGACGGGCAGCCTCTCGCTGCTGGCCGACGCCGTGCACATGCTGGTCGACGCGGGCGGCGTGCTGCTGAGCCTGCTCGCGGTGTGGTTCGCGGAGCGTCCGGCCACCCCCGCCAAGACCTACGGCTACTACCGCGTGGAGATCCTCGCCGCGCTCGTCAACGGCGTGGTCCTCTGCGTGATGGCGGTGGGCATCCTGGTCGCCACCTACCAGCGGATCTGGGCCCCGCCCCACGTGCCGGGCGGGCCCATCCTGGTGGTGGCCGTGCTCGGCCTCGCGGTGAACCTGGCCGGCCTCCGGCTCCTGCACGCCGGCGCGGGCGAGAGCCTCAACGTGCGCAGCGCCTACCTGGAAGTGCTGGGCGACGCGGTCAGCTCGGGCGTGGTCGTCGTCACCGGCATCGTCATCCTCACCACCGGCTGGGTGGTGGTGGACCCGATCGCGGGCGCGCTGATCGCGCTCTTCCTGCTGGCGCGCACGTGGAGCCTGCTCCGCCAGACCGTCAACGTGCTGCTGGAGGGCGCCCCCGCCCACCTCGACGTCAAGGAGATCGAGGCCGCGCTCGCCGCCTCGCCGTCGGTGCGCCGGGTGCACGACCTCCACGTGTGGACCCTCACCTCCGGTCGCGAGGCGATGAGCGCCCACGTGGTGGTGGAGCCGGGGGCGCCGTCCGACAAGATCCTCGAGGAGCTCCACGTGATGCTGCACGGCCGGTTCGGGATCGATCACACCACCATCCAGGTCGAGACCGAGCCGGCCCCGCTCATCCAGATCAATCCCAAGCCGGGCTAGTCCCGTCCGTCAGGAGACATCGCGCATGCTCCGGAGCGAGTCGCGCATCCTCACCACCCACGTGGGCAGCCTGCCCCGCCCCCCGGCGCTCCGGGAGCTGCTGGTGCGTCAGGACCGCGGGGAGCCGGTGGCGGCCGCGGATCTCGAGCGCGAGATCAGGGCGGCGGTCTCCCGCGTCGTCACCGGTCAGCTCGAGGCCGGCATCGACATCGGCAACAACGGCGAGCAGCCGCGCGCGGGGTTCTCGACCTACGTGGCCGGGCGCATGCGCGGCTTCGGCGGCACCAGCCGCCGCGAGCTGGCCCAGGACCTGATCGATTTCCCGGACTACGCGGAGCTGCTGGCCCGGCGCCGGCGCGACGCGGCCCGCATCGCCGACGCCCCCCAGGCCATCGCGGAGATCGAGTACGCAGACCTCACACCCGCGGTGCGCGAGGTGGACCAGTTCATCGCCGAGACCGACGGGCGGCCGCGGCGCTTCGCGGAGCGGTTCATGACCGCGGCCTCTCCGGGGGTGATCGCCACCATCCTGCTCTCCGCGCACTACGCCACGCACGAGCAGTACCTCATGGCGCTGGCCCGCGAGATGCGCAAGGAGTACGAGCTGATCCACGCGCGCGGGCTCGTGCTGCAGCTCGACTGCCCCGACCTGGCCATGGAGCGGGCGCGCTTCTTCCGGCGGGACTCGCTCGAGCGGTTCCTGCAGATGGTGGAGCTGCACGTGGAGGCCATCAACCGCGCGATCGCCGCGATCCCGCCCGATCGCATCCGACTGCACCTCTGCTGGGGCAACTACGACGGCCCCCACACCCACGACGTCCCGCTCGAGGCGGTGCTGCCGATCGTGACCCGCGCGCGCGTGGGCGCGCTCTCGCTGCCGCTCGCCAACCCGCGCCACCAGCACGAGTACCGCGTGCTCAAGCGGCACCGGCTGCCCGAGTCGTGGCTGCTCCTGCCCGGCGTCATCGACACCACCACGAACTACGTCGAGCACCCCGAGGTGGTGGCCGACCGCATCTGCGCCGCGGTGGACGCGGTGGGCGACCGGAGCCGCGTGATCGCCTCCACCGACTGCGGCTTCGGCACCTTCGCGGGCTCGGAGGCGGTCGCCCACAGCGTGGTGTGGGCCAAGCTCGCGGCCCTCTCCGAGGGCGCCGCCCTCGCCACCCGCCGTCTGTGGTCCTGATGGGGTCAGGTCTTACATTCCGACAATGTCGGAATGTAAGACCTGACCCCCTCCTAGGGGCGGTGGACCAGGAGCACCCGCAGTCGCTCGTCGGCCTCCGCGAGGTCGGGCGATTGCGTGGCGCGGCGGCGGGCCCAGTCGGCTTCGGAGGCGACCACCACCGGGTGGGGGGCGCGGTCCAGCGCCGCCCGGAGCTCGCGCTCGGAGCGCACCCGGATCACCGGCTGGCCGAGGTAGAACGCGAGCGGCAGCTCGGGCAGGCCCCACACCACCACTGGCCCGCCGGCCAGCAGTGGTCGCACACGCGCCGCGATCTGGGGGTAGTCGCCCCTCGCGTTGTGCCGCGCCACCTCCCAGCGATAGCCCAGGCCGAAGGCCAGCGCCGCGAGGAGCCAGAGCGCGGGCAGCCCGCGGCGAACGGAGACGGCGGCGCGCCACGAGACCGCCGGCGCGGGCTGGGTCCCGGTCGTCCGGCGGCTGACCCACGCGCCCAGCCACCAGCCGAGCAGGATCGCGGTGGGCGGCACCACCGGCCCGTAGTAGCGCAGGCGCTGCTCGCGCGAGAGCGCGACCAGTCCCACCGTCACTCCGAGCCACACCAGCAGCAGGAGCAGGCGACCGGACCGCTCCCGCCTCCGGTGCGTGACGAGGGCCGCCGCGAGCGCCAGCGGCGCCAGCAGCCCCCACGGGAACAGCACGACGGCCAGGTTCACGATCGGCGCCGCGAGGACCGCGAGGGTGATCCCGCGGGGACGGTACCAGCCGACCTGATCGATCAGCACCGCCTGGGCGACGGCGTGCCGGTCCGCGAGCGCTCCGAGCAGGGCCCAGAGGCCGACGGCCAGCGCGACGATCGCGAGGCCGGGCACCGGATGGAGGGACCAGCGCCGCCGCCGCCACGTGAGCAGGCCGTACGCGAGACCGATGGCCACCGGCAGGAGCCCGCTCGGCCCCTTGGCCCAGAAGGCGAGGGCCGCGAAGCCCCAGAAGCCGATCCACGCCCGCCCCGGCGGATCGAGGCTCGTGCGGACGAGCATCCAGAGGCTCGCGGTGATCGCCGCGGTCATGAGCGCGTCCGGCAGCGCCAGGTGGGCGCTCCGGAAGAGCCCCTGGGTGGTCGCGGCGAACAGCCCGGCGAGGCGCCCGGTCTCCGCGTCGAACAGGTCGCGCGCCACCGCGTACGTGAGCCACACGGTGGCGACCGCGGCGGCCGCCGAGGGCACGACCGCGCTCCATTCGGTCACCCGCCCGAGCGGCCAGGAGATGAGCGCGATCAGCCACGCCAGGAGCGGCGGCTTGTTGAAGTACCCCGCGCCGTTCAGGCGCGGCCAGAGCCAGTCCCCGCGCGCGAGGATGTCCTGGGCGAGCAGCGGAAAGCGCGCCTCGTCGTTGGAGGCGAAGGTGCGGGCGGCGAGCTGGACGCCGATCAGTGCCGCGCTGGCGATCGCGATCCACACCGGGCCGGGCGGCCACCCGATGCGCGCGCGCCATGTGGACAGGACTTCTCTCGGTACGAGCATGACACCCTCCTCGCGACGGAGACGGCCGGGGCACGGAGGTGGAGGTCCGGCCGCGCGACGGCCGGGGCCGGGCGCGCGCCGGAT
This sequence comes from Candidatus Methylomirabilota bacterium, assembly GCA_035650715.1. Taxonomy (GTDB): domain Bacteria; phylum Methylomirabilota; class Methylomirabilia; order Rokubacteriales; family CSP1-6; genus CAMLFJ01. Next base: position 8,553 of record DASRHC010000048.1, on the reverse strand, counting down.
CAGTGACCGGAGCGGCGGAGGATCCGGCTCAGGCGGCCGGCGAGGCTCGGGCGTCGGACGGGGCGAGGCAGAGGCAGGCGACCGGGCCCGCGTCGTCGGGAAGCGCCGCCGGCTCGTGCAGCGGGGTCGGCTCGCGGTCGTTCTGCGGGAACGGATCGAGGGCGGCCGAGATCGAGGTGATCAGGATGACCGCGTCGTCGTTGTCGCCATCGTCGAAGAAGCCGGAGAGCCAGACCGGATCGGGCGGGCTCGCGTAGGCGAGCGGGGTCAGCGCCAGGAGAGCCAGCGCCAGGACCCGCGCGAGCGCGGACACGCGTGGCCACGACGACGTCATCGCGCTCCCCACGACATACCCCGGGGCCCCCGGTTGTCAAGGTTTCCCGCCGGGCGTCGCCCGGGGGGGCGATCCGACGCGCGCCACCAGGTGCGCCCCGGCGAGGGCGCCGGCCCACAGCACCAGCACGTCGGTGGTGGAGGCGATGCGGGCCGGCTGCAGCACCTGCAGGGCTTCCAGCAGCGCGCCGAGGACGGGCACCGTCCAGAGCGGCGCGCGCGCCCACGCGTGCCGCATGGCGGCGCCGAGCGCGCCTCCCATCACGAGCTTCTTGCCGAAGTCGAAGAGAGCGGACTGGAAGTCGGCGCCGTAGTACGACGCGAACGGGATCCACTCGATGCGCGGCAGGCGCGCCCGCGCGGCCCCGAGCGAGCCCACGAACGACCATGGGGTCAGCTCCTCGTAGACCAGGAAGCCGGCGGCCAGCGCGACGAGCAGGACGGCCCCGTGCCGCCGGACCGGCCGCCACCGCCCGAGCACCGGGCCCAGCGTGGCACCCCCGAGGGCGCCGAGCGCGGCGAGGCCGACCGTGTCGACATTGGGCGAACGGCCCACGATCAGGATCTTGGCGCCCTCGAGCCCGGCGGCCAGCGCCGTCGCCCCGCCCCACGCCAGCACGGCCGCCGGCCCCGGCGGGCAGGGCTCGAGAACCAGCCGGGCCAGCACCCCGAGCGCCGCGTAGGCCAGGACCTTCTCCACCAGCAGATCCGGCCAGAACGCGTGCGCGAGGCTCGCGAAGGGACGCCACTGCCCGGCCTTGAGGTTGTGCCAGACGGACGAGACGTCGAAGGTGGGCACGTACGGGTAAAGCGCGTTCGCGGTCAGCGCGGCGACCAGCACCGCCAGCAGCACCAGGGCGGGCCGCCGGCGCAGCCCGCGCGCGAGTCCGGATCCGGCCGCGTCGGGCGCGCCGACCAGGAGCGCCCGCGCAACCAGAAAGCCGGCCAGGCTGCCGAGGGTCTGCGCCACCACGTCGGCCGCCGAGGCGAGCCGGCCCGGCACGTAGAGCTGACCCGCTTCCACCGTGGCGGCGAGCAGGGCGTCGAGCACGATCACGCGCAGGAGGCCGCCGGGGAGCGAGCGGCCCGTCCAGCGCCCCCACACCATCAGCGCGCCGAACGCCACGCCCAGCAGCACGTTCGCGGCCACGTCGGGCATCGAGAGCCGCTGCGGAACGGGATGCGCGAGGAAGCGCGCGAGCGCGTTGGGATCGTAGCGGAAGTGGAACGGGAAGAACGATCCGTACGCCAGGAAGAGCAGGTACAGCCCCATCAGGACGGCCGGCAGGCGGCGCGGGTTCACCGCCGCCGAGCCTAGCATGCTATGCTCCGCGGCCATGGACGCCTCCCGCTTCGCCCGCGGCATGACCTGGGACGACTACGTGACCTTCACCGGCTCTCCCGAGAACCTGGCGCGCGAGGGCTTCGACATCCGCCGCTTCGCCAAGGTGCGTCCGCGCCTGGACTGGAGCGGATATCTCCGCGAGCGACACGCGCGGGCGCGCCTCACCCCGGAGCAGACCGCGGCCATCCGCTGGCTGGCCGCGCAGCCGGGCGGCCCCGCGAAGGTCGCGGTGATCGCGGAGGAGTGGTCGTCGGATTGCCGGCGGGATCTCCCCTACCTGGCGCGCCTCGCGGAGGCGGGCGGGCTCGAGCTGCGCATCTTCACCCGCGACGGCGACACCATGCTGATGCGGGGCCTGCCCGACCCGACCCAGGGCGACGGCGACCTCGTGTGCGAATACGCCAACCACAAGAACGGCCAGCGCTGGGCGTCGATCCCGGTGGCGGTGTTCTTCGACCGGGATTTCACCGAGCTCTACCGGTACGTGGAGTACCCGGCGGTCTACCACAAGGAGCGCATCTTCGGCGCGCTGCGGGCCGCGCGCCCGGGCGAGAGCGAGGAGCAGACGAGCAGCCGCGCCGGTCAGGGCATCGCGGCGCTGCTGGAGTCGCCCTTCCCCGACGTGTGGGCCCAGGCCGCCATCGGGGAGATCCTGGGCGCGCTCCACGAGCGCCGGCTGACCGGCAGCGCGGGCTGAGCGGCCGGGATCAGGGGGCGGCGCGCCAGGCGTGCCAGGCCCAGACCGCCCCCGCCACCGCGACCATCAGGCCGACGTAGGCCCACCAGCTGTTCATCCACGACTCGCGCGGGACCTCGATGCGCTCCTGCTCCCACTCCACCTCGGCGCGCCATCCCATGTCGGCCCGGGCGTAGCGCTGGAAGGCCTCGGTCACCCACGCCAGCGGCAGCGCGCGGTCGCGGGTGCGGAAGCGCCGCTCGAGCGATCCCTCCTGCAGGTCGAGGCCGAAGCCGTGCTCGACGCTGCCGGTGGCCTGGAGGTAGCAGGTGTCGGAGGTGCCGAGGGTCGCCTGCACGTTGCGGCCCCCGTCGAGCGAGGCCAGGACCTTGGCGATGGTGGCCCCGTCGGGCTGCTCGTAACCCGTGTCGTGCGTGCTGAGCAGGAGCGGGTCCATGACGGAGGCGCGGACTAGTAGGAGCGCGGCAGGCCCAGCACGTGCTCGGCGAGGTAGTTGAGCGCCATCTGCTGCGACACCGGCGCGATCTTGTAGAGACGGATCTCCCGCCACAGCCGCTCCACGTAGAACTCCTTCGCGTAGCCGAAGCCGCCGAAGGTCTGGAGCGCGGCGTCGCAGGCGTTGAAGCCCGCCTCCGCGGCCAGCATCTTGGCCGCGTTGGCCTCGCGGCCGCAGGGCTTGCCGTGGTCGAAGAGCCACGCCGCCTTCAGACACATCATCTCGGCCGCGTCCAGCTGCGCCATCGCGTGGGCGAGCGGGTGCGCGATCGCCTGGTTCTTGCCGATGGGCCGGTCGAACACCATCCGCTCCTTGGCGTACTGCACCGCCCGCTCCAGCGCGGCGCGCCCGATGCCCACCGCCTCGATCCCGATCACGATCCGCTCCGGATTCAGGGAGTCGAGGAGGTGGTAGAAGCCCTCCCCCACCGTGCCCACCACGTCCTCCTCCGGGATCTCCAGGTTGTCGATGAAGATCTCGTTGGAGTCCACCGCGGCGCGCCCCAGCTTGTGGATCTCGCGCACCGTGATGGCCGTGCGGTCGAAGTCGGCGAAGAACAGCGTCATGCCCCTGAGCGGCCGGGCCGGATCGCGGTCCGCGGTCCGGGCCAGCAGCAGGATGCGGGTGGCGTGCTGGGCGTTGGTGGTCCAGACCTTCCGGCCGTTGACCACCCAGCGATCGCCCTTCTTCTCGGCGCGGGTCTGGATGCGGGAGGTGTCGGTGCCCGCGTTCGGCTCGGTGACGCCGAAGGCCATCACCGTCTCGCCGCTCACGATCCCGGGCAGGTACTTCCGCTTCATGGCCTCGGTGCCGTACTTGATGAGGGGCGTGGGCGGGAACACGTAGAAGTGGATGGGGGACGCGCCGGAGGTGCCGGCTCCGGAGGCGCAGATCTCGTGCAGCATGAGCGCGGCCTCGGTCACGCCGAGGCCGGCCCCCCCGTAGGCCTCGGGCACCATGATGCCGAGCCAGCCGTTGTCGGCGAAGGCCTTCACGAACTCGCTCGGATACTCCGCGCGATCGTCCTTGTCGAGCCAGTAGTCGAGCGAGAAGGTGCGGGCCAGCGCCCCCACCTCCTTCCGGATGAGCTCCTGCGATTCGGTGAGCGCGAAATCCATGGACCGCCTCCTGGTCGGGGGCAAGGATAGCACGGCGCGGCCGGGGCTTGCCCTGCGCGGCCCCCGCTCGGTATGCTGGCGGCCATGGACGAGACCACGCCCGCGATCCAGGACTATCTGGCCGCCATCTACGACCTCGCGGGCACCGACAAGCCGGTGATCGGGGCGCGGCTCGCGCGCCACATGCACGTCTCGGCCCCCTCCATCACCGAGGCGATCCGCCGCATGCAGAAGGACGGCTACATCCGCGTGGGCGGCCGCAAGGAGATCCGCCTCACCAGCAAGGGGCTCGGCATCGCGGAGACCATGGCCCGCCGGCATCGGCTGATCGAGCGCTGGCTCACCGACGTGCTCGGGCTGGACTGGTCGCGCGCGCACGACGAGGCGCATCGGCTCGAGCACTCGCTCTCCCCGGTGGTCGAGGAGCGGCTGGCCGAGACCCTCGGCATGCCGAGCACGTGTCCGCACGGCAACCCGATCCCGGGCATGCCGGCCCCCGAGGCGCACCGGCCGATCCCGCTCAACCAGGCGCCGGCCGGCCATCCCTTCGTGGTGGAGCGCATCACCGAGGAGGCGGAGGCGGACCGCCAGCTGCTCCGCTTCCTCTGGGAGTCGGGCATCCGGCCGGGCAGCCGGGTGGTGGTGAGCGAGATCGCGCCCTACGCGGGCACGGTGTCGATCACGCTGGACGGCCGCACCATCACGATGGGCCTCAACGCCTCGAACAAGATCTGGGTGTACGACCCCATGGAGCCCGCGGACCGCCCCCGGCCCGCGCGCGCCCGCCGGCCCGCCAAGTCGCGCGCCTGATCCCCCCACCCCCATGGCGGTCAAGGCCCTCTACGCGCTGCAGAACGGCTTCCTCGGCTTCGAGCGCACCGGCCTCTTCTACGGCGAGCGCTCGCCGGAGCGGGTCGCGATCCCGGTCACCTGCTGGGTGGTCCAGACCAGCGATGCGGTGATCCTCTTCGACACCGGGATCTCCCCCCGCGCGATACCCGGCCTGATGCGCCAGGATCCCCTCGCGCGCTTCGGCGACGACGATCTGCTGGTGCACCGGCTCGACTCCATCGGGCTCGAGCCGAAGGACGTGGACCTGGTGGTGATCAGCCATCTCCACTTCGACCACGCGGGCGGGGCCGCGATCTTCGACACTTCGGAGCTGGTGGTGCAGAAGGACGAGTACGCCTACGCCCACTACCCGGCCCAGTTCTTCGCCTCGTTCTACTACCGCAAGAACTTCGACCTGCCCGGCTACCGCTGGCGGCTGCTCGACGGCGACACCGAGCTGGTGCCGGGGGTGACCGCCCTGCGCAGCGACGGCCACACCCCGGGGCACCAGTCGCTGCTGGTGCAGCTGCCGGTCACCGGCCCGGTGATCCTGGCCGGCGACTGCTGCTACTGGCAGCGCTCCATCGACGAGGAGATCCCGCCGGGCGTGGTGTGGGACCCCACGCGCGCGATGCACTCGATCAAGCGCCTCAAGACGCTGGCGCGCCTCACGGGCGGGCGGATCTTCCCGAGCCACGACCCGGTCTTCTGGGAGCGGGCGGTGAAGGCGCCGGAGTCGTACACGTAAAGGAGATCGCCATGGGCGTGCTGGACGGAATCAAGGTGCTGGAGATGGCGCGGGTCCCGCCCGCCGAGATGCCGGGGATGTTCCTCGCCGACATGGGGGCGGACGTGCTGAAGATCGAGACCCCGCCCGATGAGCCCGAGGACGCGACCACCCGGCGGCGCGCCGCCTTCGCCTACGTGAACCGCAACAAGCGCTCGCTGGCGCTCAACATGAAGGCGCCCGAGGGGCAGGCTCTCTTCCGGAAGCTGGCCGCCGGCGCCGACGTCATCGTGGAGGGCTTCCGCCCCGGGGTCATGAAGCGCCTGGGCGGCGACTACGAGACGCTCTCCGCCATGAACCCGCGCCTCGTGTACTGCTCGCTCTCCGGGTTCGGCCAGAACGGCCCCTACCGCGACTACCCGGCCCACGACGGCAACTACCTCTCGCTGGCCGGCGTGCTGAACCTGATCGGCGAGCCCGGCCGCAAGCCGGTCTTCCCGCTCAACCTGGTGGCCGACTACGGCGGGGCCAGCATGCACGGCGCGCTCGGCATCATGATGGCGCTCTTCGCCCGCGAGCGGACCGGCCGCGGCCAGCACGTGGACGTCTCCTACCTCGACACCTCGCTGGCCCTCCTGGCCGCCACCCCCAACATGCGCTTCTTCTGGAGCGACGGGATGGCGCCCCGGCGCGGAGAGGGCTTCCTGGGCGGCTCGTATCCCTACTACGCGGTGTACGAGACGAAGGATCGCAAGTACCTGACGATCGGGTGCACCGAGCCCTGGCTCTGGGAGAACTTCTGCAAGGCGATCAACCGGCCCGACTTCACCCGGTTCGCGCGCCGGCCCGACCAGTTCGTGCGCGCGGCCAACGCGGAGGAAGTCAAGTGCCGGGAGGAGATCGAGGCCATCATCCGGACCCGCACCCGGGACGAGTGGTACGACTTCCTCGTCAAGGCCGACGTCTGCGTGGGGAAGGTCTACGAGCCCGAGGAGGTCGTCGCCGACCCGCAGGTGCAGGCGCGGGACATGGTGGTGGAGATGTCCCACCCGGTGCACGGCAAGGTCACCCAGTTCGGGCAGCCCATCAAGCTGTCGGCCACCCCGGCCGCGATCCGCACGGTGGCGCCCTACGCCGGCGAGCACACCGACCAGGTCCTGGGCGAGCTCGGCGTGTCCGCGGCGGAGATCCGCAGCCTGCGCGAGAAGAAGATCGTCGCCTGATCCCGGACTCTCCACCTCCTCCCCGGAAGCGCTGAGGCGATCGCGATGACCACCGCCCCCGAGTCCTTCGTCGCGCTGCTCTCTTTTCGGGCCCGCATCGGCTGGGGCGCCCCGCCGGCCGCGCGGCCGGTCACGAACCCGCTCTACGAGTTCGGCGGCGGCTACCCGGACCCGGGCTCGTTCCCGTACGACGAGCTGGTCGAGGCGACCGCGCGGATGATGAAGGCCGAGGGCGCGGAGGCCCTCACCTACGGCGAGCCCCAGGGCTACCGGGGCCTGCGCGAGCTGGTGTGTCACAAGTACGGCCTGTTCGAGGGCCTGAAGGTCGGGCCCGAGAACCTCATCATCGCGAACGGCTCCGGGCATGCGCTCTCGCTGGCCTTCAGCGCGTTCGTGGATCCGGGCGACGTGATCCTTTCCGAGGCTCCCACCTTCTCCGGCACGCTCCAGACCATCCGCCGCCACGGCCCGCGGGTGCTCGACGTGCCGGTGGACCAGGACGGGCTGGTGGTGGAGGTGGCGCGGCAGCACCTCGCCGATCTGCGCGCGCAGGGGAAGCGCTGCAAGCTGATCTACACCATCGTGAACTTCCAGAATCCGTCCGGCCCCAGCCTCTCTCTCAAGCGCCGGCGCGAGCTGATCGACCTGGCGCAGGAGTACGACACCCTGATCCTCGAGGACGACGCCTACGGCGAGCTGCGGTTCGAGGGCGAGCACCTGCCGTCGCTCTACGCGCTCGACGGGGGCGGGCGCGTGATCCGCGCGGGCACGGTGTCGAAGATCCTCGGGGCCGGCTTCCGCCTGGGCTGGCTGTGCGCGCCGAAGGAGATGATCCCCGCCTTCCAGGGCTTCCTCTTCGGCGGCGGGGTCAATCCCTTCGCCTCGCGGGTGGCGACCTACTTCCTGCGCGACCACCTGGCGCCCCACGTGGCCCGTCTGGTGAACGTGTACCGGGCCAAGCGCGACGCGATGCTGCGCGGGCTCTGGGAGGTCCTGAAGGACACCGACGTCGAGATCAGCCGGCCGGAGGGCGGTTTCTTCATCTGGATCCGGCTGCCCACCGGCACCGACACCGCCAAGCTCCACGAGGGCGCGGCGAAGGCCCGCGTGCAGTACACCGCGGGCCCGGCCTTCTTCCCCAACGGGGGCGGCGAGCGGTTCATCCGCCTCGCCTTCTCGTTCGAGCCGCCCGAGCGCTGCTACGAGGGCGCGCGCCTGATCGCCCGGGCCATCCTGGACGCGCGCGCCTGAGATGCCGCGCCACCTCATCCTGGTGGTGGACGACGAGGACAATCTCCGGGACGTGCTGGTCGAGGTGCTGCGGCGCGACGGGCACGAGGTGGACAGCGCGGCGGACGGAACCGAGGGCCTGCGCCGCGCCGAGGAGCGCCGGTACGATCTGGTGATCACCGACCTTCGCATGCCCGGTCTCGAGGGCCCCGCGCTCTACCGGGGGCTCCGGAGGCGCTATCCCGAGCAGCCACCCCGGGTGATCTTCATGAGCGCCAACACCGGCATCGACGAGTACGCGAGCTTCCTGACCGAGACCGGCGAGCCGGCGCTCGAGAAGCCGTTCAACCTGGCCGACATGCGCCAGGTCGTCATGCAGGTCCTCGCCCAGATCGACCGGCGCGCCGCCGGCGGCGTGATGCCTCAGAAGTAGGTGTTACCGAGCGCCGGGATCGGTGCCTCAAAATAGTGTTACCCACGGGCGGCCTCCTGCCGTAGGGCGCGAGTATCGGCGAGCGTCCAGAGCACGTCCAGGGTGTGCTGAATGTCCCGG
>DASRHC010000047.1:0-10891 GCA_035650715.1 Candidatus Methylomirabilota bacterium | reverse complement strand
CGGGACATTCAGCACACCCTGGACGTGCTCTGGACGCTCGCCGATACTCGCGCCCTACGGCAGGAGGCCGCCCGTGGGTAACACTATTTTGAGGCACCGATCCCGGCGCTCGGTAACACCTACTTCTGAGGCATCACGGCGTGCGGCGGCCCGGCGTCCTCGCTGCGAAGAATGGCGGTCTGCTCCCCGAACTGCACCCGGGCCTCCCAGGTCACGTCGATCGCCCCCTGCACGCTCTGGTGGGCCGGGCAGCCCTGGGGGTGCAGGTGCAGAGCGCGCTCGGTGGCCTCACGGCTCTCCGCCGGCACCGCCAGCTCGTACGTCACGTGGATCGACTTGATGCGGATGGTCTTGCCGGCGCCCACGATGCGCCCTTCGACGCCGGCGGTGAAGCGGTCGCGATCGAACGGGATCTTGCGCCCTGCCAGGGCGCCGCGCAGGGTGCCGTACATTCACCCGGCGACCCCGGCCACGATGTGGTCGAGCGTCGAGGCGACCGGGGGCCCCTCCGCCACCCCGTAGTACTCGCGCAGGCGACCCTGCACGCCGTAGATCACCGGCGCCGGCACATCGCCCAGATAGGCGTGGCGGTAGCCGTGGCGATATTCCAGGCGGGACCGGGAGACGTATTCGAAGTCGTCGGGCATCGCGTCCTCCTCGCGGCGTGGTGGTCGGGCCGAGTGCAGACGCGCGAATCGTAGGCCGCAGTCGGGCGCCGGTCAACCGCACGCCCTGGTGGAGCAAGCGCGCTGGCGGCGTGGCATCATGAGCGCCATGGAGCGGATCGATCAGCCGGTGGGCCTGGCCGTGATGGCGAAGGCGCCCCGCCCGGGGGCGGTGAAGACGCGTCTTTGCCCGCCGCTGCGACCACCGGAGGCGGCGGAGCTCGCGCGGTGCTTCCTGCTGGACGCGGTGGATCGCGTCCGGGCGGTGGCGGGGGCGCGGCCGGTGATCGGGTACTCTCCGCCGGAGGCCCGGAGCGAGTTCGAGCAGATCGCGCCCGGCTTCGCCTTGCTCGCGCAGGAAGGACCTGATCTGGGCGCGCGCCAGTCGCGATTGCTCGCCGAGGTGCTGGCGCTGGGCCACGCGGCGGCGCTGGTGATGGGCACGGATGTTCCGACGCTGCCGTGCGAGTGCCTGGACGAGGCGGTGAGCCTGGTGATGGCGCCGGACGTGGACCTGGTGCTCGGCCCCACCGAGGACGGCGGGTACTATCTGGTGGGGCTGCGGACCCCGTGCCCGGCCCTGTTCGAGAACATGCCGTGGTCGACGTCCACGGTCCTCACCCGCACCCTGGAGCGCGCGCAGCGGCTCGGGCTCCGCGCCGCCTGTCTGCCCGCGTGGTTCGACGTGGACACCACCGCCGATCTGGAGCGCCTCGCCGCCGATCTCGCGGGGACGCCGGGACGGGAGCCGCGCCACACGCGGGATTTCGTGGCCCGACGAATCGCGTCGGTCCGCAACATCGCACCGGACGACCATGGACACCACGGCGGAGGAGCGGCGGCTTCGCGCCGCGGCTGAGCGGTCGGCGCACTGGAAGCGCTGGGGGCCGTACCTCAGCGAGCGCCAGTGGGGCACGGTACGGGAGGACTACAGCGCCGACGGCAGCGCCTGGGAGGCATTTCCCCACGATCAGGCGCGCTCGCGCGCCTACCGCTGGGGCGAGGACGGGCTCGGCGGGCTCTCGGACAACCACCAGCGGCTCTGCTTCGCGGTCGCCCTCTGGAACGGCCGCGATCCCATCCTGAAGGAGCGCGCCTTCGGCCTGACCGGCCACGAGGGCAACCACGGCGAGGACGTCAAGGAGTACTACTTCTACCTCGACTGCACGCCGACGCACTCGTACATGAAGTACCTCTACAAGTACCCGCAGGCCGAGTTCCCCTACGCGCGCCTGGTGGAGGAGAACCGGCGGCGCGGCCGCGGCGCGCCCGAGTTCGAGCTGATCGATACCGGCGTCTTCGACGAGGACCGCTACTTCGAGGTGGTGGTCGAGTACGCCAAGTGCGATATCGACGACATCCTGATCCGGGTGAGCGTGACCAACCGCGGGCCCGAGGCCGCCGAGTGCCACCTGCTGCCGACGCTCTGGTTTCGCAACACCTGGTCGTGGGCGGCGGGCCGCCCGCGCCCGCGGCTGGCCGCGAAGGCGCCGGGCGTGATCGAAGCCGAGCACGAGTCCCTCGGCCTGCGCTGGCTCTCGGTGGAGGGCAGCCCCGAGCTGCTCTTCACCGAGAACGAGACCAACTTCGAGCGCCTCTTCCGGGTGCCCAACCGGACCCCGTACGTCAAGGACGCCTTCGACGCCTACGTGGTGCACGGGCGGGCCGAGGCGGTGAACCCGGCGCGCGAGGGCACGAAGGCCGCCGTCTACTATCGTCTGCGGCTCGCTCCCGGGGAGACGAGGTCGGTGCGGCTGCGGCTGGCCAACGTCCCGCCTCACGGTCGGCCCTTCGGCCCGGAGTTCGAGGCCCTCTTCGCGCAACGGCAGCGCGAGGCGGATCAGTTCTACGACACCCTGATCCCTCCCGCGCTCGACGCCGACGCGCGCGCGATCCTGCGTCAAGCCGTGGCCGGCCTGCTGTGGAGCAAGCAGTTCTACCACTACGACGTCCGGCGCTGGCTCGAGGGTGATCCGGCCTATCCGCCTCCGCCGCCCCAGCGGCTCCGCGGGCGCAACCACGAGTGGACGCACCTCTACAACGAGGACGTCGTGTCGATGCCGGACAAGTGGGAGTATCCGTGGTACGCAGCGTGGGACCTGGCCTTCCACATGCTGCCGCTCGCGGTGATCGATCCCGACTTCGCCAAGGATCAGCTCGTCCTCTTCCTGCGCGAATGGTACATGCATCCGAGCGGCCAGATCCCGGCCTACGAGTGGGACCTGGGCGACGTGAACCCGCCGGTGCACGCGTGGGCCGCGTGGCGCGTCTACAAGGTCGAAAAGCGCCGTCGGGGCGTCGGGGACCGCCGGTTTCTGGAGCGGGTCTTCCACAAACTGCTCTTGAACTTCACGTGGTGGGTGAACCGGAAGGATGCCGACGGCAGGAACGTGTTCCAGGGCGGCTTCCTCGGGCTCGACAACATCGGGGTTTTCGACCGGTCCGCCTCGCTGCCGACCGGCGGGTACCTGGATCAGTCGGACGGGACCGCCTGGATGGGGCTGTACTGCCTCAACATGCTGCGGATCGCGCTCGAGCTGGCCGAGGAAGATCCGGCCTACGAGGACGTGGCCAGCAAGTTCTTCGAGCACTTCGTCTATATCGCCCACGCGATGGACCATCGGGGCGGTGAGGACGACGGCTCGCTCTGGGACGAGGAGGACGGGTTCTTCTACGACGTGCTCCGGCTGCCGGGAGGCGCCACCCGCCGGATGCGCATCCGCTCGCTGGTCGGCCTGATCCCGCTGTTCGCGACCGAGATCCTCGAGCCCGAGATCGTGGACCGGCTGCCCGGGTTCAGGCGCCGCATGCAGTGGTTCATCGACCATCATGCCGACTTTCGCGAGCACGTCGAATTTCGAGAAGCCCCGGGCCGCGGGGTGCGCCGACTGCTGTCGATCGTGACGCGCGAGCAGCTGCCACGTGTGCTGAGCTACGTGCTGGACGAGCGCGAGTTCCTCTCGCCGTACGGGGTGCGGTCACTCTCCCGCCACCACGCCGAGCATCCCTTCGTGGAGCGGGTGCTGGGCGTGGAGTACCGGGTGACGTACGAGCCGGGCGACTCCCGCACCGGTCTCTTCGGCGGCAACTCGAACTGGCGCGGTCCCATCTGGTTCCCGGTCAACGTGCTGCTGATCGAGAGCCTGCAGCGGCTCGACCACTTCTATCATGACGACCTCAAGGTGGCGTGCCCCACCGGCTCCGACCGGCTCCGGTCGCTCTGCGAGGTGGCGACGGAGCTCGAGCGGCGTCTGGTGCGGATCTTTCGGCGGGGCGCGGACGGGCGGAGACCGGTGTTCGGCGCGGTCGAGAAGTTCCAGGCCGACCCACGGTGGCGTGACCTCATCCCGTTCTACGAGTGCTTCGACGGCGATACCGGCGCCGGGGTGGGGTCGAGTCACCAGACCGGCTGGACCGCGCTGGTGAGCAAGCTCCTCGTGCAGCTGGGCGAGGGCACGGCGATCTGCCCGCGGCACCGCCCGGCCTGACCCGCGATGGCGACGCCCGCCGCGTCCGATCCGAGCCCGCTCGAGCGGCTTGCCGCCCACGCGCTCGCGCAGGTGCACGACGGTATGCGCCTGGGCCTCGGCTCCGGGCGAGCCGCCACCGCGTTCGTGCGCGCCCTGGCGGCCCGGATCCGCGCGGGCCTGCGGGTCCGGGGCGTGCCGACCTCGGAGGCCACCGGTCGCCTGGCCCGCGAGCTGGGCGTGCCGCTGACCGGCCTCGACGAGGGGGAGCTCGACCTGACCGTGGACGGCGCGGACGAGGTGGATCCGCGCCTGGACCTCATGAAGGGCTACGGCGGCGCCCTCGTGCGCGAGCGGATCGTGGCTGCCGCCTCGCGTCACGTCGTCATCCTCGCGGGGCGCGAGAAGCTGGTGCCAGTGCTCGGCTCGCGCGGGCGGCTTCCGGTGGAGGTGCTCCCGTTCGCGGCGCCGTTGACCATCCGCGAGCTCGCGGATCTCGGGTGCCGCCCGGTGCTCCGTCTCGATGCCGGGCGGCCGTTCGTCACCGACAACGGCAACTGGATCGTGGACTGTGGAGTGCGGCCGATCGAGGCCCCCGCCGCGTTCGCGCGCGACCTCCGAGACCTGCCGGGGGTGATCGACACCGGGCTGTTCATCGGCGTGGCGGACGTGGTGCTGGTCGGCGACGCGTCCGGCGTCGAGGCGCGGCGGCGAGGGCCGATGCGGTGAAGGAACGGCGACGGTGAGGAGGATCCGGCGGTATCCCGACCTCGAGGCGGTGGGCCAGGCGGCGGCGCAAGATTTCGTCGAGCTGGGCCGCGCTGCGATCGCGGAGCGCGGACGCTTCTGCGTGGCCCTGTCGGGCGGCTCCACTCCCCGGCGCATGTACGAGATCCTCACGCAGGCCCCGCGCCGGACGCAGCTCGACTGGGACCGCGTGGACTTCTTCTGGGGCGACGAGCGGGCGGTGCCGCCGGACGATCCGGAGTCGAACTTCGGCGCCGCGGCCGCGGCGCTCCTGCACCCGCTGGACATCCACCAGGAGCGGATCCACCGGATCCAGGGCGAGCTGCCGGACGTCGAGGAGGCGGCCGAGCGCTACCAGGCGGAGCTGGCCCGAGTGTTCGCGGTCTCGACCGATGGACTGCCGCCGGCCTTCGATCTGCTCCTGCTCGGGATGGGGCCCGACGGTCACACCGCCTCGCTCTTTCCGTACAGCCAGCCCCTGGCGGAGCGCCGCCGCTGGGTGGTGGGGCACGTGGTGGCGCGCCTCGGCACGCCGCGCATCACCCTCACGCCCCCAATCCTCAACCGGGCCGCGGAGGTGCGGCTCCTGGTGACGGGCGGCGACAAGGCGGGAGTGCTGAAGCAGGTGCTACTGGGGCCGCACGACCCCGAGCGGCTACCGGTGCAGCTGGTGGCCCCGGAGACCGGACGCCTCGTGTGGCTGCTCGATCGCGCCGCGGCGGCCGAGGTGCCCGCGGCACGGGTCTCGTGAGCCCCGCCGGTTCGCCGCGGCGCCGGTCCGGGCCGAAAACGACCTAGCCCAGATCGCGCAGCAGGCGGGCGGTCGTCAACACACCCTGGTAGAGATGATCGAGCCGCAGGTGCTCGTTGGGGCTGTGCTGGCGGTTGTTGGCGTTGGCGTAGGGGACCACGATGGTGGGGCGCTGCAGGATATCGGTGAACGCCCACAGCGGCACGCTGCCGCCCATGGTGGGCAGCACCACCGCCGGCTCTCCGCCGTGCGCGCGCTCCACCGACTCGATCACCCGCCGTGAGATCGGCAGGTCAGCCGGCGTCTTGGCCGGATCGTACCCACGGCGCTCGACCACCCGGATCGCGCGGCCGCGAAGCTCGTCGGGGATCGGCGCATCCGCCGACTCGATCACCGTGAAGCCCTGCCCCCGGATGTGATCGAGGATGCGCCGGTACACGACGTCGACCTGCTGGTTCTTCACGAGTCGCGCGTCGAAGGCCACCGTCGCCTGGTGCGGGATGATGGTCTGGGCCTCCTGCCCGGTGAACCCGCTCCTGAGCCCCCGGATGGTCAGCGTCGAGCGGAACATGAGGCGCTCGAGGTAGTCGGCAGGGAGCGGCACCCCCAGCTCGCGCTCGATGGCGGCCCGGTCGAGGGGGATGCGACCCATGAGCTCTCGCTCCGACGCCGTCGGCGGGACGACTCCGTCCTCCAGCCCCTCCACGAGGGGGGTCCCATCCGGGGCGGCCATGGAGGCGAGCAGTCCCACCAGGCGCCAGGCCGGGTTCGGAACAGTGAAGTTGCCGGAGTGCACGTCGCGGCGGGCGGCCTCGAGGGTGAGCTCGAGTGACAGGATGCCGCGGGCGCCGAAGGCCACCGTCGGGCGGCCGCTCGCATCCTTGGGCCCGTCGGTGACCAGGACCAGGTCGGCGTCGAGCAGGTCCCGGTGCCGCTCGGTGAAGGGCCCGAAGTGCTGGCTGCCCATCTCCTCCTCGCCGTCGAAGACGAGCTTGAGGCCGACCCGGGGGGCGATGCCCAGAGTCCGCATGAGCTCGATCGCCGTGAGGTGGGCCCAGATGGGCCCCTTGTCGTCGGAAGTTCCGCGGCCGTAGAGCCGGTGGCGAGGGAGCGACTCGTCGGCCACCTGGCTCGCGGGGAGGGGTGGGGCCCCATCCTCGGCGGACCCCGCCCGGAGCACGGGCTCGAAGGGTGACGGCTGGAGCCACCCCGCCGGCGGAGCCGGCTTGACGTCGTAGTGGCAGTAGATGAGGAGCGTTCGCTGGGCGCGTGCACCCTGGAATTCTCCGTAGATGACCGGATTTCCACCGGTCTCCATGATGCGCGCCTCGAGCCCGCGCGCCCGCATCGCGCCGAGCAGCCACTCGGCACCCGCCCGGACCCGGTCTGGCTGCTGGCTGACCGTGTCCTGGCGCACGAACTCCGAGAGACCCTCCATGATCGACCGCCGACGGGCGGTAACCGCCTCCGAAAGGAGGTCCCCGCGGGGCTCGCTCGGGCTCATCCGGCCCACAGTACCGGCGGATGACGCCCTGCGCCAGCCTTTTTCCCCGGCGTCCGCAAAATTGGACTATTCGGGGGCCTTCTCGATAAAGTAGCGGCTCACGTGACGGCCGGCTCGGTCTGGCCCCACGTACCGATGAACAGCCACCTCCACGGACCCGGTCGCAGGCGGACGCGGCGAGCCCTGCTCGCGCTGCTGCTCGCAGCGGACTTGATCGCGGCCAGCGGAGCCCTCCTGACCGTCCAGGTCGGGCCGGCCTCGGCCCAGCAGACCGAGGCCGACGTCTTCGTGGCCCAGGCCATCCTGGCGTACGACGCGCGGCGCTACGACGAGGCGCTATCGCTGCTGCGGGAGGCCCTGGCGCAGGACCCGAATAACGTGGAGGCCCTCTACTACAGCGGCCTGGTCCTGATGGCCCAGCAGAAGACCGATCAGGCGGCCCAGGTGCTGGAGAAGGCGCGCGCGCGGGCCCCCCAGGACCTGTCCATCCTGTTCCTGCTGGGAGTGGCCTACTTCGCGCTCGAGCGCTACGACCAGGCGGAAGCCCCGCTCACGCAGGTGCTGAACGAGCGGCCCCAGACCGAGGGCGTCGGCTACTACGTCGGCCTGATCCGGTACCGCAAGAAGGACTACCAGGGCGCGCTGAAGGCGTTCCGGGCCGAGACCTCGCAGAATCCGAACATCCAGCAGCTGGTTCGCTTCTACTCCGGGCTGACCCTCGCGATCCTCGGGCTGCCGGAGCAGGCGGTGGCGGAAGTGGACGCCGCGCTCAAGTTCCAGACCGGCTCGGCGCTGACCGGGCCCGCGGAGCGCCTCCGCGACACCCTGGCCACCGCGCGCGAGGCGGAGCGGCGCCTGCACGCCGAGGTGCGGGTCGGCTTCCTGTACGACAGCAACGTGGCGGTGATCCCGCAGGCGAGCCACGACCCGGTCGCGGAGTCGGTGCGCCACCGCAAGACCGCGAGCCCCGGCGAGCTGGCGGCTCTGCGCCTCGACTACTCGTGGCTGCGCCGCGGGCCCTGGGAGTCGACCGTCACCTACTCCTTCTTCCAGACCTACGACAACCGGCTTCCGTCGTTCAACGTGCAGAACCACCTCGTGGCGGGCTCGCTCTCGTACCGAGCGGCGATCGGATCGATGCCGTTCCAGGTCGGCGCGCAGTACTCGTGGGACTACATCTCGCTGGGCGGCGACGACTTCCTGCAGCGCCACACCGCCACGCTCTTCGGCACCCTGGTCGAGAGCAAGCGCCACCTGAGCACGGTGCTGTTCCGGTTCCAGGACAAGGACTTCTATGCGACCCCGGGACAGATCCGCCAGGAGGATCGGGACGCGCGGAACTGGATGTTCGGGGGCACCCACGTCTTCCGGTTCGCGGAGGACCGGCACTACATCCGGGTCGGCTACCAGTTCGACCTGGAGAACGCCGATGGCAGGAACTACAGCTACCAGGGCAACCGTTTCCTCGCGGGGGGACAGTACACGCTGCCGTGGGGCAGCACCCGGCTCAAGTACGACTTCGACCTCCACCAGCGGCACTACCGCCACGCCAACACCCTGCTGCCCGCGGTGAATCCCGGCAGCCGGGAGCGTGAGGATCTCGAGCAGAACCACGTGTTCCGGATCGAGCAGGTGTTGGCGAGGAACCTGGGGCCGACGGTGATCGGCTGCGCCCCCACCGCGCCGTGCCCGTTGACGCTCTCCGCCGAGTATCAGCGAACGGTGGCGGACTCGAACCTTCCCGTCTTCGACTTCAACCGCAACGTCTGGTCGCTGACCCTCTCCTGGCAGTACTGAGGCGGCAGGGGCCTACTGGCCCTGGTTGACCTTCGCGGAGCCGCTCACCGCGATCACCGCGGCGTTCGGAGACAGGGTGAGCGTGTTGCCGTTCTGCCCCAGGTTCGGGAAGGGATTCTGGCCGAGGTTCACGGTGCCCCCGCCGGTGATCAGCACCGGGATGGTACCGATCATCGTGCAGGTGCCTCCCGCGCACAGGTTGTTGGTGATCGAGAGGCTGTTGCCGCTGCCGAGGAAGTTCACCAGGGCGCCGGCCACGTTCAGGATCGAGGCGCCGCTCAGGTTCAGCAGCGCGCCGTTGGTGATCGTCATGGCGCTGCCGCCCGCGAGGCGGAAGAGGTCGCCCGTCACCGTCATCCGGGCACTGCCGGCCAGGCTGAGCGCGTGGCCCTGCACGGCCAGCGTGCTACGGGTGAGGGCGGCGAGCTGACCGAGCTGCACGGCGGCGCTCCCCGAGATGTCGGCCAGGCTGCTGCCGGTAGCGAGGGCCGCGCTGCGGGTGAGGCTCAGGAGCGGGGCGCTCGCGTTCAGCAGGTCGAGCATCGCGCTGCCGCCGGCCGAAAGGACACCGGCCGTGGTCGTCGCGCTGGTACCGGCCAGGTCGATCAGCGCGGAGGTTCCGGTGCCCTGGAGGTGGCTGGCGCCGGTGAGGCGCAGGAAGTCGGCCCGCAGGGTGAGCGCGCCGTCCAGGTCCTGGAGGAGGGCCCCCGCGACGCTCGCGTCGGCGCTGCCGGAGAGGCTGAGCAGGCTGGATGCGGTGAGCGTGCTCGGGTCGAGGAACAGGAGCGGGGCGGAGCCGGTGCTCGTGAAGCGGGCCGCGCCGGAGATGTCCACGGCCTGCCCGGTGATCGCGAGCGCGCTGCTGACCGCCTCGAGGATCGGCACGTCCAGCGCTTCCCGCTGACTGCCGGAGAGCGTGTAGAGGCTGCCAAGGGTCACGCTCTGGCCGTTGTAGAGGAACTGGGCCTGGCCGGTAGGCGGCGAGACCGCCCCGCCGGTGCCACTGGCGGCGCCGGTGGCGCCCGGCGTCCCGCTGACGAGCGGGCTCACCGGCGCGTCGATGATCCCGGAAGCGATCGTGCCGGAGCCCGCGCCGGCCATCGCGGCACCCGAAGCGTTGCCGTCACCTCCGCCGCCCGCGCCGGTCGGCTCGGGAGCGAGGAACTCCGCGACCGCCAGCGCCCGGGCCTGCTCGCGCGCCGTGACGTGCTCGATCAGCTCCTGAGGGCCCTGCGTGATCTGGGGCGCGGCCTGCAGGCCCGAGAAGACCTGCTGCACGGCGGGCGGAGTGAGCGGGACGAGGACGGACGCGTCGCTGCCGGTGCGGCTCCAGCTCTGCATGGTCCCGACCTGAGCGGGCGGGGCGGCGGGATTGTTGGGGTCCGATACCTCGACCAGGCCGTGGAGGACGCTCACCTTCGTGGTGTAGCGGGGCGCACCGGGCGAGCCGCCCGGCTGCGGGATCAGCTCCACGACCAGCACCGTGCCCCGGACGGCGGCGATCGCGTTCGGAGTCCGGATCTCGATGACCTCGCCGGGACGCATCCGCTGCCGGAGCACACCCAGCGCGACCTTCCCGGAGGAGAGGTCCACCGTCGAGCGTCCCGTCTCCTCGGTGATGGTCAGGCTCGAGAGCTCGCGTACCGTGAGCAGCGCTTTCCCGCCGAGAAGGACGCGGACCAGTGAGCGCTCCGCGGTGGCGATACGGTCGCGCAGGAGCACGTCGTCCTTGAACCGCAGCGGTACCGGGCTCGGGAGCGTGGCGCGCGCCACCGTGACGTCACCGGCCAGCGTGGTGACGACGCCCACCTGCCGGGCCGCCTCGCGTCCGGCCTGCGCCCAGGCCGCGCAGGGGCAGAGGGTCAGGACACCCAACAGGATCGACGTGATTCGCTTCGGGCTCCTCATCGCTTCGGCCGGCCTCCGTGCACGGGTTGCGCGGTCGCGAGGACGCGCCGCC
>DASRHC010000046.1:0-25025 GCA_035650715.1 Candidatus Methylomirabilota bacterium | reverse complement strand
TAGGGGCGGGCGAGGCGGCGTTTGTGGGCGGAGACGGCCCGCGGCCGCGGCTCGATCAGTTGCCCCTGCCGGCGCAGGTGCGCCAGGACGCGGCCCACGGTCGAGGCCGAGAGGGTGAAGCCCTCGCGCCGAAGCAGGACGACCAACTTTTCTTTCCCCCAGCGCGGGTAGGTTTCCCGGGCGCGCCGCACGGCCTGCACCAGAGGCCGCGACCATTGCGGCCGGCGCACCCGGCGCGGGCGGCGGGAGCGCTCCTGGAGCGACCGGGCATCAGGAGGATCCCACCGCGCGCGCCAGCGATAGAGCGTCGCGCGACTGACCTGAAACGTCTGGCCGACGAGCCGCACGTCCTGCGTGGCCTGCCACAGGGTCAGGGCCCGCAGCCGATCTCGCGCCCCCGGGGGCAGCTCCAGCGGTGGGTACTTCGCCAGCGGATGAAACTGCCAGGGCAGCCCAACGACGTGCGCCATCTGAGGGGCCTCCTCGGGGAACTCGGCCCCTCTCTTCTACCTCATGACCGTCTCACATGTGTCTGACCCAGTTCAGCCGGCGGCCTCCGCCCTCACCACCGGAAGGCGAAGTCGATCGGGGCCGTCTGCACCAGCATGCGGTTGCCCACGTACACGAGCGCGGTGAAGGTGAGCTCGTAGCGGCGCTGGTAGTTCGTGGGCTGGAAGTTGAGCGCGTAGTACGGGATCTCGATGGGCCGGGCTCCCAGGGCCTCGCGCGCGCTGCCCACGGTGCGCACCGGGGTGCCGGTCACGACCAGGCCCGCGAAATCGCGGTAGACGGTCTCCCGCGGGTTCGCGTAGAGCGGCGGCCCGTTCAGGAAGTTGAAGCGCACCTCCACGTGCACGCGCTCGCCCTGGGCGTTCAGCAGCTCGCCCGGCACGAAGATCTGCATGCCGCGCACCGGCCCCCGGGGCGACGGCACCGTCTGGTCGTGCACGTAGGTCGGCCGCCCGAGATGAGCGACCGGCGCGGGCCGGGGCGACGGGAGCACCGGGGCGGGGGCCGGGGCCGGCGCGGGGAACGGGCCGGGCGCAGGAGCCGGAGCAGGGCGGGACGAGGGCGACGGCACGGGCGCCGGCGTGACCGGCGGGGGCGCCACCGTGACCACGTCCTGCGCCACGTACGCCTCGCGCACGGTCTGGGCGAAGGCCCCGTAGGTGATCCACCCGAAGCCTCCGACGCCCCACTGCGTGCCCCACGAGTTCATGACCTTGAAGGCGCCGCGGGCATCGTCGTAGCCCACCAGGATCATCGCGTGGCCGCCAGCGGTCTTGCCGGAGGCTCCCGCGTACGCCTGCTCGCCCCGCAGCTGCATGAACGCGGTGTCCACCATCATCCCGATCAGCACCGGGAACCCGGAGGCGAGCTGGGTCTTCACCTCGGTGGGGTCCTGCACGTTCACGCGCCGCCAGTCGGCGATCGCGAACGGCCGCGCGGCCATGCGGACGGCCGGGTCGGGCTGGCGGGAGCAGTCGGTGTCGCGATACGGGAAATCGGCGAGGCTCGCCACGCCGTCGCGCCGGAGCAGGTTGAGCGCCTCCACGAACGTGGTGCCGCCCTGGCAGTCCGGCCCCTTCTTGATCTGGTTGTAGACGAAGGCGGGGCTGAAGCGATGGGCGGTGGGCCCCGTGCCCCACGCGCGCTCGAGCCCTTCCTGGTAGGACTTGAGCGCGTAGGCCACCGCCCATCCCACGCAGGAGTTCTGATTGCCCTGATCGCCCGGCTCCGGGAAGCGGGTCGAGAGGTCGACCGACGGCGGCACCTGTCCCAGCAGCGGCGGCGCCGCGAGCGGGATCGACTGGTAGGCGGTATCGCTCATGAACAGGAGCCCGGTCGGCCGGGTCTGAGCCCGGGCGGGCGGGGGGCCGGCCACGAGCGCGAGCAGCAGCGCGGCGGCGCCGGCAATGAGGGCTGGGCCCATGGGCAGGGGGAGTATACATTGCGGCGCATGGCGCAACCCATGACCGCGTCGATCGACATCCACACCCACATCTTCGCGAGCGGCTGGCCCGACTTCGCGGCCCGCTGGGGCGGCGACCGCTGGCCGCGGCTCGAGGGCGACCCGGCCACCGGCTGCCGCCTCTACCTCGGCAGCACGCTGAACCGCACGCTGACGCCGCACGCCTTCGATCCGGTCCGGCGCATCGAGGACATGGATCGCACCGGCGTCGGCCTCCAGCTGCTCTCCCCCGCCCCGCCGACCTTCTGCTACTGGGCGCCGGGGCCGGCGGCGGCGGCGTGGTGTCGCATGCAGAACGACGCCATCGCGGAGCTGGTGAGCCGCCACCCCACGCGCCTGCTGGGCGCGGGCGGCCTGCCCCTGCAGGCCCCGGACCTCGCGGTGGCAGAGCTCGAGCGCGTGGCGCGCGAGCTGCGCTTCCCCGCGGTGGAGGTCGGGACCAACGTGGGCGGGCGCGATCTCGACGATGCCTCCCTGGCCCCGGTGTGGGAGACCGCGGCCGCCCTCGGCACCGCGATCTTCGTCCACCCGCAGGCGCCGATCCTGGGCGACGCGCGCTTCCGCGTCGACAACCTCACCCAGGTGGCCGGCTTCCCGCTGGAGACCGCGCTGGCGATGACGCGCGTGATCTTCGGCCGCGTGCTCGAGCGCTGGCCCGCGCTCCGCTTCTGCTTCGCGCACGGCGGGGGCGCGTTCGCCTACATCCTGCCGCGCCTGGACAAGGGCTGGGCGGCGATCGCGGACGCGCACGCCGCGATCGGCGCGCCGCCGAGCGCCTACGCGCGCCGGGTGTGGGTGGACTCGCTCACCCACCACCCGCGGGTGACCGCGTTCGCGCTCGAGACCTTCGGGCCCGAGCGCATCGTGCTGGGCAGCGACTATCCGTTCCGGATGGGCGTCGACGATCCGGTGGGCGCGCTCGAGCCGCTCGGCCTGGCGCCGGCGGTGCGGCGGCGCCTGCTGGTCGACAACGCGCGCGAGCTCCTGGGCCTGGGACCGGCTTGACCGGGGCGGGTGGCCCGGCGCATCATCCCGTATGCCCGCCGTGGACTTCGGCACCTTCCTCCTGATGCAGTCGCCGTCGGCCCGGACCTCCCGGGAGATGTACGGGCGCGCCATCGAGATGGCCCAGGCCGCCGAGCGCCTCGGCTTCCACAACATCTGGCTGGCCGAGCACCACTTCTCGACCTACGGCTACCTCTCCCGCCCGGTGCAGCTCGCCACCTACCTCGCCGCGCGCACCGAGCGCATCCGCGTGGGCACCGCGGTCATCGTGGTGCCGCTGCACCACCCGCTGGTGGTGGCGGAGGAGATCGCCACGCTGGCGGTGCTGGCGGGCGACCGCCTCGACATCGGGCTCGGGCGCGGCTACCAGCACTACGAGTTCGAGCGCTTCGGGCTCGAGCTCGAGAGCGGGCGCGCGCGCTGGGAGGAGTCGGTCGACATCATCCTGAAGGCGCTCGCGGGCGGCCCGTTCGCCTACGAGGGCAAGCTCTACCAGGTCCCGGAGACCATGATCTTCCCGCAGCTCGAGCGGGCCCGGCCGCCCATCTGGATCACCGCCCAGAGCCCCGACTCGGTGGAGGGCGCGGTGCGCCGCGGCTTCAACGTGCTGACCGGCGGCTTCGGGGTGCCGGTGGAGCGGATGGCCGAGTTCCGGCGGCTGTTCGACCGGGTGGTCGCGGAGGTCAAGCCGGGGGAGCCGCTCAAGGTGGGGGTGCAGCGCGCGGTCTACGTCACCACCAGCGACACCGACGCGCGGGCCGCCGCGGAGGAGGCGCGCTGGAACATGCGCGTGACCCTGAGCCTCCGGAACCACTACGAGCGGGTGGAGGCCGGCCGCGCCATCCCGGTGCCCGGCCCCCGGGAGCCCGACGTGGAGGACCTGCTCGACCGCTACCTGGTCATCGGCACGCCCGCGACGTGCATCCGTCAGATCCAGCGCCTGCAGCGCGAGGTGGGCATCACCCACTTCAACTGCAGCTTCTGGTTCGGCGACCTCGAGCAGGCGCGCGTGCTGCGCTCCATGGAGCTCTTCGCCCGCGAGGTGATGCCCGCGTTCGCGTGAGGCGGGCGGCCGCGCCATGAGCACTCCCGGCTCCGATCGCGGGTGGCCCGACGCCTCGCTCGCGCGGGTGCCGTACTGGGTCTACCAGGACGAGGCGAACTACCGGGCCGAGCTGCGGCGCATCTTCGAGGGCCCGACCTGGAGCTACGTGTGCCTCGAGTCCGATCTCGCGGGCCCGGGCGACTACCGCACCACCTTCGTGGGCGAGATGCCGGTCATCGTGGTGCGCGGCCCCGACGGGCAGATCCACGCCTTCGAGAACCGCTGCGCGCACCGCGGGGCCCTCATCGCGCTCGACGACGGCGGGACCGCGGGCAGCCACTTCCAGTGCGTCTACCACGCGTGGACCTACGACCTGCGCGGCAACCTGGTCGGCATCGCGTTCGAGAAGGGCAGCAACGGCCGGGGCGGGATGCCGCCGTCCTTCTGCAAGGCCGACCACGGCCCCCGCCAGCTGCGGACCGCCACCCTCCACGGCCTCGTGTTCGCCACGCTCTCCGCGGAGACGCCGCCCATCGAGGAGTACCTGGGCGCGGAGGTGCGGGGGCGCATCCGCCGCGTGCTCGGCAAGCCGGTGCGGGTGCTGGGCCGCTTCACCCAGGCGCTGCCCAACAACTGGAAGCTCTACGTGGAGAACGTGAAGGACACCTACCACGCGAGCCTGCTCCACGCCTTCTTCGGCACCTTCCGCATCACCCGCCTGACCCAGGCCGGCGGCATCGTGGTGAGCCCCGACGGCGGCCATCACGCGAGCTACACCATCGACCGCGCGGACGACCGCACCAGCACCGCCTACCGCGAGCAGGGCATCCGCTCCGAGAAGGCGCGCTACCGCCTGGCCGATCCGAGCCTGCTCGACGCGGTGGACGAGTTCGGCGACGGCATCCAGCTGCAGATCCTGACCGTGTTCCCCGGCTTCGTGCTCCAGCAGATCACCAACTGTCTCGCGGTCCGGCAGGTGCTGCCGAAGGGCCCGGGGGCGATGGAGCTCTGCTGGACCTATCTGGGCTTCGCGGACGACGACGAGGCGATGCGCCGCCGCCGCCTCAAGCAGGCGAACCTGGTGGGCCCCGCCGGCTACGTGTCGATGGAGGACGGCTGCGTGGGGGGCTTCGTGCAGCGCGGGGTCGCCGCCGCGGGGGACGTGCTCTCGGTGGTCAACATGGGCGGCGAGGGCACCGAGTCGCAGGAGACGCGCGCCACCGAGGCCTCGGTGCGCGGGTTCTGGAAGGCGTACCGGCGCTACATGGGTGTCTAGCGTGCTGGTCGACCGGGTCGCGCGGCTCCACGCGGCCTACGCGCGCGCCATCGACGACGATCGGCTCGAGCAGTGGCCGGCGCTCTTCACCGACCCGTGCCTCTACAAGATCACCTCCGCCGACAACTACCGCCGCGGCCTGCCCGCCGGTCTGGTGTACGCGGACTCGCGCGGCATGCTGGAGGACCGCGTGACCGCGCTGCGCGAGGCCAACATCTACGAGCGCCAGGCCTACCGGCACCTGGTGGGCCTGCCCGCGCTCGACGCGGGCGGAGACGGCGCGATCCGCGCGGAGACGCCGTTCCTGGTGGTGCGCGTGATGCGCGACGGCACCATGGATCTCTTCGCCACCGGCCGCTATGTGGACGTCATGGTGGACGAGGACGGCACCCTGCGCTTCCGGGAGCGCGTGGTGGTCTGCGACAGCAGCCGGGTCGACACGCTCCTGGCCATCCCGCTCTAGCCCCCGGGCCGGAGGCGGCCGCATGCGTAAACCGGGCCAAAGAGGGCGGCTGCCCCGGCTCCATCGGCCGGACCCATCCATTCAGAACGGCCATATGTGACGGGTGGTTACGGAGACTGTCCCGCGGGTATGCACAGGCCTATCCACACTCTGTGGATAGACGACTCCCGGGGTGGCCGGGGGCGGGATTGCCCCCTTTTGGTCGGGATTTCGCCCGGGCTAGCCCTTCGCCAGCTTCTCCACGCCGCGCCGCGAGAGTGAGGCCGCGCGCGCGAGCAGGGCCTTCACCTTCCGCTCCGAGACCTGATCCGCGAGGATGAGCTTCTTCGACTTGGTCTTGTTGACGATGTAGGCGACCCAGTCATCGAGGTTGGGAGTGCCGCGCCACGCGATGGTGAGTCCGCTCTGCCGCAACGATCGGCGGCCTTCCACTTTCGCCAGCGGCTTGCGACCCCCCTGCATGACTCGGGAAGCCTAGTGAAGGCGTGGGGGATGTGTCAAGACGATGACGAAGAAAGTTTTGTGAATAGATGTGGATAACCGTGCTATCACCTGCCCCATCATGCACATCGAGAACAAGCTGGACGCGCTCGGCCTCACGCTGATGGATCTGGATCGCGCGTACCGCGCCAACGCCTCCGGCGCGCGCTTCGTGTCGCACCTCGCGGTGGGCAACCTGCTGTACCTCTCCGGCACCACGCCGGTGCGCGACGGCCGGCCGCATCTCCCGGGCGTGGTGGGCGGCGATCTCTCGCTCGAGCAGGGCTACGAGGCGGCGCGCTACGCGCTGCTCTCGAGCCTCGCCGCGATCAAGTACGCGCTCGGCGATCTCGACCGCGTGGAGCAGGCGGTGCAGCTGATCGGGTTCGTGAACTCGGCGCCCGGCTTCCACGATCAGCCGCGCGTGATCAACGGCGCCACCGACCTGCTGGTCGAGCTCTACGGCGAGCGCGGCAAGCCGACGCGCGCCGCCATCGGATGCCAGGGGCTGGCCCTCGGCCACTCGGTGGAGGTGGTCCTCACCGTGCAGTTCCGCGGCGACGCGGTCACGCCGCCCTTGGCACGGGATCACTACGTGAAGTAGGCTCGCGGCGTATGTCGCGCCCCGCCGGCCGCGGCGTCTGGCTCGCCCTCCTGCTCGCCCTCGCGGGCTGTACTCATCTGACTCCCGCCCAGCGGACGCAGCTGCACCTCTGGGAGCGCGTGGCGAAGCGCGTCACCGCCCATTACGAGGTGAGCGCGGTGACGTTCCTGGTGGGGGCGCAGGACGGTCCGGGCGGCGGGGCGGTGCGGCCGGGCGGGATCATCACGATCCGGCCGGACATGCTGGAGCCGCTGCCCGCCGGCCAGAGCCGCGACTTCCTGCTCGCCCACGAGCTGGCCCACTGGGTGCTCGGCCACGCCTATCGCCGCCCGCCGGACGAGGCCGCCACCGCCACGTGGGAGGTGGAGCAGCAGCGCCGGGAGCTCGACGCCAACGCGGAGGCGGTGAAGATCCTGGCCGTCGGCTGGCACTGGACGGAGCGGCGCGCGTTCTTCCACGCCCACGCCTATCTCTGGACGTACCGCCGCGGGGTGGTCGCGCGCCAGATCGGGGTGCCGGCCGGCCATCCGCCCGATCCGTGCGTGGAGATCAACGACCTGATCCGCCACTACCCGGCCTACCGCGACATCGCGGAGAACTGCCCCTCGTGGCCCGAGCCGCGCTGGGTCGAGCACGTGGGGCGCCGGGAATCCAGCCTGAGCGCGCCCGCGATCGACGCCCGCTAGCGCTCGACCGCCATGCGTCCGCCCGAGAGCCGCACCATCCCCGCGCTGCTCGACGAGATGGCCGCGCGCCAGCCCGGGCACGAGCTGGTCGTCGATCAGACCGGCCGGGTGCGCTGGAGCTACGCGGAGACGCGCGCCCGCGCGCGCGACCTCGCCCGCGGGCTCCTGCGGCTGGGCGTCCGTCGCGGCGACCGGGTGGCGCTCCTCATGAGCAACCGCCCCGAGTGGCTCGTGATCGACTTCGCGGTCACGCTGCTCGGCGCGACGCTGGTGCCGATCTCCACGTGGTCGCGGCCGCGCGAGCTCGAGTACGTGCTGGGCCACTGCGCGGCCTCGGTGCTGTTCACGATGCCGCGCTTCGGCAGCCACGACTATCTCCAGAGCCTCGCCGAGATGGGCGGCCCCGGCTCCGGGCGGCTCCCGCGCCTCGGCCGGGTCGTGGTGTGCGGCGGCGAGGCCGCGGCGGTCCCGCCCGGGGCGCTCCCCTCGCTCGACGCGGTGGTGGCCCGGGGCGCCGGGGTCGACGACGCCGCGCTGGCCGCGGCCCAGCGCGCGGTGACGCCGGAGGACATCGGCTGCATCCTCTACACCTCGGGCACGACCTCGACCCCCAAGGGCGTGCAGCTCGCGCACGGCGGGCTCATCGAGAACATGTGGCACATCGGCGAGCGCCAGCACCTGACTCCGGCCGACCGGATGTGGATGGGCATCTCGCTCTTCTGGAGCTTCGGGTGCGCCAACGCGCTCTTCGCGGTGATGACCCACGGCGGCACCATCGTGCTGCAGGAGCACATGGAGCCGGGGGCGGCGCTGGCCCTCATCGAGCGCGAGCGGTGCACGGTCTACTACGGCACGCCCAACATCGCACTCGCCCTCACCGAGCACCCGGACCGGGCGCGGCGCGATCTCTCGTCGCTCCGCACCGGCGCCGCCATCGGATCGCCCGCCGCCATGCAGATGGTGATGGACCTGGGCGCGCGGGAGATCTGCAACGTCTACGGCCTCACCGAGTGCTACGGCAACTGCTCGGTGACCGACGCGCACGATCCGCCCGAGGTGCGGCGCACCACCGTGGGCTTCCCGCTGCCGGGCCAGGAGGTGCGCGTGGTCGACCGCGAGAGCCGGCGGCCGCTGCCCGCCGGCGAGGTGGGCGAGATCCTGGTGCGCGGCCGGCTCACGCCCGGCTACTACGCCGATCCGGAGCGCAACGCCGCCTCCTTCGACGCCGACGGCTTCCTGCTCACCGGGGACCTGGGCTTCGTGGGCGAGGACGGCCGGCTCCGCTTCCGCGGACGCATCAAGGAGATGGTGAAGACGGGCGGCATCAACGTGGCCCCGGCCGAGATCGAGGAGGTGCTGCTGGGGCACCCCGCGGTCGAGCAGGCCTACGTGGTGGGCGTGCCCGATCCGCGCAAGGAGGAGATCCTGGTCGCGGTGGTGGTCCCCCGGCCCGGCCGCGCGGTCGAGCCCGACGTCCTGCGCGCGCTCTGCAAGGACGCGCTCGCCGCCTACAAGGTGCCGCAGGCCATCCACGTGATGGCGCGCGAGGCCCTGCCCCTGACCTCCACCGGCAAGGTCCAGAAATTCCGCCTCGCCGAGCAACTGCGGGGTCGCGATTGAGGGGTCAGGTCTTACATTCCGACATTTCCGCCAGTGGGCGTGCTACGCCTGACGCGGAGAAATGTCGGAATGTAAGACCTGACCCCGGCCTAGCGGAGGCCGGCGCGGGTGAGGGTCGGGAAGATGGTCTCACGGAACGCGGTGATCTCGCGCTCGGGCGGGGCGAAGGTCAGCAGCGGCATCAGGTAGAGGTTGCGCACGCCGAGCGCGGCCAGCTCGCGGATGCGGGCCGCGCAGTCCGCGGGCGTGCCCACCAGCCCCATGGCGAGACAGAGCTGCGCCACCACCTCGTCGGGCACGAAGGACGTGGCCTCGATCGCGGCCTCCCAGTCGTGGGCGTGCGAGAGATCGGGGTAGACCTTCCACACCGCGTCCGGCACCTCGAGCGGCGGCAGCCGGAGGCCGGCTGGCTCCAGCCAGTAGCCGCCCCAGCGGAGGATGCCCCAGTGCACCGCGGTCGGACGCGCCTCCCGCAGCGCGGCCGCGGTGGTCGGCAGGGTCGCGGTGCGCACCGCCCAGATCACCTCCAGATCCTCCACGCGGCGCCCGGCCCTCTTCGCCCCGCGGTCCAGGTGCTCCAGCGCCCGGGTCACGATGCCCCGGTTGGCGCCCACCAGCAGCAGCGCGCCGTCCGCCACCTCCCCCGCGAGCTCGATGGCCTTGGGGCCGGAGGCGGCCATCAGCACCGGCACCCGCCGGCCGGAGGCGTAGCCGAGCCGGCCCGCGGTCTCGCCGAAGCGCGCGCTCTCGCCCGCGAGCAGCGTGCGCACGACGTCGATGCACTCGCGCATCTCCCCGAGCGTCGCCGGCTTCCGCCCGATGGTGCTGGCCGAGGTGTAGCCGGTGCCGATGACGAACTTCACGCGCCCGGGGGCCAGCTCCTCCACGGTCTGGATCGCGGAGGCGAGCACCGAGGCGTGGCGCGTGAACGGGTTGGTGACCGCGGGAAAGAGCGCGAGCCGGCTGGTGTGGGTGGCGGCCTGACCGAGCGTGACGAAGGTGTCGCGCGAGAGCATCTGGCTGTCGAGGATGCCCGCGCCGTCGAAGCCGGCGTCCTCGATCGACCGGATCAGGCGCATGAGCTCGGGCATCGGAGCGGTGCCGGGGACGCGGATGTGGACCTGCACGGGCGCGGTGGTCGGACTCATGCGATGACCTCAGTCGTAGCGGGGTTGACGCTTCTCGCGGAACGCGGCCACCCCTTCCCGGAAATGGGCGCTGGCCCGCACCTGGTCGCCCAGGGCCTGGTCCAGCGCCTCGCGGCTCCGGGCGTGGTCCGCGATGGTGGAGCTGATCTGCCGCTTCACCGCCTGCACCGCGGAAGGGCTGTGGGACGCGATGGTCTCCGCGGTCTCGAGCGCCCAGGGCAGGAGCGCGTCCGCCGCCACCACCCGGTTGACCAGCGCCAGGCGCGCCGCCTCCGCCGCGTCGATCAGCCGGCCGGTGAGGAGCAGGTCCATCGCGTGCACGTAGCCGATCTGCTGGATCAGCTTCACGGTGGCGCCGCCGAAGGGGTAGATCGACCACTTCACCTCGGGCAGCCCGAAGCGCGCGTGGGGGACGGCGGCGCGGATGTCGGTGGCCAGCAGCAGCTCCACGCCGCCGCCCACGCAGTCGCCGTTCACCGCCGCGATGATCGGCTTGGAGGTCGCGTGGTACTTGAGCAGGGCGTGGCTCACCACCGCCGCGGTCTCGGGCGACGCGCTGAGATCGCCGCTGATGTCGGCGCCCACGCAGAAGGCGCGCTCCCCGGCCCCGGTGAGCACGATGGCCCGGCAGGGTCCGCGCTCGAGCTCGTCCCAGATCCGGGCCAGGTCCGCCATCATGGCCCGCGTCATCGCGTTGAGCCGGGGCGGGTTGTCGATCGTGACCACGACCACGTGCGGGCCGTGCGCGGCGGTGCGGATCTGCATCGGGTCAGGTCGCGTTCGGCACCACCACGACCTTGCCGTGCGCCTTGCGGTCGGTCAGGAGCCTGATCGCCTCCACCGTGCGCTCGAGCGGCAGCCGGTGGGTCACCAGCGGCTTGAGCCGACCCTCGCGGTACCAGCCCATCAGGGCCGCCACCGAGGTGGCCAGCTTGTCGGGGGCGCGATTGCGGTAGTAGCGGAGCGAGCAGCCGAGCGCGGACCGGTTCTTCACCAGCAGCCGGTTCGCCGGGATCTGCTGCACGCCGCCCACGAAGCCCACCAGGAGCATGCGGCCGCCCCAGCCGAGCGCGGAGAGCGCGGCGTCGGCGAGCGGGCCTCCGACCGGATCGAAGCACACGTCCGCCCCCCGGTCGCCGGTGAGGGCCATCACCCGCTCGGTGAGATTCTCGGTCGCGTAGTTGATCCCCTCGTCGGCTCCGTGGGCCCGCGCGGCCGCGAGCTTCTCCGCGGTGCTGGCGCCCGCGATCACCCGCGCGCCCATCGCCTTGCCGATCTCCACCGCGGTGAGGCCGACGCCGCCGGCCGCGCCCAGCACCAGGAGCGTCTCGCCCGCCTCCAGCCGGCCCTGCCAGCGGATGGCCACGTCGCTCGAGATGTAGGCGATGGGAAACGCGCCCGCCTCCTCGAACGACATCTGGTCGGGGATCGCGAAGGTCTCGGCCTCCCTGGCCACCGCCCGCTCGGCGAGGCCGCCCCACGCCAGCGTGGCCATCACGCGATCGCCCGGCCGGAAGCGCGTGACCCGCGCCCCGCACGCCGCCACCACGCCCGCGGTCTCGAGGCCGGGGCTGAAGGGAAAGGGCGGGCGCGTCTGGTACTTGCCCGCGACCATGAGGGAGTCGGCGTAGTTCACCGACGTGGCCCGCACGTCGATGAGCACCTCGTCCGCGGCGGGCGTCGGCGCGGGGACGTCCTCGACCGTCAGGCTCTCGACCGCGCCCCAGGCGTGACAGATCACCGCGCGCATGACGTGCTCCCCACCGCGCAGGAGTATACCTCCGCGCCGCGGAGCCCCGCGGCGGTTTCGAGCACGCGGCGCGCATTGCCCGCGCGGGGCGCGACGGGCTATAGTCGCCTCGCCTGCAGCAACGCTCACGGACACCCGAACCGAACCAGGAGAGATCCCATGAGGCTCGAGGGAAAGGTCGCGATCATCACCGGCGGCGCGCACGGCATGGGCGAGAGCGAGGCCCTCATCTTCGCCCGCGAGGGCGCCGCGGTCGTGGTGGCCGACGTGGACCAGGGGGCCGGCGAGCAGGTGGCCGCGAAGATCACCGGCAACGGCGGCCGGGCGCGCTTCGCCCGCCTGGACGTCACCGACGAGCGCGGGTGGCAGGACGTGATCCGCGACACGGTGGCCGCCTACGGGCGGCTCGACATCCTGGTGAACAACGCGGGCGTCAGCGGCTCGTCCGACCCCGACATCACCAGCAGCCAGGCCTGGGACCTCATCATGGGCGTCAACGCCAAGGGGGTCTTCCTCGGCATGAAGCACGCGGTGCCCGCCATGCGGCAGGGGGGCGGCGGGGCCATCGTCAACATCTCGTCCATCTCCGGCTTCGTGGGCCAGGATCGCCTGCACATGGCCTACAACGCCTCCAAGGGCGCGGTACGGATCATGACCAAGTCGGCCGCGGTCCAGCACGCGCGCGACGGCATCCGCGTGAACTCGGTGCACCCGGGGTTCATGCCGCCGATGCGCACCTCCAAGGTCTCCGCCGACCCCGCGTGGCGCAAGCCGTTCCTGGATGCGGTGCCGCTGCGCCGCGAGGGCCGGGTGGAAGAGGTGGCGCACGCGGTGCTCTTCCTCGCCTCCGACGAGGCCTCCTACATCACCGGCACCGAGCTGGTGGTGGACGGCGGCTTCCTCGCGGTGTGAGGGCCGCGCGGTGAGCCCCTCGCTCCGCGCCCTCCTCAACGGTCCCCTGCCCGTCACCGCGCCGCTCGTGCTGAACCCGCTGATGGCCCGCATGGTGGAGGCGGCCGGCTTCCCGGCCGGGTACCTGGGCGGCGGCTCGACCGGCTATCTGAAGGTGGCGCTCGAGGCCAATCTCAACCTGACCGAGATGTGCCAGGCCGCGATCGACATCGGCGCGGTGTCCTCGCTGCCGCTGATCCTCGACGGGGCCTGCGGCTACGGCGATCCCATGCACATGCACCGCACCATCGGCATGAGCGAGGCGGCCGGCTTCCAGGCCATCGAGATCGAGGACCAGCTGGTGCCCAAGCGGGCCCACCACCACGCGGGGATCGAGCACATGATCCCGGCCGAGCTGATGGCCGCGAAGGTGGAGGCGGCGGTGGCGGCGCGGCGCAACCCGGACTTTCTCATCATCGCGCGCACCAATGCGGTGCGGGCCAGCACCATGGACGACGCGCTCCGGCGCGGAGAGCGCTACCGCAAGGCGGGCGCAGACGTGATCCTGCTCTCGATGGCCCACACCCCCGAGCAGCTGCGCGCGATCGCCCAGCGCCTGGGCGGGCCTCTCATGTACCTCACGGGTCGCGGCGGCCTCGCCGGGCTCGGCATGACGCTGGCGGAGCTGGGCGGGCTCGGCTACCGGATCGTGGCGGATCCCTCGACGCCCCTGCTGGCCGCGTACGAGGCGTGGAGGGCGGTCTACCGGGATCTCGTGGACGGATTCGGCGCGGGGCGGCCGCGGCGCGAGTGGGGATCGACCGAGAAGGAGATGCTCGACGTGATCGGGCTTCCGAAGCTGCTCGCCATCGAGCGCGCGACGGTCGAAAAATAACGTATACTGGAGCCCTCGGTCGCAACGGCCGGGAGAAAAGGAACATCGTGCCCCGAACTCCCACGAAGTCGTTTCAGTGCAACGTCGTCTCCGAGACCGTCTCCATCTCTCTGCGCCGGCGCCAGTCGCTGGGCGGCAACGGCAAACTCTACGTGCGCTGCAGCGAGACCGAGTGCCAGTACATGGACACCAACGAGCCGCCGTGCCCGCTGACGCTCGCCCTCTTCGAGGCCGAGATCGCGGAGCGGATGGCCCAGCGCGCCGAGTAGTCCGGCCGCTCCGGCCCGCGGAGACGCCGCCGCGCGGAAGTAACCCCGTGGAAATATCTCCCCGCGGAAATATCTGAACGTCCGCGGGAAGAGCGTGTATGCTGTCCGTAGTCGTCTAGCAGTCCTGCATTCGCAGACCGCGTTTCCCGTCCACTTCCGCATCGTGGGGCGCGTCCAGATCACCGCGGAAGACTGGCCACGGGCCCGGTTCCCTGCCCGCACGAGGTCACTCGCTCCATGTCGTTCGCCGACTTCACTCTTCATCCCGACCTGCTCCGCGGCATCGCCGCGCTGGGCTTCGAGTCCCCCACCCCGATCCAGCGCGACGCGATCCCGCCGGTGCTGGCCGGCCGCGACGTGCTCGCCTGCGCCATGACCGGCAGCGGGAAGACCGCCGCGTTCCTGCTGCCCATCCTCCACCGCCTGATCGCGAAGCCGCGCGGCACCATTCGCGCCCTGGTGGTGGCGCCCACCCGCGAGCTGGCCGCCCAGATCGACGAGCACCGGCGCGACCTGGCCCGCTTCACCCGCGTGAGCGGCGCCGCCGTCTTCGGCGGCGTGGGCATGGGCCCGCAGGAGCAGGCCTTCCGGCGCCGGGTGGACGTGCTGGTGGCCACTCCGGGCCGGCTGCTCGATCACCTGCGCCAGCCGTACGCGCGGCTCGACGGGCTGGAGGTGCTGGTGCTCGACGAAGCGGACCGGATGCTCGACATGGGCTTCCTGCCCGATATCCGCCGCGTCCTGAGCCAGCTGCCCGCCCAGCGGCAGACCCTGCTCTTCTCCGCCACCATGCCCGGCCCGATCGTGGCGCTGGCCCGGGACATCCTGCGCGATCCGGTGGCGCTGCAGATCGAGCGGGCCGCCGCGCCCGCGACGGGCGTCACCCACACCGTCTATCCGGTGCCGCAGGAGCTGAAGTCGGCGCTGTTCGTGGAGCTCTGCAAGCAGCCCGGCACCCGCAGCGTGCTCGCGTTCACCCGCACCAAGCATCGCGCCAACCGGCTTGCGGACTACCTCGCCCGGCACGGGGTGAAGGCGGACCGCATCCACGGCAATCGCAGCCAGGCGCAGCGGACCGCCGCGCTGGCCGGATTCAAGGACCGGCGCTTCCAGGTGCTGGTGGCGACCGACATCGCGGCGCGCGGCATCGACATCGAGGCGCTGAGCCACGTGATCAACTTCGACGTGCCCGGGCTCTCCGAGGACTACATCCACCGGGTGGGCCGCACCGCGCGGGCCCAGGCCGTGGGCGATGCGCTCACCCTGATGTCGCCCGAGGAGGAGGCGGATCTCCGGAGCATCGAGCGCGCGGTCGGCGCCCGCTTCAGCCGCGCGCGCCTGGCCGGCTTCGACTACAGCCGGCGGCCGAGCGAGCGCCTCGAGATCCCGCTCGCGGAGCGCATCGCCGCCATCCGCGCCCGCAAGGCCGAGGACCGCGCCCGCGCCAACGCCGCCCGCCGCTAGGACGGGGTCAGGTCTTACATTCCGACAAATGTCGGAATGTAAGACCTGACCCCAGCTTGGCGTCGCCGGTGAGGAGGAGGCGGGCGAGATGGTCGCCGACGGCGGGGCTGAGCGCGAAGCCGTGGCCGCTGAAGCCGGCGGCGATCGCGAGGCCCTGGTAGCTCGGGACCGCGCCGATCACCGGCACCTCGTCGGGCGTGAAGGCCTCGAGCCCGGCCCAGCCGCGGGCGAGCGCATGACCGGCGACCGGCGGGTAGGCCGCGCGCGCGGTCGCGAGGCTCCCCTGCACGCTCTCGTCCAGCAGCGCGTAGCGATTGGCCGCGTGGTCGGTCACCCGCGCGGGCCAGCCGCCGCCGATCAGGTAGGCGCCGTCGTCGAGCTGCTTGAGGCTCAGCGGCCGGTCGAAGGCGCCCAGCACCGGCCCCAGCGCCATCGGGGCCGGCTCGGTGAGCAGCATCTGGAGCGGCCGCGTCTCGAGCGGCAGCCGCACGCCGAGCGGCGCGAGCAGCGCCGCCGTCCACGCCCCCGCGGTCAGCAGCGCCGCGTCGCAGGCCAGACGCCCGCCGTCCTCGCGCTCCACCGCGCGCACCGCGCCCGCCTCCACCACGAGCCCGCGCACCGCCGCGCCCTCCTCCACGCGCGCGCCGAGCCGCCGGGCCGCGGCCGCGAACGCGGTCACCGTGGCCGTCGCGTCGGCCTGCCCGTCGATCGGGCAGTGGACCGCGCCGCAACAGTCGGGCGCGATGCCGGGCGCGAGCCGGCGCGCCCCCGCCGCGTCGACCACCTCCACCGGCACGCCGTCGGCCCGCTGCTCGGCGACCCACGCGGGCGCCGCGGCCCACGCCGCCTCGTCGAGGGCCAGCCGCAGCCCGCCCCCGCGGCGGTATCCGGTGGGCGCCTCCAGCTCGCGGTCGAGCTCCGGCCAGCGCGCGAGGCTCGCGAGGGCGAGCGCCCGCTCCACCCGATCGCGTCCCATCGCCCGCACCCCGGCCGCGCTGGCCCCGGACGCCGCCGCGCCCACCGTCTGCCGCTCGAGCACGGTGACCTGCGCGCCCGGATCCATGCGGCGGAGGTGGAACGCGGCGCTCAGCCCCATCAGCCCTCCGCCCACGATCACGATCCGTCGCGCCATGGCCCCGCAGTCTAGCACCGGCCTGCCCGCGGAACGTGCCGGCGCCGTGGTACAGTGGCCGGGCATGCCGAGCCGTCCGATCGTCTACGAAGCCCCCCGCCCGGCCCCCGCGCCCGGCGAGACCATCGTCACCAGCACGTGCGGGCACAACTGCGGCGGCCGCTGCGTGGTCAACGCGCACGTGCGCGACGGGCGGATCGTGCGCATCAGCACCGACCCGCGGAAGTGGACCCCGGAGGTCGCCCCGCTCCACGCGTGCGTGCGGGGGTTCGGCCAGCTGGAGCGCCTCAACCATCCGGACCGGGTGACCCACCCGCTGCGGCGCGTGGGTCCGCGCGGCCGCGGGCAGTTCGAGCGCATCGGCTGGGACGAGGCCCTCGATCAGGTGGCCGCCCACATGCGGCGCATCCGCGACACGTACGGCCCCGCGGCCATCCTCGACTGCTCGCGCACCGGCAGCCTGTCGATGCTGCACAGCCGGTCGACGGTGAAGCGCCTGCTCTACATGTTCGGCGGCTGCACCGAGCTCTGGACCAACATCTCGGCGGAGGCCGAGGTCTACGCGGTCCGCCAGACCTACGGGGCCAAGGCCGACTACAAGAGCGCGGGCCGCGAGCCCACCGACTACGTGAACTCGCGGCTGATCGTCATGTGGGGCTGGAGCCCGGCCGACGGCACCTTCGGCACCGGGACGCTGCAGTACCTGAAGCTCGCCAGGCAGCGCGGGACGAAGATCATCTGCGTCGATCCCCGCCGCACCCGCACCTCGTGGGAGCTGGCCGACCAGCACATCTTCATCCGTCCCTCGACCGACACCGCGGCCCTGCTCGCGATGGCGCACGTCATCGCGGCGGAGGGCCTGCAGGACCAGGCCTACCTCGACCGCCACGTGCTGGGCTTCGACGAGGCGCACCTGCCCCCGGGCGCGCCCGCGGGCGCCTCGTTCCGCGCCTACCTGCTGGGCGAGACGGACGGCGTGCCGAAGACGCCCGAGTGGGCCGAGCCGATCACCGGCGTGCCCGCGGCCACGCTCCGGGCGCTCGCCCGCGAGTACGCCACCACGAAGCCCGCCGCGCTCCAGACCGGCTACGCGCCCGGCCGCACGCTCCACGGCGAGCAGTTCCACCGCGCGGCCTACGCCCTCTGCGCGATGACCGGCAACGTGGGGATCCCGGGCGGCAACGCGGGGACCAGCAACGGGGCCACCGGCCGCCTCGGCATCCAGGGCCTGCCCACCGGCGAGAACCCGGTGAACGCGCGCGTGTCCTCGCCGCTCCTCGCGGACCTGCTGGAGCGCGGCCGGGCCGGCGGCTACCCCGCCGACATCAAGATGATCTACTCGTGCGCGGGCGACCTCTTCAACCAGCTGCCCAACGTGCGGCGGATCCTGGCCGGGGTCGAGCGCCTCGACTTCGTGGTGGTGCAGGACCACTTCATCACCCCGACCGCGCGCCACGCCGACATCGTGCTGCCCGCCACCACCTTCTGGGAGCGCAACGACGTCCACACTCCCTGGGCCGGCGCGGGCCACTACGCGATCTTCATGCAGCAGGCCATCGCCCCGGTGGGCGAGTGCCGCAACGATATCGACATCTGCGCGGCCCTCGCGGAGCGGCTCGGCATCGCCGGCTACAACGACAAGACCGAGGACGAGTGGCTGCGCGAGCTCACGCAGAACACCATCGACGACTACGAGACGTTCAAGGCCCGGGGCCTGGCCCGGCTCCCCGCCCCCGACGACGCGGTGGCCTTCGCGCGCGAGATCCGCGATCCGGAGCGGCACCCCTTCAGCACCCCGTCGGGCAAGATCGAGATCTACTCGATGGCCATCGCGGCCCGGCCCGATCCCTACGGCCTCGGCGCGATCCCGCCGATCCCGACCTGGATCCCGGAGCCGGTCGACGCGCGGCATCCGCTGCGGCTGGTGACGCCGAAGTCGCGCGCCCGCACCCACTCGATCCACGGCAACCAGCCGGTGCTCGCGCGCGCGGACCGCGACGACGTGTGGATGCATCCGGCCGACGCGGCCGCGCGCGGCATCGTGGACGGCCGGCGCGTCGCGGTGTTCAACGACCGGGGGCGCACCCTGATCCCGGTGCGCGTCACCGACCGGATCGCCCCCGGTGTGGTGTCGATCAAGGAGGGCGCGTGGTTCGCCCTCGACGAGCGCGGGCAGGACACCCGCGGCTGCTCCAACCTGCTGACCCCCGACGTCTCGTCACCCGCGGGGGCGACGCCCTTCAACTCCTGCTTCGTGGAGATCGAGCCCGCCGAGTAGTCGCGCCGGGCCGCCGCGCCGCGGAGTCCCGCCGCGTCCGCCTACCGGGCCACCGACCGCGCGGGCACCATGTTGAGCCGCACCCGGGTGGTCCAGTCCCGCACCACCCGCACCAGCACGCGGGTCGGCTCGTACCCGGCGGCCTGGAACGTGAGCGTGTGGACCCCCGGCCGCGTCTCCACCGGCCGCGCCGCGAGATCGTTGGCGCTGCCGATGGGCACGCCGTCGAGCTGCACCTCCGCGTCGATCGGCAGCGCATTGATGTAGAGCGAGCCGCCCAGGCTGTAGCCGGAGTAGCCGTAGACCGAGTGGCCCATGAAGTAGTCGGCGGCGGCGAGCGCGCACGCCGGGGCCGCGAGGAGGCCCACGCAGACCAGCGAAGCCAGCAGGCGATTCACGGAGGTTTCCTCTCTCAGCCGTCCACCACGCAGCGGAACTTGGCGAACACGTACGGGTAGTGGGCCTGGAACCAGTTGCGGAAGCTCGGGCGGATGAGGTCGTCGGCGGTCGCCCAGGAGCCGCCCTTCTGCACGTAGTGCTTGCCGTCGAAGAAGTCGGCCGAGTAGCCCGGGTAGCCGGGGATGTAGGCGGAGAAGCCGGGCAGGCCCGCGAACACGGTGTTCGTCCACTCCCAGCCGTCCCCGATCAGATCCTGCACGCCCCACCCGCTCGCCCCGTCCGGATGCGTGCCCACCGGAGTGGGCGCCCAGTGACGGAAGCCCACGTTGCCGTGCCGCTCGGTGATCGGCGCGTCGCCCCAGGGGAAGCGGTGCGACGCGTCGCCGTACGCCGCGCGGTGCCACTCCGCCTCGGTGGGCAGGCGCTCGCCGCGCCAGCGCGCGAAGGCCCGCGCCTCGGCCAGGCTCACGAAGACGGGCCAGTCGCCCACCGACTCGAGCGGCACCCGCTCGAAGAGCGTGCGATAGACCCACCGGCCGTCCTCCAGCTCCCACACCACCGGATGCTCGATGGCGGCGTGGCCCAGCCACACCCGGTCCTCGTCCGTCCACAGCTCCGGACGGCGGTAACCGCCGTCCTCCACGAAGGCGAGGAACTGCGCGTTGGTCACCGGGGTCCCGTCGATGCGGTACGCGGGCACCGCCACCTCCACCGCGGAGAACTCGTTGTCCCAGCCGAACGGCAGCTCCTCGAAGCGCGCGCCCAGCACCGCGCGGCCGGCCGGCACGTCCACCTTGCCGGCGGGACGGCCGGGCGTCGTGACGAGCGGCGGCACCCAGCCCGGCCGCACCTTCTGCTCCATGGGCAGGCGCTGCATCATGTAGAGCAGCGTCTCCTGGTGCATCAGCTCGTGCTCCGCCACCATCGCGAACACGCGGCCCTCGCGCGCCATCACGTGCGTGGCGGCGCGATCGGCTACCGCGGCGCCCGCGTTCACGAGCGCGGCGCGGACGCGGTCCCGATACGCGACCACCTCCGGCACCGCCGGCCAGACCGCCGGCGTGTCCGGATGGTCGTGGCACCTGGTGGGATCGTCGACGTCGGGATCGATGCCGCGCGAGAACAGCTCGTCGAAGGATCCGTTGAAGGTGGGCCGGCCCAGCAGCTCGTGGCCCACGTGGTTCCACGCGAAGGCGGGCAAGTGACCGAGATAGAAGATGAACGGATGGCGCAGGGCGATCGGCTGGGCCAGCCAGGCGCCGGGCGCGAGGATCTGGAAGATGCGGTCCGTCCGGGCCCACGCCTCGGTCAGCCGGTCCGTCATCGTCTCGACCATGGGGTCCCTCCCTCCGGATGACTTTTCACGACCACTTGCATACGACCGGTGTGGCGTCTAGCTTGCAGCAGGGTCAATGCCAATGCGCTACCGGGTCGATGTGCACACGGACGAGCGGCGGCAACAGCGACAGCTCGAGGACGACGTGCGACGCGGGATGACCGCGCGCCCGAAGTCCCTACCCCCCAAGTACTTTTACGATCGCGCGGGATCGCTCCTCTTCGAGCGCATCACCGAGCTGCCCGAGTACTATCCGACCCGCACCGAGTCGTCCCTGCTGGCGGAAATTCTACCCGACCTCGTCGGGCAGTTTCTTCCCGACGACATCGTCGAGATCGGCTCGGGAACGTCGGAGAAGACGCGCCGGGTGCTGGATGCGGTGAGCCGGGGCGGCCGGCCGGTGCGCTACGTGCCGCTGGACGTGGACCGGCTCACGCTCGAGACGAGCGCCGAGCGGCTGCTGCGCGACTACCCCGACCTGGCCGTACACGCGGTGGTGGGCGACTTCGAGCGCGATCTCGGCCACGTGCCCGCGCCGGCCGGGCGCCGGCTCGCGATGTTCCTCGGCAGCACCATCGGCAATCTCGACGAGCCCGAGCAGCGCCGGCTCCTGGCGGGCCTGCGCGGTCTCCTGCGCGAGCCCGGCGATCGGGTGCTGCTGGGCGTGGACCTCGTGAAGGACGTGAAGACCCTGGAGGCCGCGTACAACGACTCCGCCGGGGTCACCGCCGAGTTCAACCGCAACATCCTGCGCGTGGTCAACCGCGGCGTGGACGGCGACTTCGATCCCGAGGCCTTCCGCCACGTAGCGTTCTACAACGAGCGGGCCGCGCGCATCGAGATGCACCTGATGGCCGAGGCGGCGCACGCGGTGCGGCTGCGCCGGCTCGGGCTCACCATCGCGTTCCGGCGGGGCGAGGCGATCTGGACCGAGAGCTCCTACAAGTTCACCCGCCCCGGCGTCGAGTCGCTCCTGGATGCCAGCGGCCTCCGGCTGCACCGCTGGCACGTGGATCCGGCCAACCACTTCGCGCTCGCGCTGATCCGCCCCGCCTGATCGCGATGGACGGCGGCGCGTACGCGCAGCCCACGCCGCGGCACTTCTACGTCCACGACGACCTGACCGAGGAGGTGGCCGCCGAGACCGGCCCCGACTCGCCGGCCGCCGCGCTGGCGCGGGCGCTGATCGCCCGGGTGGCCGCCGACCGCGCGCGGGTGCGGGTGCTGACCCTCGCCGAGCAGGTCGAGCGCGTCGCCGCGCAGGGCCCGCACGCGCCCTTCGCCCTCGCGCTCGGCGTGGGCCGCGCGGGCGAGCGGGTGGCGCGCGCGCTCCACGCGCGCACCGGCTGGTTCCCGCGGGTGCGGCGCGTGGGGCTCACCCGCGAGGAGGACGGCGCCGGCGGCTATCGCCTGGTCAGCACGGAGCCGGGCGGCCTCGACGCGGTGCTGGACCGCCGGTACGACTCGCTCGCCGTCGTGGACGACACCGTCTTCTCCGGCCTCACCATGACCGGCGTGATCGGCGCGCTCGACCCGGAGCAGCGCGCGCGCACCCACGCCTTCTGCCTGCGCGGCGTCGCCGAGTCCATCGCGCGGGTGCGCGCGCTCTGCCCGATCACCGCGGGCGTGGCCGCCCCCGGCCGCCCGCTCGACGAGGTGAGCTTCATCAACGCGAGCGGGCTGGTGCGCCGCATCGCCATCCGCCGGCCCGGCCAGCCGCCGCTCGCGTTCCTGGACCGTCCGGAGTGGCTGCGGGCGTGGTTCCCGGCGGACCACGCCGAGATCCTGGCGCTCTGCCGGCGCCTGAACGCGCTGCTCGAGCCGCCCGTCTGAGCGCGGCGCCGGGGCCCCCGCGGGCGAGCGCCGCTCCTCAGGTGCGGAGCCCGCGCGGGATCACCACCCGGTCCAGCAGCTCGAACAGCGCGTGGAACGCCAGCGCCATCAGGGCCGCGGGAGCCGCGCCGGCCAGGATGGTGGCGGTGTCGTCGAGGGCGAGCCCGCGCACGATGAGGGTGCCGTAGCCGCCGCCCCCGATGAAGGCGGCCAGGGTCGCGGTGCCCACGGTCGTGACGAGCGCGGTCTTCACCCCCGCCATGATCGCGATGGAGGCCAGCGGCAGCTCCACCCGGAGGAGCCTCCGCGCGCGGCCCAGACGGAGCACCCAGGCGATCTCGAGCAGCGTGGGGTCGATGGCGGTGAGCCCGGCGTAGGTGTTGCGGGCCACCGGCAGCAGCGCGTAGAGGCTCAGCGCGACCAGGGCCGGGCC
Source organism: Candidatus Methylomirabilota bacterium (assembly GCA_035650715.1). GTDB lineage: Bacteria > Methylomirabilota > Methylomirabilia > Rokubacteriales > CSP1-6 > CAMLFJ01. The sequence continues at coordinate 2,046 of DASRHC010000046.1, read as the reverse complement.
CTTGCCGATGCCGAAGAGCGGGATCATGAACATCAGGAGCGCGAGCGCGGGGATCGTCTGGAGCATCGCGATCAGCGACAGCTCCGCCTGCCCGGCGCGGCGGTAGCGCGCCGCCATCACCCCCATCGGGATGCCGAGCAGCACCGCCGCGCCCACCGAGATCAGCACCAGCACCAGGTGATCGCGGGTGAGCCCCCCCAGCTCCGCGAGCAGGGCTCGCGCCCGCCCGCCGCCACCCGGAGCGGGCTCGCCGCCCGCGAGGAACGCGGCCGCCACCTCGGCCACCGGCCGGCCGTCGAGGTCGGCCATCGCGTTGAGGCGCGCCATGCGGCTCGCGTCCAGGCGTCCCTCCAGGACCTGCCGCAGCCGCGCCCAGGTGCGCGGGTAGCGCGTGGTCATCTCCCGGCGCGCCAGCAGCACCGCCGCGTAGTCGGGGAAGAAGTGCCGGTCGTCCTCGAGCAGGCGCAGGCGGAGGCGCTCGAGCTGGCCGTCGGTGGAGAAGACGTCCATCAGGTCCACCTGCCCGCTCGCCACCGCGCGGTAGGCGAGGGCGTGCTCCATGACCTCCACCCGGGCGAGACGGATGCCGTAGCGCGAGCGCAGCCCCGGCCAGCCGTCCTCGCGCTCGAGGAAGCCCGACGTGAACGCGGCGGTGAGCTCCGGATGGCGGGCCAGGTCGTCGATGGTCCGCAGGCCGAGGCGCTGCGCCTGCTCCTCGCGGACCGCGAGCGCGTAGGTGTTGGCGAAGCCGAGCGAGGCGCTCATGGCGAGCCCGCGGCGCTCCAGACGCGCGCGGAGCTCGTCCTCGGTGTCGAGCGCCGGGTCCTTCAGGATCACCCGGGCGAGGGTGCCGGTATACTCGGGGTAGACGTCGATGGCGCCCGACTCGAGCGCGCGCTGGGTGAGCCCGGTGCCGCCCAGGCCCACGCGCCGCTCCACCCGCGCCTCCCCCACCCGCTCCACCACCTGGGCGACCACCTCGGCCAGGATGTAGTTCTCGGTGAAGGACTTCGAGCCGACCCGGATGACGCCCTCGGGCGCCGCCCCGGGCGGGGGCGGGAGCGCGAGCCCCGCGGCCGACACGAGCGCGGCCACGACCGCTGCGCGCGCCGCCCGCGGCCGCATCGTTCAGCGGGAGGCGGGCGCCGGAGCGTCCAGCGTCTGGGCGGTGAGGAACTGCCGCACGAACGACGTGGCCGGGCGCTCGACCAGGTCCGCGAACGTGCCGGTCTGCACCACGCGGCCCGCCGTCATCAGGGTGATGGTGTGGCCCAGGCGGGCCGCCTCCCGGATGTCGTGCGTGACCAGCACCACCGTCTTGGCGAGGGCCGCGAAGAGCTGGCCGAGCTGGTCCTGCAGCTCCGCGCGCACGATCGGATCGAGCGCGCCGAGCGGCTCGTCCAGCAGCAGGATCGGCGGGTCGAGCAGCAGCGCCCGCATCAGGCTGACCCGCTGGCGCTGGCCGCCGCTCAGCTCGCGGGGATAGCGGCCGAGGGTGGCCGCGTCCAGGCCGGCCATGCCGGCCAGCGCGGCGATGCGCGCGTCGACCCGGGCGCGCGGCCAGCGCGGCGCGTCCGCGGCGAGGGCCACGTTGTCGCGCGCGGTGAGGTGCGGATAGAGGCCGCCGTCCTGAACCACGTAGCCCATGCGGCCGACCAGTCGATCGCGGCTCCGCGCGTCGATGGGCACGCCGTCCACCGTCGCGGTGCCCGAGTCCGGCACCGCGAGGCCGAGGATGATCCGCAGGACGGTGGACTTGCCCGAGCCGCTCGAGCCCAGGAGCACGTGGGTCGCGCCCGGCGACACCTCGAGCGACACGCCGTCGAGGGCCACGCTCGGGCCGAAGCGCTTGGTGACCTCGCGCAGGACGATCACGCCCGCATTCTACCGGACCCTCCGGCCCATGCCGTGATGCCTCAGAAGTAGGTGTTACCGAGCGCCGGGATCGGTGCCTCAAAATAGTGTTACCCACGGGCGGCCTCCTGCCGTAGGGCGCGAGTATCGGCGAGCGTCCAGAGCACGTCCAGGGTGTGCTGAATGTCCCGG
>DASRHC010000045.1:0-63463 GCA_035650715.1 Candidatus Methylomirabilota bacterium | reverse complement strand
GAGGGGGAGACCCGCCACCTCCACCAGGGGCTTGCACACCGTCCAGCCGTCCGCGCGCAGACGACTGCCCGCCCCCGCCGCGATGACGCCTCCCCGGATCGATGCCATCAGGACAGCAACGCCTCCGCCTCCGCGAGCGAGTGGATCATCGCGTCGCCGGGGCAACACGGCCCGGCCGCGGGGGCGGGCGTTCCGGTCAGCCAGATGTGCCGCATGCCGAGCGCCCGCGCGCCCGCCATGTCCCGTGCCGCCGAGTCCCCGATGAAGGTGGCATCCGCGGCGGCCACTCCGAGCGCGTCCAGAGCCGTCGCGAAGATGCGCGGATCGGGCTTCGAGCAGCCCACCTGCTCGGAGTCCACGATAACGCTCAGGAGCGGCGAAATCGCCACATTATGGCACACGGTCTCGAGGTTGCCATAGAAGTTGGACACCACCCCGAGCCGGTAACGCCCTCGCCACCGCTCGAGCAGCGCCTGGTTGCGCCGCAGGTGCCGGTGCGCGTCGGCCAGGAAGCGGTCGGCGACGCGGTCCGCCGCGTGCGGGTCGCCCACCGCCAGCGCCGTGGCCAGGCCCGCGGCGAGGCGGCGCACCGTCGCCTCGAACGAGAGCGTGCGCGGGATCGTTCCCACCAGCGCGTCGTCGGCCGCGTAGAAGAGCGGATCGAACGCCTCGCGGGCGGCCGCCGCGCCCTCCGCGTGCCAGAGCCGGAAGAAGCGCTCCTTCCAGGTGAGCCCGTCGGCGTCGAGCGTGCCTCCGAAGTCGAGGAGCAGAGCGCGGGGGCGCTCAGACAGGGGCCACCTCCACCGCCGCGTCGAACGCGGCCTGACCGGCCGAGAACCCGAACACGTCCACCGCGTCGTCGGGCAGGCACGCCTCGCCCGAGGTGAGGCGATTCAGCCCGTCCCAGCCGTCACGCATCCACACCGTGCAGGCGGGCACGCGATCGGTGACGCGGGCGCGGGCCTCCATGGCGCCGCGCTCGTTGAACACGCGGATCCGGGCGCCCTCCGCGACTCCGCGCGCGGTCGCGTCGTCGGGCGAGATCCACAGCACCGGCTCCGGCTCGAGGGCGGCCAGCGAGGGCAGGGCCCGGCCGTGGTCGTAGAAGCCGTGGAAGTGCGCCAGGGTGCGCCCCTGACGCAGGGTCAGCGGATAGCGCGCGGCGGGCGGCGCCTCGTGGACCGGCAGCGGGGGCAGCCCGAGCGCCTGCGCACGCGACGAGAAGAACTCCACCTTGCCGGAAGGCGTCGGGAACACCAGGTCCGGATGACCGACGTGCGAGACGCGCAGCGCGCGCATGCCGCCCTCCGCCCGCAGCGCGGCCACCGTCGCGTGGCCGGTGGCGGGGTGATCCAGGATCGCGTCGATCGGCCCCGCGTCGTCCGCCCACGGGTAGAAGTCCGCGACGCCGAGCCGCCGCGCCAGCTCGCGGAGCGTCGAGGCGCCGGTGCGCGCCTCGCCGGCGGGCGGCAGCGCCGGCTCCATGAGGTAGAGATGGGTGTTGGTCGCCTTGCAGCCCAGCTCCTCGAGCCACGCGGTGCCCGGCAGCACGACGTCCGCGAAGCGCCGCGCGGTGTCGTTCAGGAAGAGGTCGTGGGTCACGATCAGCGAGGTGCGGGCGAGCGCCCGCTCCACCCGCGTCGCGTCCGCGAACGACGACAGCATGTCGGTGCCGAAGAGCAGCAGCGCGCGGACCCGCCCGTCCTCGAGCGCCTCCGTGATGCGCGGCATCTGGTTCGGGATGTAGCGGCCGGGCGGGCGCCGCTCCGACGCCGCGATGTCGGCGAGGCCGTGCCCGTGGGCCTTGCTCCCGTGACGCGGGCCCAGACCGCCGCCCGGAATCCCGAGGTTCCCGGTGAGCGCGGGCAGACACGCCACCGCGCGGGCGCCCTGCCACCCGTGGGCGCCCTTGTGCATGCTGCTGCCGCCCAGCACGATCATGGCGGGCCGGGTCGTCGCGTAGCGGCGCGCGAGCGCCGCGATCGTCTCCGCGTCGACGCCGGTGACCGTTGCCGCCCACTCCGGGGTGTGGCGCGCCGCGTGGACGGCGAGCCGATCGAAGCCGACGGTGTGCCGGGCCACGAACTCGCGGTCGTACAGCTTCTCGGCGATCAGCACGTGCATCATGCCCAGCGCGAGCGCGGCGTCGGTCCCCGGCCGCAGCAGCAGCACCTGGTCCGAGTGGGCCGCGGCCTCGGTACGCCGCACGTCGATCGTGACCACGCCGGCTCCGCGCCGCCGGGCCTCGAGGAGGTGGGGCGCCGTGTTGGGCTGGCTCGCGAGGTTCGCGCCCCACAGGAGCACCAGGCGCGCGTGGGCCCCCAGGTCTTCCTTGGTGTTGGTCTCGAGCGGCCCGGTGAGGCCCAGCCCGAAGCCGCCCAGGCCCCAGCAGATCATGGTCGGCGCCCACCACTGGCAGCCCCACAGGTTGGCGAAGCGGCGCAGCAGCTCCGAGTTCACGCGAACGCCGTAGTTCGTGGCGAAGAACCCGTGGCCGGACCAGAGCCCGACCGCCTCGCGCCCGACCGCGCGCATGCCCGCCGCGATGCGGTCGAGCGCCTCGTCCCAGCCGGCGGCGCGGAACGGCTCGTCGCGGCGGTCGCGAACCAGCGGATGCAGGAGGCGGCGCGGGTTGCCGATGATCTCGCGCGAGGCGTGGCCGCGCACGCAGAGGAAGCCGCGGCTGTCGGGATTGTCGGGATCGCCCGCGACGTCCACGAGCCGTCCGTCCTCGACCGTGACCGTCATGCCGCAGAGGGTGGGATGGCAGTTCATCGGGCACATCGTGCGGACGGTACGGCGGCCCGGTGCCATGCGGGACTACGCCTTCGCCATCCGCTCCACCCAGCCGGCGACCGAGGCCAGCGCCTCGTCGAGCTTGGACGCGTCCTTGCCGCCCGCCTGGGCCAGATCCGGCCGCCCGCCTCCGCCGCCGCCCACCATGCGGGCGACCTCCTGGACGAGCCGACCGGCCGGGAACCGCCTGGTCAGATCCTTCGAGACGGCGGCGACCAGGTTCACCTTGCCGTCGACCGCGCTCCCGAGCACGATCACCGCGGACGGCAGCCGATCGCGCAGGGTGTCGATCACCGCGCGGAGGCCGTCCGCATCGAGGCCCTCGAGTCGCGCGGCCAGCACCGGCACCCCCGCCACCTCGCGCGCGGACGCCACCAGGTCCTGCGCGCGGCTGCGCGCCAGCCGCGTCTCGAGCTGCGCGAGCTGCTTCTCGAGCCGCTTCTGGTCCTCCAGCAGGACGGCGAGCCGCCGCGGGAGCTCGAGCGGGGCGATCTTGAGCAGCCCCGCCGACTCGCGCAGCGCCGCCTCCTCGCGCGCCACGTGGGTCAGGGCGGGCTCGCCGGTGACCGCCTCGATGCGACGGACTCCGGAGGCCACCGCGCCCTCGTCGGTCACCTTGAACAGCCCGATCTGTCCGGTGGCGTCGAGGTGGGTGCCGCCGCACAGCTCGGTGGAGAAGTCCCCGATGCGGATCACCCGCACCCGGTCGCCGTACTTCTCGCCGAACAGCGCCATCGCCCCGGTCTTGAGCGCTTCCTGCAGGTCCATCTCGGCCGGGCTCACCACGATGTTGGCCTGCACCTGCTCGTTGACCAGGCCCTCGACGTCCTCCAGCTCCTTGCTCTTGAGCGCGGCGCCGTGGGAGAAATCGAACCGCAGGTGGTCGGGCGCCACCAGCGAGCCGGCCTGGGTCACGTGCGGACCCAGCACGCGGCGGAGCGCGGCGTGGAGCAGGTGGGTGCCGGTGTGGTGCTGGCGCAGGCCCTGCCGCCGGCGTGACTCCACCGTGACCGCCACCTCCTCGCCTTCGCGCAGGTGTCCCTGGGTCACCGTGACCCGGTGCACGATCAGCTGGCTGCCCCGGTAGTAGGTGTCCTCGATGGTCCCCTGCCCCTCGCGCCCCACGATCGTGCCGGTGTCGCCTTGCTGCCCGCCCGACTCCGCGTAGGCCGGCGTGCGATCGAGGATGATCTCCACCGTCTCGCCCTGCCGCGCCTCGCGACGCCGCTGGCTGTCCGCCACCATGGCCAGCACCCGCGCGGGGGCCGCGAGGGTGGTGTAGCCCACGAACTGCGGCCGGGCCAGCTCCTGCGACAGCTGCTGGTAGATGGCCACCGCGCGGTCGCCGCCCTCGCCCGCGCCGAACGAGGCGCTCGCGCGGGCGCGCTCGCGCTGGGCCTCCATCTCGGCGTCGAACGTGCGCTGCGTCTCCGGGGTCACCGTGAAGCCCGCGTCCTGCAGCACCTCCTGCGCCAGGTCGGAGGGGAAGCCGTGGGTGTCGTAGAGGGTGAACAGGAAGCGGCCGTCGACCTCGCGCCGCGCGTCGTGGCGGTGGGCGTCGACGTACTCGCGGATCTTCGCCGTGCCGAGGTCGAGCGTCTCCGCGAAGCGCTCCTCCTCCTGGCGCACCGCTTCCGCCACGCGCGCCTGGGCCTCGCGGATCTCCGGATAGGCCTCGCCCATCACCGCCACCACGCTGCCGGTGACGTCCCACAGGAACGGCGCCTCGAGCCCGAGCATGCGGCCGTGGCGCATGGCCCGCCGCATGATCCGGCGCAGCACGTAGCCGCGCCACTCGTTGGACGGCGTGACCCCGTCGGCGATCAGGAAGGTGGCGGCCCGCGCGTGGTCGGCGATGACCCGCATCGAGACGTCGGTCTCCTCGTCCCGGCCGTAGGCCTTGCCGCAGAGGGTCTCCACCCGCGCGATCAGGGGCCGCAGCAGGTCGGTGTCGTAGTTGGACTGCTTGCCCTGCAGCACCGCGGCGACCCGCTCGAGCCCCATGCCGGTGTCGATGGAGGGCTTGGGCAGCGGGGTCATGGCGCCGCTCGCGTCCCGGTTGAACTGCATGAACACGAGGTTCCAGATCTCGAGCCACCGGTCGCAGTCGCACGCCGGCCCCAGGCAGCGCCGGCCCGCCTGCTCCTCCGCGCACGGCAGGTGATCGCCCTGGTGGAAGTGGACCTCCGAGCACGGGCCGCACGGCCCCGTGTCGCCCATGGCCCAGAAGTTGTCCTTCTCCCCGAGGCGCAGGATGCGGTCCTCGGTGAGGCCCGCCACCTTCTGCCACAGCGCGAAGGCGTCGTCGTCCTCGGTGAACACGGTCGCCTTCAGCCGGTCCTTGGGCAGGCTCAGATCCTCGGTGAGGAGCTCCCAGCAGAAGCGGATCGCGTCCTCCTTGAAGTAGTCGCCGAACGAGAAGTTGCCGAGCATCTCGAAGAACGTGTGGTGGCGCGCGGTCCGCCCCACGTTCTCCAGATCGTTGTGCTTGCCCCCCGCCCGCACACACTTCTGGGCGGAGGCGGCCCGGACGTACTCGCGGCGCTCCTCCCCGAGGAACACGGACTTGAACTGCACCATGCCCGCGTTGGTGAACAGGAGCGTGGGATCCTGCGCCGGCACGAGCGACGACGACCGCACGACGGTGTGCCCGCGCCGGCGGAAATACTCGAGGAATCGGGTTCGGATCTCGCTCCCGGTCATAGGAGCGTTATTATACGCCGCCGTCATCCTCCTCGGCGGCCGGCAGGTCGGCCGCGCGGTCCGCGAGCAGCGTGCGGACCGCCAGGCGCACCGCGGAGGCGGGGTAGCCCCGCCGCAGGAGATAGTCCGCCAGCCGGGCGGCCGCGCGTGGTGCCCCGCCGCGCAGCAGCCCCGGCAGCCGGCGGCGCGCGGCCTCGAGCGCGCGGTCCGCCTCGCCCACCTCCTCGAACGCGGCCGCGATGGCCGCGTCCGCCATCTCGCGGGGAATGCCCTTGGCGGCCAGCTCCTGTCGGAGGCGGCGGCTGCCCACGCGGCGGCCCCGCGCGCGGGCTTCGGCCCACCAGCGGGCGAAGGCCTGGTCGTCGACGTACCCGCGGGCGGTGAGGTCGGCCACCACCGCCTGGGCGATCTCGGGCGCGACGCCGCGGCGGCGGAGGCGGCGAGTCAGCTCGCGCCCGGTCCAGGACTTGCGGGCCAGAAGATCGAAGGCCGCCAGTCTGGCGGCCTTCTCGTCGAGATTCGGGGTCGGGCGCGGCTGCCCGGAACGACGGGACCGGCGCCCCGGCACGGCCGCGACTAGGCGCGCTTGACGAACGGGCTCCGCGCCGCGGGGGCCGCCGTCCCGGCGCCGGTGAGGCCGGCGGGCGGCACCGGAGGCGCCTGGGTGGCGGTGGTGCTGCCGCCCGGGTGCTCCCACGTCATCTCGCCGGTGGAGAAGATGCCCTTCACCTTCAGGTCGAAGTCGTCCGGGTTGGTGGCCGCATCGCGCGCGGTCTCGTACGTCACCAGCTCTTCGCGGTAGAGCTGCAAGAGCGACTGATCGAAGGTCTGCATGCCGTACTGCGCGGTGCCGGCGGCGATGACGCTGGGGATCTGCGGAGTCTTCTCGGCCTCGCGGATGCAGTCGCGGATGAGGCCGGTGGCGATCATGACCTCCACCGCGGGCACGCGGCCGCGGCCGTCGGCGCGCACCACGAGCCGCTGGGAGACGATGCCCTGGATGACGGAGGCGAGCTGACCGCGGATCTGCTCCTCCTGGTGCGGGGGAAACATCGAGATCATCCGGTTGATGGTCTCGGCCGCGTTCAGGGTGTGGAGCGTCGACAGCACCAGGTGGCCGGTCTCCGCCGCGTGGAGGCCGACCTCCATGGTCTCCACGTCCCGGAGCTCACCGACCAGCATGATGTCGGGATCCTCGCGGAGCGCGGCGCGCAGCGCCTGGGCGAAGTTCACCGAGTCGTGCCCGATCTCGCGCTGGCTCAGCACGCACTTCTTGTCCTGGTGCACGAACTCGATCGGGTCCTCGATGGTCACGATGTGGTCGTTCCGGCTCCGGTTCATGAAGTCGATCATGGAGGCCAGCGTGGTCGACTTGCCGGAGCCGGTGATCCCGGTGACCAGGATCATCCCGCGGCGCTCCATGGAGAGCCGCTCGAGCACCTTGGGCAGGTGCAGCTCCTGGAAGGCGGGGATGCGCTCGGGCACGTGCCGGAACACGCCGCGCACCTCGCCCATGGCCAGGAACAGGTTGCAGCGGAAGCGGCCGATCCCGGGCAGCATGTAGCCCAGGTCCATCTCCCGGCCTTCCATCAGCATGTTGAGGCGGCGCTCGCCGAGGAGGCTCTCCGCCATCTTGTCGATGAACTCCCGCGTCACGAGGGGCAGGTCGTCCTGCACCTCGAGGTGGCCGTGGATCCTCAGGATCGGCTTCGACCCCGACTTCAGGTGGAGGTCAGAGGCCTTTCGCTGCGCGGTCTCCGCCAGCAGCTGCTGGAGTTCCATTTCGGCTCGCTCCTACTTGGCCGTCTTCTCCGGAGCCGGCGCGGGGGCCGCGCCCCCGATCGGCTTGAGGCCCAGCACACCGCGCACCTTGGCCTCCAGATCGGCCAAGACCTTGGGATTGTCCTTCAGATAGCGCTTGGCGTTCTCGCGCCCCTGCCCGATGCGCTCACTCTTATAGGTGTACCAAGTACCGGATTTTTCGACAACATTGTGCTCCGCGGCGAGGTCCAGGACGGACCCCTCCTTGGAGATCCCCTCCCCGTAGATGACGTCGAACTCGGCCTCCCGGAAGGGCGGGGAGAGCTTGTTCTTCACGACCTTGACCTTGGTCCGGACCCCGATCGCCTCGGTCCCGTTCTTGATGGTGTCCTGGCGCCGGATGTCCAGCCGGACCGAGGAGTAGAACTTGAGCGCCCGGCCCCCGGTGGTGGTCTCCGGGGAGCCGAACATGACCCCGATCTTCTCCCGGATCTGGTTGATGAAGATGACCGCGCCCCCGGAGCGGGCGATGGCCGCGGTCAGCTTGCGCAGGGCCTGCGACATGAGCCGGGCCTGCAGGCCGGGGAGCGAGTCGCCCATGTCCCCGTCCAGCTCCGCCCGCGGCACCAGCGCCGCGACCGAGTCGATCACGATCACGTCCACCGCGTTCGAGCGCACCAGCGTCTCGGCGATCTCGAGCGCCTGCTCACCGGTGTCGGGCTGCGAGATCAGCAGCTCGTCGGTGTTGACGCCGAGCTTCTTGGCGTACACCGGGTCCAGCGCGTGCTCGGCGTCGATGAAGGCGGCGGTCCCGCCCATGCGCTGGGCCTCCGCGATGACGTGGAGGGCCAGCGTGGTCTTGCCGGACGATTCCGGACCGTAGATCTCGGTGATGCGACCGCGCGGGATCCCACCGACCCCCAGGGCCAGGTCCAGCTGCAGCGCGCCGGTGGGGATGACGGAGATCTCGTCGATCGCCCCGCCCTGGCCCAGGCGCATGATGGCGCCCTTGCCGAACTGGCGGTCGATGGAGGCAATCGCTAGGTCCAGGGCCTGGCGGCGGTCGGTCTTCACATCAGCCATGCTGATCTCCTCGACGGTGGACGTGGAAAAGGCCGGAGGACGGCTCGGCCGGAAGGCGGCTCGGAGATGGGCGAACTGCGCGGTGGCTCAACAAGTTCCCTCATGATACGGGCCGGCCCGGATCGAAGTCAACGCAGCGGCCGATGCCGCCCGGGCCAGAGTGTGCGATCACCTCGGCCGCTGTCAATGTCCGGAGATCGATACGCCGACGCCGCGCGGACGTCGGTCCCGGTGCCCCTCCCGTCCCCGGATCGGATATGCCGGATCAAGATATGATGGTGGGTCCGGATGAAGATCCTCGTCACCAACCACGCCCTCAACCACTACGGCGGCACCGAGACCTTCGTCTATGCCCTCGCGGTCGAGCTCACCCGCATGGGCCACGAGGTCGTGTGCTGGAGCCCGCGGCTGGGAGCGGTCGCGCAGCGCCTGGTGGCGGCCGGCGTGGCGGTGACCGCGGATCTCGCGACGGCGCCCGACGTGGACGTCATCCACGCGCACCACCGTTACGAGTCGCTGCTGGCGCGGGCGCGCTATCCGGATCGGCCGATGATCTTCGCCTGTCATGGGATCCTGCCGTGGCAGGAGCAGCCCGCCGCCGGCGCCCTCGACGCAAGCCGCTATGTCGCGGTCAGCGAGGAGGTGCGCGATCACCTGATCGAGGGGTACGGCGTTCCGGCCGACCAGGTGGCGATCGTCCGCAACGGAATCGACCTGGAGCGGTTCCGCTCCCGGACTCCGATCTCCGCCCGCCCCCAACGAGCCCTGATCCTCTCCAACTACATGCCGCCCCGGCAACGGACGCAGGTCCGGCGCGTGTGCCAACAGCTGGGCATGACGGTACGGGAAACGGGAGCCGGCAACGCGACGTGGGCGGTGGAGGACGAGATCGCGCACGTCGACCTGGTGTTCGGGCTGGGCCGGAGCGCGCTCGAGGCGATGGCCTCGAAGCGCGTGGTCCTCGTCTACGACTACAACGGAGGCGACGGCCTCGTCACGCCGGACCGGTTCGAGGGCCTGCGCCGGCGAAATTTTTCCGGCCGTACTCACCGCCGCCAGTTCTCCGACGCGGAGCTCGCCGCCGAGATCCAGGCCTACCGCCCGGAGATCGCGGAAGCGGTCCACGCCTTCATCGCGCGCGACCACGACGTGCGCGTCATGGCCCGACAGCTGGTGGAGATCTACGAGGACGCGCGCCGTCGGCCCGCGGCCGGCCCCGCCTCGCTCGGGACCGGCACGAGCAGCCACTACCGCGCCCTCACCGCGGTCATGGAGGACGCGGCGGCGCTGCGGGCCACCGCCAACGACGCGCAACGGTCGCTGCGCGAGCTCCGCGAGAGCCGCTCGTGGCGGGCGCTGGACATGTACCGTCGCCTGCGCTGGGGCATTCGGCGCCTGCATCGGAGCCGGGGGCCCGAGCGACGTGCGGCCCGCATCCTGATCGTCGACGACGATCCGCTCTTCTGCCAGTGGCTCATCGACGTCCTGGAGGCGGACGGGCATCGCGTGGAGGCGGTGGGGAGCGGACGGGCCGCGCTGGAGCGTCTGCGCGAGGGAGGCTTCGATCTGGTGGTCAGTGACCTCCGCATGCCGGACCTCGACGGGATCGAGCTCTACCAGGAGCTCGAGCGCAGTCAGCCCGGGCTGGCCCAGCGGGTGATCTTCGTCACGGGCAAAGGGGCCGACCCGCGCTATTACGGCTTCCTGACCCAGCTGCCGGACCGCTACCTCGCCAAGCCGTTCGACATCAACCAGCTCACGCGGCTCGTGTACACCCGGCTCGGGCTCGCGAGCGGATGATGCCCTCGTCGACGCCTCACGCGCTCCCGCCGGCCCTTCCCTCGAGCGCCACCGCTCGCCTCACCGTGTAGCGCGCCCCGCGCGGCGAGAGATCGCTCCGCACGAGCGCGACCTCACTGACGCGGAGGGTGCCGAAGCGGGTGGTGGCCGCCTGCGCGATGGCCTGCCGCAGCGCGGGTCCGCTCTCGCGCCGCCAGCGCCGATCGTCGTGGACCCGCCCGATCGTGAGGTGCGGATGCCACGCGCGCTCCTCCCGCGGGAAGCCTTCCCGCGCCAGCGCCTCCGCGACCCGGGCCTGCAGGCCGCGCAGGGCGAGCGCGCCCTGGGCGAAGCCCACCCAGAGGATGCGCGGCCGCTCCAGCCCCGGGAACGCGCCTACGCCGTGCAGCGCGGTTTCGAACGGGGCTTCGGGCGCCACCGCCGCGGCGAGCGCCGCCTCCGCCGCGGCCAGCCGCTCCTCCGGCTGGTTGCCCAGGAACTGAAGCGTCAGGTGCAGGTTCGCCGCGGGCACCCAGGCCACCGCGGTGCTGAGGGGCCGCCAGCGCTCGATGGTCGCCGCGACGGCCTCCCGCTCGGCCTCGCCGAGCCGGATCGCGACGAAGGCCCGGATCACGCGCGCGACAGGAGCGCGCGGCGGAGCAGGTCGAGCGCGGCCTGCGAGGACTGCCACTTCACCGCCTCGCGCCCGCCGGGGAAGCGGAAGCGGCGCACCGTGATGCGGGGCGCCCCGTCGCCGGGCGCGGCGGCCGCGATGAACACGGTGCCCACCGGCTTGGCGGGCGTGCCGCCGTCCGGTCCCGCGATCCCGGTCACCGCGATCCCGCACGGGGAGCCCGAGATGCGGCAGATGCCGGCGGCCATGGCCTCCGCCACCGGCGCGCTCACCGCCCCGTGCGCGCGCAGCATGTCCTCGGGCACGCCGAGGAGCTGCTCCTTGGCCTGGTTCGAGTACACCACCACCCCGCGCTCGACGTAGCGGGAGGAGCCCGCGATGTTGGTGAGCCGGTGGCCCACCAGCCCGCCGGTGCACGATTCCGCCATCGAGACGGTGAGCCGCCGCTCGAGTAGCAGCCGGCCCAGCACGACCTCGAGGGTGTCGTCGTCCTGCCCCCAGCAATCCACGCCGAGCGCCTCGCGCACCTCCCGCTCCACCGGGGCGAGCGCCGCCTCCGCGGCGGCGCGGGACGCCCCGCGCGCCCGCAGCTGCACCCAGACATCGCCGTCCACCGGCACGCACGCCACCGACACGAGCCCCTCGGCGCCGAGCCAGCGACCGAGGCGCTCCTCCGCGTCGGCCGGCGCGAGCCCGGTGGTGTGCAGCGTGCGCAGCAGCCTGTGCTCCCCGTCGCCGCCGCGCTGGCGCGCCAGGGGCCGGAGGTGCTGATCCACGATCCCGGCCAGCCCGGGCGAGCCGGCGGGCAGCACCGCGATGACGGCGTGCCCGCTCTCGAGCGCCCACGCCGGCTCGCCGGGCGCGGGCCAGAGCACCGCGCCCTGCGGCAAGAGCGCCAGGCGGTCCAGACGCCGGGGCATCGCCTGGCCGCGACGGGCATGGTCCTCCTCGAGCGCGGCCAGGAGCTTGTCGTTCAGGGCCAGCCGGGCGCCGGTGAGTCGCGAGAGCGCGCGGCGCACCACCTCGCCGCTCGACCCGCCGGGATGGGCCAGCACCACCACGAGGGAGGCGGCCTCGCGCGCACCGCGCAGCGCCTCCTCCACCGCCCCCTCCTCCTCGTCCACCAGCTGGCGCGAGGCCACCGGCACGCCGTCGGCCAGCAGCGCGCGGGCCACCAGCAGCCCCGCGCGGTCCTCCACGGTGGCGAGCGATGCGGCGCCCACCGTGACGATCCAGGCCTGGCTCATCCGCCGCTCACGCGGGGCCGCTCACCGGGGCACGCCGAAGAGCGTGCGGGCGCCCATGACCAGCACCAGGGTGTAGAGGCCGGCGATGAGGTCGTCCACCATCACGCCCATGCCGCCGGTGAGGGCCTGGCTCTCGCGCGCCGGAAACGGCTTCCAGATGTCGAAGAGGCGGAAGAGCAGGAACGCGGTCACCAGCACCGGGATGCTCAGGGGCAGTGGCAGCAGGACGACCGAGAGGAGCATGCCCGCGACCTCGTCGATGACGATCACGCCGGGGTCCTTGCGTCCGAGCGCGCGCTCCACGCGCGAGCCGGCCCAGACGCCCAGCACCGTGACCACCGCCAGCGCCACCACGATGCGGGGGCGCGTCAGGGGCAGGAGCCAGATCGCGACCGCGGTGACCAGGCTGCCGACCGTGCCGGACGCGACCGGGGAGTACCCGGCGCCGAACACGCTGGCCACCACGAAGGCCAGCCGGTCGAGGATGCCGAGCGGCCTATTCGGCGACGAGCTCGTAGCCGTCCACCTCGACGACGTCGACGTCTGCGAAGCGTCCCGGCGTGAGCCGGCGGTTGCGGAGCAGCACGACCCCGTCGATCTCGGGCGCCTGGCCCGCGGTGCGCCCCTCGAACGCAAAGGCGGGATCCGCGCTCGGCCCGTCCACCAGCACGGTCTGTCGCGTGCCCACGAGCGCCTTCTGCCGCGGCCAGGCGAGGGTGTCCTGGAGATCCTGCACCTGCTGGGCGCGCTCGGCCATCACCTCGGGCGCCACCTGGTCCGGCATCGTCGCGGCGGGCGTGCCCTCCTCCACCGAGTAGGTGAAGACCCCGAGACGATCGAAGCCCGCCTCCTCCACGAAGCCGAGCAGATTCTCGAAGGCGGCCTCGTTCTCGCCCGGGAAGCCCACCAGCACGGTGGTGCGCAGGGTCACCCCGGGCACCGCGTCCCGCAGGCGCGCGATGACGTCCAGCATGCGGCGCGCGGTGACCCCGCGCCGCATCGCCTTCAAGATGCCGTCGTCGCCGTGCTGCACCGGCATGTCCAGGTACGGCACCACGCGGGCCCGCCGCCACTTGTCGATCAGCCGGTCGGTGACGTGGGCCGGATGGAGGTACATGGGCCGGATCCACGGCATCGCGGTGTCGGAGAGCGCGAGCAGGAGATCGCCGATGTCGCCGTTGTCGGGCAAGTCGCGGCCGTAGGCGAGCGTGTCCTGCGAGACGAGGATGGCCTCCTGGAGGCCCCGCCGCGCGAGGCCCTGCACCTCGGCCACGATGTCGACCAGGGGACGGCTCCGGTGGCGACCCCGGAACTGCGGGATCGCACAGAAGGTGCAGCCCATGTCGCAGCCCTCGGCGATCTTCACGTAGGCGTACGGCACCCGGCCGGTCAGCAGCCGCGGCGTCTTCGCGTCGTAGAGGTAGCCGGGCGGCGCCGCGGCGACCCAGGACCGGCGACCGTCCGCCTGGTTCACCAGCTCGACGATCCGGTGCAGCTCGGAGGTGCCGAGGATCGCGTCCACCTCGGGGATCTCCCGGCCGATCTCGGCGCCGTAGCGCTGGGTGAGACAGCCCGTGGCGATGAGGGACCGGGCCCGGCCGCGCTCCTTGAGCTGGGCCAGCTCGAGGATGGTGTTGATCGACTCCTCGCGCGCCCGGTCGATGAAGGCGCACGTGTTCACGACGAGGCAGTCGGCGGCATCCGCGGCGGAGGCGATCTCGTGGCCGGCGGCGGCCAGCATGCCCAGCATCAGCTCGGAGTCCACCTGGTTCTTCGGACAGCCGAGAGTCGTGAAATGGACTTTCATGACGGGACGTTATGATCCCACACCCCCTCCGGGGCCGTCAACGAGTCGCCCCTTCGCGGGGCGATGGTGCCATCCGCGTTCCGAGCAGCGGAACCACATTTGACCGTCCTCCGTTCATTGGGTACGCTGCGTGCGATGTCGAACCTCCGTCTGTTCGCGCTGATTCTGGGGCTCCTGGCCGCCACCGCGGTGTTGATCTCCACGGCTCCGGCGACCGCACACGAGGCACCCTGGGTCGTCACGTCCCCACCCGCCGCGACCACGAGGGCCTCCGGGCACACGGCGCCGACCATCACGCCCGTGGCGCCCGTCTCCACCCCCGCGCCCGAAGGGGACGCGCTCACGCCGTTGCTGATCGCCGGCGCGCTCGTCCTGGTCGGTTTGGCCCTCCGCCGCGCCGCGCGCCGCGCTCTGCTCATGAGCCTGGTGCTGCTGCTCTCGGTGTTCGCCTTCGAGGACGCGCTCCATTCGGTCCACCACGGGTTCGACCCCCAGCAGGTCCAGACGTGCACCATCGCGGCCGCCTCCGGCCACGTCTCGGGCGTGGCGGTCGACGGCGTGACCGCCGCATCGATCGTCCTGGTCCCGGTGGGGCGGGCCGTCGAGCTCGACCTCTCGCCGCTGCCGCTTCACCGGCTCGCTCCGGAGCAGGGCCGCGCCCCTCCCGCTGTCCCCGCCTAGCCGTCGCCGTCGTCCGCGCCGGCCGGCCCCTGCCGGCGCGCGAATCTCGAAGCACCGAGCCGTGACTCCACCCGAGCGGGAGTGGTCCATTGATGGAGCATCTGAAGAGCCGGGGAGCGCCCTTCGCCGTATCCTGCGCGCTCCACGTGGGACTCCTCGCCGGGCTGGTCCTCACCCAGCACTGGGTGTCAGGCGCGGTCGTGCTCCACCCGCCGGTGGTGCCGGTTCAGCTCGTCGCCCCGGACACACCGCCCGTCGCGCCGGAGCCACCGCGCGCGCCGGTGAAGCCGCCGCGACTCCTCGAGCCGCCCAGTCCGGCGGAACCGCCGGTGGCCCGCCGCGAGAAGCCGCCGACCCCCCCATTTCCAGTGGCCCGTCGCGAAGAGCCGCCGCCCGCGCCGCCGCCGGCCCGCCGCGAAGAGCCGCCGCCACCCGTCGCACCCCCGGCTCCGACACCGCCGCCCGCTCCCGCCCCGGCCGTCACGGCGGCCGGCGACACGCCCGTCCCGGTGGCGGAGACCGCCGCGTCCGCGCCGACGTCCGCCCTGGTGTCCGCGCCGAGCGCCTCGCCCACGACGGGCCGCCGCGAGGTGTCCGCGGCGCCGTCGGGTCCGCGGACCGCCGCGGTGGCCCCGCAGGGCATCACCCGGTACGCGCGCCCGCAGGGCGGCTACCAGGTGCGACCCGAGTATCCGGCCACCGCGCGGCGGCTCGGCGTCCAGGGGACGACGCTGCTGCGCGTGCACGTGCTGGCCGACGGCCACGTCGGCGACGTGCTGGTGGAGAAGTCCGCCGGACATCCGGATCTGGACGAGGCGGCCGCGGAAGCGGTGAAGCGGTGGCGCTTCGATCCCGCGCGACGCGGCACGGAGGCGGTCGCCATGTGGGTGCTGCTGCCGGTGGAGTTCAGGCTGCGCTAGCCGAGGAGGCTCCCCCGTGCCCGCCCGCACCCCGTGGCCTTCCGGCCGACCCCTGCTGCTCGCGCTCGTCGCGAGCACGCTGGCCCTGGCGGCTCCGGCCCGCGCCCAGGAGTCCCCCCCGCCGATGCTGCCGCCGGTCGTGGTGGAGAGCGGTCGCGGCATCGACGAGCGGCGACGCAGCGAGGACGAGGCACGCGAGGAACTGCAGCGCGTGCCCGGCGGCACCGACGTGGTCGGCCGACAGCGCATCGAGGAGTCGCGCGGGGTGAACCTGAAGGACGCGCTCGACTTCGTGCCCGGGGTCCTGATCCAGCCTCGCTTCGGCGCCGCCGACGAGAGCCAGATCTCGATCCGCGGCTCGGGCCTCCGCAGCAACTTTCACCTGCGCGGCGTCACCATCCTCATCGACGGGTTCCCCTACGGCAACGCGGACGGCTTCGCGGACTTCGAGTCGCTGGAGCTGCTCACCACCAAGCGGCTCGAGATCTACAAGGGGTCCAACGCGCTGCGCTTTGGCGGCTACACCCTGGGCGGCGCCATCAACTACGTGAGCAAGACCGGCTACGACGCGGGCCTGATCGAGCTGCGCAGCGAGGCCGGCTCCTTCGGCTTCCTCAAGAACTACGTCGGCACCGGGCAGGTCTACGGGCCCCTCGACCTCTACGTGGGACTGAGCGACGCCGAGCTGGACGGCTTTCGCCAGCACGGGGAGCAGGTCCGGCGCCGGGCCTTCGCGAGCGTCGGCTCCCGCCTGCCGGGCGGCACCACCGTGCGGCTCGACCTGGGCTACGTGCGCAGCGAGGAGCAGTTGCCCGGCGCGCTCACCCGGCAGGAGCTCGAGCGGAACCCCCGGCAGCGCAACCCGGTCAACGCCCCGTTTCGCGAGGGCCGCGACTACGACTACACGCGGGGGGCCCTCACGGTGCGGACGCCGCTGGGCGACGACCAGACGCTCGAGTGGTACGCCCAGCTCAACTATCAGGACCTCGATCACCCGCTCGCGTTCGCCATCATCGACGACACCACCTACAGCTACGGCACCGAGCTGCGCTACGTGCTGGGCGCCCCGCTGCTGGGGATGGCCAGCCGCTTCACGGCGGGGCTGCAGTTCCTCGGCACCCGCCAGATCGACGTGAACTTCGCCAACGTGGCGGGCCACCGGGGCGCCAGGACCAAGGGCCAGCTCAACGTCGCCAGCACGGCGGCCGCCTACGCCGAGGAGCAGCTGGACCTCACGCCCGCCTTCACCGCCATCGCGGGCGGCCGCGCCGTCTACACCACCCGCGAGGTGCGCGACCGCTTCCTGGCCGACGGCAACCAGTCCGACGCGGTGGACTTCGCGGCGGTCTCTCCCCGCGCCGGCTTCGTGTGGAGGGTGACGCCGACCCTGCAGGTGTTCGCGAACGCCAGCCACGCCTACGAGCCGCCCGCCCTCGTGGAGATCACCGCGCCCGGCCAGCTCGGGGGCGACCTGGGCCAGCTCGGAGCGCAGAAGTCGTGGCAGCTCGAGGTGGGCACCCGCGGCCTCGCGGGCGAGCGCCTCGGCTGGGACGTCTCGCTCTACGACATCGAGCTGTGGGACGAGATCCAGAACGTCAACGTGCAGCCCTTCCCGGGCGCCACCTTCACGATCCCCCGCTTCCGCAACATCGATCGGTCCCGCCACACCGGCGCGGAAGTCGGGGTCGACCTCCTGCTGGTGAAGGACGTGCTCGCGCGCCTGGGCCTCGGACGCACCGGCGACGCCCTGCGGGCGCGCGGGGCCTACACCTGGTCGCGCTACGTGTTCGTCGACGACGTGAACTTCGGCAACAACGACCTGCCGGGGGCGCCGCCGCACTTCGTGCAGACCGAGCTGCGCTACGACCACGGCTCCGGATTCTGGGTGGCCCCCGGACTCGACATCGTGCCGCAAGGCTACTTCGTCAACAGCGAGAACAACGCGCGCAACCACGCCTACACCCTGCTCAACGTCCGGGCCGGGTTCGGGCACCGGCCGACCGGCCTCGGCGTCTTCTTCGAGGCCCGCAACCTGACCGACCAGACCTACGCGGCCGCAGTGGCGGTCGACGACGCCAACCGCCGCTTCTTCTTCCCCGGCGACGGCCGGTCGTTCTACGGCGGCATCTCATGGAGGTTCAAGTGATCGCGATGAACACCCGAGGAGTCGCGGCCGCGGCCCTCGCGCTGGCCCTGCTGGCCGGGCCCGCGCACGGCGCGGACCTCACCCTGGGCCAGCGTCTCGAGTACACTCACGTGCAGCGGGGTCACGAGTTCCACGTCTCGGGCGCGGCGGTGGGGGCGGGGCCCGACGGCCGGCCGGTGCTCGCCTGGGCCGCGGAGGAGAACCACGTCAACCAGCTCTACGTGCTCGCGCCGGGCGACGGCGCGGAGCCGGTGCGGGTGAATCCCGACGGCCTCGCGGTGGACGCGCTCCATCTGCCGCCGCGCCTGGCCACGGGCCCCGGCGGCGGGCCCCTCTACGTGTCCTGGTCTTCCGAGAAGCCGAAGCTCGAGGGCGTGCTGTTCGCCTCCGATCTCCGGCTGTCCCGCTCGCTCGACGGCGGCAAGACCTTCGAGGCGCCGCTCCGGGTCAACGAGGACCGGCCGATCTCGCACTCCTTCGACGGCCTCGCGGTGGGCCGGGACGGCACCGTGCTGGTCACCTGGATCGACGGCCGGGAGGGGCGCCCCGATCCCGCGACCTGGGTGGCGCGGGTCGTGGAGCAGGGCACGCGGGTCGAGGGGATCCGCAAGGTGGGTGACGGCACCTGCGTGTGCTGCCGGGTCGACGCGGCGACCGGCCCCGCGGACACGGTGGCCCTCACCTGGCGGCGCGTGTTCCCGGGGGACATCCGCGACATGGTGATGGCGGTGTCGCGAGACGGCGGGCGCACCTTCGGCGACCCCACGCGGGTGAGCGCCGACCACTGGAAGATCAACGCCTGCCCCCACCGCGGCGGCGCCATCGGCCTCGACGCGCGGGGCCGCGTGTACGAGAGCTGGTACACCGAGGGCTCCGACATCCGGCCCGACCTGCGCTTCGCGGTCTCCGCGGACGGCCGCCGCTTCGGTCCGGCCCGACGCCTGCACACCTCGGCCACCTCCATCCCCGACAACGTGCGCATGGCGGTGGATCCGGCGGGGCGCGCGGTGATGGTGTGGGAGGAGTCGACCGCGGTGCGGCGGCGCATCCTGCTTCGCTACACGGTCGACGGCGGGCGCACCCTGAGCCCGATCCACGTGCTCTCGCGCGCCATCAAGGCCTACGCCCCGGACGTGGCGGTCGCGGGCGACGGCCGCTTCCTGGTGGCCTGGCACGAGGAGCGATTCCCGTCCCTCACGACGGTCGTCCAGCCCGTGCGGCTTCCGGTGACCCGATGAAGCCGCGTCGGATGCTCGGCCGCGCCGTGCTCGCCGCGATCCTGGCGGTCATCTGGGCCTGGGGCGTCCCGACCGCGGCCGGCGCCCACGCCATCATCCTGGAGTCCACGCCGGCCGCGGGCAGCACTGGGCCCGCTCCCGCGCGTCTGGTCCTTCGCTTCAACAGCCGGCTCGAGAAGTCGCTCTGCTCGGTGGAGCTCGTGGGCCCCGGCCGGCGGGCCATCGCGCTCCTGCGCCTCGAGCCGGACGCTCCGCCCGACACGCTCGCCTACCCGCTGCCCCCCGCGCTGGCCCCCGGCGCCTACCAGGCGCGCTGGAAGGTGATGGCCGCCGACGGCCACGTCACCGAGGGCGCGGTGGCGTTCACGGTGGTCGCCTCGTGAGCCGGCCCGCCCGCCGCGTGAACGGCATGCCGCGGCCTCGGCACGTCGGGCTCCTCGCGGCCGCGGCCGCCCTGCTCGCCAGCGCGCTCGGGGGGCCGGCCGCGGACGCCCACGCGGTGCTGGTGCGCTCGTCACCCGCGCATCGCGCGGTGCTGACGCAGGTCCCCGAGCGCGTGGACCTCTGGTTCAACGAGCGCCTGGAGCCCGCCTACAGCACGGTCTCGGTGTGGACGGAGGCGGGCGCGCAGGCGGACGGCAAGGACGCCGCGGTGGCGCCCGATGACCCCCGGCGGCTCACCGTCTCGCTCGCGACCCGCGCGGCGGGGCGCTACACGGTCAAGTACCGGGTGCTGTCGGTGGATGGCCACGTGGTCGACAGCCGCATCACCTTCACGGTGAAAGGACAGACGCCATGACCTTGCTCACTCTTCGCCCGCGCGTCGTGGTCGCCCTGGCGGTCGCGGGAACCCTCCTGGGCCTGGGCGCCGCCAGCTGGGAGACCGCGCGCGCCCAGCACGTGCACTCGCACGCGAACATGGACATGAACAAGCCCGGCTGGCTGCGACGCCTGGCCCCCGACGCGCGGCCCGCCGCCCTCGAGCGCCAGCTGCGCGGCTTCGACACCACCATGCCGGAGGTGGCCTACCGGTACACCGAGATGTACTGGGGCGGCGTCGACGGCAACTGGGACTACGCCGCCCACCAGGCCCAGAACCTGCTCACCGCCCTGACCCTCGGCCTCGAGCGGCGCCCCGAGTACAAGAAGAGCGCGGAGAGCCTGTTCCTGAAGGGCCCCTACCCGCAGCTGATGGAGGCGATCAAGGCCAAGGATGCCGCGCTCTTCAAGCAGCGTATCGACACGCTGCGAGCGGCGTGCACCGCCTGCCACGCCGCCGAGGCGCACCCCTTCATCAAGATCGGCGTGCCGACGGTGCGCCTGGCCCCGGTGGCCAAGGACTGACGCTCAAAGCGTCCGGAGGTACGCAACCAGGTCCAGGAGCTCCGCGACCGTCAGCCGGTCCGCGTAGCTCGGCATGATCGAGCGGCCGTCCTGGCCGGTGTAGCCGGGACCTTCCACGATCACCGCGTCCGGATTGATCACCGACTCGAGCAGATAGCCCGCCGGATGGTGCTCGCCCGCGCCGGCGAGGTCGGGCCCCGGAGCGGAGTCCGGCCCGGCCGCGCCCCCGACGCGGTGGCACACGGGGCAGCCCAAGCGCGCGAAGAGGATCCGGCCCCGCTCCGCCTCGCCCGGTGGCGGGCTGAAGCGCCAGCCGGGCGGGACGCCCCCCGCGGCGTGCAGCTCGGCCATCGTCACGCGCTGCGGAGCAGGGGCGGACTCCGCGTGTCCGTCGTGGGAGGCGTGGCGGGCCGGCGTGGACTCCACGAGCATCGCGGTGCACCAGAAGGCGGCCAGGGCCAGCGCGCTCTCGCGGAGGAGCCACGAGCCGAGCCGGGCCGCCGGCGGGCGAGCACGGGACGGTCCCATGAGGCCCAGACGCGTCATGCGGACGAGGCGCGCGACGAAGCCCCGGGCGCGGCGGCCGTCGAGGCGTGGCAGCACGAGGTAGCGGTTCATCGCTCCGCAGCCGACCAGGGCCAAGACCAGCACGAGCTTCGCCGCGAGGATGCGCCCGTACCCGGTGCGCCACAGCGCCGAGGGCGCAGGCAGCTCGACCCAGAGGCGGAAGGCCCCGGTCAGCACGACCACCGTCAGGCATGCTCCGGCCAGACGGGAGAAGCGCGCCATGGTCGCGGGCAGGTGCGCGCCCGGCCATCTCGCCGCGGTGCGACCGCCGAGCAGCGTCAGAGCGAAGATCCCCCCGGTCCATGCCCCGGCCGCGATCAGGTGGGCCCAGTCGAGCGCCGCGGTCGCGGTGAGGTCGCCCCAGTCGCCCGCGTGCCCGGTCAGGGTGACGGTCGCGGCGAGCCCGAGCGAGAGGAGCGCGGCGCCCGCGAGAGGCCCGCGTCCGCGCACCCACGCGGTCGGAAGCAGGAGTGCCAGCAGACCCATCCGCACACTCCACACGGTGCCGAAGTGGGTACGACCCACGACCGCGGGCACCGCGGTCGCCGCGCCGGAGAGCCCGGCGCCGCCGCTCATGGTCGCGGAGCGCACCAGGAGCTCGGCCGCCGACGCCCCCGCGAGGACGAGAATCCCGACCAGCCGCAGCCGGCGCAGATGGACCCGCGGCCGGTCGAGCTCCGGAGCGCGCGCGGGCAGGACCAGCAGGTCGAGGGCGACGGCGCCGATGAGTCCGGCCAGGGCGATGAAGCCCGTCCACTGCACCAGCCACGCCGCCGCCTGGCCCATCACTTCACCCGGAACGAAAAGCTACCCTCGGTGCGATGTCCGTCCCGGGCCACCACGCTCCAGAACACCCGGTAGCGGCCCGCGGGCAGCGGAGGCAGGCTGACCTCCAGCCGCGTGCCTGCCACCCGCGTGTCGTTGCGGTCCACGCGCCGCTTGTCCGCGTCCTCCACACGAAGCGTGCTGAACACGGGCTCGATCGCCCCATCGAACCACACCCGCACCACGGGCGGCGGCGCGTCCAGCACGTGGCCGACCGGGGGCTCGGAGTGGTCCGGGAAGACGTGGGCCCACGCGGGCCTGCCTCCGGACAGAATCAGGCCCAGGGCCACCGCCACCACCCGCAGCGCGCGCGCCGTCACTGAGATTGGGTGGGACCGAGGACGCCGTGGAACGGTGTCCACGTGAAGATCTTGGGCGCGATATCGTCGAGGTAGAAGTGGATCTGGGCCAGCACTCCCACGTTCTTGCCGGTCATGGTGTTGACCGGGATCACCGCCTCGATGCCGAGCTGGCAGTATCGTCCGAACCAGATGATGCCCGGATTGACGCTCCCGGTGGTGCGGCCGGCGTGCGGGCCCTCGATGGGCGTGGCCAGCGAGAACTCGACCACCGGGATCATGCGGTTGAAGGGCTGGGGCAAGCCCACGTCGCGCACGAACGACTGGAGGTACTGCAGGTTGTACTGGACCGAGACCCCCCAGTTGAACGTCTTGGCGTTCAGCTCGCGCTCGATCTGCACGTTGCCGTCGTCGTCCAGGGAGTAGGTGGTGTTGTGCCGCCGGGTCGGGAAGTCGAGACCGAAGGCTCCGGTCAGCGCGATCGGCCGGAGCCAGTCCACCGCGTCGGGCAGGTCGCCGAAGCCCTTGCCGAAGAAGAGCTGCGGGGTGACCGTGTCGAAGGACTCGGCCCCGATCTTCTTGCTGCCGGTTCCGCCCACGTCCCAGCCGACGCCCGCCGACAGCAGCGTCTCGTGCTCGGCGTTCTGCCAGAACACGTACTTCAGCGAGACCTCCATGTTGTCGAAGCCCGAAGTCGACGCACCCGGAATCGGGTCGAGCAGGGTGTAGGTGCCTCCCAGGGAGACGCCCAGGTTCGGGCTGAGCCGTTTGGAGAGCTCCCCGCTCAGGTCGGTCTGGAGCGTGGGCGGCGCCTCGTCGGAGCCGCGGTTGCGGATATGCAAGACGGTCGGCAGCGAGAGCTCGTCGGCCACGAACGGATCGTCGATGGCCAGGGTGGCCGGAAAGAAGCGCTGGCCGATCAGCCCGTGGGCCGACGCGGCGGAGGCCGACGCGATCAGGCCGAGGGCCGACAGCAGGATGGCGAACGATCGCAGATGCATCGCGATGTCTCTCCTCGACGCCCGCGGGTGGACGGCCCCCCGCGAGCGCGGTCACGTGGTGGCGATGCCGGGATGGTGACGGAGGAGAGGTCAGGCGGGAGGAGCCCGTCCCGGGCGGGGACGGTGGAGCAGCCAGCACGGGCCGTCATCGGAGCGCGGCGGCGCCGCCTCCCCGACCACGAGGAGCGGGCCGGCGACGACGATGGGGGCCGCGGCGTCGCAGGAGAGGTTCTGCGTGCCGGCCAGCACCGAGCACTCCGACGCCCGCGGGTCGGCGAGATGGTGCACCGAGTGCACGCCGGTCTCGACCGCGAAAGCGACGAGGACGAGGCAGAGCGCGACCGTGAGGACGCGCCGCCGACGCTCGGGGCCGAGGCACGCGCCACCCCACCCGAGGGCCAGCAGCGCGAGACCGAGCAGGAGCGGAGCGACGACGGGAGCGCTCGCGTCGAGGGCGCGGGCGGGCGCGGCGGCGTGGGCCGCGTCGTGGGCGTGCACGTCGAGGAGGCGCGGCGAGGGGCCGTGGGCCAGCGCGGGGGAGGCGACGGCCAGCGCCGCCACCACCATCAGGATCAGTGCGATGCGCGCTCCCCGTCGATCCATGGGCCGTGGCGTCACTCTGCGCGTGGGCCCGGAGGTTGTCAAGGCGAGGCCCGGAGCGGGACGGCGCCCCGGGCCGTCGGCCCCGGAGCGCGTCCCTCCCGCGGCCGGCCTAGAAGCGGTCGGGAAACTGCGTCACGATCGCCTCCGCCAGTGGGTCGGCGATCATCTGCATGTGGGCCGCCCCGGTGCGCTCGGCCATGAAGGCCCGCTTCGGGTCCTTGGCGGCCTGCGCGTCGATCACGTCCTTGAGGGTCACCACGTGGTGCTTCACCAGGTCCGCCACCACCGCCTTGGGCAGGTTCGGGTTGGCGCCCGCGAGGAAGGCGCCGAAGTCCTGGGTGTAGGCGACCAGGTCGCTCACCGCCCGGTCCTGCTTGGCCCCGTCCCCGGTGGCCTTGCCGACCGTGTAGTCCACCACCATGCCGATGTGCTTGCGCCAGAGCGGCAGGAACGCCCTCTCCGCGTCCGGCCCGTAGACCGAGCCGATCGCCTTGGCGACCGCGACCGAGTTGGCGTCGAGCGCCCCCGCCGCGGCCTTGAACTCCGCGTCCCGCCCGCCCAGGGCCGCGTTGGTGGCGGCCGCGGCCAGGTAGACGTGCTCGCGCAGCGCGAGGTTGAGCGCAGTGCGCAGCGTGGCCGCCGGGGCCTCGGCGGTGCCCGCGAACTTGTCGGGGAACTGCTTCACGATCGCGCCCGCCAGCGGATCTCCCACCATCTGCATGTGGCCGGCGCCCACGCGGAGCGCGGTGAAGGCGCGGTCGTGGTCACCGGCGGCCTGGGCGTCGATCACCGCCTTGAGGGTGAGCACGTGGTGCTGCACCAGCTCCGCCACCGCCGCCCTGGGCAGGTTCGGGTTGGCTCCCGCCAGGAACGCGCCGAAGTCTTGCGTGTAGGCCACCAGGTCGCTCACCGCCTTCTGCTGCCTGGCGCGGTCCTGGGTGGCGGCGCCGACCGTGTAGTCCACCACCATGCCGATGTGCTTGCGCCAGAGCGGCAGGAACGCGCGCTCCGCGTCCGGCCCGTAGACCGAGCCGATCGCCTTGGCCACGTCGACCGAGTTGGCGTCCAGCGCGGCGGCGGCCGCCTCGAACTCGGGCTGGCGCCCGCTCAGGGCCGCGCTGGTCGCGGCGGCCGCCAGATAGACGTGCTCGCTCAGCAGGGCGTTGAGCCCGACGCGCAGGCCCGCGGCCGCAGTGGCCGAGGTCGGCGCGTTGAGCCGCGCGGCCCACACCTCGCCCGTTCCCGTCACGCTCATCGCCGCCAGGGCGAGGCCGCCGATCAGTCCCTTCAGCCACGTCCGCCCCTTCAGTCGGTCTCGCATGATCGTCTCCTCCTCGTGTGCTCGCGGTCTCACTTCACGCGGATCTCGCCGCGCATGGACTGGTGCCGGCTGCAGAAGTAGGGATAGGTCCCGGGCGTGTCGAGCGTGACGGCGCCGGTGGTGCCGCGGCCGGCCAGGGCCAGCTCGAACCGGCCGTCCCGCTGCTCCGGGGTGCCGGAGGTCACGGTGTGGGTGATCTCGTCTTGGTTGGTCCAGACCACCCGCGTGCCGGCCGCGACCTCGATCTGGCCCGGCGCGAACTGGAAGAGCCGGACGGTCACCCCGGAATCCGAGCCGGCCGGCCCGGCCGCGCCCAGCATCCAGGCGCCCGCGATCAGGCCCAGCGCCGTCCTGCCGATCAGGTGTCGATCCATCGCGCCCTCCTTTCGCTCCCTACTACGCAGCGGGACGCGCTTTGGATTGCGGACGGGAGGCGCCGGGCCGGCGGGGCGGGACGAGGGGGACGAGAATCTACGGGCGGGAGGGCGCGATCGGATCTCTCCCCCGCCGGCCGGGGAGCGCCGGACGGGAGGCCGGGGAGGCGCTACGAGGAGCGGTAGTTCGTGAACTGCAGCGCGATGCCCAGGTCCTTGCCCTTGAGCATGGCGATCACCGACTGCAGGTCGTCGCGGCTCTTGCCCACCACCCGCACCTGCTTGTCCTGAATCGAGGCCTGCACCTTCAGCTTGGAGTCCTTGACGAGGCGCACGATCTCCTTGGCCTTCTCCATCGGCACGCCGTCCTGGAGCGTGATCTTCTGGCGGATGATGCCTCCGCCGCCCGGCTCGGGGTCCCCGATGGTGAGCGCCTTCAGGTCGATGCCGCGCCGGTGGAGCTTGGACTGCAGGATGTCCAGCACCGCCTTCACCTTCATGTCGTCGGTTGAGGAGATCACGATGTCCATCTTCTCCTGCTTGATCTCGTTCCGGGCCCCCTTCAGGTCGTAGCGGGTGCTGATCTCGCGGCGGGCCTGGTCGATGGCGTTGGTGACCTCCTGCATGTCGATCTTGCAGACGATGTCGAAGCTGTTCTCGGCGGCCATGACGACCTCGCTAATTTAGCGGGGCTCGAGGGGCACCACCGCCGCGTCCCTGGGCGGCGTGAACGCGAACAGGCTGTCGCTGAGCCCCGGATTCACCTGGACCTTGCTGAACTGCATGGTGACCGTGTTCTGGAACTGATCGTAGATCACCGCCTGGCGGACGATGTAGTCCTTCGGGTCCACCGTCAGCACCAGCCGGGTGAGGAGCGGCGTCGGCTGCTTCGGGGTCAGGTCGAGGACGGGCCGGCCCGCGCCGTCCTTCGGGCTCGCCGGATTCAGGAAGCGCACCGTGAACTCCTCGCGGATCTTGCCGAGGCCGGAGAGGAAGCTCCCCGCGGGCCCGGCCAGCGCCTTCGGCGCGTTGCCCTTGTTCACCTGGTTCAGCTCCGGGGTGTAGACCCAGAGCGAGGTGCCGTCGGAGACGATCTGCTGCGGGGCGGGGCTCTTGTAGTCCCAGCGCATCTTGCCGCCCTTCTTGAGCGCCACCACGCCCTCCGCCTGGATGTCCTGCCCGAGCGACTTGTTGCGCGCGATCTGGGTGAACTCGGCGCGCAGGTCGGTGATCTTGCCGTAGGTGGCCTCGACCCCGTTGACCACCTCGTCGAGGCTCTGGGCGCGGGCGGGGGCGGGCATCAGCAGCGGGAGGACGAGCAGCAGGCAGGCGGCCAGGGCGACCGCCCGCCTACCCGGGCGGCTCTCCCTTCGGGCGCGAGGGTACGTCCAAGCGCTCACTGCTGGCGCCTCTTCTCCAGGTACTCGGGGCCGACCAGGATCTCGCGTGGCTTGGCGCCCTGCCCCGGGCCGATGATGCGGTCCTGCTCCATCATGTCGATGAAGCGCGCGGCCTTGGGATAGCCCAGCCCCAGCCGCCGCTGCAGGAACGAGATCGACGCGGCCCGCTGCGCGATCACCAGGTTCACCGCGTCCCAGTACACGTCGTCGCGGTCCTCTCCGCCGCCGCCGCCCGCCGCCTCCTCCGCCGGCAGCTCCACGTGCTCGTACACCGCGGAGCCCTGGGTGCGGAGGAACTCGCAGATCGCCTTGACCTCCTTGTCGGAGACCCACGAGCCGTGCACCCGCATCGGGCGGCTCGCCCCCGGCGGCACGAAGATCATGTCGCCGCGGCCCAGCAGCTGCTCGGCCCCGTTGGCGTCCAGCACGGTCCGCGAGTCCACCTTGGACGCCACCTGGAACGCGATCCGGGTGGGGAAGTTCGCCTTGATGAGGCCGGTCACCACGTCGACCGAGGGCCGCTGGGTGGCCACGATCAGGTGGATGCCCACCGCGCGCGCGATCTGGGCGAGGCGGATCAGCGAGTTCTGCACCTCCCCGGCCGAGACCATCATGAGGTCGGCCAGCTCGTCGACCACCACCACCCAGTAGGGCAGCCGCTCCTCCGGGGGCACCTCCTTGTTGTAGCCCTCGATGTTGCGCACCGCCTTGGCCTGCAGCTGCTTGTAGCGCGCGTCCATCTTGCCCACGATCCACTTGAGCCGCGCGGAGGCCTCCTTGGCGTCGGTGACGACCGGGGCCAGCAGGTGCGGGATCTTCTCGTACACCCCGAGCTCGAGCCGCTTGGGATCGATCAGCAGGAAGCGCACGTCGGCGGGGGTGGCCTTGTACAGCAGCGAGCAGATCATGGTGTTGAGGCCGACCGACTTGCCGCTGCCGGTGGAGCCCGCGATCAGCAGGTGCGGCATGGTGGCCAGGTCCGCGACCACCGCGTTGCCGGTCGTGTCCTTGCCGAGGGCCAGCGGCAGCCGGCCCTTGCTCGACACGAACTCCTGGCTCACCAGGATCTCGCGCAGGTACACGGTGGCGGTCTCCGGATTCGGCACCTCCACCGCCACCGTGCCGCGCCCCGGGATCGGCCCGACGATCCGCACCGCCGCCACCTTCATGGCCAGCGCCAGGTCGTCGGCCAGGTTCACCACCTGGCTCACCTTCACGCCCGAGGCCGGCTCGAACTCGTAGGAGGTGATGACCGGCCCCGGGCTCGCCTGCACGATGTGGCCGTCGACGCCGAAGTCGCGGAGCTTCCTCTTGAGGGTCTGGGCGTTGGTCTCGAGCTCCTCCCGGGTGCGCGAGAGGGCCGAGGCGGGCGGCGCGCTGAGCAGGCCGACCGGGGGCAGCTTGAACGACTCGGCCCCCCCCTGGCCGAAGTCGAACGTCTCCTGCCACGCGAGCCCCTTCTCGGCGAGGCCGGGCTTGGCCTTGGCGGGCTCCTTCACCACCAGCCGGGGCGGCTCCGCCGGCTCGGGCGGGGCGAGCGCGGCGGGCGACGGCGGCGCGGGGGCGGTCGCGGCGCCCGGCACCGCGAGGCGGCCCTTCTTCACGGGCCCCTCGGCCCGCCGCAGCCGCCCGACGCGCGCGCGCAGGGTGCGCGACAGCACGCTGTACGGGATGCGGGTCACGAACAGCACCCCGAGCGGGATCAGGGCCAGCAGGATGATCCAGGTCCCCACCGTGCCGATGGAGAGGCGCAGGCTCTCCGACACCGCCCAGCCCACCACCCCGCCCTTGTGCACCCGGAACTCGGCGAGCGTGTCCGACGCGCGCGCGAGGATGCCGGTGGCGCTCACCAGCAGGATCGCGAGCCCGACCGCCGCCTGCCAGCCGTGCGCCATGCGCGGGCGCACGAACGCGGACACGCCGTAGAGGGTGAGCAGCAGCGGGAACAGGTACCCGGCGTAGCCGAAGGCGCGGAAGGAGCCCCACCCGAGCCAGCCGCCCACCGGCCCCACCGGGCTCGCCTGATCCAGCGGATGGAGCGTCGGATCGTAGGCGTACAGCGCCACGAAGCCGAAGCCGGCCAGCGCGAGGGCCAGGATGCCCTTCGCCTCGCGGACCCAGCGCCCGGGCTCGCCCTTGGCCTTGCGCGGCAGCCGCCGCCGGGCCGCCGCCGCGTCCTTCGCGCCCTCGCGCGGAGCGTGGCCGTTGGGACCGGCGGCCTTCTCGGGCAGCATCTTCTCGATCGACACCTTCTCCGGCATCACACCTCCAGGATCACGGGCAGCACCACCGGCTTGCGCTGGAAGCGCTGGTTGACGAAGCGCCGCACCGCGCCGCGCACGGTGGTCCCCACCGCCTCGCGGTCGTACCCCTCCGACGGGGGCCGCGCGGCCAGCGCCTCGCGCACCGCGGCCTTCACCTCGTCCATGAGGGCGTCGGCCTCCTTCATGTAGACGAACCCGCGCGAGGCGATCTCGGGTCCCGCCACGACCGATCCGGTCGCGCGGTCCACCGTGAGCGCGATCACCAGCATGCCCGCCTCCGCCAGGAGCTGCCGGTCGCGCAATACCACGTCGCTCACGTCACCCACGCCCTTGCCGTCCACCAGAACCGGCCCCGCCGGGTAGGGGCCCAACACGCGCGTCCCGGCCGCGGTCACCTCGAGCCCGAGGCCATCCTCGATGAGGAAGATGCGGTCCTTGGGGATGCCGACGGACTCGGCCAGCCGGGCGTGCTGGAGCAGGTGGCGGTACTCGCCGTGCACCGGCACGAAGTAGCGCGGGCGCGTCAGCGCGATCATCTCTTCCAGATCCGCCTGGCTCGCGTGACCGGAGACGTGCACGAAGGCCACGTCCTCCCACAGCACCTCGGCGCCCCGGCGCAGCAGCGCGTTGATCGCGCGGCCGAGCACGCGCTCGTTGCCGGGGATCACCCGCGAGGAGAAGATCACGAGATCGCCGGGGTTCGCCTGCACGTACTTGTGCTCACCCGCCGCGATCAGGGAGATGGCCGAGTTGGGCTCGCCCTGGCTGCCGGTGGACAGGATCACCTGGCGCCGGGCCGGCAGCCCGGCCAGGTCCTCGAGCGGGAGCACCAGCCCCTCGGGCACCCGCAGGTAACCGAGCTCGGCGGCCACCGCCACGTTGGCCACCATGCTGCGTCCCAGCAGCGCCACGTGCCGGTCGCACCGCGTCGCCAGGTCCAGCACCTGCTGGATCCGGTGGATGTGGGACGCGAACGTGGCCACGATGATGCGGCCGGGCGCCGTCGCGAAGCGTCCCGCCAGGGCCTCGCCGACCTCCGATTCGGACCCGGTGCGCCCCGGCCGCCCCACGTTGGTGGAGTCCGAGCAGAGCACCAGCACCCCCTGCTGGCCGAGCGCGGCGAAGCGCGAGTAGTCCGGCTGCTGCCGATCGATGGGCGCGCGGTCGAGCTTGAAGTCGCCGGTGTGCACGACGGTGCCGAGCGGGGTCTCGATCGCGAGGCCGATGCCGTCGGCGATGGAGTGGGTGACCCGGATGGGCTCGACCGCGATCGACCCGAGCACGAGCCGGTCGCCCGGGGCGTAGGCGCGCAGATCCGCCTGCTCCAGCAGTCCGTTCTCCGCCAGCCGGTGGCGCGCGATCGCCAGGGTCAGCGGCGTGCCGTACACCGGCACCGCGAACTCGCGCAGGAGGTACGAGAGCGCGCCGATGTGGTCCTCGTGGCCGTGGGTGAGGACCACCCCGCGGAACGCCACGCGCCGCTCCCGCAGATACGCGAAGTCCGGGATCGCGAAGTCCACGCCCGGCATCGTGTCGTCCGGGAAGAGCAGCCCGCAGTCCACCGCCACGATGTCGGGACCCGACTCGATCAGCATCATGTTGAGCCCGATCTCCCCCAAACCGCCGAGCGGAATGAGCCTGACCGCGGGTTCGCCGGGGACGTCGACAGGAACGGGCTCTGGTCTGTAAGTGGGGCTCACGACGGCTTTTTCATCCTACCACCGGGCCCCCGCGCCTCCCAAGGAACGGGGAGGGTTGTGTGGCCTCCGGCTCGGGCGACAACGCCACCGCGAGCCGGGCGAACTCGGCGAGCGAGAGGCTCTCGGCCCGGCGCCCGGGGTCGATGCCGGCCGCCTGGCAGCGCTCGCGCGCGGCCTCGGCCGGGATGGCCAGGCCGGCGGCGAGCGCGTTGGCGAGGCTCTTGCGGCGCTGGCCGAAGGCGGCCCGCACCACCGCCGCGAGCCGGTGCGCATCGGGGATGGGCACCGGCGGCTCGCGGTGGGGCCGGAGATGGAGCACCGCCGAGTCCACCTGGGGCGGCGGATTGAAGGCCCCCGGCGGCACCGTGAACGCGAGCCGCACCGCCGCGGCGGCCTGGGTCAGCACCGACAGGGCGCCGTAGGTCTTGCTCCCGGGCGACGCGGCCACCCGATCGGCCACCTCCTTCTGGAGCATCAGCGCCATCTCGTCGATGACGGGCCCGACCTCCACCAGGGCGGCCAGGATGGGCTTGCCCACGCTGTACGGCAGGTTGCCGGCGACGAGCACGCGGCCGCCGGGATCCGGGCTCAGGCCGCGCAGCCCCGCGTAGTCGAAGCGGCGCGCGTCCGCCTGCCGGATCTCGACCGAGGGACGGCCCGCGAAGCGGCTCCGGAGCGCCGCGGCGAGCCCGGCGTCGATCTCCAGCGCGAGCAGGCGGCCGGCCTGGACCGCGAGGGCGTCGGTGAGCGCGCCCCGCCCGGGGCCGATCTCGACCACCAGGTCGCGGGCGGTCGGCGCGATCAGCTCCAGCACGCGGTCCACCACCGCGCGGTCCCGCAGGAAATGCTGGCCGAGCGCGCGCGTGCGCCCGCGGGTGGCCGGCCGATGAGCCGGCGCGCGGGGCGCGCCCGCGCGCGCGTTCCGCCGCGGGCTCACCGCGGTGAGGCCTGGAACGCGCGCAGGTCGTCGAGGAGGGAGCGGTAGACCTCGCGCACGCGCGCCTCCGTCTGCTCGCGCGTCCCCGAGTTGTCGATCACGTAGTCGCCGTAGCGCGCCTTGACCGCCAGCGGCATCTGGCTCGCCACGCGGGTGCGCGCGGCCTCCTCGGTGCAGCCGTCGCGCTCCATCAGCCGGCGCAGCTGGGTGGCGGGATCGGTGGTGACCACCACCACCCGGTCCATCTTGCGGTTGCCGCCCGACTCCACGAGCAGCGCCGCGTCCCAGATCAGGAGGCCGTCGAAGCCCTCGCGCTCCAGGTCGGCCATGATCTTCTCGAACCGCGCGCGGATGGCGGGATGCGTGATCGCCTCCAGCCGCTTGCGGCGGGCCGGATCGGGGAAGACCATCTCGCCCAGGCGGGCGCGGTCCAGCCGGCCGTCCGGCCGCAGGACCTCGGGGCCGAACTCGGCCACGATGCGGGCGAGGGCGGGCGTGCCCGGCTCGACCACCTCGCGGGCGAGGGCGTCGGCGTCGACGATCCGCACGCTCGGGCCCCGCAGCATCGCGGTGACCGTGCTCTTGCCGGTGGCGATGCCGCCGGTGAGGCCCACCAGGAGGAAGCGCCTCACACCGAGGCCCAGTCGTCGCCGACCTTGACGTCCACCCGGAGCGGCACGTCGAGGGTGATCGCGGATTCCATCACCTGCGTGGCGAGCGCGTGCAAACGCTCGACCTCGTCGGCGGGCACCTCGAAGAGCAGCTCGTCGTGCACCTGCAGCAGCATGCGGGCGCGCAGGCGCCGGCTCGCCAGCTCGCGCGCCATCCGCACCATCGCGATCTTGACCAGATCGGCGGCGGTGCCCTGGATGGGGGCGTTGGTGGCCATGCGCTCGCCGAAGCCGCGCAGGTTGGGATTGCCGCTGCGCAGCTCGGGCAGGTAGCGCCGGCGGCCGAGGAGCGTGGTGACGAAGCCGCGCTCGCGGCCCTCCGCCACCGTGCGGGTGAGATAGGCCTTCACCTTGGGGTGCCGCGCGAAGAAGCGATCGAGGAACTCCTGCGCCTGCTTGGTGCTGATGTCGAGGCCGCGCGAGAGCCCGAACGCGGTCACCCCGTAGATCACCGAGAAGTTCGTGGTCTTGGCGATGTCGCGCTGCTCCGGCGTGACCGCGTCGAGCGCGACCCCGAAGACCTCGGAGGCGGTGCGCGCGTGGATGTCCTCGCCGCGGCGGAAGGCCTCGATCAGGCTCTCCTCGCCCGAGACGTGGGCCAGGATCCGGAGCTCGATCTGCGAGTAGTCGGCGGCCAGGAAGCGCCAGCCCTTCTCGGGCACGAACGCGGCCCGGATGCGCCGGCCGAGCTCGGTGCGCACCGGGATGTTCTGGAGATTGGGGGCCGACGAGCTCAACCGCCCCGTCGCGGCCACCAGCTGGTTGAACGAGGTGTGGATGCGGCCGGTCACCGGGTTCACCAGGGTGGGCAGCGCGTCCGCGTACGTCGACTTGAGCTTGGTCAGCGTGCGGTGCTCGATGATGCGCGCGGGCAGCTCGTGGCCGAGGGCCAGCTGCTCCAGCACGTCCGCGTCGGTGGAGTAGCCGGTCTTGGTGCGCTTCACCGGCGGCAGCTTGAGCTTCTCGAACAGGATGTACGCGAGCTGCTTGGGCGAGCCGATGTTGAACTCCTCGCCCGCGAGCCCGAAGATCTCCCGGGTGGTGCGCTCGATGTGCACCTCGAGCTCGCGGGAGAATTCCTCCAGGCGGACGTGGTCGACCAGGATGCCGTGCCGCTCCATGGCGGCCAGGACCTCGATGAGCGGCCGCTCGACGTCCTGGTAGAGGCTGGTGAGCCCGACCTCCGCGAGCGCGGCCGGCGCCTTGGCCCAGAGGTCCCACACCCACTTGCCGCGCGTACCGGGCGGGGCCACCCCGGGGCCCTCCCCGAGGAGCTCCGCGCACAC
Organism: Candidatus Methylomirabilota bacterium; assembly: GCA_035650715.1. GTDB lineage: Bacteria > Methylomirabilota > Methylomirabilia > Rokubacteriales > CSP1-6 > CAMLFJ01. The sequence goes on along the minus strand of DASRHC010000045.1, from coordinate 30,076 downwards.
TTCCTCCAGCTTGTAGTTCGTGCGCGCCGGGTTCAGCAGGTAGGCCACGATCGCGGTGTCCTCGACCGCCGGCCGGCCCGGGTAGCCCCCCGCCTCCCACCACTCCACCAGCGCCTTGACGTCGTGGCCGATGACGGTCCGGCCCGCCAGCGCGGTGGCGAGCGCCCGCCCGCACGCCTCCGCCGGTCCGAACGCGGCCGGTCCGGTGCACGTGAAGGTGGCGGCACCCGGCGCCGGATGGTAGAGGCCGACCGCCGAGATCGTCGGCGCGGGCGGCCCTCCCTCGACCACGCTCTCGACCGCGACCGGATCGCCGGCGGGCACGCGCCCGACGTACTCCGAGAGCGCGCTCGCGTCGGCGAGGATCGTCGTGTCGGCCGCGGGCGCCGCCGCGGCGGCCGGCGCGGGCAGCTGGCGCAGCAGGGTGTAGAACTCGAGCTCGGTCCAGAGCGCGCGCAGCCGGTCCCAGTCGGGCTCGCGACGGCGAAACGCCTCGAGGTCCACCTCGATGGGCACGCGCGTGCTCACCGTCGCCAGCTCGCGCGAGAGCAGCGCCTGCTTGCGGTGGGCCGCGAGCGTCTCCCGGAGCTTGCCGCTCACCAGCGAGAGGTTCTCGTAGAGCCGCTCCACGCTCCCGAACTGCCCGATCAGCTTCGCCGCGGTCTTCTCGCCCACCCCCGGCACGCCGGGGATGTTGTCGATGGCGTCGCCCATGAGGGCCAGGATGTCCGGGATCTGCGCGGGCTCCACGCCCCACTTGGCCTTCACCGCCGCCTCGTCGAGGACGACGCGGTCGCCGCCGCGCCCGGTGGTCGAGAACACCTTCACCCGGGGGCTCACCAGCTGCAGCATGTCCTTGTCGGAGGTGACCAGCACCAGCTCCACCGGCAGGTCGCGGGTCTTCTCCACCACCGTCCCGAGCACGTCGTCGGCCTCGAAGCCCGGCACCTCCAGCACCGGCAGGCGCAGCGCCTCGAACAGAACCTTCACGTAGGGGATCTGGGTGCGCAGATCGCTGGGCGTGGGCGCCCGCGTCTCCTTGTAGGCGGCGAACCTCTCCTCCCGGAACGTCGGGCCCGGCGGGTCCCACGCCACCGCGAAGTAGTCCGGGCTGTCCTCCCGCAGCACCTTCCACAGCATGGTCGACATGCCGAAGACCGCGTGGCTCGGCACCCCGCGCGAGGTGGAGAGGAACGGCAAGGCGTGATAGGCGCGGAAGAGGAAGCCGGGGCCGTCCAGGAGGAAGAAGCGCTCGCTCATGCGGGCAGATGATACACCGCCGGCGTGGCCCCCCGCCCGCCCCCGAGCCTCCGTCCGCCCCCCGCGCGTCGACGGCGCCGAGCGAAAAAATCGGGTCGGTTATGATGGTCCCGCGTTGAGGACACGCTCGTGACCGGCGACCGGTTCCTGGTGGAAGGCGGCCATCCCCTGCGGGGCACGGTCGCGCCCGCCGGCAACAAGAACGAGGCCCTGCCCGTGCTGGCGGCCTGCCTGCTCGCGCGGGCCGAGGTGATCGTCGACAACGTCCCGCGCATCCGCGACGTCACCGTGCTGCTGGAGGGCCTGCGTCACCTGGGGGTGAAGGTCGCCTTCGAGGAGGGCGGGACGGTCCGGCTGGACGCGAGCGGGCTCGACCGGCGCGATCCCGACCCCGCGGTGATGTCGCAGCTGCGCGGCTCCGTGCTCCTGGCCCCCGGCCTGCTGGCGCGCACGGGCCGGGCGGCCCTGCCCGCGCCCGGCGGCGACCGCATCGGCCGCCGCCGCCTGGACACTCACCTGCTCGCCCTGAGCGCGCTGGGGGCCCGCGTCGATCCCGGCCCCGCGCTGCGGCTCCACCTCGAGGGCCGCTTCCGGGGCGCGGAGGTGTTCCTCGACGAGGCGAGCGTGACCGCCACCGAGAACACGCTGATGGCGGCCGCCCTCGCCGAGGGCACCACCGTGATCCTGAACGCGGCGAGCGAGCCCCACGTCCAGGGCCTATGCCGCTTCCTCAACACGCTGGGCGCGCGGATCAGCGGCATCGGCACCAACCAGCTCCGCATCGAGGGCGTGCGCGAGCTGGGCCCCGGCCGCCATCGGCTGGGCCCCGACCACATCGAGATCGGCTCGTTCGTGGCCCTGGCCGCCATGACCGGCGGCGAGGTGCGGGTGACCGACGTGATCCCCGAGGATCTGCGGATGATCCGATTGGCCTATCGCCGGCTGGGCGTGGAGACCTCCCTCGAGGGCACGACGCTGGTGGTGCCGGGGCCGCAGGAGCTCCGGGTCGCCGCCGACGCCGACGGCGCGATCCCCAAGGTGGACGACGCGCCGTGGCCGGGCTTCCCGGCGGACCTCACGTCGCTGGCCCTGGTGCTCGCCACCCAGAGCCGCGGCACGGTGCTGATCCACGAGAAGCTGTTCGAGAGCCGGCTGTTCTTCGTGGACAGCCTCATCGCGATGGGCGCGCGCATCGTGCTCTGCGATCCCCACCGGGCGGTGGTGGTCGGCCCGTCGGAGCTGCGGGCCGCCCCGATCGTCTCGCCCGACATCCGCGCCGGCATGGCGCTCATCGGCGCGGCGCTGTGCGCCCGCGGCACCTCGGTGATCTCCAACGCCCACCAGGTCGACCGCGGCTACGAGCGCATCGACGAGCGCCTGCGCGCCCTGGGCGCCCGCATCACCCGCGACGGCGCCTGACCGGGGCCGGTCAGGGCGGCACCACCCGGTCGTAGAGCGCGCGCACCCACGCGGTGCGGCGGCGGTAGTCCTCCAGGAAGTCCTTCCGTGACGGATACTCGAGCGTGGTGGCGAGGCGCGCCGGGTTCGGACCCGCGACCTCCAGCGTGTCGCCGGGTCGGGTGCCGAACAGGCGCAGCCCCAGCGAGACCCGGCGCAGGAACCGGTACTGCTGCGCGAGAATCTCGCACTCCTCGGCGGTGAGCAGCCCCGCCGCCGCGATCCCCCGGATGGCGGCCAGGGTGTTGGCCCGGCGCAGCCGCGGATGGCGGGCGCCGTGCTGCATCTGGAGCGCCTGGGTGATGAACTCCACGTCCACCAGCCCGCCGCGCCCGAACTTGACGTGGAAGCGGCCCGGCGTCTCCTTGCCGAGCTCGCGCTCCATGCGTCCGCGCAGCGCGCGCATCTCGGCCAGGTCGGGCGGCGGGGCGCCGGGACCGTAGAGGAGGCCGCGGATCGTGCGGCGCACCGCGCGCCCCAGGCGCGGATCGCCGCCGACCAGTCGCGCGCGGGTCAGGGTCTGCCGCTCCCACGGGTCGGCCCACTCTCGGTAGTAGCGCTCGAGCGCGTCGGCCGCGGAGGCGAAGCCGCTGCCCTTGGAGCCGGGGCGCAGGCGCAGATCCACCGCGAACGCCACCCCCGCCGCGGTGATGTCGCCCAGCAGCCCGGACAGCGCCTCGACCGCGCGGTCGTAGAACACGTGGGCCTCCACGCGCTGCGGCCCGTCGGTGGTCCCGTCGCCCCCGTAGACCACGAACAGATCGAGGTCGGAGCCGGTGGTGAGCTCCCGCCCCCCGAACTTGCCGAGACCGATGATGGCGGCGGGTACGAGCTCTCCCCTGTCGTCGCGCGGCACCCCGAACGTCTCGGCGGTCTCGCCGAGGGCCAGGGTCCACGCCACCGCGAGCGCGGCCTCGGCGAGCGCGGTCATCTCGCGCGAGTAGCCCTCGGCGTCGGTCACCGCGAGCAGCATGCGCCAGATGATGCCGAGCTCCTGCGCCTGCTTGAGCCGCCGCAGGCGGTCGCGGCGCTCTCCTCCGTCCAGGCGCGGGGCCAGCGCGGCGGCCAGCTCGGCGCGGAACTCGCGCGTGCGTTTGCGGGCCGCGAAGGTCTCGGGGCTCGCGAGGCTGTTCAGGAGCTCGGGCTGGCTCACCAGGAGCTCGGTGAGCAGCTCGCCGCGCGCGCAGAGCCGCACCAGGTTGACGAGCAGCGGCGGCTGGTCCGCGAGCAGCTCCAGATACGCGGTGCGCGGGCCCGCCGCGGAGACGAATCGCTCGAACTGGGCCAGCGCCTCGTCCGGGTCCGGGCTCTGCCAGAGCGCTTCCAGGAGCACCGGGAAGAGGCGCGCGATCGCGCGACCGGTCGCGGCGGGATACGGCACCAGCGGGCGGCCCTCCAGCACGAGGCGCAGGTTCTGCCGCGCACGGTCCGGATCGGCGAAGCCGGTCGCCTTGAGCGCGGTGTAGGTCGGGATGCGGACCGGCGCGGCGCCCGCCGCCGGCGCGGCCGCGAAGAAGTCGCGGAAGGCGCGATGGACCAGACCGGTGATGCGCTTGTGCTCGGCCAGGAAGCGCCGCGCCGCCGCCGCGGGCGGCAGCATCACCCCCATACGGCGGGCCAGCAGGCCGAGCGCGCCCGGCTCCTCCGGCAGCGTGTGGGTCTGGAACTCGTTCACGATCTGCAGGCGATGCTCGACGGTCCGCAGGTAGACGAGCGCCAGGCCCAGCTCGCGCCCGAGGGCGGGCGGCAGGTAGCCGCGCTCGGTGAGGCGGAATATCGCGCGCAGGGTGTTGCGCTCGCGCAGCCACGGATCGTCGCCGCCGTAGAGGAGCTGGAGCGCCTGCACCAGGAACTCCACCTCGCGGATGCCGCCGCGGCCGAGCTTGACGTTGCGCCGCTCCGCGTCCTTGCCGCGCAGCGAGCGGTCGATCTGCTGCTTCATCTCCCGCACCTGGCTCACGATCGCGGGGTCCAGGCCCGGCCGGTAGACGAAGCCGCGCACCATCTCCAGGAAGCGGGCCGCCACCGTGGGATCGCCCGCGCAGAAGCGCGCCTTGATGAGGGCCTGGCGCTCCCACAGCTCGGCGCGGTCCGCGAAGTAGCGGCGATAGCCGTCGAGCGAGAGGATGAGCGCGCCCGATCGCCCCTCCGGCCGCAGGCGCAGGTCCACCCGGAAGACGTGGCCCTCCTCGGTGACCGATTCGAGGGTCTCCAGGATCGCGCGCACCGCCTGGGCGAAGAACTCTCCGTTGGCGATGCGGCCCGCCTCGCCGCCGGTGGTCTCGCCGTCCTCGCCGTAGACGAAGATCGGATCGATGTCCGAGGAGTAGTTCAGCTCGACCCCGCCCAGCTTTCCCATGCCGATCACGGCCAGGCCGGTAGGCTCCCCGGAGGGGCCGACCGGCGTGCCGTAGAGGCGCTCGAGGCGCTCTCGCGCCCAGCCCCACGCCGCGGCCAGGCAGACGTCGGCGAGGTGGGACAGCTCCTCGGTGGTCACGGTGAGGTCGGCGTCGCCCAGGATGTCGCGGCACCCGATGCGCAGCAGCTGCCGGTACTTGAACCGGCGGAGGACGTTCCAGCGCGCTTCCGGGCGGTCGAAGGCGGCGAGGCTCGCGGCCAGGTCGGCGGCCAGCTCATCGGCGAGCCATTGACGCATCGTCCGGGCCTCGAGCAGCCACGGCAGCAGCGTGGGATAGCGGCGGAGGGTGTCGGCCAGGAACTGGCTCGTGCCGCCCAGGCGGGCCAGGAGGGGGATCGCCCCCGGATGCGCGGTGATGAGCCGCAGGAACGCGCCGTGCTCGCCCTGCGCGGCGAGGCGCTCCAGGTTGTTGAGCGCCATGTCCGGATCCGGCGAGGCGGCCAGCTCCGCGAGCAGCCGCGGCATCGCGGGGGCGAGCAGCTCGGCCTCCCGCGGGGTCGGGGTCAGCGCGTGCAGGTTCCGCAGCGCCGCCGCCGGATCGCCGAGCCCGATGCGCGCGAGCTCCCGGATCGCGGCCCGATCGTCGGGCGCGGCCGCGAGCAGATCGACCGCCTCGGCCCCACCCGTCGCGCGCGCCCTGCTACGCGGCCTCACGGCGTAGGAGTGCGGGGGCCACTACGGTTGCCCGCCTTCTGGGGCAGTGCGGGGGCCACTACGGTTGCCCGCCTTCTGGGGCAGTGCGGGGGCCATTTCTGGGCCCCCGCAGATGAAGGGCTTCGAGATTCAGACGGTCGACCGCCCACCACCCCTAGCTAGATCGCGGACTCGCCCTTCTCGCCGGTGCGGATCCGGATCGCCTCGCCCATCGACAGCACGAACACCTTGCCGTCGCCGATGGAGCCGGTCCTGGCCGCCTGGCAGATCACCGAGACCACCTTGTCCACGATGGTGTCGGGCACCACCACCTCGACCTTCACCTTGGGAAGGAAGTCGATCGTGTACTCGGAGCCGCGGTAGAGCTCGGTGTGGCCCTTCTGGCGGCCGAAGCCGCGCACCTCGGTGACCGTCATGCCGACCACGCCCAGCTCGTTCAGCGCTTCCTTCACGTCGTCGAGCTTGAAGGGCTTGATCACTGCTTCGATCTTCTTCATCCCGGCCTCCGTGACTAGCGACCGCTCCGCGCCTTGAGCGCCTTGCGGTAGAGGGTGACGTACTCCCGAGCCGACGCGTCCCACGAGAAGTCCTGGGTCATCGCGTTCCTGACCAGCGCCTTCCAGAGCACGGGCTGCCGGTAGATCGAGGCGGCCCGGCGCACCGCGGTCAGGAGCGCTTCGGGAGTGAAGGCGTCGAACACGAACCCGGTGCCCGTCTTGCGGGCCGGGTCGAACTCCACCACCGTGTCGGCGAGGCCGCCGGTGCGGCGCACCACCGGCGCTCCCCCGTAGCGCAGGGCGATGAGCTGGCCGAGGCCGCAGGGCTCGTAGCGCGAGGGCATCAAGAAGAGGTCGGAGCCGGCGTAGATGCGCCGGGACAGCTCGTCGTCGTAGCCGATGCGCGCCGCCACCTGACCGGGGTGCGCGGCGGCGGCGGCGCGGAAGCCGTCCTCCAGCGGCGCGTCGCCCGAGCCCAGCACCACCAGCTGACAGCCGATCTCCAGCAGGCCGGGCAGCGCGGCCAGCACGAGATCCATGCCCTTCTGGTCGGCCAGCCGCGTCACCACGCCCACGATCGGGCCGGGCCCGTCGGCCAGGCCGGCTTCCCGCCGGAGCGCCTCGCGGCAGATCGCCTTGGGCTCGGGATCGTCCGCCGAGAAGGGATGCGCGATGGCGGGGTCCTTCTCCGGGTTCCAGACCTCGTAGTCGATCCCGTTCACCACCCCGTGCAGGTCCTGGCTGCGCTCCTCCAGCACGCCCTCCAGTCCGTTGCCGAAGGCGCTGGTGCGGATCTCGCGCGCGTAGGTCCGGCTCACGGTGGTGAGCAGGTCCGAGAACACCAGCGCGCCCTTCAGGAAGTTCAGCTTGCCGTAGTACTCGATGCCGGCCGGAGTGAAGAGGTCCCAGCCGAGCCCGGTCATCGGCATGTCGTAGTGCCAGAACACGCCCTGGTAGGCGAGGTTGTGGATGGTGAACAGGGTCGGGAGCCCGCCCAGCAGCGGGTGGTCGCGATAGAGCGTGCGCAGGTAGACGGGGATCAACCCGGTCTGCCAGTCGTTGGCGTGGATGATCTGCGGGACCCAGGCGACTCCGGGGCGCGCGGTCTGCAGCGCGGCGAGGCCCTCCAGCGTGCCCCGATCGAAGAAGATGAAGCGCTCGCAGTTGTCCCAGTAGTCGCCGTCGGCGGTGCCGTAGAGGCCGTCGCGATCGTAGTAGTGGTCGTGCTCGAGCAGGTAGAGGGGCACCCCGGACGTGCCGTGGGCCTCGAGGAGCGCGCCCTCCGCGACGCGGTCTCCCAGCGGCACCTGCACGCGCGGGACGACGACGCGCGAATCGGTGGTGTGGAACTCCACCCCGCGGTACTTCGGCATCATGATCCGTACGTCGTGCCCGAGGCTCGCCAGCGCGCGGGGCAGCGCCCCCGCCACGTCGGCCAGTCCGCCGGTCTTGGCGAAGGGCGCGACCTCGGACGCCACCAGGAGGATGCGGAGACGATTCGCCATCCTAGGCGTCCTCCTCCAGGATCGGGTACACCAGCGCGGTGATGTGGGAGGAGATCCGCTTCAGGTTGGTGAGCACGTCCAGGTGGATCTCGGACGTCTCGAGCGACTCGGCGAGGCCCCGACGCAGCCGGGCCAGGTGCGAATCGCGCAGCTCGCGCTCGCGCTGCCGCACCACCGGCCGCTGGTCCAGCACCTCCTGGGCGAGGCTGCGGTCGTTGGCCGCGAAGCCCGCGATGGCGCGCTCGAGGTTCTTGGACACCATGCCGTGGAACTCGATGAGCTCGGCCTCCCCGGCCTCCGAGAAGCGGCGGCCCTGGTAGAGCTTCTTCCGCGCCAGCTCCATGAGGTTCTTGTCGATGATGTCGCCGATGTTCTCCAGGTTGCCGATGAACGAGATCAGCGAGATCTCCTTCTGGGCGAGGTCCGGGCTCATGGTCTCGTGCCCGAGCCGCGAAAGGAAGAGCTTGATCTCGCGCTCGAGATAGTCGAGCTGATCGTCCCGCCGCTCCACGTCCTCCAGCAGCTCCTGGTTGTCGGTCCGCAGCACCGCCATCGCGTCGCGGAGCATCGCCTGGGCCACGTCGCCCATCCGCAACGCTTCCCGCGTGGCCTGACCGATGGCGAGGGCCGGCTGCTCCAGGTAGCGGTCGTCCAGGTACCGCGTGCGGTAGGGATTGTCCCCCCGCTCCTCCTCCGGCACCAGCGCGCTGATGACGCGGGCCGCCCAGGGGGCGAAGGGCAGGAAGAGCGCGCTGATCGCCACGTTGAAGAAGGTGTGGGTGTTGGCGATCTGGCGGGCCGGATCGTCCGAGGTCAGCCCCACCAGGTGGGCGAGCGGCCCGATGAACGGGAACACCAGCGCCACCCCCAGCACCTTGAACGCGATGTGCGCCAGCGCCACCCGACGCGCGTCCGAGGATGAGCGCATGCTGGCCGCCAGCGCGGTGGCGCAGGTGCCGATGTTGGCGCCGAGGACCACCGGGATCGCGGCCGACAGCGGGAGCAGCCCCTCGTGGCCGAGGGACAGCGTGAGGCCGATGGTGGCCGCGGAGGACGCCATGCCGGCGCTCAGCACCGCGCCGACCAGGACGGCCAGGAACTGGTTGCCGGCCAGGGCCATCAGCACCTGGCGGGTCAGCGGGTTGTCGGCCAGCGGGGCGAGGCCGTCGCTCATCACCTTCATGCCGAGGAAGATGAAGCCGAAGCCCAGCACCACCTGCCCCAGGCTCTTGACCAGGCCGCGCCGGCCGAAGAACGCGAGGGCGAAGCCCACTCCCACCAGCAGCAGCGACAGCTCCCGCACCCGGAACGCCAGCAGCTGCACGGTCACGGTGGTGCCGATGTCGGCTCCCAGGATCACCCCCAGCGACTGCGGGAAGGTCAGGAGCCCGGCCGAGACGAACCCGATCAGCATCAGGGTGGTCGCGGACGAGGACTGGATGATCGCGGTGACGAGGGCGCCCGAGCCCACCGCCGCGAGCCGGGTACGCGTCATGCGCGTCAGCAGGTGGCGGAGGTGGCCGCCCGCCGCGCGCTGCAGCCCCTCACCGATGAGCTGCATGCCGTAGAGCAGCAGCGCGAGACCGCCGAAGAGCGCGAGCAGGGTCATGTCACGGACTCAGCGGCTCGGTGATCACCACGTTGACGTCGCGCAGGTGGCCGGTCTCGTTCATCGAGAGCACGCGCGGCGGCGCGATCTCGGTGAGGGAGCAGTTGGCCACCGCCAGCCGCCAGATCGAGGACAGGGGCAGCCCGAGCCAGTGGGCGAGCAGCGCGCTGATCACCCCGCCGTGGGAGACGATCAGCACGTCCTCGCCGTCGGGATGCGCGGCCGCGATGGCGGCCACGGCCCGCAGCACGCGGGCCTGCACCGACTCCAGCGGCTCGCCGCCGGGCGGGCAGCCGAGCACCGGATCGCGGACCCAGCGGCCGTAGGGATCGCCGGGGCGGGTGCGGATCTCCTCCACCGTGCGGCCTTCCCAGTCGCCCAGGGAGAGCTCGCGCAGGTCGTCGACCAGCGTGAGGGGCACCGCGGCGTCCCCGCGCGCGATCTCCGCCGTGCGCCGCGCGCGCTGGAGGGGGCTCGCGTAGACGTGGGCCACGCGCCGGCGGGCGATGACCCGTCCCAGCGCCTGGGCCTGCCGCTCCCCGAGGGGCGACAGCGCCACGTCCTGGGCGCCCTGGAATCGTCGGACCGCGTTCGAGAGGGACTGCCCGTGGCGGGCCAGGAGCAGTCGCCTCATCGAGCGGATCCGGCCGCGGCGGCCGCCGCCTTGAGGCGGGCCAGCGTCTCCGTCCGTCCAAGAATGCTCACCACCTCGAAGATCGGCGGGCTCGCGGTCCTGCCGGTGAGGGCGATGCGGGTGAGCTGGGCCAGGTCCACGAGCTTGAGCCCGAGGTCGGCGGCCAGGAAGCGGTAGAGGCCCTCCAGCGCGGCGGGATCCATCGCCTCCTGAGCCTCGAGGCGCTTGATGAGCAGCGCGTAGCGCTCCTTGGCGTGCTCCTTCCAGAACCGGGCGGTGGCCTGCGGGTCGTAGCCGGCGGGCGCCTTGAAGTAGAACGTGGCCTGCTCGGCCATCTCGACCAGGGTCCGGGCCCGCTCGCGCAGGCTCTCCACCACCCGGGCCAGCCAGGCCGCATCTCGCGCCGGCGGCAGGCCGGCCCGGGCCAGGAACGGCTCGAGGTCGCGGGCCAGCCGCTCGGCGGGGAGGCGCCTGATCCACTGGTGGTTCACCCACTCGAGCTTCTCCCGGTCGAAGACCGCGTCGGCCGCGCCCACGCGGGCCAGGTCGAAGTGCTCGATCATCTCGTCCAGGGTGAAGATCTCCTGGTCGCCGTGCGACCACCCGAGGCGCGCCAGGTAGTTGACCATCGCCTCGGGCAGGAATCCCAGGTCGCGGAAGGCCAGCACCGCGGTGGCCCCGTGGCGCTTGGACAGACGCGTCTTGTCGGGCGCGAGGATCATGGAGATGTGCGCGAAGACCGGCACCGGATAGCCGAGCGCCTCGTAGCACAGCAGCTGCTTCGGGGTGTTCGACAGGTGGTCGTTGCCGCGGATGACGTGGGTGATCCCCATCGTCACGTCGTCCACCACCACGCAGAAGTTGTAGGTGGGGGTGCCGTCGGTGCGCACGAGGATCCAGTCGTCGAGCTCGGCGTGGCTCACCACCACGTCGCCGCGCACGACGTCGTGGATCACAATCTGGCCCTCGTGCGGGATGGCCAGGCGCAGGGCGTGGGGCTCGGAGGCCGGCACGTTCGCGTTCCGGCAGGTGCCGGGATAGCGGAAGGTCTCCTTGCGGGCCTCCGCCTCCCGGCGCTGCGCCTCGAGCGTCTCCGGCGTGCAGCGGCAGCGATAGGCGCGGCCCGCGGCGAGGAGACGCTCGGCGTGCTCGCGATAGATGTCGAGCCGCTCGGTCTGGCGGTAGCCGGGGGTGGGCGGGCCCTCGTCCCAGCTGAGCCCCAGCCAGAGCAGCGCCTCCTGCAGGGCCTGGGTGTGCTCCTCGGTGGAGCGTGAGCGGTCGGTGTCCTCGATCCGCAGGATGTAGGTGCCGTGGTGGTGCCGCGCGAAGAGCCAGTTGAAGAGCGCGCTGCGGGCACCGCCCACGTGGAGATGCCCGGTGGGGCTCGGGGCAAAGCGTACGCGGACGGATCCGGACATAGAGCCTCATTGTACCCCGGCCCTCCGTGACGCTCCCACCGTCCCGGTGTTAGGATCGGGGCCATGAGCGAGCGCGCCGGGCCCGCGCACTTCGTCGAGGAGGCGGTGCGGGAAGACTTCCGGACCGGGCGCTTCACCCCGCCGGTGGTCACCCGCTTCCCACCCGAGCCGAACGGCTATCTCCACATCGGGCACGCCAAGGCCATCTGCCTGGACTTCGGCCTGGCCGGGGACCTGGGCGGGCGCTGTCACCTCCGCTTCGACGACACCAACCCCAGCAAGGAGAGCCAGGAGTACGTCGACGCCATCATGCGGGACGTGCGGTGGCTCGGCTTCGACTGGGGCCCCCATCTCTACTACGCGAGCGACTACTTCGACCGGCTCTACGAGTGGGCGGTGCAGCTCATCCGCGCCGGGAAGGCCTACGTCGACGATCTGTCGGCGGACGAGATCCGCGCTCACCGCGGCACCCTCACCGAGCCGGGCCGCGAGAGCCCGTGGCGGGGGCGCAGCGTGGAGGAGAACCTGGACCTCTTCGCGCGCATGCGGGCGGGCGAGTTCCCGGACGGCAGCAAGGTGCTCCGGGCCAAGATCGACATGGCGCATCCGAACCTCAACCTGCGCGACCCGGTGATGTACCGCGTGCGGAAGACCGCGCATCACCGCACCGGGGACCGCTGGTGCATCTACCCCATGTACGACTGGGCCCACGGCCAGTCGGACTCCATCGAGGGCGTCACCCATTCGCTGTGCACGCTCGAGTACGAGGACCACCGGCCGCTCTACGACTGGTACCTCGACGCGCTCGGCATCTACCATCCGCGCCAGATCGAGTTCGCGCGGCTGAACCTGAGCCACACCGTGATGTCGAAGCGCAAGCTCCTGACCCTCGTGCAGGACGGGCTGGTGAGCGGCTGGGACGATCCGCGCATGCCCACCCTGGCCGGTCTGCGCCGGCGGGGCTTCACCCCCGAATCGATCCGCGACTTCTGCGACCGCATCGGCGTGACCAAGGCCGCGAACCTGGTGGAGATGGCGCTGCTGGAGCACTGCCTGCGCGAGGACCTGAACCGGCGCGCCCTCCGCCGGATGGCGGTGCTGCGTCCGCTGCGTCTCGTGATCGAGAACTACCCCGAGGGGCAGACCGAGGACATGGAGGCGGCCAACAACCCGGAGGACCCGAACGCGGGCGTGCGCAAGATCCCCTTCTCGCGCGTGCTGTGGATCGAGCGGGACGACTTCCGCGAGACCCCGCCGCCCAAGTACTTCCGTCTCTCCCCGGGGGCCGAGGTGCGGCTACGCGCCGCCTACGTGGTCCGGTGCACCGGGTTCACCAAGGACCCCGCCACCGGCGAGGTCACCGAGGTGCGCTGCACCTACGATCCGGAGACCCGCGGGGGGGAGGCCCGAGGCCGCAAGATCAAGGCCACGATCCACTGGGTGTCGACCGCGCACGCGGCGGAAGCCGAGGTGCGCCTCTACGACACGCTCTTCACGGTGCCGAAACCCGACGAGGCACCCGACTTCCGGAGCGTGATCAACCCGCAGTCGCTCGAGATCGTGCGCGCCGCGAAGGTGGAGCCCGCGCTCGCGGACGCCCGGCCGGAGGACCGCGTGCAGTTCGAGCGCGTGGGCTACTTCGTGGCCGACTGGAAGGACCACCGCCGCGGCCACCCCGTCTTCAACCGGAGCGTCTCCCTCCGCGACACCTGGGCCCGCATCGAAAAGTCCGCCGGCTAACCCGGGCACCTACACCCAAAACGGTTGCCCGCCGCAGGGGGAGTGCGGGGGCCATTTCTGGGGCCCCGCAGCTGAAGAGCCTGAAGAGGTGAACGGTCGCCCGCTCAAACCCTCGGCGACGTCCCCGCGGCCCCGCCTAGTGGAAGAACACCCCCGCGTCGATGTTCAGCACCTGCCCGGTGACGCTGTCCGATCGGCAGAACGCGACCACCTGATCGGCCACGTCCTCCACGCTCGCGGCGCGCTTGAGCACCGCGCGCTGGCGCGCCCCCTCCGCGGTCTCGGGGCGGAGCCGCGACGTCATCCGCGTGCCCTCCATGAGGCCGGGCGCCACGCAGTTCACGGTGACCTCGGGCGCCAGCGCCACCGCCAGGCAGCGGGTGAGGTGGATGAGGCCGGCCTTGCTCGTCGCGTAGCCGATGCTGCTGCCGCCCGGGTTCAGTCCGGCCACCGAGGCGATGTTCACGATGCGGCCGGTGCCGCTCGCCCGGAGGTGCGGCGCGGCCGCGCGGCAGATCAGGTAGGGGCCCCGGAGGTTGGTGGCGAAGAGCCGGTCCCAGGTGGCCGGGTCCAGCGCTTCCAGATCGGGGAACGGAATGGCGATGTTCCACCCCGCGTTGTTGACGAGCATGTCGAGCCGGCCGAAGTGGCCCACCGCCGCCTGGACCGCGGCCGGGATGGCGTCGGCGTCCGTCTGGTCGAGCGCGACGCTCCAGGCCTTGCGGCCGAGCGCTTCCACCGCCGCGCACGTGTCGCGCGCGGCATCCCGCCGCTCGAGGTAGGTGATCCCCACGTGGGCGCCCGCCGCGGCGAGCGCCCGCGCGATCGCGATCCCGAGCGTTCCGGTCCCTCCCGCCACCAGGGCGACGCGATCCCTGAGCTCCATGGGCGGGGAGTCTATCAGAAAGCGCGTCGGCGCGAGCGCCCCGCGCCCGGCCGCCTTGACTTGCCGCGCGCGGCTGCCGATACTCGCCGCAGCATGAGCGCCGAGGTCCTGCTCCGCGATGTCCGTCCCATGGCCGCGGGCGGACCGGTCGACGTGCTGGTGCGCGGAGGCCGCATCGCGCAGGTGGCGGCGGGCCTCGCCGCGCCGGCCGGCGCGGCCGTCGTCGACGGCGGCCACGGCATCCTGCTGCCGGCCCTCGTCGACGCCCACATGCACCTCGACAAGACCTTCTGGGGTCTGCCCTGGCGGCCCCACGAGGCCGGTCCCACGACTCGAGAGCGCATCGAGACCGAGCGCCGCCTCCGGCGCGAGCTGGCCCTCCCCGCGGACCGCCAGGCCGAGGCGCTGGTGCGGCAGGCGGTGAGCCGCGGCACGCTCCACATCAGGACCCACGTCGACGTCGATACCGAGATCGGCCTGCGCAACTTCGAGGGCGTGATGACCGCCCGCAGCCGGCTGCGCGACACGGTCTCGATCCAGGTGGTGGCATTCCCCCAGAGCGGCGTGGTCACCCGGCCCGGCACCGCCGCGCTCCTGGAGCAGGCGGTCAAGGACGGCGCCGAGCTCATCGGGGGCGTGGATCCCATCGGCATCGACGGGGACGCGGCGGGGCAGCTCGACTGCGTGTTCGACATCGCGGGCCGCCACGGAGCCGGCGTCGACATCCACCTGCACGACGGCGGCGCCGACGGCGCGGCCCAGATCCGGATGATCGCCGAGCGCACGCGCGCGCTCGGCCTCGCCGGCCGGGTGGCGGTGAGCCACGCGTTCTGCCTGGGCATGGTCGAGGAGCGCGAGCGTGAGGAGCTGCTCGATCTCCTGCGCGAGCAGCGCATCGCGATCGTGACCACCGCCCCGGGCGACCGGCCGAGCCCACCGGTGCGGCGGCTGCGGGAGGCGGGGATCACGGTGGGCGCGGGCTCCGACGGCGTGCGCGACGCCTGGACGCCGTTCGGCAACGCGGACATGCTGGAGCGCGCGATGCTCGTGGCCTATCGCAACGGGTTCCGCGCCGATCCCCTCCTCCACGACGCCCTCGACATCGCCACGCGCGGCAACGCCTCCCTGCTCGGGCTGACCGGCTACGGCCCCGCTCCCGGCGATCGCGCCAACCTGGTCGTGGTCCCCGGCGAGAGTCTCGGCGAGATCATCGCGATGCGCCCGCCCCGCGCGCTCGTGCTGAGCGGCGGCCGCGTGGTCGCGCGCGACGGGCGATGCCTGGTGTGATTTGCCCGCGGATCCTGACCCGTGCCGCCGTCACCGTCACCATCCTCATCCGACTAGGAGCCAGCCCCACCATGGCAGACGTCTCCCCCGCGATCCGTTCCGAGCTCGCGCCGACCGGCACCCTGCGCGTCGGCATCAACCACGGCAACCTGGTCCTCGCTCAGAAGAACCCGACCACCGGCGAGATCAAGGGGGTGGCGGTGGACCTGGCCCACGAGCTGGGCCGGCGCCTCGGCGTCCCGGTCGAGCTCGTGCAGTACGGCTCGGCCGGCCAGATGACGGACGCGCTCGCCTCCGGGGCGTGGGACGTGGCGTTCCTGGCCCGCGAGCCGGGCCGGGCGGGCCAGATCGGCTTCACCGCCCCGCACCTGCTGATCGAGGGCACCTACCTCATCCCCGCCGGCCAGCCCTACGCCCGCGTGGCCGACGTGGATCGGCCCGGCGTGCGGATCGCGGTGTCGGAGAAGAGCGCCTACGACCACTTCCTCACCCGCAACATCAAGCACGCCACCCTGGTGCGCCGACCCGGCAACAGCGCGGGGCTCGGTCTGGTGCAGGCCGGCCAGGCGGACGTGATCGCGGGCGTGCGCCAGCTGCTGCTGATGGATCAGGCCCGGCTGCCCGGCTCGCGGGTGCTCGAGGACCGGTTCATGGTGATCGAGCAGGCGATGGGCATGCCGCAGGGGCGCCCGGCGGGCCTGCGGTACGCGAAGGAGTTCATCGAGGACGTGAAGGCCTCGGGCTTCGTGGCCCGCGCGCTGGAGCGATCGGGCGTGCGCGGAGTCCCGGTGGCCCCGCCCGAGAAGCCCTGACCCGCGCGGTCAGGCCAGCGGCACGATCGCGTAGAAGCGGGGGCCGGTCCCGACCGACCGGGTCACGTGGCCGCGGCCGGTGAGGTCCTCGGCGAGCAGCACGTCCCCCGGCCCCACCCGGACCACCGTGCCGTCGCCCACCTCGATCTCCGCGTGCCCGGAGAGCGTGATCGAGTACTGCCGGCGCGGGGCGCAGTGCCAGTCCAGCACGTAACCCGGCGGCGAGACGCGGAACACGATGCCGGCCGCGGCCTGCAGCGCGGTGGCCTCGCCGTGGGCGCCCTCGGTGTCGGTGAAGGGTGTCATCGCGAGCGGCATCTCCTCCACGTGGGACTCCCCGTCGCTGCCGCTGTAGACCCGCCAGATCGTGGGCATCGCGCTCTCCCGTCCCTCAGAATTGCACGCGGCGCAGGACCGCCCGCGGCAGCATGCGAATGACCAGCATGATCGCGCGCCAGATGCCCGGCGCGTAGACCTGGTGGCGGCCGGCGCCCATGGCCGCCACCACCCGCCGGGCCACTGCGTCCGGCTCTCCCGCGAACGGCGGCACCGGCAGTCCCGCGGTCATGCCGGTGCGGACGAAGCCCGGCTTCACGCACAGCACGCGTACTCCGCGGTCGCGGTAGGCGAGATCGAGCCCGTCGAGGCACGCGGCGAGACCCGCCTTGGAGGCGCCGTAGAGATAGTTGCTGCGGCGCGCGCGGTCGCCCGCCACGCTGCCGAAGGCGCAGATCAGCCCCCCACCCCGGGCGGCGAGGCGCTCGGCGGTCTGCTGGCAGAGCAGGACGGTGCCGGTGAAGTTGGCGTGGAGCAGCGCGGCGAGCCGCGCGGGATCCGTGGCCAGCTCGTCCTGGCGCGCGAAGAGGCCGCCCGTCACCACCAGCGCGTCCAGGCGGGCGAGCGCGCGGTCGGCCGCGTCGAGCGCGGTGGGGAAGCCGTCGGGCTGGCCCAGATCGAGGTGCGCGTGGCCCACCGGCCCGGCCGCGCCGCGCGCCTCCAGATCCCGGGCGGACAGCGACAGGTCCGCCGGGTCGCGGCCGAGCAGGAACAGGGTGTCGCCGCGCTCGGCGAGCCGGCGGGCCACCGCGCGGCCGATGCCGCGGGTCGCGCCCACGATGGCGACCCTCACGCGGGCCGGGCCCTCATGCGCCCGCCGGGTGCGCGCGGCGCACTCGCGTCACGCCGGGTCCCCCAGCACGCGCACGGACTGGGCGGAGCGGAAGCGGCGATTGGGATCCCATCGATCCCGCACCGCGCGCCACTCCGGCAGGCCCGGCATCATGCGCGCGAAGTCCTCGGCGCGGGTCACCGCGTCCTTGGCCAGGTAGATGCGACCGCCGTGCTCGACCACGGTGGCGTTGAGGTCGTGAATCAACGCCTCGGTCACCGCGCCGCGGTTGGGCAGGTCGAGCGCCAGGGTGGTGCCTTCCATGGGGAACGACAGGTACGCGTCGGAGGCGGGCCCGCAGTCCTTGATCACGGCCAGGAACGAGGCCGCGCCGGCCGCGGCGAGACGCTCGAGGAGGATCGCGATGGGGCGGGGCCCGGCCGCGCGCGGCAGCACGCACTGGTACTGCAGCAGCCCGCGCCGGCCGTACAGGCGATTCCACCGCCCCACCGCGTCGAGCGGGTAGAAGAAGGTGTCGTGCGACACGAGCCGGCGCTTGAGCGCGGTCCCGTGGCTCCACGCGTAGAGCTGGTTGAACCAGCGCATGAAGAGCGGATTCAGCAGCCACCCCGGGCCGTCGAACGGCACGTCGACGCGGCGCGAACGCGGAGCGGGCCGGGACCCCGCCTCCACCTGCGTCGCATGCCGGCCGCGCATGAGGATGCCCCGGCCGAGCTGAGCGCCACGGGCCAGGCAGTCGATCCAGCCCACCGTGTAGGGCCAGTGCGCCGCGCTGAGCCGCAGGCCCTCCAGCATCGCGTCCAGGCTCGGCATGCCCTGCGTCTCCAGCACCATCCACGGGCTCTCGATCGGTTTCAGGCGCAGCGTCACGTCCAGGATGAGGCCGGTGAGGCCCATGCCGCCCACGGTGGCCCGGAACAGCTCGTGCTCCCGGTCGGGCCCGCACTCCACGAGGCGCCCGTCGGCGGTGCGGAGCGTGAGGCGCTCCACGAACCGGCCGAACGAGCCATCGCGGTGGTGATTCTTGCCGTGGACGTCGCAGGCCACGCAGGCGCCCACCGTCACGAACTTGGTTCCCGGCGTCACCGGCGGGAACCACCCCCGCGGCACGAATACGCGCAGGATCTCGGCCAGGCTCAGGCCCGCCTCGCAGTGCAGCCGACCCGTCGCGGCGTCGAAGGAGCGGATGCGATCGGCGCGCGTGCTCTCCACCACCAGGCCGCCCGGCGTGTACGGCAGGGCCGCGTCGCCGTAGGCGCGGCCGAGGCCCCGCGGCACCAGGGGCTCCTCGCCGGCGGGGACGTCCAGGCGCTCGGGCCGCTGCACCCGACCCGGCCGCACCGGGTACCGCCCCCAGCCGGTCACCTCTTCGAGCGCGAAGGCGCTCAGCGGCTCCATCGCGCCACCCACGCCGGCCCCCACACCGGCCCGTAGATGATCACGAGCAGTGCCAGCATCCAGAGCACGGTGTTGACCAGGAGCGCGCGGTCGTTCAGCAGCAGGTCGGACGGGTTGCCGCCCATCTCGCGGCGATACAGCAGGTAGAGATAGCGGAAGATACCGTACAGCACGAAGGGCAGCGTGATGGGCAGGAGCCGGGTATGGAACCGGGCCACGGTGTCCGGCGACATCGTGTAGAGCGCGTAGGCGGTCACGGTGGACGCGGTGACCACCGCCACCATCTGATCGAGGAAGCCCTCGCTGTACTCGGCGAGGATCGGCCGGTGGGCGGCCGCGTCGCCGCGGAGGGTCCGGTACTCGTGGCGCCGCTTGCCCAGGGCCAGAAACAGCGCGACCAGGATCGTGCAGATGACCAGCCAGCCCGAGATCTCGACGTGGATGGCGGCCGCCCCCGCCACCGCGCGCAGCACGAAGCCGGCCGCCACCGTGAGCACGTCGAGGATCACCACGTGCTTGAGCCAGACCGAGTAGGCGGTGAGCAGGCCCGCGTACGCGGCCGCCACCAGCCCGAACGGCACCGACAGCGCGAAGGCGGCCAGGAGGCTCCCCACCAGGAGCAGCACGCCCAGGGTCAGCGCGGCGGGGATCGAGAGCGCCCCGCGCGCGATCGGGCGGGTGCGCTTGGTGGGATGGATCCGGTCCTTCTCCACGTCGGCCACGTCGTTGAAGACGTAGATCGCGCCCGACAGCGCGCAGAAGATCGCGAAGGCGGCGAGGGCCGGCCACAGCAGCGGGGTGAACAGGCTCTGCGAGAAGATGAGCCCCGCGAAGACGAACAGGTTCTTGACCCACTGGCGGGGCCGCAGTACGGCGAGCGTGGCGATCGGAGGGCTCACGACGGCCGGGCGCGCCCCCGGTCAGAGTCGGACCACGTGCGGAAGATCCCCGAGCGCACCGGTGACGTTGCGCGTGTCCACCACCAGCCGGGCCTCCGAGGCCAGGCGCCGCGGGTCGAACTCCGCGTGCGCGGTGAGCAGCAGCACCACGTCGTAGTCGGCGAGGTTCGTGCCCTCCCACGCCACCGCCTTCAACGTCTGCCCTCCGATGCTGACGTGGGGCACCCGCGGGTCCGCGTAGTCCACGCGGGCGCCCAGGCGCTGCAGCGCCTCGATGATCTCGAGCGCCGGCGAGTCCCGGATGTCACCCACGTTCGCCTTGTAGGCCACGCCGAGGGCCAGGATCCGCGCGCCCTTCACCGCCCGCTCACGGTCGTTCAGCGCGTCGCGCACCAGCTCCACCACGTAGCGCGGCATGCCGCCGTTGATCTCATCGGCGAACGCGATGAACTTGGCCTCGTAGCCGGCCAGGCGGGTGCGCCAGGACAGATAGTGCGGATCGCTGGGCAGGCAGTGGCCGCCGATGCCCGGTCCCGGCTGGAACGGCATGAAGCCGAAGGGCTTGGTGGCGGCGGCCCCGATGACCTCCCACACCGGCATCCCGAGACGCCGGCACATGATGGCGAGCTCGTTCACCAGCGCGATGTTCACGCTGCGGAAGGTGTTCTCGAAAAGCTTCACCATCTCCGCCACCTGCGTCGACGACACCGTCACCACCCGCTCGATGACCTGGCCGTAGAGCGTCTCCGCGAGGCGGCGGCAGGCGGGGGTGACCCCGCCCACCACCTTGGGGATGCGCGCGAGCCCCCAGGTGCGGTTGCCCGGGTCGATCCGCTCGGGGGAGAAGGCGAGGAAGAAGTCGTGACCGACCCGGAGGCCCCCGCGACTGAAGCGCGGCAGCAGCACCTCGTCGGTGGTGCCCGGATAGGTGGTGGACTCGAGGACCACCAGCTGGCCCGGTCGGAGGATCGCGGCCACCGCGTCGGCGGCGGCCACGATGAACGAGATGTCCGGTTCCTTCGACTTGCCGAGCGGGGTGGGCACGCAGATGATGATCGCGTCGGCCTCGCCCAGGGCCTCGCCGGTCGGATGCACGGAGAGCCGGCCGCTCTGCACCAGCGGCCGCAGGTCCGCGGTGGGCACGTCCTCCACCGGACTCGTCCCCGCGGTGAGCAGCGCGGTGCGCGCGGGATCGGCGTCGACGCCGATCACCCGGAAGCCGGCGCGGGCGAACCCCACCGCCAGCGGCAGGCCCACGTAGCCGAGGCCCACCACCCCCACCGTGCCGGAGTGGCTGACCAGCCGCTCCTCCAGGCGCGCGGCGAGCGTGCCGGTCGCGGTCACCTCACATCACCTCGGCGAGAGCCCGCTTCACCGCCTCCACCACCTCACCGACCTCGGCGTCGGTGAGCTCCGGGAAGCACGGCAGGCACAGCACCTCCGCCGCGGCCTGGGTGGCGGCCGGGAACTCCCGGTCCGCGTTGGGACGCGAGAAGACCGGCTGGGCCGGGATGGTGGTCGGATAGTGGACCGAGGTGCCGACGCCTCGCACGGCGAGCGCGGCGACCAGCGCCTCGCGCTTCGACGAGCGCACCGTGTACTGGTGGTACACGTGCTCGGCGGGCACTTGCTCCACCGGCAGGCCGAGCGGCAGGCCCGCGAAGGCGGCCGCGTAACGGGCCGCGATCGCCCGGCGACGACCGTTCCACTCCGCGAGGTGCGCGAGCTTCACCCGGAGCAGCGCGGCCTGCAGCTCGTCGAGTCGGCTGCAGCCGCCGAGCTCCACGTGGGTGTAGCGCCGCGGCGCTCCGTGGTCGCGCAGCAGGCGCGCCCGCTCCGCCACGTCGTCCCGCGTGGTGAGCACCATGCCCCCGTCCCCGCAGCCGCCCAGGTTCTTGGTCGGATAGAAGGACAGGATCGAGGCGTCGCCCCACGCGGCCATCGGCCGGCCCCCGTACCGCGCGCCCACCGCCTGCGCCGCGTCGGCCACCACCGCCACTCCGCGGGCCCGGGCGATTTCGCAGATGGCGTCCATCCGCGCGGGCTGGCCGTAGAGGTGCACCGGCACGATGGCCCGGGTGCGCGGGGTGATGGCCCGCTCGACCTGGACCGGGTCGACGTTGTAGGTGGCGGGATCGACGTCCACGAAGACCGGGGTCGCGCCGGCCATCACCACCGTGGTGGCGGAGGCCACGAAGGAGAACGCGGAGGTGACCACCTCGTCGCCCGGCCCCACCCCCACCGCCTTGAGGGCCAGCAGCAGCGCGTCGGTGCCCGAGCCGGTGCCCACGCCGTGGCGGACCCCGCAGAGCGCGGCCAGCTCCCCTTCCAGCGCCTGGCCTTCGGGGCCCAGCACGAAGCGGCACGAGTCGATCACGCGGGCGGCCGCGGCCAGCAGCTCGCCGCGCAACGCCGCGTGCTGCCGAACGAGGTCGATCTGGGGGATCATCAGAAGCCCGTGGTGGCGGTAGTACCGATCTGCCCAAGCCCGAGCAGGTTCACCATGAACCGGAATTCGTTCTCGTCGTGGTGCCGATTGATGTATTCCGCGCTGATCGACCAGCAGCGGAAACGCCAGTCGATGCCGACCCGATTCTCGATGGCCGTGCCTCTCAGGACGTCCCAGGAGCTGGCGCCCCGGACGTCGACGTTGTTCAGCAGCCTCACCACGGATTCCGCGCGCAGGTATCGCGTGCCGGCCTGCTCGTTGAAGCGCGGTCCCACCGCGAGCAGGAATCGCGGATAGGTCAGCCGGATGTCCGCGTTGCCTTCCCGAAACCCTAGGTCATACACATTGTACCTGGCGTCCGCATGGAAGCCGATCCTTTGGTTCGGCTGCACGGTGAGATCACCGTAGACGTCACGGAAGGACTGATCGGTGCCATCCATCTTGAGGGTCTGGCTCAGCGTGAACCTGATCATCTCCCAGCGCACGGGGGTCTGATCGGGCCCCGCCACCGTCTTGGCATTCAAGATGTTGGTGAGGTAGTAGGTGATCTCATTGGCCCGGTCCAGACGGTCGATGCCGGTGCGACGCTCGTAACCCGGATCGATGCCGGTGGAGGTGCTCGCCCCGGGATCGTAGTTGGGGTAGGCCTTCTGGTCGAGGCCGCGGATCTCGATGAGCCGCAGCCGCGGCTCGATGACGTGCTGGTAAGCGGCGACGCCCCCACTGCCATCGCTCGTGTATACGCGCGAGGCCCGGCTCTCCGCCTCCACGCCCCACTCCACCTGACGCCGCACGCGCGGGTCGTACACCGATTCCTCCACCGTGAGGGCGCCGACGCGGGTCACTCGCTCGTCCACCAAGCGCTGGTCGTAGTAGGTGAGGCGGCCGCCCACGAACGGGGTGATCGTGACGAGTCCGCCGAGGGGAACGGGGTAGAGCAGACGTGGGTGAAAATCGGCGCGGAGACCGCCCGGGCCGATGTCGCGGATGAAATTCACCAGGCTCGCGGTGGTCTCGTAGAGCAGCCCCGGCACACCGGGAACCGGCTGCCGGACGCCGTAGAGCTGGATGTCCGGCACGCGCTGCAGCTCGACGGGCCGCGGAGTGGTGAGGTCCTGGTACCATTTCACGTTCCCCACCAGGCTCCACGCGTCCCACACTTGCGAGACGAACACGTTGGTCTCCGCGCGCTGGGTCGCCCGATCGGCGAGGCGGTTGCCGTAGTCGCGCAGGATCAGGTCGTCGCTCACCACGTTGGAATTGACCTTGAACGACAGCCGCGGAGTGATCTGCCAGTCGTGGTGCAACGACGCCACCCCGCGGTTCTCGTTCACCCCCGCGTGCGCGTCGGTGCGCAGCGACTCGTTGGCCCCGAACAGACTCAGGTCTCCGCGCTGGTCTCGCGAAAGGATGTAGCGATACTGTGTCTCCAGGCCGAAGCCGCGCCGGCTGAACGCGCCGAGGCTGACCGTGAGGTCCTGGCTGTCGTTGATCGCCCAGAAGTACGGAACCTTGGTGAAGAACCCCTTGCGCGAGGACTGCCCGAACTCCGGAACCAGAAAGCCGGACTGGCGCTCCTTCCGGATCGCCGCGGCGAAGTAGGGCACCCACGGGAGCACCGGCACGCTCTTCACCCAGAAGGAGGCGTCGCGGCCGGACACGAAATCCTGCACGTCGGCGGTGCCGGACGCGAAGTGGAACGACCACGGGGGATCATCGCCTTCGCAGGTGGTGAAGACCCCGCCACGCACCTCGTAGATTCCCTCGCCGATCCGGTCCATGCGCTCCGCGGAGAGGCGATAGTAGGGGGCGGAGAACGCGGAGGCGTCGTAGACCACCCCGGTCCCCGACTTGAGGTTGTAGTCGATCCGCTCCCCCACCAGCCGGTCGGGGCCGTCGTAGAACACCGCCCGCCCCTGGGCGATCGCCTGCCCGGTGTCCCGGTTCAGCTCGACCCGGTCGGCGAGGAGCCGGCTCTGCCCCCGCACGATCTCGACGTTGCCGACGGCGATCAGCAGGTCCGAGGTGCCGCCGACCTGCTGGATCTGGTCCGCCAGCACCGTGGCCTCCTCCGCCCCCGCCCCCACCGTGACGCCGCTCTGGGGCTGCTGCGCCCACCCGGCGGTGGGGCCGAGCCACACCCACAGGAGCCCGATGAGGAGGAGGCCGCGGCGCAGGAGCGTGTCCCGTGACGGTCCGGGACCGCGCAGCGGGCAGGCGGGGGCCGGCACGAGCGGCATGAGGCCACATGCTAGCAGTGCGCTTCCGCCGTGGAAAGGAGATCGTGCCCCTCGCCGAGCGTCGCGAGCACGTCGCCCACGAGGGACAGCGAGCCCGCCACGCAGACGAGGCCCGAGCCGCCTCGGTCCGACCTGACGTGGGCCGTCGCCCGGGCCAGCGCGGCGCCGACGCCCGGAACCACCTCCACCGGCACCGGGGTCGTGCCCGGCACCAGCGCTCGCAGCGCCTCCGGGGCGGCCGCGCGCGGGTTGTCGGAGGCGGTGAACACGATGCGCACGGCCAGGGGGGCCAGGGCGGCGAGGATGCCTTTCGCGTCCTTGTCGGCCAGGATGCCGATCACGAACGTGACCGGTCGCCCGGGGAAGTAGGCCCTCAGTGACGCCGCGAGGGCCCGGGCCCCCGCCGGGTTGTGCGCGCCGTCGAGGACCACCACCGGATCGCGGCGCAGGATCTGGAACCGGCCGGGCCACCGCGCCCGGCCGAGCCCCGAGCGGATCGCGCCCTCCCCCGCGCCCAGCTCCCGCGCCGCCGCCGCGGCCAGCAGCGCATTGCCGGGCTGATAGACGCCGAGGAGGGCGCAGGCCACGTCGTCGAGACGCCAGTCGGGTCCGGCCAGGTCGAGCCGCTGGGCGCTCGCGTCGAACCCGCGCGGCGTCACGTGGAGCTCGTGCCCCTCGCGCAGCAGCGGCACCCGCACCTCGTGCGCGCGCCGCTCGAGCACCGCCGCGGCCTCGGGGTCCTGGCGGGCCGCGACCGCCACCCCGCTCCGGATGATGGCCGCCTTCTCGCCCGCGATGGCGGTCAAGGTGTCGCCCAGCTCCAGCTGGTGGTCGTAGTCGATGGGCCCGATCGCGACCACCGCGGGACGGCCCACCGTGGTCGCGTCCAGCCGGCCCCCCAGCCCGACCTCCAGCACCGCGACGTCGACCCGCGCGCGACAGAAGTGATCGAGGGCCAGCGCGGTGCCCGCCTCGAACACGGTGACGTCGAGGCGGGCGAGCAGCGTGCCGAGCGCCTCCACGCCGTCGACGAAGTCGGCCTCCGAGATGGGGCGTCCATCCACCCGGATGCGCTCGCGGTAGTCGCGCAGGTGCGGGGAGGTGTAGAGGCCCACGCGGCGGCCCGCGGCCTGGAGGATCGCGGCGAGCATCGCGGAGATCGAGCCCTTGCCGTTCGTGCCGCCGACCTGCGCGATCGTGAAGGCCCGCTCGGGGCGCCCGATGGCGTCCAGCAGGGCCTCGATGCGCTCGAGGCCCGGCCGCATGCCGGCCCGCTCCCCGCCCCGCAGGGCGAGGATGCGGCCGACCGCCTCCGCGTAGGTCATGGAACAGGCGCGGGGTCGCGTCCGCCGAAGAAGGCGAGGATCCGTCGCAGGGTGGCGCGCAGCTCCCGCCGCTCCACCACCGCGTCGATCTGGCCGTGCTCGAGCAGAAATTCCGAGCGCTGGAATCCGTCGGGAAGCGGCTGCCGGATCGTCTCCGCGATGACCCGCGGCCCCGCGAAGCCGATGAGGGCGCGCGGCTCCGCCAGGATCACGTCGCCCAGCATGGCGAAGCTCGCGGTCACGCCACCGGTGGTGGGATCGGTCAGCAGCGAGATGTAGGGCACGCGCTCGGCGGCGAGCCGCTGCAGCGCGGCCGAGGTCTTGGCCATCTGCATCAGCGAGAGAATGCCCTCCTGCATGCGCGCGCCGCCGGAGGCGGCCACGATCAGGAGGGGAATGCGCTTCTGGGTCGCCAGCTCGATGGTGCGCGTGATCTTCTCGCCGACCACCGAGGCCATGCTGCCGCCCAGGAAACCGAACTCGAAGACCGCGAGCGCGACCGGGTAGCCCCCGATGCGGGCGGTCCCGGTGAGCACCGCCTCCTCCATGGAGGACTTGGCGCGCGCGGCCTTGAGGCGGTCGGTGTAGCGCTTGGTGTCCTTGAACCCGAGCGGGTCTTTCGAGCGCATCCCGGCCTCGCGCTCCTCGAAGGAGCCCTCGTCGACCAGGGACGCGATGCGCTCGCGGGCGCTGATGCGGAAGGGGTAGCCGCACTTGGGGCAGACCCGGCCCGCGCGATCCACCTCCGCGCGGTAGACGATCTCGCGGCAGGAATCGCACTTGACCCACAGCCCCTCGGCGATGACTACCTTCTTCGGCCGCTCCTCGTCGCCCTCCTTCTTCCGGCGAAACCAGGCCACCCGCTAGCCCTCGCTCCGCAGCGGCGACTTGAGCGCGGCCACGAAGTCGCCGACGCGGGCCCGGAGCTCGCTCGAGCCGCCGTGCTCCTCCACCAGGCGCACGATGGCCGAGCCGACGATCACCCCGTCCGCGAGCCGGCCGACCGAGGCCGCCTGCGCGGGCGTGCTGATGCCGAAGCCCACGCACACCGGCTTGGTGGTGACCGCGCGCAGGGCCCGGAGCTGGGCGGCCAGATCGGGGGCCAGCGCGGCGCGCTCCCCGGTCACGCCGGTGAGCGAGACCATGTACACGAAGCCCCGGCTCGCCCGCGCGATCTTGCGCATGCGCTCGGGCGTGGAGGTCGGCGCGACCAGGTGGATCAGGTCGAGCCCGGCCGGGTCGGCCTCCGCGCGCAGCGGCCCCGCCTCCTCCGGCGGCAGGTCGGCGACGATCACGCCGTCGATGCCCGCCTCCACCGAGGTCGCGCAGAACGCCTTGAGCCCGAAGGCGAGGACCGGGTTGTAGTAGGTGAGGAACACGAGGGGCACCCCGACCTCGCCCCGCATCTCCCGGACCAGCTCCAGCACCCGCGGCAGCGTGACCCCGGCCGCGAAGGCGCGCTGGGTCGCGCGCTGGATCACCGGGCCGTCCGCGAGCGGGTCCGAGAAGGGGATGCCGATCTCGATGACGTCGGCGCCGCGGCGCGCGACCTCCACCACCAGATCGCGCGTGGCCGCCAGCGACGGGTCGCCCGCGGTGAGGTAGGCGACGAGCGCGCGCTCGCGGCGGGCCCGCAGCGCGGCGAAGGTGGCGTCGAGCCGCGAGGGCGGACGGGGCGCCTTCGCGCTCACGCGTGGCCTCCCGGGCCACCCGGGTGGTGGCCGTTGCCGTTGCCGAGCGCCCGCCCGACGGTGTGCACGTCCTTGTCTCCGCGTCCCGACAACCCCACCACCACCGTCTGGCTCGTCTTCATGCGGGCCGCGGCCCGCATGGCGTGTGCGACCGCGTGCGCGGACTCGAGCGCGGGCATGATGCCCTCGAGACGGGTCAAGGCCTGGAATCCCTCGAGGGCCTCCGCGTCGGTCACCGACACGTACTCGAAGCGCCCGGCGTCCTTGTAGTAGGCGTGCTCGGGGCCCACCCCCGGATAGTCGAGGCCGGCCGAGATCGAGTGGGCCTCCGCCACCTGCCCGTCGTCGTTCTGCAGGAGATAGCTCATGCTGCCGTGGAGCACGCCCACCGCGCCCGAGCCGAGCGACGCCCCGTGCTTGCCGGACTTGATGCCGTGACCGCCCGGCTCGACGCCCACGATGCGCACCCGCCGGTCCTCGATGAAGGGCCAGAAGAGGCCGATCGCATTCGAGCCGCCGCCCACGCACGCCACCAGCAGGTCGGGCAGCCGGCCGATCGCGCGCCGGCTCTGGGCGCGCGCCTCCTCGCCGATCACGCGGTGGAAGTCGCGCACCATCATGGGATAGGGGTGCGGGCCCATCACCGAGCCGAGCAGGTAGTAGGTGGTCCGCACGTTGGTGACCCAGTCACGGAGGGCCTCGTTCACCGCGTCCTTGAGCGTCCGCGAGCCGCTCTCCACCGGGATCACCTTCGCGCCCAGCAGCTTCATGCGGAAGACGTTCAGGGCCTGGCGCTCCACGTCGACGCGGCCCATGTAGACGTCGCACTCGAGGCCGAGCAGGGCGGCGGCGGTCGCGGAGGCGACCCCGTGCTGGCCCGCGCCGGTCTCGGCCACCACGCGCGGCTTGCCCATGCGCTGGGCGAGCAGGGCCTGGCCGAGCACGTTGTTGATCTTGTGCGCGCCGGTGTGGCAGAGGTCCTCCCGCTTGAGGTAGATGCGCGCGCCACCCACGTGCCGGGTGAGCCGCTCCGCGAAGTAGAGCGGCGTGGGCCGGCCCGCGTAGGTGGCGAGCAGCTCGCGCAGGCGACGGCGGAAGCGGGCGTCGGCCCGGGCGGCCCGGTACGCCTTCTCCAGGTCCACCAGGGGCTGCATGAGGGTCTCGGGCACGAAGCGGCCCCCGAAGCGCCCGAAGTGCCCGCTCGCGTCCGGCAGGGCGGCGGGGCGCACGCGCGCCCGGCTCACGGGCGCTCCGCCGCGGCGGCGCGCGCCTCGCTCACGAACCGCCGCACCTTGTCCGCGTCCTTGCGGCCCGGCCGCGCCTCCACGCCCGAGTTGACGTCGACGCCGTAGGGCCGCACGCGCCGCACCGCCGGCCCGACGTTGTCGGGCGTGAGCCCGGCCGAGAGCAGCACCGGGTGCCGCCGGGCCGCCTCCGCGGCCACGTCCCACGGGATCGGCGGCCGCGCGAGCCCCTCGCTCCACCGGGCGGGCGAGTCCAGCAGGAAGGCGGCCACGCGGTAGTCGGACATCCGGCTCAGATCGGCGGCGACGGCGACCTTGAGCGTCTTGATCACCGGCAACCGGTGCTCGACCAGGTCCTCGGGGGCCTCGTCGCCGTGGAACTGCAGCGCCCCGAGCCGGCACTCCTCCGCGATGGCCTTCACCTGGCCGGCGGGATGATCCCAGAACACGCCCACCGGGGTCACGAACGGAGGCAGCGTCTCGATGATGCGCGCCGCGGTCTCCGCGCTCACGCAGCGCGGCGTGCCGGGGACGAAGATGAAGCCGAGCGCGTCGGCCCCCGCCTCCAGGCAGAGATGCGCGTCGTCGACGTTGGTGATGCCGCAGAGCTTGATCCTCATCGCAACGAGAGCTCGCGCACGGTCGCCGCCACGTCGGGCGCGCGCAGCAGGGTCTCGCCCACCAGCACCGCCCGCGCGCCCGCGGCCACCACCTGGGCCACGTCCGCGGCGGTCCGCAGCCCGCTCTCGCTCACCGCGATCGGCCCGGGCGGGATCTGGGGCAGGAGCGCGAGCGAAGGAGCGAGGCTCGTGGTGAGCGTCTGAAGATCGCGGTTGTTGACCCCGATCACGGGCGGGTGAAGCCGGAGGGCGCGATCGAGCTCGGCCGCGGTGTGCACCTCCACGAGCGTGCCGAGGCCGACGCCCTTGGCCGCCGCCAGCAGATCGCCGAGCGCGGCGTCGTCGAGGGCGGCCACGATCAGCAGCACCGCGTCGGCCCCCGCCTCCCGGGCCTCCCACAGCTGGTACTCGTCGACGATGAACTCCTTGCGGAGCACCGGGACCGGGACCGCGCGCCGCACCCGGACCAGGTCATCGAGGCTGCCGCGGAAGTAGCGGGCGTCGGTGAGCACCGAGACCGCGGCGGCGCCGGCGCCGGCGTAGACGGTGGCCTGCGCGACCGGATCGAGGTCGCCGCGGAACACGCCCTGCGAGGGCGACGCCCGCTTGACCTCCGCGATCAGCCGGACGCGCTCGTCTCCGGCCGGGCGGAGCGCGGCCTCGAAGTCCCGCGCGGGGGCGAGCTCGCGGCAGGCCGCCACCAGCGCGCCCACCGGCCGTGCCGCCTTGAGCGCGGCCACCTCGCCGCGCTTGTGGGCGACGATTTCATCGAGGACACCCATGCGGCTAGTGTCCTGTCCCAGAAATGAGTGAAACAAATTGTGCGTGTCGGGTGTTCTCAGTAGTGAAAGGAGAACGCCGATGCGCACCGGACGCCCGATGCCTCCTGTGACGATCACCGC
>DASRHC010000044.1:0-27739 GCA_035650715.1 Candidatus Methylomirabilota bacterium | reverse complement strand
GGCCACCGCCCGCCCGGCCCTGCCGCCCCCGGCCGGCGGCCCCCCACGCCCGGCCTCGTCCTTACTTGTAGCCGGACCCGGCCTTCTTGTACTCCTCGCGCGGCGGCGAAAAGATGTCCAGCACGACCGCCCGCTTGTCGGTGGCCCGCCCCCCGTGCGGCACGTGCGGCGGCGTCTGCCAGAAGTCGCCCGCCTTGACGTGGTGCTCGACGCCGTCCTGGATGCGGATCCACTCGCCCTCGAGGCAGACGCCCCACTGCTCGTTGGGATGCGAGTGCACCGGCGAGACCGAGCCGGGCTGGATCTCGACCACCGAGAGCATCAGGTGCTCACCGGGGAACACGCGGGCGCTCAGTCCTTCCGCGAGCTGGCGGGGAATGCCGCCCTCCTTCAGATTGTGGAAGCACGTCGTGGTCGCGTCGGCCATGGCAGGCTCCTTTCACCCGGAATTCTACCCCGAGATCGATGAGACTCTTCCTCGCGATGCTGTCGCACGAGACCAACACGTTCTCCAACGTGCCCACCGACCGCGCCCAGTTCGAGGCGCGCTCGCTGCAGTACGGCGGCGAGATCATCGAGGCCTACCGCGGCACCGGCACGTGCCTGGGCGGCATGATCCAGGCCGCCGAGCGCCTCGGCGCGGCGCTCATCCCGTCGGTGGCCGCGTCGGCCTCCCCGGCGGGCCGGGTCACGCGCGACATCTACGAGCACGTCAAGCAGCGCATGCTCGCCGACCTCGAGGCGGCCGGCCGTCTCGACGGCGTCCTGCTCGACCTGCACGGGGCGATGGTGCCGGAGGGCATCGACGACGGCGAGGGCGACGTCATCCGGGCGGTGCGCGAGGTGGTGGGCCCCGACGTGCCGATCGCGGTGACGCTCGACTTCCACGGCAACCTCGGCCGCGACATGGTCGCCCACGCGGACCTGCTCCACGGCTACAAGACCTACCCGCACGTGGACATGGCCGAGCGCGGGGTCGAGGCCACCGAGCGGCTCGCCCAGGTCATCGAGCGCCGCATCACGCCCACCGCGGCGTGGCGCAAGCCGCCGCTGCTCCCGCCTCTCGGCAACCAGGGCACCGCGCGCGGTCCGATGCGGCGGCTCTACGACCTGGCCGACCGCATGGAGCAGGACCCCAAGGTCCTCTCCATCTCGATCTTCGCGGGCTTCCCCTACGCCGACATCCCCGACGCGGGCCTCGGCATCTACGTGGTGACCGACGACGACCAGCCGCTCGCGGAGCGGCTCGCCTCCGAGATCAACCGGGTGGCGTGGGAGCACCGGCACGAGTTCGTGCACACCGCCCTGCCCGTGAAGGAGGCGGTGGCGCGGGCGCTCGCCGCGGACGGCCGGCCCATCGTGCTGGCCGACATGGCCGACAACACCGGGGGCGGCGCGGCGGGCGACGGCACCGAGATCCTGCGCGAGCTGGTGCGGGTGGGCGCGCGCGGCGCCACCGTGGCGTGCATCTGGGACGCGGCGGCGGTGCAGGCCTGCGCGAAGGCGGGGGTGGGCGCGCGGGTCGCGCTCGAGATCGGCGGCAAGGTCGACCAGCGTCACGGCGCGCCGCTGCCGGTGACCGGCACCGTGCGCACGCTCTCCGACGGCCGCTTCGTGCACCGCGGGCCGATGATGACGGGGCTGCCCGGCCGCCTGGGGCCCACCGCGGTGCTGGACGTCGCGGACGTGAAGGTGATACTGATCTCGTATCGGTGGCAGACCCTCGATCCGGAGATGATCCGGTTCGTGGGCATCGACCCGCTCGAGGAAAAGATCCTGGTCGTGAAGTCCACCATCCACTACCGCGCGGCATTCGAGCCCATCGCCAGACAGATCATCGAGGTCGACGCGCCCGGGCTCTCGTCGTCGAACCTGGCCCGCTTCGACTTCCGGCGCATCCGACGCCCCATCTTCCCGCTCGACGCCGATCTCGCGTACGAGCCGGAGTAGGAAGGAGAGGGCCGAGCATGTCCTTCACCGGATTCACCGCGTCCGACTTCAAGGTGTTCGACGTCCCGGACTTCAAGCCGCGGATGGACGCGATCAGGACCCGCATCCGACCGAAGCTGGAGGCGATCGGGCGCGAGCTGCTGGCGGACGTGACCCGCGTGGGCGGCGGCCCCGCGTTCGTGCACGTGGCCCGGCACGCGCGCCGCACCGTGAACTCGCCCGACGACACGTGGGTCGCCTTCGCGCCGGACCGGCGCGGGCACAAGCAGCACTGCCACTTCAAGATCGCGATCTCGCGCAGCGGCGTCCGCTTCCTGCTGGAGGTCGGGCCGGACCACGCGGGCAAGAAGCGGTGGCTCGCCGCCTGGAGGCGCCACACCCGCCACCTGGTCCCGGTGCTGCGCCGGGCCCGCGACCTGGGCTGGTTCAAGGACGAGCACGACGACACGCCCTCCGCGATCCTCACCGACCTCCCCGCGGAGGCGGTGGCCAGCCTCGGCGACGAGCTGCTGCGCACCCGCGACGGTCAGTTCGTCCTCGGCCGCCGCGTGCCCGCCGACCAGGCGGTCCGGTGGAGGCCCCGCGAGTACGCTCGCGCCGCCCGCGAGACCTTCCACCTCCTCGCGCCGCTCTACCGGCTCCGGTGACCGCCGCCGCGCTCTTCGACATGGACGGCGTGCTCATCGACAGCGGGGCGCACCATCGACAGGCGTGGCGGATGCTCCTGGCCGAGCTCGGCGCGGCGCCGGCGGACCCGGAGCACTGGCGGCTCACCATCGGCCGGCCGAGCGAGGAGGCGATCTCGCTGCTGCTCGGGCGCCGGGTCAGCGACGCGGAGGCGCGGCGCCTGGCGCGCCGCAAGCGCGACTTCTACCAGGAGCGCGTGCAGTCCGGACTCGATCCGGTGCCCGGCGTGCGCGCGTTCCTCGAGTCCCTCGAGCGCGGCGGGGTGCCGTGCGCGGTCGGCACCTCGGCCTCGCGCTGGGACGCGGAGCGGCTGCTCGACGATCTGGGTCTGCTCCGCTTCTTCGACGTGATGGTCACCGCCGACGACGTGATCCTGGGCAAGCCCGACCCCGAGGTCTGGCTCCAGGTGGCGCGCCGGCTCCGCGTGCCCGCCGCGCGCTGCGTGGTCTTCGAGGACGCGCCGGTCGGCATCCGGGCCGCGGTCGCGGCCGGCATGCGGGCCATCGGCGTCACCACCGCGCACCGCGCCGACGAGCTGGTCGCGGCGGGCGCCGAGCGCACCATCGACGACTTCCAGGGTCTCGAGTGGAGTCGGATCGCGCCCGCGTAAGCACGCCCGCCTTCTGGGAGGACCTCTACGGGGCCGGCCAGGACGGCTGGGACCTCGGCGAGCCGGCGCCGCCGCTGGTGGCCTGGCTCGAGGCGGGCAAGCAGTTCCAGGCGGCTGCCCCGGCCCTTCCCGCCCGCGTGGCGGTGCCGGGCGCGGGGCGGGGGCATGACGCGCGGCTCCTCGCCCGCCACGGCTACCGGGTCACCGCGTTCGACTTCGCGGAGCCCGCGGTGGCCGAGGCGCGCCGGCTCGCCGCCGCCGAGGGCGTGACGATCCAGGTGGAGGCGCGCGACGTCTTCACGCTCCACCGCGAGCACGCGGAGGCATTCGACGCGGTGTGGGAGTACACGTGCTTCTGCGCCATCGATCCGGCCCGCCGGGACGAATACGCCCGGGTGCTGCACGCCATCCTGCGGCCGGGCGGGACCCTGCTCGCCTGCTTCTACCCGCTGCGGGAGGGGACGGACGGGCCGCCGTTCCCCGTCTCGCGAGACGCCATCGAGCGGGCGCTGGCCGGCCGCTTCACGGTACTGGAGGCGGGCCCGCCGCCCCGCTCGGTGGAGCGTCGGCGCGGGCTCGAGTGGCTGGTGAGGGCGCGGCGCGAGCCCCCCGGCCCCTCGGGCCCTCCGGATCGTTGACCGGCCGCCGCGCCCCGTGCTACGGTTGGCCACTTTTCTCGCCCCGGGCCGTCGGGGCCACACCGGCAGCAGCACATTCACGAGGAGGCAGACGATGAAGTCTCCGCGCATGCATTCGGTCCTGGTCGCGCTCGGTGCCCTCGCGCTGCTCGTCGCGTCGGTCGTCCCGGCCGCCGCCCAGGGCCAGACCATCAAGATCGGCACCCTCTACGACCACTCGGGCCCCTTCTCCGCCGCCGGCTCGCTGAACTGCTGGCGCGGGGCGAAGATGATCATCGACTACGTCAACGAGAAGGGCGGGGTGCTCGGCAAGTACAAGATCGTCCAGGTGGACGGCGACAGCCAGTCCAAGGCCGACGTGGCGATCAACGAGGCCGAGCGGCTGCTCAACGTGGAGAAGGTCGACATCGTGGCCGGCATCTACTCGAGCGCGCACGCGGTGCCGATCGCGGAGCGCGTGGACAAGCAGAAGAAGTTCCTCTGGATCACCACCGCCATCGCGGACGCGGTGCTGAAGGACCGCAACCTCCAGTACACCTTCCGGCCCCAGCCCAACGGCAGCCTCTTCGGCACCGGCACCGTGGACTACGTCGCCCACTACGCGCAGGAGAAGCTGAAGAAGCCGGTGAAGGACGTCCGCGCCGCCATCATCTACGAGGACGGGCCCTACGGCACCGGCGTCGCCGCCTCCAACGAGTCGGAGGCCAAGAAGGTCGGCATGCAGGTGGTCCTGAAGGAGGGCTACTCGATCCAGGCCGCCGATCTCTCCTCGCTGGTGACCAAGCTGCGCGCGGCGCGGCCCGACGTGCTGTTCCACACCGGGTACAACCCCGACATCAACCTCTTCCTCAACCAGGCCCGCGAGCAGGGGCTGCGGTTGAAGATCTACGTGGGCCACGGGGCCGGGCACAGCCAGCTCGCCAAGCTGAAGGAGGCCTTCGGCAAGGACGCGGAGGGCTTCCACACGTCCGATCCGCCCGCCTCGCAGCTGATCGACCCCAAGAAGCTCAGGCCGGGCGTGGCGGCCATGACCCAGGAGATGGTCAAGCGCTACAAGGCGTTCGAGCCCGACATCCCGGTGAACAACATCGCCCCGCACGTGTCGATGGGCTTCAACAACATGTGGATCCTGCTCAACGATGTGCTGCCGCGCGCCATCCAGAAGCACGGGGGCTGGACGCCGGAGGCGCTCGCGGCCGCCGCGCGCGAGACCGACATCCCCGAGGGCGGGACCATGCAGGGCTACGGGGTGAAGTTCGCGGGCGAGGGCAGCCCGATGCGCGGGCAGAACGAGCGGGCCATCGCCGCGGTCTACCAGGTGGTGGACGGCCAGTTCCGCCACGTGTGGCCGCCGGTCATCGCCACCCCGAATCCGCCGGTCCTGCTGCCCGCCGGCTCGCCCTGGGCGGCCCGCTGAGCGAGCGCACCCATCGCGGGGCGGAGGCCGCGCGCCTCCGCCCCGCCTCTTCTCCGTGCTCACGGTCGATCGGCTCACCAAGCAGTTCGGCGGCTTCACCGCGCTCAACGGGGTCACCTTCGCGGTCAAGGAAGGCGAGATCCTCGGCCTCATCGGCCCCAACGGCTCGGGCAAGACCACCTGCTTCAACTGCATCTCCGGCGCGCTCGCCCCCACCGCGGGCTCGATCCGCTTCAAGGAGGGCGAGATCGCGGGGCTCACGCCCGACGCGATCTGCCACCGCGGGCTCGCGCGCACCTTCCAGATCCCGCGCCCCTTCCGCAAGCTGTCGATCCTGGAGAACGTGGCGGTGGCCGCCCACTTCGGCGCCGCCCGGCGCGGCAGCGAGCAGGAGGCGCGACAGCGCGCCGCGGAGGTGCTGGCCCTGGTGGGCCTGCCCACCGACCCCGGCGCCTCCACCGCGCTGCTCGGGGCGGGCGGTCTCAAGAAGCTCGAGCTGGCGCGCGCGCTCGCCACCCGCCCGACCCTGCTGCTTGCCGACGAGAGCCTGGGCGGGCTCGACCCCACCGAGATGCACGACGCGGCCGAGATGCTGCGGCGCATCCGCGGCGAGCTGGGCGTCACCATCGTGTGGGTCGAGCACATCATGGCCACCCTCTTGCGGGTGGTCGACCGGCTCGTCGTGCTCGACCACGGGGAGAAGATCGCGGAGGGCAGCCCCCGCGAGGTCGCGGAGAACCCGCAGGTGATCGAGGCCTACCTCGGCGAGAAGGTGGTGCTCGGATGATGGAGGGGCCGCGATGCTCGAGCTGAACGGGGTCACCGCCGGCTACGGCGCGTTCACCGCGCTCTGGGACGTGAGCCTGCGGGTGGCCGCGGGGGAGGCGGTCGCGGTGGTGGGCCCGAACGGCGCGGGCAAGACCACGCTCCTGCGCGTGATCTCCGGGCTCATCGCGCCCCGCGGAGGACGCGTGACCTTCGAGGGCACCGAGCTCGGCGGCCGCCCCGCCTACGACGTGGTCGCCCACGGCATCGCCCACGTGCCGGAGGGCCGCCGCCTCTTCCCCCTGCTCACGGTGGCCGAGAACCTCAAGATGGGCGCGTTCCTGCCGTCGGCGCGCGCCCACTTCCGCGAGAGCCTGGAGCGCGTCTACGCGCTCTTCCCGGTGCTGGCGGAGCGGCAGACGCAGCGCGCGGGCAGCCTCTCCGGCGGCGAGCAGCAGATGCTGGCGGTCGGCCGCGCGCTCATGTCGCGCCCCAAGCTCATCCTGCTCGACGAGCCCTCGATGGGCCTGGCCCCGGTGATGGTGCTGCGGCTCTTCGACCTCATCTCGCGCGTGCGGGAGGGCGGATTCACCATCCTGATCGTCGAGCAGAACGTGCGGCAGGTCCTGAAGCTCGTGGATCGCGCCTATCTCCTGGAGGTGGGCCGCATCAAGATGGAGGGGCGGGCCGCCGAGCTGGCCGAGCAGGACTTCGTGCGCCAGGCCTACGTGGGACTCTGAGCGTGCTCGATCCGATCTTCCTCCTGGAGGCGGTGGTCAACGGCATCCTGCTGGGCGGGGTGCTGGCCCTGCTCGCGCTGGGGCTCAACCTCATCTTCGGCGTCATCGACATCGTGTGGATCGCGTACGTGGACCTGGTGGCGCTCTGCATGTACGCGGTGTACTTCCTGGTCACGCTCTACGCCTGGCCCCTCTGGCTTGCCGGCCTCGTCTCGATCGGGATGGGGGCGCTGCTGGGGGTGCTGGTGCACCTGCTGATCATCACGCCCATCCTCACGAGCCCGCCGATCAACCAGCTCCTCGCCACCGGCGGGCTGCTCTTCTTCGTGCAGTCCTTCGCCACCCTGCTCTGGTCGACCGACCACCGCTCGGTGCGCGTGGCGATGCCCACGCTCGAGGTCGGCGGCATCTTCATCTCGTTCACCCGGCTGCTCGCCTTCGCCCTCGCGATCCTCGCCATGGTGGCGCTCTACCTGTTCCTCACCCGCACCTACACCGGCACCGCGATCCGCGCGGTGAGCCAGGATCGCGAGGCCATCGCGCTCATGGGCGCGCGGCCCCAGCGGCTCTACCTGGTGACCTCGGCGGTGGGGGGCGCGATGGCGGGGGTGGCGGGGGCGCTGCTGATCATCCAGTACGCGGTGCATCCCTACTTCGGGAGCGCGTTCGGGCCGCTGACCTTCATGATCTGCGTGCTGGGCGGCCTGGGCAACATGGTGGGCGCCTTCTTCGCCGCCTTCATCATGGCCCAGATCATCTCGGTGGGCGGCGTGATCGTCTCCACCGAGATGGGCTACGTGATCGCGTTCGTGGTCTTCATCGTGCTGATGTTCGTGCGGCCGGGCGGCATCTTCGCGAGGCGCGCATGACCCCGCTCCGGGCGGCGGGCCTGCTCGCGCTGGTCGCCCTCGCGGTGGTCCCGGTGCTGCCGCTCGGGTCGGCCCAGGAGTACATCTGGCACGTCGTCATCCAGATCTTCCTGTGGTCGTTCGTGGGCAACGCCTGGTCGCTGATGGGCCGCTTCGGCCTCGTCTCGCTGGGTCACGGCGCCTTCCTGGGCGTGGGCGCCTACGCGACCGTGCTGCTGTGGAACGCCTACGGCCTCACCCCCTGGATCGGCGCGCCGCTCGCGGTGGCGCTGACGGTGGTGCTGGCCCTCGTCGTCGGCTACCCGTGCTCGCGCTTCCAGGTGGTCGGCCACTACTTCGCGCTGGTCACCCTGGCCGTCGGCGAGGTCGTGCGCCTGCTGATCGTGGCCGAGCGCGACTGGACCGGAGGCTCTCTCGGGGTCACGTTCCAGACGACGGGCACCACCTCGGCGGGGTGGAGCCTCCAGTTCAGCGACAAGCGCGTCTTCTACTACGTGGGCCTCGCGGCCTGGCTCTTCGGCCTGTGGGTGTGGTGGAGGGTGGACCGCAGCATGGCCCGCTCGGCCATGGAGGCCATCGGCGAGGACGAGACCGCGGCGGCCTCGGTGGGCATCCGGGTGGCGCGATTCAAGATGGCGATCACCGCGCTCTCGGCCGCCCTCACCGCGCTGGGCGGCGCCCTGCTCGCCCTCTACCTCGCCTACGCCAATCCCGACACCATGGCGGGCATCGGGGTCTCGCTGCGCATCGTGTTCGCGGTGGTGCTGGGCGGCATGTACTCGCTGCTCGGCCCCTTCGTGGGCACCGCGCTC
Source organism: Candidatus Methylomirabilota bacterium (assembly GCA_035650715.1). Taxonomy (GTDB): domain Bacteria; phylum Methylomirabilota; class Methylomirabilia; order Rokubacteriales; family CSP1-6; genus CAMLFJ01. The sequence goes on along the minus strand of DASRHC010000044.1, from coordinate 19,251 downwards.
ACCATCGCGCTCGGCGAGTACCTCCGCATCTACTTCGGCATCAAGCTGATCGGGATGGCCGAGACGATCTACGGCCTGCTCCTGATCGTGTTCATCATCTTCCTGCCCGCCGGCATCTACGGCAGCCTCGCTCAGGCGTTCCGCCGCCGGCGGGCGCCCCCTTCCCGCGATGTGCCGGCACGGGCATAGTGGACCGCGGAACGCTCGCATGCCGACCGCCCGTCCCGTCCGCCGCCTGTTCCTCACCCGCCTCGCCGCGCTCGCCGGGTGCCTCGTCGCCCTGGGGTCGGCCGCCTGCTCGACCACCGAGAGCGGCATCGGGCTGCGCGGTCACAGCGCCAAGCAGCTCGAGGAGGACCGCGCCGGCTGCCTGCCGTTCGTCCTGGCTCACACCGAAGCGGGCGCGGACCTCGCGGAGGCGGCCTGTCTCGCCGCGCGCGGGTACGAAGTTCCGGTGGTGCTCTCCCAGGGGCCGGCCCGCATCGGCGTGGTCAGCGTCGTGGGCCGCGGGGACGCGGGCGCGATGGTGGCGGACTTCCAGGCCTGCCAGATGGAGGGCCTCCGGAACCCGATGCCGGTGATCAAGGACACCGACACGTCCGGCATCTTCTCCAACTTCTTCTCCAAGGTGTTCCAGCGCGGCATGTTCTCGCACCCGCCCACGCCAGACGAGTGGGCGCTCAAGTCCTTCGCCACCTGCCTGAGCCGCAAGAGCTACACGGTCTCCAGGGTGACCCGCTACGAGTGACCGGGCGCGCCGGCGTCCCTTCTGCGCCGCGCCTCGTCGCGTACGGTGGTCACTTTCCGCAAGATCGCGATACCGGGCCGGAACCGGCCGCGGGGACGGCTCGTCACATGGATGCAGGGAGGTGACACGATATGCATCCGACGCGCCTGGTCACCGCATCGCGCCTGGCCGTGACGGCGCTGCCCGCCCTCGCGCTGCTGGCCGGCTGCGCCGCGACGGCCGGCACCGAGACCCGCTACGTGAAACCGGGCACGACGGCCGCGACGCGGCCGCAGGACCAGATCGAGTGCCTGCGCGCGGCCACTCGGGTCGACGACAAGGGATACCTGCTCCTGCCCTTCGCGATCGACCGGCCCGCGTTCGATCGCTGCATGCGGGCGCGCGGCTATTCCACCACGGACCAGGGGACCGCCGCCCACACGACCAGCTAGGCCTGCGGAGCGGCGAGGCCCGCGAGGCGATGGCGATCGTCAAGCGGGCGCCCTACCGGACGATCGCCTCGCCGCGCGCCGGCGGCTGATCCGCCTTCTCGAGCTCGAAGCCGATGCTCCCGCCGCCGCCCGGATCGCTGGCCACCCCGTACAGGCGGTCGGCGCCGCGACGCCTGGCCGAGGAGAACATCGGGAACGCGCCGTTGGTGGTGTGGAGCACCATCAGCCCCTCGACCGGATAGTAAGGCTCACCGAGGGCCCAGAAGGTTCCGTTCCACGTCCCCACCAGGTGCTCGTCGAAGCTCGCCGGGATGACCTGGCGGCTGCCTGCCATCGGCCCGGCGCAGCCGGTGATGAGCGCGGTCAGCGCGACGACGAGAATTGTTGGAGCGAGCGTGCGCGGTCGCATGATCTGTCCCCCTATTCCTTGAGACGCGCCTCGCGCGGACAGAGGCGCCGGGTTCTCGACACGGGGCGCGGACCGCGCGAGAATCGAACCATCTGCTGACGCCGCGTGACGCCAGCCAATCCGCATGGAAGGCCAGCCGAGAGGAGAACGACCGAGCATGACCGACGACAACGACACCGAACGACGCACGTCACGACGCGCGATGCTGTGGACGACGGTGGCCGCGCTGGCCGCGGCGGCCACGGCCCCGCAGCGCACCGCGGCCCAGGCCAAGATCGCCCAGAACCTGGTGCACTACCAGGAGAAGCCGAAGGGGAACCAGGAGTGCGACAACTGTCTGCACTTCATCCCGCCGTCCAGCTGCAAGATGGTGGCCGGAAAGATCAACCCGAAGGGCTGGTGCCAGCTGTACGCGCCGAAGCCCAAGTAGCCGCCGCGCGCTCACTCGCCGTAGCCGACCAGCTCCACGTAGCCGCGGCCGCCGACCGGCAGCGGGCCGGCGGTGCCCTCCACCCGCACCGCGCCCTCCCAGTAGCGGGTCCCGACCCGCAGCTCCTGGTCGGGCAGGCGCGGCGTGATGTCGAGCACGAGGCCGGCAGAGGGCACGGTGAGCCGCCAGCGGCTCGGATAGCGGACGCCGGTCCACGGGCTGGTCCAGTGCCCGAGCGCCTCCAGCGTCGCGTCCGCGGACCCGAGCGGCCGCGTGGTGCCGTCGGCCGCGATCACCGTGCCCGCGCTGAAGCGATCGGCGGTGCCGTCGCGCCGGCGGAGCCGGTAGACCATCAGATCGCGCCCGTCGTCGAGCTGCAGCGCCACCCAGTCCCAGCCCACCAGGTCGGGCCCGAGCGCGCTCGTGCTCCACTCCCGGTCCATCCACGCGAGCCCCGACACCGGGACGGTGGCGTCGCCCGCACGCACCGTGCCGCGCGCGCGCATGCGGGTGAGCGAGTAGTAGTAGGACGCGTTGCCCGGCTCCGGCCCCTTGCGGCTCCACCCGCGATCGCCCTGCAGCACGGCCGGCTTCGTGCTCTCGAGCACCAGGTCGATCGCCGCGCCGGCTTCGGCGGCGCGCAGCCGCACCGCGCGGTCGCCCGCGCCGAGGCCCTCCACCGACCAGTCGTCCACCCACACCCGGAACGGCTCCGCGTCGGCGCCGGCCAGGCCCAGCGCCGCGCGGCCGAGCCGGCTCCAGGCGTGGAAGCGCCGGCCCGCGGTGTCGGTCAGGGCGAAGTGCGCGAGGTAGAGCTGGCGGGTGGCCCACGCGGAGCCGCGCGGCACCGCGGGCCCGGGCGGCGCCAGCGCGGTGCGGAAGAACGTGAGCTCGAAGCCGAAGTGGCGGCCGTCCGCGGCCTCGAGGTTGCCGGTGTAGTACCACCACTCGGTGCGGAAGTCGGGGTGCGGCCCGGCGTCGGCCGGGAAGGTCAGCGGCCGCGGGCCGAGGGCCCGCGCGTAGCCCGTCACGTCGCCCGCGTCCAGCGCCGCGCTCGCCGCGAGGCTCGCCTGCACGCCGTCCGGCTCGGGACGGGCGGGCCCGTTCGCCACCGCCACCCAGGCCAGGGCGGCCAGCAGCACGAGGGCGGCGCCGCCCAGGAGCCGCGTGCGCCTACTCATCGCGGAGCGCGTCGGCGGGCAGCGCGCGGGCCATGCGCCACGCCGGGTAGAGCCCGGCGAGCACCGCGGCCAGCACGGAGAGCGCCACGCCCTGAAGCAGGATCGCCGGCGAGGGATCGATCGGCATGGTCCAGCCGAACGAGCGGCGGTTGATCACGAAGACGAGGATGCCGGCCAGCATCAGCCCGCCGGGCACCGCGAGCACGCCGGCGAGCAGGCCCATGAGGCCCGTCTCCGCGGTCACCAGGCCCCACACCTGGCGCGGGGTCAGCCCGAGCGTGCGCAGCACCGCGATCTCCCGCGCGCGCTCGAGCTGCCGCGCCATGAGGGCCGCCAGCATCCCGATGAACGCCACCACCACGGTCAGCGTGCGGAGCACGCCGGTGATCGCGAAGGTCCGGTCGAAGATCTCGAGAGACGCCTCGCGCAGCGCGCGGTTCGAGCGCACGACCAGCTCCGGCCCGCCCGCGGCGCGGGCCCGCAGCTCCGCCATGAGCGCGTCCAGGTCGGCGCCCGGCGCCGCCTCGATCGCCACCCCGGAGACCGTGCGGTCGTCCCAGAAGCGGTCGTAGGTCCGGCGGCTCATCACCACCACGCCCGCGCTCGAGCCGTAGTCGTAGAACACGCCGGCCACCGGGAACTCGTGGTCGCCGCGGTCGGTGCGGAGCCGCACCCGATCGCCCGCGCGCACGCGGTGGCGATTCGCGTACGGCTCGGACACGATGACCGGCTCCGGCGAGCCTGCGCGCCCCTCCCACACCGGGTCCGCTCCGCCCTCCCGGAAGCGCCAGCGCGGCGGCCGGGCGGGGTCCACATCGAGAGCCACCACCTGCACCGGGCCCTCGGGCGACGGGACGGTCACGCTGCGGGAGGTGTTCGCCCGCGCCACCCCCGGGGCGGCGGCCAGGTGGGCCACCAGCGCCGGGTCGAGCGTCGCGTCGGGGCGGTTGCCGACCAGGCTGGGCGCGGAGACGTAGACGTCGGCGCGCAGGGTGCCCTCGAGCCAGCCCACCACCGCCTCCCGGAAGCTCGCGATCATGATGCCGACGCCGATCGCGGCCGACACCGCGATCATCAGCGCGGCCACCGCCACCGCGGTGCGCGACAGCGCGGCCACGATGCCGCGCGTGGCGAGCCGGCCCAGCGTGCCGAAGGCGGCGGCCGCGGCGGGATGGAGCAGCCGCAGGAGCCCCAGCGCGGCGGCGGGGGCCACCAGGGCCGCGCCGATCATCAGCACGAAGAGCCCCGCGAAGCCGCCCACGATCCCGCCGGGCAAGCTCAGGATCAGCGCGCCCGCGCCCAGGAGCCCGATCCCGAGCGCGGACACGCGCGGCACCAGGCGGCGGGCTCCGCTCTCGAGCGCCCCGCGGCTCATCACCACCCGCGGCGGCGCCCCGGTGGCCTCGATCGCGGGGGCCAGCGCGGCGGCCAGCGTGGCGCCGACGCCCAGCAGCACGCCCTTGGCGAGCACCAGGGGATCGGGCGTCACGTCGCGCACCGAGAGCACGAAGTAGAGGTCGTTGATGGTGCGCGTGACGAGCGAGAGCAGGCCGCGCGCGAGGCCCCAGCCGAGCGCGAGCCCCGCCGCGGTGCCGACCACCCCGATCAGGGCGGCCTCGGTCATCACCAGCGCGAAGATCTCCGCGCGGGTCACGCCGAGCGCGCGCAGGGAGCCGATGAGCGGGCGCCGCTGCACCACCGAGAACGTCATGGTCTGGTAGATCAGGAACATCCCCACCACCAGCGCGAGCAGCGACAGCGCGGTGAGGTTCCACTGGAACGCGCGGATCATCCGGGCGGTGGTGCCGGCGCGCTCGCCCGCCGCCACCAGCTCCGCGCCCGGCGGGAGCACCCGCGTCACGCGCTCGAGGAGCGCGCGGCCGGCCGCGTCGTCGTCGACGATCAGGTCGATCCGGCCGAGGCGACCCGGCGCGCCGAAGAGCTCCTGGGCGCTCGACAGATCGGTGACGACCAGGCTCTGGAGCGCCCGCGCGCTCGCCGGGTCGCGGGGATCGAGCAGGCCCACCAGGATCAGCCGACGCGGCACGCCCGCCGCCCGCACCGCGAGCGCGTCGCCGACCGAGAGCCCGAGATCGGCGGCGGCCGCGCGCGCCATCAAGACCGCCCCGGGCCGCGTCAGGAGCGCGGCAACGGTGGCGAGCCGGTCGCGCGGCGGCGGCTCCCGGCGCTCGCCCGCCGACGCCCCGGGCGGGCTCGACGCGGGCCCGGCCTCCGCGGAGGGCGCCGGCTCGGGGCCCATGTAGGGCCGGAACGGGGCCTCCGCGAACGGATCGACCCCGAGCACGGTGAGCGTCCGGCCCGGATGGTCGCCCAGGGCCACGTCGCCCGACAGCACCGGGGCGGCCCGGCGCACGCCCAGCTCGACCTTCAGCGTCCGGTAGAAGCCGTCGGGCAGCCCGGAAGGCCCGCCCACGATCTGGTGCGTGGCGTGGCCGGTGACCGCCGCCGTCGCGAGGTGGAACGCGCGCCGCGCGCTCTCGTTGGCGAGGTCGATCGACACCGCCACCGCGACGCCGAGCGCGATGCCCAGCACCGCGAGGCCGAGCTGCCAGGGGTGCCGCGCGAGATGGCGGACCGCGATGCGGAGGAGGCCGCGCCTCACCGCGCGCCCCGCGCGGCGGCGGGCGGCTGCTCCACCAGCGTGCCGCGCTGGACGTCGAAGATGCGGTCGGCGACGCCCACCACCTCGCGGCTGTGCGTCACCATCACCACCGTCTTGCCCGACTCCCGGGCGAGTCCGTCCAGCAGGCCGAGCACCGCCGCCGCGGTCTCCGCGTCGAGCGTGCCGGTGGGCTCGTCGGCCAGGATCAGCGCCGGATCGTGCACCAGCGCCCGGGCGATCGCCACCCGCTGCTGCTCGCCGCCCGAGAGGCGGTCCGGCAGGCTCGCGCCCCGCGTCCCGAGGCCCACGCGCTCCAGCAGCCCGCGCGCCCGCCCCACCCCCGCCGCGTCCGCCCGCCCGTTCAGCTCGAGCGGCAGCAGGAGGTTCTCCTCGACGGTCAGCACCGGCACCAGGTTGAAGAACTGGAAGACGAAGCCGATGTGCCGCCGCCGGAAGCGGGTGCGCGCGTCCTCGTCGAGCGCGGTCAGATCGACGCCGTCCACCAGCACCCGCCCCGTGGTCGGGCGGTCGATGCCCGCGATCAGGTTGAGCAGCGTGGACTTGCCGGAGCCGCTCCGCCCCACCAGCACCGCGATCTCGCCGGGCGCGATGGCGACCGAGACGTCCCGCAGGACGACCCGCTCCGAGTCACCCTCGTGATAGGTCTTGCCGACGTGGGACAGCAGGACGGCGGCCGCGGGCATGCGTCGGTATTGTACAGGGGCCGCCCCGCCTACGGATGCATGCGGGCCCCCTTGGTGATGCGGTCGACGAGCTTCTTCTCCTCCCGCACAGCGAGACCGACCACGCTCATCTCCTCGGGCCGACGACGTCTGACCGTCTCGCGGTTGGCCGCGTCGTGCCCGGTGTGGAACATGTCCTCGATGTAGAGCGAGAGGCGGACGCCGCGCTCCATCGCCCGCAGGGAGGTGGAGCGCAGGGTGGCCGCGTCGGCGGCCAGCACGATCATCGGCTGGATGGCGAGCCGGTGGTAGGTGTTGCCGGCCGCGTCCTCGCACGGCTCCCCGAGCAGGCCCTCGGTGGCCCCACGATGCCGGTGGTCAGGAACGCGGTCACGTTCAGCTTCTGCCACACCGCCAGGTCGTCGCGCACCACGATCGCGGCCTGGCCCCCGCGGGCGGCCGTCTCCATCGCGTCGATCCCGGCGCGGCCCGCCTCGTCCGTGGGATCGACGTGAGCGCCTCTGATGAAGGCGTCGGTCGGGACGGGCTGGAGCGCCACGCCGACCAGCGCCACCAGCAGTCCGAGGACCGCTACGGCCCCGGCTCGAAGCAGGTCGAGATGGCGCCGTTCACGCAGACGCACTCCACCGGCCCGCCGTGCGGCCCGCGGGTGATGACCACGCTGCTGGCGCAGTCGCGCGCCGGCGGCGGCCGCCGCGCCACGCCCACCGCGAGCGCGATCACCAGCAGCCCCAGGCCGGCCAGCATGTACCAGAAGAGCTTCATGTCCCCCATCCTCGATCGCCCGCGCGCCCGCCGCAAGCGGAGCGGCGGGACCGCGGCCCACCTGGGGCCGGATCCCGCCTGCCACTGCGCGCCTCGCGCCGTCGCCGATCACGATGACGCTCCGGCCCCGACCTCAGACGCGCGGGGCGCCGGTGTCGGTCTGCTCGCCGCCCTGATCGCCCCAGCGGACCACCTGGGCCGGGATGCGCGGGGACGTCGCGTCCCGGAACGCGAATGCGCCGACCGGCAACGTCGTTGCGATCCTCCTGTCTCGAGTTCGGTTCGTCCATCGTTCTGCTCCGACCTTGAGACGGCGCGACGGCCCGCGCGCTCCAGACGGTGCTCCGGTGTTGGCAAGATCGGGCAAGCCGCTCGTGCCGGGACCGCGTCCGGATCCGCACCCCACCAAGGTCGGGTAGACCGCGCGGGTTCGCTCCGATAGCGTTCGTTCGTACGCAGCGGACGCGACACACCGCAGGATGGACGGAACGGAGCATGGGAGAGGACGACACCCGGGTGGTCTCCATCGTGGACGACGACGAGTCGCTGCGCCGATCGGTCAAGCACCTCTTGACGTCGGTCGGGTTCCGGGTCGAGACGTTCGACTCGGCGGAGGCCTATCTGCGCTCGACCCATCGCGAGGACATCGGGTGCCTGGTGCTCGATCTGCGGATGCCGGGCATGAGTGGTCTCGAGCTGCTCGAGCGCCTCGACGTCGCCGGCTCGCGCGTCCCGGTGGTCGTCCTCACCGCACACGGCGATGCGCGGTCGCGGCACCGGACGCTCGAGGCCGGCGCGATCGCACTTCTCGAAAAGCCCTTCCACGGCGACACCCTGGTGGACGCCGTGCGGAGCGCCCTGGCAGACGCCGGGCCCGGCGAGAGAAGGGTCCGGCGCACGGAGGAGACGCAATGACGACAGAGCAGCTCACCGAATGGCCCGTCACCACGCAGCGGGAGGTCGGCACCCTGCCGCTCTCGCGGCTGCGCCGGGTGACCGACTATATCCGCGAGCATCTCGATCAGGACCTCAGGCTCGCCCGCCTGGGCGCGGTGGCCTACATGAGCCCGTTCCACTTCGCGCGGCTGTTCCGGCGGAGCACCGGGCTGCCGCCGCACCGCTACGTGATGCGGGCCCGGATCGAGCGCGCGGCCGAGCTGCTCACCTCCGCGGGGCCGTCCATCGCCGAGATCTCGCGGATGGTCGGCTTTCGCACCCCGAGCCACTTCTCCACGGTGTTCCGCCGGCTCACGGGCGTGACCCCGCACGAGCATCGCGCGCGCCGCCTGAGCGGAGCCGGCGCGCGCCGCCCGGAGGAGACGATGGAGGCCGCCGGCGACGCGCCCTGACGTTCCGCGGCCGGCGCGGCCGCCGGTCCCGGCGCGGCCGGGAGGATCGTCCGTGGCCGCTCCTTCGGACATGCCGCGCGCGGACGCCGGACGCGCCGTGCTTCGGCAAGCGCCGGATGTTCGCGTGCGATGGCCGGCGGCGGCGACGGCGGCCGGGCGCGACGCCGGGCCGGCCTCGCCCGGCGTGGTATCGTCGAACTGCGATGAACGCATCCGCCCTCGGCGCGCGATCTTCCGTCGTCTTCGTGGTGGACGACGATCGGTCGGTGCGCGAATCGCTGCGGCGCCTGCTGAGCTCGGTGGGGCTCGCGGTCCGGGTCTTCCCGAGCGCGCAGGCGTTTCTGGACGCCGAGCGGCCCGACACCCCGGGCTGCCTGGTGCTCGACGTGCGCCTCCCCGGCCTCAGCGGCCTCGATCTCCAGCGGGAGCTGGCCCGGCGCGACATCGCGCTGCCCATCGTGTTCCTCACCGGCCACGGCGACATCCCGATGTCGGTGCGGGCCATCAAGGCGGGCGCGGTGGAGTTCCTCACCAAGCCGTTCCGCGAGCGCGCGCTGCTGGACGCGATCCGCCAGGCGGTCGAGCGCGACCGCCGGGAGCGGCGCGCGCGGGAAGAGCTGGCCGCGCTGCGGCGGCGCTACGAGACGCTCACCCCGCGCGAGCGCGAGGTGATGGCCGGCATCGTGGCGGGCCGGCTCAACAAGCAGATCGCGGCCGACTTCGGCACCAGCGAGGCCACCGTGAAGGAGCAGCGGGGGCAGGTCATGGCCAAGATGGAGGCCGGCTCCCTCGCGGAGCTGGTGCGCATGGCAGCGCGACTGCAGGAGCCGACGGCCGGGTCCCGGAGCGCCTGAGGTGGACGGCGCGCCGCTCGGCCCGCCCGCCTGGCTGCGCTGGGCGCTCGCGGTGGCCAGCGTCGCGGTCGCGGCCGGTCTCACCACCGGCCCCGGCGGGGTCTGGCTCTTCCCGGAGCCGCCGGAGCGCTTCGTCCACGGCGTCACCGTCCTCTACGCGGCGGCGGTGCTCACCGCCTGGCTCGGCGGGCGCGGCCCCGGGGTGCTGGCCGCGGTGCTGGCGGCGCTGATCGTCGACTGGTGCTTCACCCCGCCGCTCTACTCGATCTCCCTCGATTCAGACCTCGCGATCCGCGTGGCCGTGTTCGCCCTGTCCGGGCTGCTGGTGGGATGGCTCAGCGAGCGGCGCCGGCGCATGGAGGACGCGCTGCGCCTCTCGCGCGACGAGCTCGAGCAGCGGGTGCGGGAGCGCACCGCGGATCTCACCCGCTCCAACGAGCGGCTGGCCGCCGAGATCGCGGCCCGCGCGCGGGTGGAGGACACGCTGCGCGAGCAGGCGGCCCTGCTCGACCTCACCCACGACAGCATCGTCGTCCGCGACGAGAACGACGTGATCATCTACTGGAACCGCGGCGCCGAGGCGCTCTACGGCTGGACCCGCGAGGAGGCCATCGGGTCGATCGCCCACCAGCGGATGCGGACAATGTTCCCGGCCCCGCTGCCCGACATCATGGCGGAGCTCTCGCGCACCGGCCGGTGGGAGGGCGAGCTGATCCAGACCCGCCGCGACGGCACCTCGGTGGTGGCGGCGAGCCGCTGGTCCCTGCGGCGCGCCGCCCTCGGGCGGCCGCGGGTGATCCTGGAGACCGACAACGACATCACCGAACGCAAGCGGACCGAGGACGCGCTCGCCCTCGCCAACGCCGAGCTGGCCCGGGTGACCCGCGCCACCACCCTGGGCGAGCTGGCCGCCTCCATCGCGCACGAGATCAACCAGCCGCTCGCGGCCATCGTGGCCGACGCCACCGCGTGCCTGAACTGGCTGCGCAGCCCGGATCCGCCCCTGGACGAGATCCGCGAGGCGCTCACCGCGATGGAGGCCGACGGCAACCGGGCCGCGGAGGTGCTGACCCGCATCCGGGCCCTGCTGGGCGGCGCTTCCGTCGCCCGCGAGCGCTGGGAGATGGCCCGCGTGGTGGCCGACGTGCTGCCGCTGGTACGCCCGGAGCTGCGGCGTCACGGCATCGGGCTCGAGGTGTCGCTGGACGACGGCCTGCCCGCCGTGGTGGGCGATCGCGTGCAGCTGCAGCAGGTGCTGATCAACCTGCTCGTGAACGCGTGCGAGGCCATGCGGGAGGTCCCGATCGAGCGCCGGCGGCTCACGGTCCGCGCGACCCGCGACCGGGCCGACGGCCACGACGGGGTGCTGCTCACGGTGACCGACGGGGGCGTGGGTCTGGGCGAGATCGACGCCGACCGGCTCTTCGATCCCTTCTACACCACCAAGCCGGGGGGCCTCGGGATGGGCTTGTCGATCAGCCGGTCGATCGCCGAGAGTCACGGGGGACGCCTGTGGGCCACGTCGAACGGCCCTCACGGCGCCACGTTTCACCTGGCCCTGCCCGCCGCCTGACCGCCGGCTCCGCGGGGAGCGCGCCCCCCGGCGTCGTCCCGCCCGTACGGTCGCTCCACGCGGAAGCGCCGCGCCGACGGCCACTTCCCCGCGTCGGAACCGATCCGCCCTTTCCTGCATCCAAAGTCAGCAGTTGGCCAGAGGAGGGCCAGACATGGAAGAGATCAGGAAGGCGCTGGAGGAGCAGCTACGGCAGACACTCGACCGCATCAAGGCCCTGGGCGGTGCGGTGACGGTGGAGGACGATCCCGACGCCCGGGAGGACGACGGCGGCCAGGGCGAGGCCGCCGCCGACGCGGGGCGCATCAGCGAGGACCGGGAGATGGGCTTCGCGATGCGGGGTCTGCTCGTGGAGCGAGCCAACCGGCTCGCCGAGGCGCTGGAGCGTTTGCGCACGGGTGAGTACGGCACGTGCCAGGCGTGCGGGGAGCCCATCGCGCCCGCGCGCCTGCGGGCGATCCCGGAAGTCACCATGTGCGTGGCTTGCCAGGACGCGGCGGAGCGCCGCGCGCGCGTGGGCGCGCCCGAGCTCGCCTCGCGCTGATCGTCGTGCCGGCCGGCGCCCGATGCCACCGGGCATGGGGCGCCGGCCGCACCGAGCGAGGCGGTCCACGCGCGGCCGGCACGCTGGATTCCCGCATCGAGCACGCGCGGCACGCCCCCGACTCGTTGACTGTGCCCGGTCGACCATCCATACTCGCGCCCATGGCCGAGTGGCGGGTCTACCCCGAGCGGGAGCCGAGCCGGGCCGCCCGGGCGCTGGCCGAGCAGGTCGAGCGCGACGGCGGCACCGTCCTCACCGTCTACCAGGAGCCGGTGGGCGAGCACTGGCAGATCTTCGCGCTGCTGCCGATGGACAAGGTGGAGCCGACCCCGTACCAGCGTGATCTGTCGCCCACCCACGTCAAGCGGCTGCTGGAGGTCGTGAAGAAGATCGACCGCTTCGTGGACCCGGTGGTGGTGATGTCGCCCCGCCCCGGCGTGTACTGGACCCCGAACGGCAATCACCGTCGGGCGGTCCTCGCCAAGCTCAAGGCGAAGATGGTCCCCGCGATCCTCATCCCGGAGGCGGAGGTCGCGTTCCAGATCCTCGCGCTCAACACCGAGAAGGCGCACAACCTCAAGGAGAAGGCGCTCGAGGTCATCCGCATGTACCGCGGGCTGGTCGAGGAGGAGCCCTCCGCCGGCGAGGAGGACTACGCGTTCCAGTTCGAGTCCGCGCACTTCATCACGCTCGGCCTGCTCTACGAGCAGAACAAGCGCTTCGCGGGCGGGGCGTTCGCGCCGATCCTGCGCCGGGTGGACAAGTTCCTGAAGGGCCACTTCCCCAAGACCCTCAAGGAGCGGGAGGAGCGCGCCGCGCTGGTGCGCGAGGCCGACGAGGCGCTGAGCGGCGCGGTGGCCCGGATCAGGAAGCGCGGCATCAATCATCCCTACGTGAAGAACTACGTGCTCGCGCGCACGACCCCGCTCACCCGCCAGCGCAAGACGCTGCCCGGGTTCGAGCAGACGTTCCGGAAGCTGGTGGACAACATCGAGGCCTTCGACGTCTCGAAGGTCCGCTACGAGGACATCCAGCGCTCGGCCATCATGGCCGTGCCGGCGGGGTGAGGCGATGCCCCGCCCCACCCGGCTCTCTCCCGACGAGGTCGCCGCGCGTCTGGCCGCCCTCCCCGGCTGGTCGGTCGTGGGCGGCAAGCTCCACCGGGAGCTGACCTTCCCCGACTTCGCGCACGCCTTCGCGTTCATGGGTGACGTGGCGCGGGAGGCGGAGGCGCTGCAGCATCACCCGGAGTGGTGCAACGTGTACAGCCGCGTGGTGATCGACCTCACCACCCACGACGCGGGGGGTATCACGAGCCTCGACTTCGACCTGGCCCGGCGAGTCGAGGAGCACGCCCGCCGTCACGCGAGGCCCGCCTCGTGACCGGCCGGGTCGCCATCGTCACCGGGGGGACCGGCGCGCTCGGCCAGGCGATCACCGCGGCCCTGTTCGACGCGGGGGCGGCCGGGGTGGCGATCCCCTACGCGGTGCCGGAGGAGCGCGCGGCGCTCGAGGCCCGGCTCGCCCCCGAGCGGCGCGCGCGCCTGCTGGCCGTGGCGGCGGACGTGACCGACGAGGACGCGATGGGCAAGTTCGTGACCGCGACGCGGGAGCGCTTCGGCCGGGTGGACGCGCTCGTGAACGCGGTGGGCGGCTTCGCGGGCGGCGACCTCGTCTCGACCCCGCTCGCGGAGTGGGAGCGCATGATGCGGCTCAACCTCACCTCCGCGGTCATCGCCTGCCGGGCCGTCCTGCCCGGCATGATCGCGGCGGGCGGCGGGCGCATCGTGAACATCGCCTCGCGCGCGGTGGTGCCGCCGCAGGGCGGCTTCATCGCCTACACCGTCTCGAAGGCGGCGGTCATCACCCTCACCCAGGCGCTCGCCCAGGAGGTCCGGGCCCGCGGCATCACGGTCAACGCGGTGCTGCCGAGCACCATGGACACTCCGGCCAACCGCCGCGCCATGCCGGACGCCGACCGCTCGGGCTGGGTCCGCACCGAGGACGTGGCCGCGGTGGTCGCGTTCCTGCTCTCCGCGCGGGCCGTCGCCGTCACCGGCGCCAGCCTCACGGTCTGAACGGGCGCCGGATGGAGCGGTTCGACCTCGTGGTGATCGGGGCCGGCGCCGCCGGCATCGCGGCGGCCCGGACCGCGGCCGACCTGGGGGCGCGGGTGGCCCTCGCCGACCGCGGCCCGCTCGGCGGCCTCTGCGTGAACCGGGGCTGCATCCCCAAGAAGGCGCTGGTCGCGGCCGGACGCGTCCATCGCCTGGCCCGGGAGAGCGCCCGCTTCGGCACCCAGGCGTCCGACGTGCGGCTCGACTGGGAGGCGGTGCAGCGGCGGCAGCGTGAGGTGGTGGAGAGCCAGCGGCCGGACGCGGCCGAGCTCGAGCGGCAGGGCATCCGGGTCGTGATCGGCACCGCGCGCTTCAGCGATCCGCACGTCGTCGAGGTCGACGGGGCGCCGTTCGGGGCCGAGCGCTTCGTGATCGCGGCCGGCTCCGAGCCGGTGATTCCCGCGGTGCCGGGGCACGAGCTGCTCATCACCTCCGACCGGCTGCTGTTCCTGCCGTCCTTTCCCGCCTCGCTGACCTTCATCGGCGGGGGCGCGGTGGCCGCCGAGCTGGCGGGGGCCTACGCGGACTTCGGCTCCCGCGTCACGGTGCTGGCGCGCGACGCGGAGATCCTGCCCGGCGTCGACCCCGACGTGGCCCGGATGGTGCGCAAGCGCATGGAAGCGCGCGGGGTGACGTTCCGGCTGCAGACCACCGTGACCCGGCTGTCCCCCGACGGGGCCGGCGTGCGCATCGAGTTCGACAGCGCGGGCCTGGCCAACCGGATGTCCAGCGCCTGCGTGTGCGCGGCGGCCGGCCGCCGCTTCCACCCGCGCTCGATCGGCGCGGCGCGGATCGGTCTGGACCTGGGGCGTCTCGGGCTGCGGACCAGCCCGTACCTCGCCACGTCGGTGCCCCACATCTACGCGGCGGGCGACGCGGCGGGCAACCGCCAGCTCACCCCGGTGGCCGCGCACGAGGGTCGGGTGGCCGCGATCAACGCCCTCCGCGGCGACGTGGAGCGGGCGGACGAGGCGGTGATCCCGCAGGTGATCTTCACCACGCCCGAGGTGGGGGTGGTCGGGCTCACCTACGCGGACGCGCCGGCCCACGGCATCCAGGCCGCGGTGGCGCGCCACGACGCCCGGGGCGCGAGCAACAGCGTGGCCACCGGCGAGGGCGACGACTACTTCAAGCTGATCTTCGATCAGGACACCGCGCGGCTCATCGGGGCCCAGATCATCTCCCCCGCCGCCGGGGAGCTCATCCAGCTCTGCGCGCTGGCCATCCGGTCGCGGGTGCCGGCCGGCCTGGTGGCGAGCCAGCTCGGGGTCCATCCGAGCCACGGCGAGCGCCTCATCCGGGCCTTCGCGCCCGAGCCCACCACACGGCGGGCGGAGGGGCCCGGCGTAGTAGAATCGCGCCCGTGACCCGCCCCCGGCTCCGGCGCGCAGCGATCTGGCTGGTCGCGGTGGCGCTCGTGGCCGGCTGCGCGGGCTCGGGCCGCCTCACCGCCCCCGCCGACTCCGACCTGCCGCCGCCGGTCCGCACCGTGATGCGGAACGGCATGCGCCTCATCGTGCAGGAGCACCGCGCCGCCGACCTGGTGGCGATCTACCTGTTCGTGGGCGTCGGCACGCGGCACGAGACCGCCGACCAGCTCGGCTACGCGCACTTCCAGGAGCACATGCTGTTCAAGGGGACCGACAAGTTCGGCCCCGGCTACATCGACCGGGTGGTGGAGGGCGTCGGGGGCAAGTCGAACGCGGTGACCTCGTTCGACTACACGACGTTCTATTTCATCCTGCCCACCGAGGCCACCGCCACCGGCATCCAGCTGCTCTCGGACATGGCGTTCCGCTCCACGTTCGCCCCCGAGGAGATCGCCCGCGAGCGCGAGGTGATCTTCGAGGAGGCGCGCATCGAGCAGGACAATCCCCGCTCCGCGATCGTGCGGCAGCTGTACGGGATCGTCTTCGCGGGGCACCCGTACGGCCGGCCGGTGCTCGGCACGCGCGAGACCATGATGGCGGCGACCCAGGAGCGGCTGCGCGCCTTCAACCACCGCTACTACACGCCGGAGAACATGACGCTGGTGGTGGCGGGCCCGGTGGACCCGCGCGTGGTGCGGGCGATGGCGGAGCGCTCCTTCGGGCGGCCGAACACCCCCGGCTTCAAGCCGACCCCGATGCCGGTGCCGCGCCCGATTCCCGGCGTGGTCCGGAGGGAGGTCGAGCGCCCCGAGCAGCAGGCCCACCTGGCCATGGGCTGGCAGGCCCCGAAGTCGGACGATCCCGCCGGCGACGCGGTGGACCTGCTCGCCACCATCCTGGCCGGCACCGAGAGCTCGCGGCTGGCGCGCCGGCTGCGCGACGAGGAGCGGCTCGTGTCGAGCGTCACCATGAGCTACTCGGCCCTGGTGGGCGGAGGCATCGTGAGCCTGCGCGCCGACCTCGAGGCCAAGGACCTCGAGCGGGTCGAGCAGATCGTGCTGGAGGAGATCGCGCGGATCCAGGAGAGCGGCCCCACCGAGGAGGAGCGGGAGCTCGCGGTCACCAAGTTCGAGTCGCAGCACGCCTTCGACACCGAGACCTCCGAGGGGCTCGCCTACGCCTACGGCCTCGCGGAGACGACGTGGACCCTGGAGGCCGAGCTGCACTACGTGGAGCGGCTCCGCAAGATCACCCGCGAGCAGATCCGGGACGCGGCCCGCCGCTACCTCGCCCGCGACAACTACGGGCGGCTCGCCTTCGTGCCGAGGGCGGGCGCGGGCCGATGAGCGCGCGGCGGCGACTCCTTCCGGCGCTGCTCGCGCTGCTGCTGCTCCTGGCCGCGGCGCCCGCGGGGGCCGAGACGCTCACGGTCACCCGCTCCCGGCTGCCGAACGGGCTCACCGTGCTGGTACGGGAGAACGCGACGGCCCCGGTGGTCGCCATCTCGCTCATGGTGCAGATGGGCACGCGCTGGGAGACGCCCGACAACGCGGGTATCTCGAACCTGGTGCAGATCATGGCGGTGCGCGGCACGCCGACCCGTACCGGCATCCAGATCGTGGAGCAGGCCGACGCGATGGGCGGCAGCATCGAGGCCACCGGCGACGTCGACGCCTCCGAGATCGCGGCCACCGCGCTGTCCCGCCACTGGGCCGCCATGCTGGAGCTGGTCGCGGACGTGGCGCTGCATCCCACCATGCCGGAAGGCATCCTGAACGCGGTGCGCGACTTCCTGCTCCGCCAGATTCGCAACCGCGGCGACAAGCCCTACGACGTGGCCTTCGACACGATGACCGCCCGGCTCTTCGGGCGCCACCCGTACGCGTGGGATCCCATCGGGCTCAAGGAGAGCCTGGAGCGGCTGGACCGCCCCGCGCTGCTCGCCCACTACAGGCGGCACTACGTGCCGGGCGGCATGGTGCTGGCGGTCAGCGGGCGCGTGAAGACCGCGGAGGTGCTCGCGCAGGCCCGGCGCCTCTTCGGGGAGATGCCGCCCGGCCCGGTCCCGGTCGCGAATCCGCCCGCCCCGCCCGCGCCCGCCCCGTGGCGGGAGGTGCGGGTGGTGCCGGGCGCCCAGTCCCAGATCCTCATGGGGGCGCTCGCCCCCGCCCTCACCAGTGGGGACTACGCGGCGGTGAAGGTGCTGAGCGCGGTGCTGGGCGGCGGCATGTCCGGGCGCTTCTTCTCCGAGCTGCGCGACAAGCAGGGGCTCGCCTACACCACCGGCACCCAGTACCCCGCCCGAGTGGACACCAGCTTCTTCCTGGCCCAGCTCGGCACCGCGCCCGAGAACACGCCGAAGGCGGAGGCGGCGCTGCGCGAGCAGCTCGAGCGGATCCGGCGGGAGCCGGTGCCCGAGGACGAGCTGCGGGTGGCCAAGGCCTACGTGCTGGGCAACCTCGCGATGGACCGGCGGACGAACGCGCGCCAGGCGTGGTACCTGGCCGCGTACGAGGAGGCGGGGGTCGGCTACGAGTTCCTGGACCGCTACGTGGCGGCGGTGCGCGCGGTCACCGCCGCCGACGTGCGGCGGGTGGCGCAGCGCTACCTGGCGGTCATCCGCACGATCGTCGTGCAGCCCACCCCGCCCTGACGGGCGGGGCCCCGCTCACTTCTCGCGGCTCAGCTCGATCCGGACCGGGGAGGACTGGTAGAGGAAGCCTCCCACGAGCTTGTCGCCCTCGAGCCGGAAGGTCGCCGCGAAGGGCCGGCCCTTCTGGGCGCCGTTCACCCACATCTCGTTCTGGGCGACCGTGACCTCGATGGGCGAGCCGAACGAGGAGTTCTCCCGGAGGGCGAGCGGGACGCCCTCCGTCGCCTGCGCGTCCTCCAGGGCGAGCACGCCCTCGCCGCTGACGCCGTTGAGCGTGATGCTGGCGTGCGCGACCCCGTAACGCTGGCTCCGCTGCAATCCATAGCCGGTCCACGTCCCCCTCCAGGTGCCGGCCACGTCGGCGGGCTGGAAATCGCGCGGAGTCAGACGGCCCCACCAGCGCTGGGTCTGGGCGGTGTCCATCAGCGTGGGCGTCACCCGCGGGGTGCCGGCCACCGCGTTGGTCACCGAGAACGACATGTGGTCGTCGGTGGCGTAGTGGGTCGAATGAGAGCGCCACATCGCCCACTCGCGCTGGGTCGCGCAGCCGGTCGAGCCCACGACCACGGCCAGGAGCATCGGGAGCCAGTAGCGAAGTCGCATGATGTCGTCCCTCCCGGAAATTCCACGGAGCAAGCGCGGAACCATTCAAAATATCCGTGGAATCACAGTGTTGCACACCGGGGATTTATCACCCAGCGTTTTGTCGCGCCGCGGCCGTCAGGCGCCTGACGGCTCGGTGGGCTCCTCCAGGAGCTCCGGGAAGGTCCGGATGATCCGGTGGGGCACCACGCGGGCTCCGGCGGGCAGGCCGCGGCCCTGCGCGTCCACCCAGACGCCCCGCAGGCCCAGCCGCTGGGGGGCCGCCACGTCCCACTCCAGGTTGTCGCCGACCATCCAGGCGTCCTCCGGCTTCACCTTGAGCTTGGAGAGCGCGTAGCGGTAGACGATCTCCTCCGGCTTGCCCACCCCCATCTCGCCCTCGATCACCAGCACATCGAAGAACTTCTCGAGCCCGTGCTGGTCGATCTTGCGCCGCTGGTGGCTGGCGTCACCATTGGTGACCAGCGCCATCGGGACACCGCGGGCGCGCAGCGCCTCCAGCGTGACCACCACGCCCGGGAAGAGCGCCATGCGCTCCCAGCGCCGCTCCGCGAAGTCGGTGGCGACGGCGAGCGCGAGCGCCTCGTCCGGCCGGCCCATGCGCTGGAGCGCGTGCGCGGTGATCCGGGTCCACGCGCGCAGCATGTCGGCGCGCTCGGTGCGGTGACGCCCGGGGTCGCTCCAGAACCAGCGGCGCACCTCGGCGATGCTCTCCACCAGCCCGACGGGGTCGATGCCGACCGGCCCCGCGTGCGCCTCGCACGCGTGGAGCCAGCACTCGTCGACGCGGCCGGTGTAGTCGAGCAGCGTGTCGTCGAGGTCGACCAGGAGGGCCTTCACCGAGACGAGGAACCCCTCACCTCGGGACCCCTCACCTCGGGACCCCTCACCTCGGGA
>DASRHC010000043.1:0-5527 GCA_035650715.1 Candidatus Methylomirabilota bacterium | reverse complement strand
AACCGCGACTTCGACGAGCGGGTGGGCTACCGCACTCGCTCGATGCTGGTGGTGCCGATGACCACCCCGCAGGGCGTGGTGATCGGCGTGCTGCAGCTCATCAATTGCAAGCGGCATGCGGGCGCCCGCCTCGACGGGCCTGCGGCGGTGGACGCGGAGGTCATCCCCTATCCGGAGCGCTTCGCGACGCTGGCCGCCTCGCTCGCATCGCAGGCCGCAGTGGCGCTGGAGAACAGCCGGCTCTACCAGTCCATCCAGACCCTGTTCGAGGGCTTCGTGCAGGCGTCGGTCACCGCGATCGAGTCGCGCGACCCGACCACCTCCGGCCATTCCTTCAGAGTTGCCGACTACACCGTGGCGCTGGCCACCGCAGTCGATCGGGCCGACGGGGGCGTCTTTGCGGACGTCCGCTTTTCTGCCGACCAGATGAAAGAGATCCGCTACGCCTCGCTGCTCCACGACTTCGGCAAGGTGGGCGTGCGCGAGAACGTGCTCGTGAAGGCCAAGAAGCTGCCACCCGGCCATCTCGACCTGATCCGTCAGCGCGGCGAGATCATCCGTCGCGGGCTCGAGCTGCGCCACGAGCGCCGCAAGACGGACTGGCTGCTCCGCCACGGCCCCGAGGGCTTTGCCGCCCGCGCCGCGGCCTGGGACGCGGAGCTCGCCGCCATGCTCTTCGAGCTGGACTCGCACCTCAAGGCCGTCGCGGCGGCCAACGAGCCCACCGTGCTGCCCGACGACGTGTCGGCCGGCATCCGCGAGCTGGCCTCCCGCGTGTTCACGGATCACACCGGCGAGCCCGCGACCCTCCTCACGCCCGAGGAGGCGCGCATCCTGTCGATCCCCCGCGGCAGCCTCACCCCCGAGGAGTACGAGCAGATCCAGTCGCACGTGGTCCACACCTACCAGTTCCTCAAGCAGATCCCGTGGACCAAGGAGTTGGCGAGCATTCCCGAGATCGCGCGCTCGCACCACGAGAAGCTGAACGGCTCGGGGTACCCCGCCCGCTGGCGGGCGCCCCAGATCCCCCTGCAGACGCGCATGATGACCATCGCCGACATCTTCGACGCGCTCACCTCGCGCGACCGCCCCTACAAGCCGGCGCTATCGGCCGACCGCGCTCTCGACATCCTGAGCCACGAGCGTGACGCGGGCGGAGTGGACGGCGACCTGCTGGCGGTGTTCGTGGCGGTACGCCCGTGGGAGCGCGTGGGCTCGTAGCGGACGCCCGCCGGCGATCGTTCCCCTCACCACCCCAGCAGCGCGGCCAGCATCCCCCACGACAGCGCGGCCAGCAGCATCGTGGCCGCGCCGACCCACTCGATCGCCGGCGGCATCTTCATATGTTGAGTCTTCAGAGGCAAAAAAAGGGGAAGCGCCATCGCCTGCGCGTGCGAGCCGGTCCACACGCGCGTGCGCGCTCCTCCGCCGGACCGCCAGTCCCGCCTCGTGATCGGCCGCCGCTTCCGACCCCTGGTCCTCGTCGCTGCCCGCATGACCCGCTCCTTTCGAACCTCGGTCCCTCACATCTGCCGCATGATGCCGATGACCTTGCCCAGGATGCGGACGTCGCCGCGCCCCGGCTCCACCACGATGGGCTTCATCGTCGGATGGGCTGGCCGCAGGACGATCGCGCCGCCCTCCCGCGCGAAGCGCTTCACGGTGGCCTCGCCGTCCACCATCGCGGCGACGATGTCGCCCGCGCTCGCGGAGTCCTGCCGGCGCACCAGCACGAGATCGCCGTCCACGATGTGGGCGTCGATCATGCTCTCGCCGCGCACGCGCAGCGCGAACACCTCCTGTCCCCCGGCGCCGAGCCAGTCCGGCCGGAGCGGAATCGTGTCCTCGTGGTTCTCCACCGCGGTGGTGGGCGTGCCCGCCGCGATGCGGCCCAGCAGAGGAATGCCGGCGGGAGACTCCGTGCGCCGGCTGCCCTTCTGCATCGGCAGCACCAGCGTGCGCGAGGCCCGCTTGCCGGTCACCCGCCGCTCCAGCATGCCCTTCCGCTCGAGCGCGCGCAGGTGGTCGAAGGCGGCGCGCGCCGTGAAGTGGAACTTCTCGCCGATCTCCCGGACCGTGGGCGGCACGCCGTGGCGGTCACAGAACGCACGGATGAACTCCAGCACCTCGCGCTGCCGAGCCGTCAGCTCCTTCACCGCCGCCCGCTCCTGGTCGCCGTCATGGGTCGCCCGGTCCCCCTCGTCGAAGGATCACACCTCAACACTATGATAGTCAACACCCGTTGAGCAGCGCAACCAAAAAAAGGGGGCCCTAGGCGGCGGGCTCCCACGGGTCGCAGACCGGGCACGGAGCGAAGCCCCCCTCCCGCGCCTCCGCCACCCGCTTGAAATAGAGGCGGTCCGGCTCGGCGATCCGCCGGGTCCAGGCGCAGTCGCGCCCGTGGAAGAGCTTGCCGCCCCGCTGCGCCACGTAGGCCTCGCCCTCCGGAATGGGCGTCTCCGTGCTCTCGTAGGCTCCGGCCGCCGGCACGGGCAAGGCCGCGACCGCCGCAACCGGCTCCGGTGTCGGTTCGGCCGCGGGCGGGGTCGGATCCGGAATGGGGTCCGGTTCGTTGATCTTGAGGTTGGTCTCGATCGTCGACCGGAACTCGTCGCTGGCCCGCCGGAACTCCCGCATGGCCCGGCCCAGGGACCGTCCAAGCTGCGGAAGGTTCTTGGGGCCGAAGACGAGCAGGGCGATCACGAAGATGAGGACCAGCTCCTGCAGACCGATGTCGAACATGCGACTCCGATGATATCACCCGTGGTCGGTACCGGCTGCCGGGCGCAACTTGTGCGCGTTCCGGCGCCTGGACTGCAACCGGCTTCCCCGGCGACGGCGGATCGATTCGCCGAGCGGGATTCTAGCACGCGGTTGCGGTTGCGCCCGCGCGTCGTCGCACGGATAATCAGGCACTCGGTCGCGGGCCGGGACACATTCGCAGCGATCATGGAGGCGAAATCGGTGATGACACGGTGGACGGCACTCGCAGTGCTCGCAGCGCTGGGGGCGATGACGCCCCATTCGGCGTCGGAGGCGCAGACGTCGGAGGCGGTCGGCGTCGTCACCACTCTCGATGGACGCGCCACCGTCGCCCGTCCCGCCGTTTCCGTGCCGCTCGCTCTGAAGTTCAAGGACGATGTGTTCGTGCGCGACCGCATCAGCACGCAGGAGAACTCGCTCGTCCGCGTGCTCATGGGCGGCAAGGCCATCCTCACCGTGCGCGAGCTGTCCCAGGTGACCATCAGCGAGGAGCCCGGCCGCGCGGTCGTCACGTTGCCCAGCGGCAAGGTGGTGCTGGCGGTGGCCAAGCAGCGGATGCGCCCCGGTGAATCGATCGAGATCCGCACGCCGAACGCGGTGGCCGCGGTGCGCGGCAGCATTCTCGCCGTCACCTACGACGCGGCCCAGAACCTCACCACCGCGATCTGCCACTCCGGCGATTGCACGTACCAGTTCCAGGGCGGGCCCACCAATCCGCTGCCGCCCGGGCAGGGCGCGAAGAACAACGTCGTGGCGGCGGTGAGCGACGCCGAGCGCGAGGCGGCGGTGCGAGTCGACACCAGCCGGCACGCCGTGAACGAGCCGGACCAGGCGTTCCAGACGAGCCTGCTCCAGTCGGAGACCGGCAAGGCCACCCAGGTCGCGACCTTCGTCTCCACCGGCATCGTGCCCACGCTGCTCAACCAGTCGCCCACCCAGGGGGTGCAGACGCCCAACCAGGCGCCCGTCAACGGGCTGACCGGTGATCCGCCGTCGGGCGGCAACCCGCTGACCGGGCCGCCGGCCGGCGGCGGCACTCCGGGGGGAGGCAACGGAAGCGGCAACTTCGGCCAGATCAGCAACGGGGGCTTCGAGAGCGGCCTGACGGGCTGGACGTTGAGCGGCGCGGGCGGCGCCCTCGCCAGCCTGGGCCCGACCGGCCCCCGCTCCGGTGACGGAATGGCCATCATCCACACCGGTCTGGGCGCGGTAAACGGCACGACGAGCACGCTTTCCCAGGCGCTCGAGGTCATCGGCGGCAAGCTGTACATCGTGAAGGCGAGCGTCAACTTCTACAGCAACGAGCATCCGTTCCAGCCGTCGAACTTCAACGACTTCTGGACCATCGGCGCCCGGAGTTCCGAGGACGCCGCCACCACGCTCCTCAAGCAAGAGACCCGGAACGACGTGTTCACCTTCCAGAACACCACCGTGAACACATCGACGGCTCCCGCGAGCGGCGGGGGCTTCACCGCGAACGGCCCGTCGCCCTATGGCGTCACCGGATTCCGGGACCTGACGCTCCAGTGGACGCCCAAGACCTCGGGCACCGGCGAGGTGATCTTCAGCATCTCGGACGTGGGTGACAGCACCGTGGACTCGGCGATCCTGATCGACGATGTCGCGGTGCTGGAGGATCCGCCGCTCTACTTCCTGCGCGGGGGCGACGTCCTGACCCGGACCGCGCGCGAGCCGCTGCTGTCGCTGACCGGCACGCCCTCCAGCTTCGACACCCTGCTCGCGGTGGGCGCGGGCGGTCGCGCGACGCTGGCCGGCCCCCTGCTCCGCGCGGTCGACAGCAACCTCACGGTCCCGTTCAGCCTGCTGTCGCTGTTCCAGGGCGGGACGCTGACCACGACCTCTACCGAGCCGCTCGCCTTCCTGAGCGGCGGCACCCACTCCTTCGGGAGCCTGGGCCTGGCGATGTTCGACCTCTCGGGCGTGGGCACCACGACCGACGCCGACACCGGGCTCACGGTCGGGTCGGATCGGCCGCTCCAGCACGCGGGGCCGCTGCTCGAGACGTCGAACGCCACCGTGACCACCCACCAGGCGGTGCGGGTGGACACCGCGCTGCTGGAAGCCACCGCGCCGCTGCTCGCGCTCCGGGACGGGAGCCGGCTGACCAGCCGTACGGACGCGGTGGCGCTGTCCTACCAGGCGAAGGTCACGAGCCTGGGCTCGATGATGAAGCTCGACCGGAGCGCGATGACGGTGGCCAACGGCGCGGCGCTGAGCCTGGCCGGCGGCAGCGTGGTCCGGGTGACCGGTGATCTGTTCAGCCTCACCAACGGCGGCAGCCTCAGCGTGCTGAACGGTCCGCTCGTCAGCCTGAGCGGCGGCTCGCTGCTGCACGTCGACGGTGCCCTCATCGGCTTCGGCGGCACCGGCGGCAACATGGTGTCGGTGGCCAACAACCTCTGCCCCTGCACCACGATCGGCGGCCTGCCGGTGAGCCTCACCAACGGCGCCCTCGCCAGCAACGTGAGCATCGCGGGCGCCATCAAGAACGCCAGCCTCGGCTCGCTCAACGTCGCGCCCAACTCGGCGGTGATCCGCGTCGACGGCGCGGGGACGAAGGTCACGATCAACGGGCTGTAGTCCGCAGGAGGCGCCGGCGCGCCGCGCGCCGTCGCCTCGGCGGACGGGTTTCGTCGGCAGCGCATCACGCCATCGGGCGGCGCGTCCTCGCCCGTCTCCCAAGTGGCCGGTTTTCTTGGTAGCCGTGGCCTCTCCCAGGCTCCGATCGATGGCAGCCCGCTTG
>DASRHC010000042.1:0-135556 GCA_035650715.1 Candidatus Methylomirabilota bacterium | reverse complement strand
TGACTTCGCCGAAACGTCCAGCCCACAGTAGTGCATGCCAACCTCCATGCGGTGAGTGGTTCACGATCCCGTCCCCTACCAACCTGGGACGTTTATCGCAAACCGCTCGGGGGTTGGCACCCTTCATAGCTTCTCCCTCATTCATCGTCTCCCGCCAGATGCGCGAAGCGCCCGGACGGGCGCCGCGGCGGAAGCGGCGCGGGCGGCGGCAGCTCGTCGGGCCCGTGGATGGCCTTGATCTCGATCTCGCGCACGAGGTCGCCCAGGAGCACTGCGATGAGCCCCAGCATGGCGAGCAGCGGCGAGAACATCAGTGCGGCGAGGATCCACACGAAGAAGCCCTGGACCCCGCGGGTCGCGCCGCCCACCATGCCCACGAAGATGGCCCCGATGATCCAGCCGGCCGCCAGGAGCACCAACCAGGGATACGCGACCAGCATCATGGCCACCTCGGAGGCGCCTCCTTCACCGCTCACGAACGGCATGGTACCCCACTCGTTGACGTGGCGGAACACGCGAGGCGGGACATCGGGCCCGGCGGCGGAGGGACGGCGGCCGCCGGGGTGAGACGGGACAGCCGATCAGCGGGCGGGGGCGCTGGTGCTGATGACCGCGGCGTCCTCCGCCGAGGGCACTTCGGCGTCGGCCATCAGGAACATCGCGACGACGAAGAACATGACGAGAATGCCGAGGCCGATGGACAGGCGCTTCATGCCGGGGCGATCTCCGAATGCAGGGCGGAGACGAGGCTCCGCAGCTCCCGCGGGTTGATGGGCTTCTCGAGCAGGCGCGCTCCGAGACGCAGCGCTTCCGCCTGCGTGTGGGGGTGGCAATCCGCGGCGATCAGGATCAGGGGCAGCGCCGGGCTGGACGCGCGGAGCAGGTCCACCAGGTCCCAGCCGTCCTCGGCCAGGCCGTGCGTCGGCGGCAGGTCCAGGTCGACGATCGCCAGATCGACCTCGCCCGTGTCCATCGTGGCCAGGGCCTCCGGGGCATTGGCCGCGGTCTGCACGTGGAGGCCGCCGCCCCGCAGCGCGGCACCGAGCGCTTCCCGGCTGCCACCGTAGGGATCGACCAGCAGCAGGCGGCACGGATTGTCCACCACCGCCTCGCCTGTCGACCTGCTCTTGGCCCGGATCGTCGCCATCGTGCTCAAGCTCCCGATCGCTCCTCTAGGCAACCGCGATGCCAGCGCCGGCGAGAGCGCGGCGCGATTGCGGATTCGTGCCATTCCGCCGATTTAGGTTCTCAACCGCTCTCGGAGGGCTGACCAGGCGCGTCAGACCGCTGACACCTGTCGTGTAACCCTTACATCGAATCGAGTATTTTTTTCTTTCCGCGGGGGCACTTGGCGAGCACCCGCGCGCATGGTTAGCGGCGCCGGAGGCGGGCCTCACGTATCATTCGTGCGAAAGGAGTGGACGCCATGCGAGTGCTGCTCGTGCACCCGAGCCCCCTGATGTACTCCGAGCTCTACCTGAGACTCGAGCCGCTCGGGCTCGAACGCGTGGCGGCCGCGGTGCGCGCGGCGGGTCACGAGGTCCGCCTGCTCGACCTGCAGATCTTCAGCCACGCCGACTACTGGAAGGAGCTGGCCGCCTTCGCGCCGCAGGCGATCGGCTTCTCCGTGAACTACCTCGCGAACGTGCCCGAGGTGATCGATCTCGCCAAGGACACGAAGGCGCGGTGGCCGGACACGTTCGTGTTCGTGGGCGGCCACAGCGCCTCGTTCATCGCCGCCGAGTTCCTCGAGCACGCCGAGGGCGCGATCGACTGCATCGTGCGCGGCGAGGGCGAGATCATCACCCCGCGGGTGCTCGAGGCGATCGGCGATCCCGGGCTCTCCACCCTGCCCGGCGTGGTGACGATGACCGGCGCGGGCCCGAGCCCCACGCTGCTCGACGATCTCGACCGGTTCCTGCCCGCGCGCGACCTCGGCCGCAAGCGGCACAAGTACTTCATCGGGGTGCTGGACCCGTGCGCGTCGGTGGAGTTCACGCGCGGCTGCCCGTGGGACTGCTCGTTCTGCAGCGCGTGGACCTTCTACGGCCGCAGCTACCGCAAGGGCTCCCCGGAGGCCGCGGGAGAGGACCTGGCGCGCATCCGCGAGCCCAACGTGTTCATCGTGGACGACGTGGCCTTCATCCACGCCGAGCACGGCGACGCGATCGCCTCGGAGATCGAGCGGCGCCGCATTCGCAAGCAGTACTACCTCGAGACCCGCTGCGACGTGCTCATCAAGAACCAGGAGCTGTTCGCGCGCTGGAAGCGCCTCGGCCTCTACTACATGTTCCTCGGCATCGAGGCCCTCGACGAGGAGGCGCTCAAGGCCCACCGCAAGCGGGTCACGCTCAACGAGAACCTGCGCGCGCTCGAGATCGCCCGCTCGCTCGGGCTGACGGTGGCCATCAACATCATCGCGGACCCCGGCTGGGACGAGGCCCGGTTCGCGGCGGTCCGGGACTGGGCGCTCTCGGTCCCCGAGGTGGTCCACCTCACGGTGGCCACCCCCTACCCCGGCACCGAGCTCTGGCTGACCGAGTCCCGGCAGCTCACCTCCCGGGACTACCGGCTGTTCGACGTGCAGCACGCGGTGCTGCCGACCAAGCTGCCGCTCAAGCGGTTCTACGAGCTGCTGGTCAGTACCCAGTCCGTCCTGAATCGCAAGCACCTGGGCTGGGGGGCGCTGAAGCTCTACGGAGGGGCCGCGCTACGGGCCGCCGCCCGGGGCCAGACCAACTATCTGCGGATGCTCTGGAAGTTCAGCACGGTCTACAACACCGAGCGCCAGTACGCCGACCACCTCAAGCCGGTCCGCTACGAGATGAGGCCGCCCCGGCCGCTGCTGGGGGCCAAGCCGACGAAGCAGCAGCTCTACGTCCACATGCCCGCCCCCGTCCACTAGGGACGCCGGGGGCCAGGGCAGCCCGGCGAGCGGGCGTGGCGTGTAACGATTACACGGACCATGTAATCTTGAGGAATCGAGGGCTTGCAGGCCGAGGCCCCCCGCCCCCGCCCCGGCCACGACCCGTCCGCCAAGTAGAGGCCGCATCTGAAAAAGCCCGCCGGTAGGTGCCGGCCCCGGAAGCCGACCCGGCTGGCGCGGTTGTTGCTCTCCCAAGCGGCTCCGCATTCGTTCCCATACGTTGGCCAACGTCCACAAAGGAGACGGGGATATGCGACAGATGATGAAGATCGGCGTGCTGATGCCGGCGGCGGTTCTGCTGGTGTCCGGTTGCGCCACCAAGGACTGGGTCCGCGAGCAGTTCACGAAGTCCGATGCCGTCATCGATCAGCGCTTCGTGAAGGTGGAGGGCCAGGTCGAGGGGGTGAGCACCGAGGTCAAGGGCGTGACCACCCAGGTGAAGAGCCTGGAGGGCGCCGTGGCCGAGGCCAAGAGCCGCGCCGACGCCGCGATGACCAAGGCCGAGGGGGTGGATACCCGCCTGACGCGCCTGTGGTCGAACCGCTACAACCAGAAGACCGCCGACACCCTCGAGGTCTACTTCGGCTTCGACAAGGCCGACCTGACCGACGGGGCGCAGACGGCCCTGGCCGGCGTGGTGAAGGAGCTCCAGGCCAACCCGACCCTGATCGTGGAGCTGGGCGGCTACACCGACCCCAAGGGGACCGTGGACTACAACTACGGCCTCAGCCAGCGCCGGGTCGAGGCGGTGCGCCGGTTCCTGGTGGAGAAGGGCGTGCAGCTGTCGCGGGTGCACGCGGTGGGCCTCGGCCCCATCACCGCCAAGGAGAGCCCCGACGAGAAGAAGCGTCGGGTAACGGTGAAGATGCTGGTCGACCAGGACTAGAACTCGCCTCCTCCCCTCCCTCTCCCCTGGGAGAGGGCCGGGGTGAGGGCCGGTCGCAGGACGCAAAAGGGGGAGGGACCCAGGTCCCTCCCCCTTGGTGTCTCACCCCGGCCGCGTCGCTCTAGGGCACCGTCGATCCGGTCGTGGTCGGGCTCGCCGACACTTCCGGGATCCGCTCCAGCTCGCTCAGCAGCAGTCCCGCCCAGCGGTAGATGTTGTGCTCCCGCACCGCCTGGCGCATCCGCGCCATCCGGGCCTTCCGCTCCTCGAGCGGCATCGCGACCGCGGTCCGGATCGCCTCCGCCATCCCGTCGACGTCGTACGGGTTCACCAGGATCGCGTCGCGCAGCTCGGAGGAAGCGCCGGTGAACTGGCTGAGGATCAGCGCGCCGTCCTCGTCGTCCCGCACCGAGATGAACTCCTTGGCCACCAGGTTCATCCCGTCGTGCAGCGAGGTGACCATGCAGAAGTCGGCGTGGCGGTAGAACGGCCAGATGTCGCGATGCTCGTGGTGCCGCTTGAGGTACAGGATCGGCTTCCACCGCTTGGTCTGGTAGGTGCCGTTGACCTCCTGCACCGCCGCGTCGACCTCGGCCTCGAGCGCCTGGTAGCGCGGGATGGTGCTGCGGCTCGGGGCGGCCAGCTGCACGAAGGTGACACGCTCGCGGTACTCGGGGAAGCGCTCGAAGAACCGGCCCAGGGCGCGGAAGCGCTCGGGCAGGCCCTTGGTGTAGTCGAGGCGCTCCACGCCGACGCCGAGGAACTCGGCGGGCGTCTCCAGGCTCTCGAGCAGCGCCTGGCGGCTGATGGCGGGCGGGTTGTCCACGAACCCGGGGGCCACGCTGATCGGGAACGGCTTCACCGAGGTCACGTGCTGGCCGCGCGTGACCGAGAAGCGCTCCCAGTCGATGCGGGCC
This sequence comes from Candidatus Methylomirabilota bacterium, assembly GCA_035650715.1. GTDB lineage: Bacteria > Methylomirabilota > Methylomirabilia > Rokubacteriales > CSP1-6 > CAMLFJ01. The sequence continues at coordinate 130,827 of DASRHC010000042.1, read as the reverse complement.
TCGATCGCGCGCTCCACCGTCTCGAGGAAGTTGTTGCAGTAGTACTGGGTATGGAAGCCGATGAGGTCCGCGCCCAGCATGCCGAGCAGCAGGTCGTCCTGCCACGGGCAGATGGAGAAGGCCTCGAAGTTCGGCCACGGGATGTGCCAGAAGATCGCGGTGCGCGCGTCGGGCCGCTCGCGTTTGATCAGCCCGGGCAGCAGCGCGAAGTGATAGTCCTGGATGAGCACCATCGGGGACTCGGCCCCCGCGATCTCCTCCAGGACCGCGGCCGCGAACTTCTCGTTCACCGCCCGGTACTGCGCCCAGTCCTCCGGCCGGAAGAGCGGCCGGTTGTGCACGATGTGGCAGAGCGGCCACAGGCCCTCGTTGGCGAAGCCGTAGTAGTAGCCGGCCTCCTCCTCCGGGGTGAGCCACACCCGCTTGAGGGTGAAGCGCGGGTCGTCGGGCGGCACTCGCAGGCGCCCCCGCGCGTCCGCGGTCTCGCGGTCCGCATCCCCGCTCGCCTGCGCCACCCACACCCCGCCGCAGGCGCGCATCACCGGGTCCATCGCGGTCACCAGGCCGCTGGCCGGCGTCACGACCTGGATCTGCCCGTCCTTCCACACGTGGCTCACCGGCTCTCGATTGGACACCACCACCAGCGGCCGCTCGCCCAGGCGCATCTTGGCGAACTGCTTGAGCCGCTCCTCGGTCCAGAGGGTCTGGCCGATCAGTCGGAGCGCGGCCTCCTCCTCGGCGGCGGCCTTGGCCCGCTGGAGGTTCCGGGCGAGCACGGTGACCTCGCGCGCGATCGGGCCGAAGAGGCTCTCGTCCGGCAGCTCGGGCGGATCGATGGCGTGGCCGCGCCGCACCGCCTTGGTCCAGCGCGCCATCTTGGCCAGCGGCTGGGTCAGGCTCATGCGCACCACCACCAGCGCGATCAGGGCGAGGGCCAGGGCCAGCACCACGAAGCGGATGGCGTTGAAGCGCCAGAGCTCCCACTCCGCGGTCTCGAGGTCGCTCGCGTCGAGGAACACCACGAGCGCTCCCGCCGACTTGTCGTCTCGCACGATGGGATCGGCGTAGACGTAGCGCAGGATCCCGTCCATCTTGCGGAAGCCGGTCTGCACCGCGCCCGAGGTGAGCGCCCAGGTGGCCTCCGGCGGCGGGTTCTCCAGCTGCTTGGCCACCTGCGGAGTGGCCGCGACCAGCGAGGCCACCCGGTCGTACACCGCCACGCCCAGGTCCGGCTTGCTGAACTTCCTGATCAGCCGCTCCACGTGGGGCTTGCCGATCCGCGGGCCCATGGCGGGCTCGAGCGCTTCCTTCAAGCCCTCGCTGACCAGCGAGGCGCGCCGATCCAGCTCCGCGGTGAGCCGCTCGCGGTCCTCCACGAACTGGAAGTACGCGAAGGCGCCCACCACGATCAGGCAGGCCAGCCACAGGCCGGCGACGAGCCGCAGCTGGAACTTCATGCCCGGCTCTCCGCCCCGACGCCCGCCGCCATCGCGCTCAGGAGCGTCCGCACCTCGGCCACGTCCTTCAGCCGGTAGGCGGCCTTGGAGCGCGGCACCAGGTCGCCGACCCGCACCGTGAGGGCCAGGCCGCTCAGCAGCTCGAAGGCGTGCTCGTCGGTCCAGTCGTCGCCGAGGTACATCCACAGCGCGTGGTCCGCGCCCGAGGGCAGCACGTGCGCCTGGATGAAGCGCGCGCACTCACCCTTGGTCCACGCCACCTGGGGCAGCACCTCGATGACCTTGGTGCCGTGAAAGATCTTGAGGCGGCTTCCCTGCTCCCGGATGGCGCGGGCCAGCTCGACTTCCACGCGGCGGATCTCGTCCGGCGGCACGTGCCGGTAGTGGACCGCCACCGCCAGGCCCTTGGCCTCCACGCGCATGCCGCTCACCGCGGGGGCCCGGCGCACCAGCGTCTCGCCCACCGCCCACAGCATCGGCTGCTGCGCCATCGCGTCGGGATGCCGGAACTGCAGCCCCGGTCCCGTGATCTCGAGCCCGTGGCAGCCCGCGTAGATCACTTCCGGCACGCCCACCCGCGCCCGCAGGTCCTCGAGTCCGCGCCCGGAGATGATGGCCACCGAGCCCCGGGGCGACCGCGCGATGCGCAGCAGCTGGGCGCGCGTGTCGTCGGCCAGAATCGCGTCGGCGGGGTCGTCCACGATCGGGGTCAGCGTCCCGTCGTAGTCGGTCATCAGGAGCAGCGGGCCGTCGCCGGCCGCCCACTCGTCCACCCAGCCCAGCAGGCGGGGGAGGTCGCTCATGGCCCGCAGTTCCGGCCGCGGGGCACGCCGAGTGCCGGGTACGGGCCTCTCGAGCTCGATCTGGACATTGCGCATCGCGGCAACGCGAACCGACGGGACAGAAGGGCAGCGCTCAGAATAGCGGGCCAGCCCGGGCCGGTCAAGATTGCCGGCGGCTCAGGACCTTGGATAGGGGTCTCCCGGCCACGACGTGCACCCGGCGGCGACTGCGCCCACGGTGAGCGCGACGAGCATGGCGCGAGGGAGTCGCAACCGGCATGCCATGTCTGCAAATTGCCTGTCATGCGCCGTGACGAGCATTTGGACGCATCGCGCGCGGCAGGTCCGGAAGGACTTACCGCCGAGGGGACGCTTTTACACCCTGCGCGGACCTCGCTCAGCGCGGGGCCTTCGAGAGCTCGTCGGCGAGCAGGTAGGCCTTGTCGGCCAGCGTGAACGCGCGTTGCATGTCACGCGCGGAGAGCGCCTCGCGGGCCTTCGCGAGGAAGCTCTGGATGGTGGAGTAGTTCTCCCGCTGCTCGCGCGCCAGGCGCGCGGGATCGATCTTCTGCACGAGCCGCTCCGTCCCCTCGATGCGGCGCTCGGCCTGCGTCTTGATCCGGTGCTCCTCCTCCGCGCTGGCCTGCGGGGCCAGCACCGGCGCCGGCGGCGTCGACTCCCGCGGGATGTTGGCGGTGCGCGGTGGCGCGGGCGGCGTGGCCGGCGGCGGGGCCGGGGACGCGGGCGGCGGCGTGGCGACCGGCGGCACCGCAGGCGGCGGCGTGGCGGGCTTGGCCGGTCCCGGCGCCGGCTCGCGGGCCAGCGGGGCCGGGCGCGGGGGCGCGGGCGCCGGCTCCTCCTCGGCCACGTCGGGCGGATGCGGGATGCCCGCCGGCGCGGGCAGGAACAGCTCGCTCACGCTCGCGCACCCGCCCAGCAGCGCGGCGAGGATCCCCACGCGGAGCGCGGCGCCCATGGGGCTCACCGGACCGGCAGGCGCACGATCAGCGCCGTGCCCTTGCCGACCTGCGACTTGGCCTCGACCGTGCCGTCGTGCAGCTGCACGATCCGGTAGACGACCGAGAGGCCGATGCCGCTGCCGCCGGGCTTGCTCGTGTAGTAGAGCTTGAAGATCTTGTCGAGGTCCTCGGGGGCGATGCCCACGCCCTGGTCGGTGACGGTGACCCGCACCCCGTCCGGGCCCTCGGAGCGCGTGCGGATCCGCACCGCCCCCCCGTTCGGCATCGCCTGCACCGCGTTCTGCACGATGTTGATGAAGGCCTGCCGCAGCAGCTCCTCGTCCGCGCTCACGCTGGCCAGGGTGGAGTCGAGGTCCATCACCAGGCGGACCCCGTGGCTCTGGCTCTCCGCCTCCAGCAGGGCCGCCACGCTCTGGAGCATCGCGTTGAGGTCCACCGGCTTGAGGGTGAGCTCCTGCGGCCGCATGAACTTGAGGAAGCCCTGCACCACGCGATCGAGGCGGCGAATCTCGCTGCCGATCACCTCGAGGCTCTGTCGCACGTCCGGGTCGGCCTCCTCCAGTCGCTCCTTCAGCAGCTCCACGTGGATCATCATCGCGTTGAGCGGGTTCTTCACCTCGTGGGCCACCCCGGAGGTGAGGCGGCCCAGCGCGGCCAGCTTCGCCGAATAGCTCACCAGCGACTGCACCGTCTTCACCGACTCCAGGTCCTTCAGCAGCACCGCCACCCCCATCACCCGGTGGGCGTCCTCCATGTGGAAGGCGGAGACCAGGAACTCCTTCTCGCGGCCGTCCTGGGGCAGCACCACGGTGGCGTTGCGGATGCCCGCGGTGCCGCCCATCACCCGGTCGATGAACGGCAGCAGCGGATGCGTGGGGTCGAGCACCTCGTGGACCGGCAACCCCACCGTCTGCTCCAGCGAGAGCCCCACCACCGCCTCCGCCACCCGGTTCATGAACAGCACGCACCGCTCCGGGTTGAGGAAGATCACCCCGTCCTCGAGCTGGTCGACCACCTGCTGCAGATGCGCCTTCTCGCTGAGGGTGGCGAGGCGGTCCGCCTGCAGCTCGCGGCCCAGGCGCGACAGCTGCGCCGACAGCTCCTGGAACTCGTCGCCGCTCGCCACCACCGCCGCGGTTTCCACCGGCTCGCCGCGCCGGATCCGGTCGACCTGCCCCACGATGGCCCGGATCGGCCGCACCGTGAGCTGGGCCATCACCATCGCGGCCAGCCAGGCGAGCGGCAGCGCCACCGCGGCCACCGCGAGGCTCTGCTGCAGCGACGCGGTGACCTCCCGGCGCAGGAGCGTGGTGGAGACCCCGAGGCGGATCGAGCCGAACAGGCGGTCGTTGAGGGTGACCGGCAGCGTGGTCTCGTAGGTGCGGCCCGAGGTGTAGAGGGCGGAGAAGCGGCTCAGGGTGTCGAGCTTCAGCAGGCCCTCGAGGCTCGGGCGGTCGGCCGCGTGCTGCCCCTCCTTGCGCCGCTCGGTGTGCATGACCACCGTGCCCTGCGCGTCCGCGATCAGGGCGTAGAGGAGGTGCGGGGAGTAGCCGACGCTGCTGTCGAGGAAGCTCCGCAGCTCGGGGTCCTGCCGCAGGGTCTCCAGGAAGTCCGTCCCGGAGGCGCGCTGCAGGGCGCGACCGCTCTGGGCGTAGATCTGCTTGGCGATCAGCTCCGCCTGCTTGACCGCCTCCTGCACCACCACGCGGCTCACCTGGGAGACGTGGATCGCGGTCGCGGTGGCGACCACCAGCAGGGTCAGGAGGCTGACGACGAGGGCCTCGCGCCCGCGAACCCCGAGCCGCATGCTAGGTGCCGTAGGCCTTGAGCTTGTTGTGGAGCGTCTTCAGGCTGATGCCCAGCACGTCGGCGGCGCGCGTCTTGTTGTTGCCGTTGGCCGACAGCGTCTTGAGGATCAGCGCCTTCTCCGCGTCCTCGAGGCTCGTGCCGACGCGGAACGAGACGGTGTCGGGCCCATCCGCCGGCTCGGCCGCCCGCAGGGAGGGCCGGGGCGGGATGTGCTTGGGCAGGATGGTGTCGCCGTCGCACACGATGATCGCCCGCTCCAGCACGTTGCGGAGCTCGCGCACGTTGCCCGGCCACGGCGCCGCCACCAGCCCGTTCAGCACCGCCTCGTCCACCGACCGGATGTGCTTGTCGTAGCGCGCGTTGAACTCCTCGATGAAGGCCTGCACCAGCGCCGGGATGTCCTCGCGCCGCTCGCGCAGCGGGGGCAGGTTCAGGCTCACCACGTTGAGGCGATAGTAGAGGTCCTCCCGGAACGTCCCCTCCTGGATCGCCTTCACCGGGTCCTTGTTGGTGGCGGCCAGCACGCGCACGTCGACCTTGATCTCGGCCTTGCCGCCGAGGCGCCGGACCGTGTTGTCCTGCAGGATGCGCAGGAACTTGGCCTGGGTGCCCGGGTTCATCTCCGCGATCTCGTCGAGGAAGATCGTGCCCTCGTGGGCCAGCTCGAAGCAGCCGGGCCGCCGCTCCAGCGCGCCGGTGAACGCGCCCTTCTCGTGCCCGAAGATCTCGCTCTCCAGCAGGGTCTCCGGGATCGCCGCACAGTTGACCGCCACGAACGGGCCCTTCGCGCGGGGCGAGAGATCGTGCAGCGTGCGCGCCACCAGCTCCTTGCCGGTGCCGCTCTCCCCGCTGATCAGCACCGCGGCCGGCGTGGGCGCGGCGACCTCGATCAGGCGGTAGACCTCCTGCATGCCGGGGCTCGTGCCGACCAGACGGCCCATGCCCCACACCTGGCTCAGCTTGCGCCGCAGCAGGGCCACTTCCCGGAGCGCCTCGCCGCGCTCGGCCGCCTTGGGGATGAGCACGCGCAGGCGCGCCACGTCCACCGGCTTGGTCAGGTAGTCGTAGGCGCCTTCCTTCATCGCGGTCACCGCGGTGTCGATCGAGCCCTGGCCGGTGAGCAGGATCACCGAGGCGAACGGCACGTCCGTCTTGAGCGCGCGCAGCAGCTCGAGCCCGTCCATCCGCGGCATCACGAGGTCGGAGACCACCACCGCGGGCAGCCCCGCCCCGGCCTTGGCGAGCGCCTCCTGGCCGTCGGCGGCCTCCTCCACCTCGTAGCCCCAGCGGGCGAGGAGCTGGCTGAGGCCCTGGCGGGCCGGCTCCTCGTCGTCGACGATCAGCACCTTGAGGGCCATGGGCCGGGCCTAGTGCGCGGGGAGCGCGCTCCGCAGAGCGGGGTACCAGCGGGTCAGCGCCGAGTCGCTCACCAGGATCGTCTCGTCGCGCACCGCTCCGGTGGAAACCAGCGAGAAGCCCACCCCGACCAGGTCGGCCAAACGCTCCACGTACTCGCGGGCCTTGCTCGGCAGCTCCGCGTAGTCGCGCATGCCGTGAGTCGAGGTCTGCCAGCCGGACAGCTCCTCGTAGACCGGCTCCGCCTCGTACCAGATCCGCTCCTCCTCCGGGAAATCGGTCAGCACCTCGCCCGCGTACCGGTAGCCCACGCAGATGCGCACCGTCTCGAACCCGTCGAGCACGTCCAGCTTGGTGAGCGCGATGGTGTCGAGCCCGTTGATCCGCGCCGCGTAGCGCAGGGCCACCGCGTCGACCCAGCCGCAGCGCCGGGGCCGGCCGGTCACCGCCCCGTACTCGTTGCCCCGCGCGCGCAGCCGGTCCGCCATCTCGCCGTCGACCTCGGTCATGAACGGGCCGCCGCCCACCCGGGTGCAGTAGGCCTTGGAGATGCCGAGCACGCCGTCGAGCTTGGTGGGCGGCACCCCGGTGCCGGTGGAGGCCCCGCCCGCGGTGGTGCTGGACGAGGTGATGAAGGGGTACGTCCCGTGGTCGATGTCGAGCATGGTGCCCTGCGCGCCCTCGAACAGCACCGAGCGTCCGGCCTCGATCCAGCGATTCAGGAGGAGCGCGGTGTCGGTCACGTAGGGGGCCAGCCAGCCCGCGTAGCGCAGGTAGGTGCCGAGGATGTTCTCGACCGTGAAGGTCTGCTCGTCGTAGATCTCGCGCAGCAGCCGGTTCTTCTGCTTGATGTTGAACTCGAGCTTCTCGCGGAAGAGCCGCTCGTCGAGCAGGTCCGCCATGCGGATGCCGATGCGGGCCGCCTTGTCCGCGTAGGCGGGGCCCACCCCCTTGCCGGTGGTGCCGATGCGCCGGTCGCCCGCCTGCGACTCGGACGCCCGGTCGAGCGCGGGATGGTAGGGCATGATCAGGTGCGCGTTCTTGGAGATGTAGAGGTTGCCGTCCAGGGAGACTCCGCGCTGGACCAGCGACTCCATCTCCTCGATGAGCGAGGCGGGATCGATGACCACGCCGCAGCCGATCACGCAGCGCACGCCGCCGTGGAGGATGCCGGAGGGGATGGACTGGAGCACGAACTTCTCCTTGCCCACCACCACCGTGTGGCCCGCGTTGTTGCCGCCCTGGTAGCGGACCACGACCCCCACGTGCGGGGCCAGCACGTCGACGATCTTGCCCTTGCCCTCGTCACCCCACTGCGCACCCACCACCACGATGTTAGGCATCACGCCCTCCCAGACCCGGGAAGCACGCCCGCGGGTCCGCCAGCACGTCCTCGACCCGCACGCTGCGCTCTCCGGCTCCGCCCGCGCCCAGATCCACCACCCGGATCCGGTCCGGCTGCGCCCCGTCCTCTCCGATCACGAGGGCGTACGCCGCGCGCTGTCCGCGCGCGTAGGCCAGCGACTCGCCGAGCGGCCGGCTGATGATGTCGCGGGCCACCGCGGCCCCCGCGTCCCGCAGCCGCCGCGAGATCGCGAGCGCGCGGGTCTTGTCCGCGGTGAAGTCGATCACGAAGAAGTCGGGCCCGGACAGCGCCGGCTCCGCTCCCTGGGACGCCAGCGCCAGCAGCGCCCGCCCGATGTCGAAGGCGAACCCGGTGGCCGGGCAATCGTAGCCGAAGCGGGCCAGCATCTGGTCGTAGCGCCCACCGCCCACCAGGGGCGCTCCGAGGCCGGTCACATAGGCTTCGAAGTGTACGCCCGAATAGTAGTCGAAGCCGCGAACTTCGCCGAGGTCCAGCAGCACCGAGTCGGCGAGGCCGTAGGCCCGCAGCAGCCGGTAGACCTCGGCCAGGTTGCCGAGCGCCGCCTCGGAGCGGGCGCTCTTCACCAGAGACTCCGCGCGCTCGAGCACGTCGCCCCGGCCATAGAGCGTGGGCAGGGCCAGGAGCAGCTCGGTCACCGCGGCGGGGGCGGACAGCTCGCCCACGAGCCGCTCCAGCGCGGAGAGGTCCTTGCGGCCCAGGGCGTCCCGCAGCGCGCGGGCGGTCCCCGGCTCCACCGCCAGGTCGTCCAGGATGCCCCGGAAGAAGTCGGCCTGGCCCACGTCGATCTGGAAGCGCAGAAGCCCGAGGGCCCGCAGCCCCTCCACGGTCATCGCGATCATCTCCGCGTCGCCCTCGGGGTTGGGCAGCCCGATCAGCTCCACGCCCGCCTGGTAGAACTCCCGGTAGCGGCCCACGTGCGGCTCGTCGTAGCGGAACACGCTGCTGACGTAGCGCAGGCGCAGCGGCTTCGGCTCCTCCCGCATGCGGGTGGCCACGATGCGCGCGATCTGCGGCGTGACGTCGGCTCGCAGGGCGAGCAGGCGCCCGCTCTCGCGGTCGACCATCTTGAACATGCGCTCCTGCAGCTCGTGGTCGGTGCCGTGGGCGAGCACATCGAAGTACTCGTAGGCGCTCGTGACGACCTCGCGGTATCCCCACCGGCGAAAGACCTCGAAGAGGCGCTCCTCCACCGCGCGCTTGCGGGCCGCCTCGTCGGGCAGATAGATCTTGGCGCCCTTGGGCAGCTGCGTCGGCTGGCTCTTGCGGGGCAGGCTCACGGCGGCCCCTCAGGCGATGGCGCGATCGGGCAGGTGGATCAGCGAGTTCATCCGGTGCAGCGTGGTCCAGTCCTCGCGGAACTCGAGCTCCGAGATGCCGGTCGACGACAGGTGGAACGTCCACAAACGGTCCAGCCCGAGTCCGAGCGCCTCCAGGATCAGGATGCGGCCGGTGATGCCGTGGGAGACCAGGGCGATCGTCTGCCCCGCGTGCGCGGCCCGCAGCGCCTGGAGGCCCTGGAGCGCGCGCGCCCGCACCGCCGCGAGCGTCTCCGCCCCGGGCCAGCGGGCCTCCGCCGGAGCCTCCGCCCACGCGCGGTGGGCCTCCGGAAAGCGCGCGCGCACCTCGTCCCGGGTGAGCCCCTCCCACTCGCCGAAGCCCATCTCCTTGAACGCCTCCGACTCCTGGACCGCCAGCCGGTGAGGCGCCGCGATGATGGCCGCGGTCTCCCGGGCCCGCGCGAGCGGGCTCGACCACACCGCGGTCAGCGGAGTCTCGGCGAGCAGGCGCGCGGCGCACTCCGCCTGCGCGCACCCCGCCGCGGAGAGCGGGATGTCGCGCCAGCCCTGGAAGCGCCGCTCCCGGTTCCACTCGGTCTCGGCGTGCCGCACCAGCAGGACGCGCATGTCAGCCCTGCGCCAGCACCTTCTGGGCCGCGCGCACCGCCGCGCCGAAATCCACCGGCTGCCCCAGCTCGTGCAGCACCTGCTCGAGCGCGGCCAGCGCGGTGATCACGTCGAAGTCGGCCACGTACCCCATGTGGCCCAGGCGGAACACCTTGCCCTTCATCTCCCCCTGCCCGCCCGCGATCGTGATGTTGTGCGAGGTGGAGTAGGTCGAGAGCACCGCCTCGCTGTCGAGCCCGCGGGGCGCCACCACCGCGGTGAGGGCCGGGCTGGGCGACGCCCTGGCGAACAGCTCGAGGCCGAGGGCCTCCACCCCCGAGCGGGTGGCCCGGGCCAGCCGCTCGTGACGCCGGAAGACCGCGGGCAGCCCCTCGGCGTCGAGCATCTTGAGCACCTCGCGCAGCCCCACGAAGATGGAGACGGCCGGCGTGAAGCGGCATTCATTCCGGGCCACGAACTTCCGCTCGGTCGCGAGGTCGAAGTAGTACTTGGGCAGCCGCGAGGTCTTCACGTGCCCCCACGCCTTGTCGGACAGCGCGCAGAAGGACAGGCCCGGCGGCAGCATCAGGCCCTTCTGCGAGCCGGAGACCACGAGGTCCACGCCCCACTCGTCCATGCGCAGGTCGGCGATGCCGAGGCTCGACACCGCGTCCACGATCAAAATGGCTCCGCTCGCGCGTGTCACCGCCGCGATGCCCTTGACGTCGTGGAGCACGCCGGTGGAGGACTCGCTGTGCTGCATCAGCACCGCCTTCGTCTCCGGGTGCTCGCGCAGCGCGCGGGCGAACGCCTCCGGCGGCACCGTCTCGCCGAAGGGCGCCGCGAGCGGGATGACCTTGACGCCGTAGGTGGCGCAGATCTCTTCCCACCGCTGACCGAACTTCCCGGCCCGCAGCACCAGCACCGTGTCGCCGGCCGACAGCGTGTTGACCACCGCGGCCTCCATCGCCCCGGTCCCCGAGGAGGTGAACGGAATGACGTCCTGGCTCGTCTGGAACAGACGCTTGAGCCCGGCCCGGACCTCCATGAAGAGCGCCTCGTACTCCGGCGTCCGGTGGTGGATCACCGGCTGGGCCATCGCGAGCAGGACGTTGCTGGGCACCGGGGTCGGGCCCGGCGCCATCAGGTAATACTTCTTCATTTCTGGGCTCCTTGGGGGCGCGGCCCCCGGGGTCGAGTTGACCCGACCACGGTATCAGAACCTCTCGATGCCATGCAATGAGCGCGGGCCTCGTGAAGCCGTGTACCATGGCCGCCGTGCCTGCCCTGATCGCCGGGGTGACGGCCCTCGTGATGGTGGCCACGCCGGCGCCGGCCGCTCCGGCGGCGGCCGATGAGGCCCTGTGGCGCCTGCTCGCGGGTGGCGGGCAGGTGGTGCTGCTCCGCCACGCCACCACCGAGCCGGGGATCGGCGACCCGCCGGGTTTCCGGCTCGACGACTGCGCCACCCAGCGCAATCTGGCCGAGGCCGGTCGCGCCGAGGCGCGCCGGATCGGCGCCGCCTTCGCGGCCCGTCGCATCCCGGTGGAGCGAGTGCTCTCGAGCCCCTGGTGCCGGTGCCTGGAGACGGCGCGGCTCGCCTTCGGATCGGGCGAGCCGTGGGAGCCGTCGCGCTCGCTGTTCGCCGATCGCACGCGGCAGGCCGAGCAGGCCGGCGCGTTCCGGGCCCTCGCCGGAGAGAAGCGGACCGGCGGCAACCTCGTGCTGGTCACCCACGGCGCCAGCATCGTGGCCTTCGTCGGCGTCAGCCCGCCCATGGGCGGGCCGGTGATCGTGACGCCCCAGGGCGGGACGCGCTTCACGGTCGCCGGCCGCCTTCCCCCTCCCTCGTGAGGCGCCTGCTCGCCTGCTTCCAGGCGGGGCCCTTCACCCTCACCGCGGGTCCGCCGGGGCCGGTCGCGCGCACCGATCGGCCGAGGGCGGTGACGAAGAGCGCGTCCTTGCCGGCCGCGTGGGGCGAGAAGAACTCGACCACGGGTCGGTCGTAGAAGGTCAGGCCGGTGGCGCCGAAGCGCTGCGCGTACGCGGCCAGGTAGAGCCGTCCGCCGATGAGGCCCGCCTCCAGGTTGGCCAGGCGGTAGCCGCGGTTGCCCCAGCGCGCGAGCACCTGCTCGAGCGGGCTCAGGAAGAACACGGTGGCGCTCGACGTCCCGCCCAGCGCCTGCTCGAGACACAGGAACGTGGACTCCGCGCGCACGTCGCCGGCCCGCAGCCGCCCGAGCGCGTGGGCGTCGCGGTCGTACACGTACGCGCCCGGCTCGATGCCGGTGACCGCGTGGACGTTGACGTACAGGTCCACGAGGCGGTCCGGCACGTCGGCCGCAAACCCCCGTGTCGCGTGGTAGAGCGCATCCGACAGCGCCTGCGCCGGGATCGCCTCGCCCGAGAACGCGCGCGTCGACGCGCGCCGCGCGATGGTCTCTCCGAGCCCCGGCCCCGCCTCCGCCCGCGCCGCCGCCAGCGGGGTCAGGTCTTGCATTGCGACATTTTCGCGACCGGCGTCCCGGCCCCGCGCGCGCCACTCGATCACCTCGGCGGCGTCCTCGAGGCTCGAGTCCTCGTAGGCTCGGCGGAGCAGCGGATAGTCCACCTCGCGGGCCGAGAGCGGGATCACCTCCGGGTCGAGCGGCGCCACGGGCGGCGCCGCGCCGGCCGGACGGCCGCCGGCCCCCACCGGCGCGATCACCAGCGCGCCTTCCCTCCGCGCGTCCAGGCCCAGCAACGCGTTGACCGCGGCGTCCACGAACCCGGTGACGAGGTGGGCCGCCACGCCGAGCGCGCGGGCGGTCGCGAGCAGCTGCGCGAGCAGGGTGCCCGAATCCCAGAACAGATGGCGATAGCCGCGCGCCTGGTACTTCCACGTGTTCCGCCAGTAGATCGCGGAGAGCACGATCGAGGCGGGCGCTTCCGCGATCGCCTCGTCGGCCGCGGCCTCCGCCAGCGCGCCGCGGAAATCACCGGCTCGGAGCCGACGCAGGCTGAAATCCCCGGGGCTGAAGTGGTAGACGCCCGCCTCGAGGCCCCGGACGTCCCCCGCCACCACGTACGCCTCGGTCTGGTAGAGCGCGCCGGTGGACGGGGCGGCGCGGAAATGGACCCGGCCGCCTCCCGGATAGGTCTTCACGCGCGTGACCCCGGCCGAGAAGAACAGCAGCGCGGCCAGCCGCTCCAGGTCGAGCGGCGCCGGTCCCGGGATGGGCCCGTTCCCGGCGAGCGCGGCGAAGGTGTCGGTCGCCAGCGACGGCAGCGCGGTCGGCAGGCGGATCGGCTCGATGGCGGGGTACACCTTGAACGGCAGCGGCTTGATCTCCCAGTCGAGCGCGTGCCCGCTCCGTCGCACCGACTCCGGGGAATGCGCGGTGCGATCGTGATACTGCCGGGCGCTGGCCGTATCGCGATTGGCCGGGATGGCGACGACGAGCGGGCGGCTAGGTGAAGTGGTACGGCGGGCGCACCACCCCGCGCTCGGTGACGATCGCGGTGATGAGCTCGGCCGGGGTGACGTCGAAGGCGGGGTTCCACACCGGCGAGGCCTCCGGCGCGGTCTGACGCCCTCCCACCCCGCGCACCTCGGCGGCCGCGCGCTCCTCGATCACGATCGCCCGGCCGGTGGGGATGGTCGGATCGATGGTCGAGCAGGGCGCCGCCACGTAGAACGGGATGCGGTGGTGACGCGCCAGCACCGCCACCGAGTAGGTCCCGATCTTGTTCGCGGTGTCGCCGTTGGCCGCGATGCGGTCCGCCCCGGTGATGACCAGGTCCACCTCGCCGCGCTTCATGGCGAAGCCGGCCGCCACGTCGGAGATCAGCCGGTGGGGGATGCCCTCGGTGGCCAGCTCCCACGCGGTCAGTCGCGAGCCCTGCATGACCGGCCGGGTCTCGTCCACCCACACCATGCCCAGGCGCCCGCGCTCGTGGGCCGCGCGGATCACGCCGAGCGCGGTCCCGTAGCCGGCGGTGGCCAGCGCGCCCGCGTTGCAGTGGGTGAGCACGCGGCCGCCCGCGGGCACGAGCGCGGCGCCGTGGCGGCCCATCGCGCGGTTGGCCGCGAGGTCCTCGTCCAGGATCGCCTGCGCCTCGGCGAGGAGCCGGTCCGCGAGAACGCCCGCCGCGGACTCCGGCGCCGACTCCGCGGTGCGGCGCATGCGATCGAGCGCCCAGAACAGATTCACCGCGGTGGGTCGCGTCGCGGCCAGGCCCTTGATCGCCTCCTCCAGATCCGCCAGCAGCCCGGCCCGATCGCGGGCGCGGCTGGCCCGGGCCGCGAGCACCACCCCGAAGGCGGCGGCGACGCCGATGGCGGGGGCCCCCCGCACCACCAGGCTGCGGATCGCCTCCGCGACCTCGGTCCAGGTCGCGCAGGCCCGCTCGACCTGCTCGGTGGGCAGGCGCGTCTGATCGATGAGGACGAGGCGGGCCCCGTCCCAGCGGACCGGGGTGATCACCGCGCGGCCAGGCGCAGGCGCACGTCGGACGGGGTCAGGCGCCCGATGCGGAACAGCTTGTCGCGCGACGCGGCGCCGCGCACGAGGGCCACCTCGGACACCGGGAGCCCGAGAGCGCGCGCGAGCAGGTCGGCGACCGCGTGATCGGCCTGGCCGTCGGCGGGCGGCGCGGTCACCCTGACCCGGAGCGCGTCGTCCTGCCAGCCCACCACCTCGTTGCGGCGGGCCCGCGGCTGCACGCGCACGCGCAGCAGGGGCCCGGCGGGACTAGGCGTCTCCCTGCCCGGCATCCGCCTCGAGGTCCTGATCGAGGAGCCGCTGGTACATGTCCACGGTGGCGCGCAGCGACTCCGCGAGCTGCCGGCGCGTCCGTTTCAGCTGATTGATCTGGGCCTGGATGGCCCCCTCGGCGGTGCGCGCGGCCTCGATCGTCTTCTCGCCCTGCATCTCGGCTTCCTTGATCAGGAGCTGGGCCTCGCGCCGGGCGTTGTCCTTCATCTCCTCGACCATTCGCTGCGTCGTGACCAGGGTCTCCTGCAGCATCCGCTCGCGCTGTTCGAGCCCGCGCGTCCGTTCCTCCGCGGCCTGCAGGTGCTCCTTCAGCAGGCTGTTCTCCTTCAGGAGGGCCTCGTAGTCGGCGGCGAGGTCCTCCAGGAAGGTGTCCACCTCCTGCACGTCGAATCCGCGGAAGGCGCGGACCGTGAACTGCTGCTGACGAATGTCCATGGGCGTGATGCGCACGGCGACCTCCTCAGTACATCGCGCGGAGCAGGCCGGGCAGGACCACCCGCTCCACGAACTGGATGACCAGAATGACGATCAATGGGGAGAAATCGAGCCCCCCCGTCTTCCACGGGGGCAGGAAGCGGCGGACCGGCGCCAGCACCGGCTCGGTCACCTGCCGCAGGAACATCACGATGGGATTGCGGGGATCGGGACTGACCCAGCTGATGAGGGCCGCCGCGATGATCACCCACGAGTAGAGGCCCAGCAGCCAGCCGACGAAGCCGATGAGCTCGGGCACTAGCGTTTGCCTCCCAGCTCGCGGGAGCGCAGGGTCGCGCGCTCGACCGCTCCGATGAAGGTCCGCCGCACTCCACCGTCCTCCAGGGCCGCGATCCCGGCGATGGTGGTCCCGCCCGGCGAGGACACCATGTCCTTCAGGGCCCCGGGGTGCATCCCGGTTTCGAGGATGAGCCGCGCCGAGCCCAGCACGGTCTGGGCGGCGAGGATCATCGCGGTCGCGCGATCGAGCCCCATCTTCACGCCACCGTCGGCGAGCGACTCGATCACGATTGCCACGTAGGCGGGACCCGAGCCGGACAGCCCGGTCACCGCGTCGAGCGCGTCCTCGTCCAGCACCACCGCGCGGCCCACCGCCCCGAACAGCTCCTGGGCCAGCTCGAGATCGCCCGCCTCGAGACCGTCGGCGCGCGCGATCGCGGTCACCCCCTCCAGCACCAGCGCGGGCGTGTTCGGCATGACCCGGATCAGCCGCGCCGGCCTGCCGAGCGCCTCGCGCAGGGAGGCCACCGGGACGCCCGCCGCCACCGAGATCAGCAGGCGCCGCCGGTCCACCGCGGGCGCCACCTCGCGGAGCACCGGGCCCATGATCTGCGGCTTGACGGCCAGGATCACCACGTCGGACCCGGCCACGAGCTCACGGTTGGAGGTGAGACCCCGGATGCCGTAGCGCGAGACCATCTGCTCCAGGCGCTCGGCGCGCGCGTCGGTCGCCGCGATGGACGAGGCGGGCACGAGCCCGGTCCGGAGCAGGCCCTTGATGATGGCCTCGCCCATGTTCCCGGCGCCCAGGAAGCCGACCCCCTTGTCCTTGAGACTCACTGTTCCGCCCCGGGGCGCGGCGCGCGGGGCCCGAAAATCGCGGTGCCGACCCGCACCATGGTCGCGCCTTCCTCGATCGCCACCTCGTAGTCCGCGCTCATGCCCATCGAGCAGTGCTCGAGCCCCAGCTCGTCGCGCAGTTCGCGCAGCCGCCGGAAGTAGGGCCGCGCCTGCTCCGGCTGCTCGGTGGCGGGCGGGATGGCCATGAGCCCGCGCACCGACAGGTTCGGCAGGGCCGCCGTCACCTCGTGCAGGCGCTTCAACTCCGCCACCGCCACGCCGCCCTTCTGGGGCTCGTCGCCCAGGTTGACCTGGAGCAGCACGTTGAGGGTCCGCCCGGCCGCGTGGGCCCGGCGGGAGAGCTCCTGCGCCAGCTCGAATCGGTCCACCGACTGCACCCAGTCGAACAACCGCGCCGCATCACGCGCCTTGTTGGTCTGCAGCGATCCGATGAGATGCCAGGGCACCGGCCGCCCCAGCGCCTCGATCTTCTCCCTCGCCTCCTGGACGCGGTTCTCCCCCAGCGCGGCGACCCCGGCCTCGATGGCCTGCCGCACGCGCGCGACGTCCATGGTCTTGGAGACCGCGATGAGCAGCACGGAGTCGGGAGCCCGGCCGGCCCGCGCGCAGGCCTGCGCGACAGACTCCTGGACCCGCCGCAGGTTGGCGCGCATGTCCAGCATGAGTGGGGGCGATTCTAGCATGCCCGGCAGGCCCCCTCAGCCGGCGACCACCCCACGGCACGGGTCTGGCAAGGCGGCGACCGTCACCAGGCGACCGCCCCCGCGCTCGCGTCGATAAGAGAATAGCAGGTCGGGACGACACCCGGTGCAGAGCCCCAGGACCTCGATGCGCTCGGCCGGTACCCCCACCCCCCGGAGCTGATCCACGTTGGCCCGCCAGAGGTCGAGCATCCACTTGCCCGGGCCCTTGGAGGTGAACCACCCCGGCCATCCGGTGGGGAACGCGGCCTGGAACCGCTCGATGACGGGGGCGTCGACCTCGTAGCAGCAGGGGCCGATGGACGGGCCGATGGCGACCACCAGGTCCTCGGGGGCGCTGCCCGCCCGGGTGAGGCTGGCGACCGCCGCGGGCCCCACCGCCTGGGCCGTCCCGCGCCACCCCGCATGCGCAGCGGCCAGGCGTCCCCGCCGGGGGTCGAACAGCACGACCGGAAGGCAGTCGGCGGTGGAGATACAGATCGGCAGGCCGGGCCGGCTCGTGACCAGCGCGTCGGCCTGGCCCGCCAGGCCCCCTCGGTCCACCTCGATCACCGCGGGGCCGTGGACCTGCCGGAGGTAGGCCGGCTCTGCCCCGAGACCCCGCTCGGCGAGCAGCGGCTCCGCCTCGGGACCGAAGGGGCGGCGCGGCTCGGTCGGCCGGGTGGTGCCGGGGAAGTGCCGGGTGGTGAAGAGATGCGGCAGGCCGTGCGCCTCGAGCAGCGGCGAGGTCACGAAGCGAAGCGCTGCGCCGGCGGGGCGCGACCGGGAAGATTTCACCCGCTCATTGTCGCACGGCTGCGGCGCCGGCCAGGCCCGTCCGGCAGCAGGCAGGCTCCGGACGGCTGCGCGGACCCGCGCGCCGCCGCCCGGCTCGGCTCGACTCGACGGGCGGCGGCGCTAGTCGGCCTGCCGCCGGAGGAACGCGGGCACGTCCAGGTCCTCCTCCGCCGGCTCCTCGCCCTCCGCGCGCAGGTCGGCGATGCGCCGCCGCCAGTCCTTCGAGGGCTGCGGGCTACGCGGCCCCGACGGGATCGGCACGACCTTCGGGCCCGGCCCCGGCAACGAGGCCTCCTTGCGCTCGGTGAAGCCGGTGGCGATCACCGTGATGCGGACCTCGTCGCCGAGGTTCTCGTCCAGCACCGCGCCGAAGATGATGTTGGCCTCCTCGTGGGCCGCCTCCTGCACGATGCGGGCGGCCTCTTCCACCTCGTGGATCGAGAGGTCGGGGCCGCCGGTGAAGTTGATCAGGATGCCGCGCGCGCCCTGGATCGACGTCTCGTCGAGCAGCGGGCTCGCGACCGCCTTCTGGGCCGCGTCGAGCGCGCGGTGCTCGCCGCGGCCGGTGCCGGTGCCCATGAGGGCCATGCCCATGCCGGACATGATCGTCCGCACGTCCGCGAAGTCGAGGTTGATGAGGCCCGGGACCAGGATCAGGTCCGAGATGCCCTGCACCGCCTGCAGCAGCACGGTGTCCGCGACCTTGAAGGCCTCGAGCAGCGGGGTGCCGCGGTCGACCACCGCCAGCAGCCGCTGGTTGGGGATCGCGATGAGCGTGTCGACCACCGCGCGCAGCTCGTTCAGGCCGGCCTCGGCCTGCAGCGCGCGCTTGCGGCCCTCGAACGCGAACGGCTTGGTGACGACGGCCACCGTGAGGATGCCCAGCTCCTTGGCCACCGCCGCCACCACCGGGGCGGAGCCGGTGCCGGTGCCGCCGCCCAGCCCCGCGGTCACGAACACCATGTCGGCGCCTTCGAGGACCCGCTTGATCTCGTCGCGATCCTCGAGCGCGGCGTGCTTGCCCACGTCGGGGTCGGAGCCCGCGCCGAGGCCGCCGGTCAGCCGGGCCCCGAGCTGCAGCTTCACGGGCGCGGGCGACGAGCGGAGCGCCTGCAGGTCGGTGTTGCCCACGATGAAATCGACGCCGGTGAACGAGGCCGCCATCATGCGGTTCACGGCGTTGGAGCCGCCCCCGCCGAGGCCCACCACCTTGATCTTCGCCGCCTCGCGCTCCTCGTCCAGCTCGAACACCGGTCGTCGGCCCTGAGCATGCTCCATCGACTCCTCCTTGGATTCCCCCCCTGGGGAGCGGTCCCCCGGAGATCGTCCTTCCCGATGCCGCGCCCGGACGGGCGGCATGGTGGTGAACAACTCCGCCTGTCCGGCGGCGCGCGACGACGACGTGCCTTCTCCGCCTCGCCTAGAAGAGTTCCGCAAACCAGTCCCGGAGCCGCCGGCTCGTGCGTCCGACCAGCGTGCTCGCCTCCGCCTCGTTGGCCCCGCCCCCCGCGCCGTGGCCGCGCGCTCCGTAGAGCGCGAGACCCACCGCGGTGGCGTGGATCGGGCTCTGCACCACGTCCGCCAGTCCGGAGAGGCCGGCGGGCACGCCGCGCCGCACCGGCATGTCGAACACCTGCTCGGCCAGCTCGGGCACGCCGTGCATGATCGAGCTGCCGCCGGTGACCACCACCCCGCCCGCGGCCACGTCGTTGAGGCCGGCCCGCACCAGGTCGCGCGCGACCAGGGTGAAGATCTCCTCCACGCGGGGCTGGATGATCTCCGAGAGGATCTGCCGGGAGAGCTGCCGCGCCTTGCGTCCGCCCACGCTGGGGACGTCGACCACCTCGTCCTCGCGGACCAGCGCGGTCAGGGCGCAGCCGTGACGCTTCTTGAGCTCCTCCGCGTCGGCGGTGGGCGTGCGCAGGCCCACCGCGATGTCGTTGCTGATGTGATCGCCGCCGAGCGGCAGGCTGCTCGTGTGCCACACCGCCCCGTCGCGGAAGAGGGCCACGTCGGTGGTGCCGCCGCCCAGGTCGATCAGGAGGATGCCGAGCTCCTTCTCCTCGGCGGAGATCACCGCCTCCGCGGAGGCGAGCGGCTCCAGCACCAGGTCCTGCACCTGCAGGCCCGCGCGGTTGACGCTGCGGACCACGTTGCGCACCGAGGTGGTGGCCCCGGTGACCAGGTGCACCTCGACCTCGAGGCGCACGCCCGACATGCCGAGCGGCTCCTTCACGCCGTCCTGGTCGTCGACCAGGAACGTCTGGGGCAGCACGTGGATGATCTCGCGGTCCTGGGGCAGGTTCACCGCCCGCGCCGCGTCGAGGGCGCGGTCGATGTCGGTCTGGCTCACCTCGCGGTGCTTGCCCGAGACCGCCACCACGCCGCGGCTGTTGATGCCGCGGATGTGGCCCCCGGCCACGCCCGCGATCACCGACGGGATCTCCACCCCCGCCATCTCCTCGGCCTCGGCCACCGCGTGCTTGATCGACTCCACCGTGGAGTCGATGTTCACCACCACCCCCTTGCGGAGACCGCGGGAGGGGCTCGTGCCCACGCCCACGATGTCGAGGTTGCCGACCGGCGACCAGTCGGCGATGACGCAGCAGATCTTGGTCGTGCCCACGTCCAGCCCGGCGATGACCTGCCGCATTCGAGCTCTGGCCATTCTCCCTGTCACCTCGTCACGGTCTTGAGGACCACCTGATCGCGGAAGCGCAGATCGATCGCGCCCACCACCTCGCCGCCCGCGCGCAGCTGGGCGAGCACGCCCTGCAGCCGGGCGAGCCGGCCTTCCCAGTCGTCCGAGCCGATCCGCACCTCGACTCCGTCCACCGTGTAGAGCACGGGCGCGTCGGGCCGGCTCACGTCGATCTCGGAGATGTGCTGGATGAGCGCGGTCTCCGAGCGCAGGAGCATCCGCAGCAGCGACACGCCCGCGGCCACCCGCGGCGACCCGCCGCCCTCGTCCGCGAGGTCGCTCGGCCCGAGCCCGGTGATCACGGGGGCCCGCGGGGCCACCGCGCGGCTCTCGGGCCCGAGGTTCACCCCCTGCTCGTCGATCCAGTGCAGCCGGCCCGCGTGCACCAGCGTGAACGGGCGCCGCTCCTCGACCGCGAGCGTGACGTGGTTGGGGAAGCGCCGCACCAGGTCCGCCCGCCGCACCAGCGGCAGCGACTCCACCCGCGCCAGCACCGCGTCGCGGTCGAGGCGGAAGAGGTTGGTGCCGGGGCCGATGCCGGAGGCGGCCACGATGTCCTCGGGGCGCAGCCGGCTGGCCCCGGTGACGGTGACCTCGGTGATGAGGAAGCGCGGCGAGGTGAGCAGCCAGACCGCGCCGAGCCCGGCCGCGAGCAGGGTGGCGAGCGCGACGCCGATGGGCAGCGCGTGCGCGGTGACCCAGCGCGCCCGGCGGGCGACCCGCCGGGCGAGGCGCGCGCGGGAGATGCGCTGGCGCTCCATCGCGGGGCCGCGCTCCGCCCAGTCCTCGAGACGGCCGCGGCCGGCCCGGGGCGTGATGACCGAGCTGTGCGTTCTCAAATCTCTCCCAGGGTCCTGATCTCCGGCTCGAGCGTGATGCCGAAGTGGTTGCGCACCCGGTCCTGCGTGAGCTGCATGAGGGCCTTGATGTCGGCCGCGCCGGCCCCGCCCCGGTTCACGATGAAGTTGGCGTGCTTGGCCGAGATCTCGGCCCCGTTCAGGCGCTTGCCGCGCAGCCCCACCTTCTCGATGAGCCGGGTGGCGGTCTCCCCGGGCGGGTTCTTCCACACGCAGCCCGCGGAGGCCAGGGCCAGCGGCTGGCTCGCCTTCTTCTGCTTCAGGCGCTGCTTGATGTCCTTCTGGATCTCCGCGAAGGGTCGGCGGTGCAGCTGCAGCCGCGCCCCGATCAGGACCGAGCCCGGAGGAGCCGAGAACGCCCCGTAGCTGAACGAGCCCGCGCCGGGCTTGAACTCACCGAGGGTGCCGTCGGGGTGGAGGAAGTACACCGCGGAGATGAAGTCCGCGATCCCCCCGTCCGGGGTGCCCGCGTTCATGGCCACCGCCCCGCCCACCGTGGCCGGCACCCCGACCAGGCACTCGATGCCGCCCAGGTTCAGGGCGGCCGCCTCGCGGATGAGGGCGGAGAGGCTCACCCCCGCGCCGGCCACCGCCTCCTCGCCGTGGTACTCGGCGCGGCCGAGGCAGCCCTCGAGCTTCAGCACCACCCCGCGGACGCCACGGTCGCTCACGAGCAGGTTGTTGCCCCCGCCGATCACGTCGAGCGACAGCTGCTCCCGCTCCGCGAAGGACAGCGCGAGCCGGATGTCTTCCACGTCCTGCGGCACGATGAAGATGTCGGCGGGACCTCCGATACGCAAGGAGGTGTGAAAGCTGAGCGGCTCCTTGAACCGGACCTCGCCGCGGATCTCTCCCAGCATGTGTTATCTCCTCTTGGACGTCGTCTCGGGTTCGTCGCGGAGCCGCTGGAGGAGCGCGTCGCCCAGCTGGCCCACGTCGCCCGCCCCGAGAGTGAGCACGAGATCACCCGCTCTGGTGGTTTCGCACAGGTAGTCGACAATGGCCGCCCGGTCGCTGCCCAGATAGAGCACCTCGCGATGCCCGTGGGCCGCGATGCCGTCGGCCAGGTCGCGGGCGTGCACGCCCGGGATCGGCGCCTCGCCCGCGGGGTAGATGTCCATGACGATGAGGACGTCGGACTGGTAGAACGCGGTCAGGAAGTCGTCGTGCAGGTGCTGGGTCCGGGAATAGCGGTGGGGCTGGAACACCGTGATCACGCGCCGGTCGAACCCCGCCTTGGCGGCGGCGAGGGTGGCGCGGATCTCGGCGGGGTGATGGCCGTAGTCGTCGACGACGAGCACGTCGCGCGCGCTCCCGCGGATCTGGAAGCGGCGCTGCACGCCCGCGAAGCCGGCGAGCGCGGACTGGATCCGGGGGAGCGGGATCTCGAGGTCGAGCGCGACCGCGGTGGCGGCCAGCGCGTTGAGCACGTTGTGGCGGCCGGGGACCTGGAGGCTCATGGCCCCGAGGGAGACGCCGCGGTGCACCACCTCGAAGGTCGAGCGCATCTCGGCGAACTGCAGCCGCCGCGCGGTGACGTCGGCCCCCGCCTCGAGCCCGTAGGTCACCACCCGCTTCTCCATGCGCGGGATCATCCGCTGCAGGTTGGCGTCGTCGAGACACACCACCGCGCAGCCGTAGAACGGCACCTTGTTCACGAAGGCGAGGAAGGCGGCCACGATCGCGTCGAGGTCCGCGTAGTGATCCAGGTGCTCGGCGTCCACCGTGGTCACCACCGCGATGGTGGGCGACAGCTTGAGGAAGCTGCCGTCGGACTCGTCGGCCTCCGCCACCAGGAACTCGCCCTGCCCGAGGCGGGCGTTGGCCCCGAGGCCGTGCACGCGGCCGCCCACCACCACGGTGGGATCGAGGCCGCCCGCGTCCAGCACCGCCGCGACCATGGAGGTGGTGGTGGTCTTGCCGTGGGTGCCGCCGATCGCGATGCCGTACTTGAGCCGCATCAGCTCGGCGAGCATCTCGGCCCGTCCGATGACCGGGATGCCGCGCTGGCGGGCCGCCTGGACCTCCGCGTTGTCGCGCGCCACCGCGGAGGAGTAGACGACCACGTGCGCGCCCTCCACGTGGCCCGCCGCGTGCCCGAGGAACACCTTGGCCCCCAGGCGCTCGAGCCGCTCCACGGTCTCGCTGCGCCGGGCGTCCGAGCCGGTCACCCGGTAGCCGAGCGTGAGCAGGACCTCGGCGATGCCGCTCATGCCGACGCCGCCGATGCCCACGAAGTGGATGTGCTGGTACTTCTTGAACACTAGAGCGCTCTCCCGTGCTGCGAGATGTTCAGCAGCACGCCGGCCGAGAACATGGTCATGAGCAGGGCGGAGCCGCCGAAGGAGATGAAGGGCAGCGGCAGCCCCTTGGTGGGCAGCGCCCCCGTCACCACCCCCAGGTTCACGATGGTCTGGGTGGCGAGCATGATGGTGAGGCCCAGGCCCAGGAAGGCCCCGAAGGCGTCGGGGGCCCGCAGCCCGATGCGGAGGCCGCGCCAGATGAGCAGCGCGAACAGGGCCACGACGGCCCCCGCCCCCAGCAGGCCGAGCTCCTCCCCGATGATCGCGAAGATGAAGTCGGTGTACGGCTCCGGCAGGTAGAAGAGCTTCTGCTTGGAGTCGCCCAGGCCGACCCCGAGCCAGCCGCCCGAGCCCAGGGCCAGGAACGACTGGATGATCTGGAACCCGCTGCCCTGCGGGTCGTCCCACGGGTCCATGAACGCGACCATGCGCCGCCAGCGGTACGGCTTGAGCGCGATGAGCGCCACCACCACCGGCAGGGCCGCCGCCGCGATCAGCGCCATGTGCTGCACCCGCGCCCCCGCCAGGTACGCCAGCACCAGGGTGAGGATGACCAGGGCCAGGCTGTTGCCGAGGTCCGGCTGCAGGAGCGTGAGGGCGGCCATGGCGCCCGCGACCAGCAGCAGCGGCAGCAGGCCGTCGGTGAAGCGGGTCACCGTCTCCTGCTTGCGGGTCAGGTACGACGCCAGGTAGAGCACGAGCGCGAACTTGGCCAGCTCCACCGGCTGGAAGGAGAGCGGGCCCAGGTGGAACCAGCGGCGGGTGCCGTTGATCGACTGGCCGAATGGCGGGACCAGGACCAGCACCAGCAGCGCGAAGGAGACCACCAGCAGCGGCATCACCAGCCGCTCGAGATGGCGGTAGTCGAGCAGCATGCCGCCCCACAGGCAGCCCAGCCCGAGCACCGCCCAGAACAGCTGCTTCTTCAGGAAGAAGAACGGATCGTGGAAGCGGTCCGCGGCCACGATCGCGCTCGCCGAGTAGACCATCACCACGCCCACGCACACGAGGGCCACCACCACCCCGAAGAGCGGCAGGTCGGGCGTGAGCTTGCGGGGCATCAGCCGAGCAGCGCCCGCACCACGGCCTTGAACACGTCGCCGCGGTGCTCGTAGTTGCGGAACATGTCGAACGAGGCGCACGCGGGCGACAGCAGCACCACGTCGCCCACCCGCGCCGCCTCGCGGGCGCGGCGCACCGCGTCCTCCATCGACTCCGCGTCCTCCGCGGGGATCGAGGCCGCCTCCAGCGCCGCCCGGATCCGGTCGCGGTCCTGCCCGATGAGGATCGCGCGCCGCACCCGGCCCCGGGCCGCCTCCGCGAGCGGGGTGAAGTCCTGTCCCTTGCCCTTGCCGCCCGCGATCAGCACGATCGGCTCCGAGAAGCTCTGGAGCGCCTTGACGGTGGAGTCGACGTTGGTGCCCTTGGAGTCGTTGTAGTAGACGACCCCGCGGTCGTCGTGCACCCGCTCGATGCGGTGGGCCACCCCCCGGAAGGCCGCGATGCCCCGACGGATCGCGGAGGGGGCCATGCCGGTCCAGAGCGCGCACGCGGTGGCCGCCAGGACGTTCTCCACGTTGTGCTGCCCGCGCAGGGTGATCTCGGACACCGGGCAGATGCGCTCGGTGCTGCCGTTCAGCTTGGCCACGATCCAGCCGTCGTAGATGAACACCCCGTGGGGCAGCGTGGCGGTGCGGCTGAACCAGATCACCCGCCCGCGCGCCCGCGCGGCGAGCCCGGCGGTGACCGGGTCGTCGGCGTTGAGCACCGCGCAGTCGGTGGCGGTCTGGTTGGCGAGGATCCGGGCCTTGGCGTCCACGTAGCGCTCGAAGGTGCCGTGGCGGTCCAGATGGTCCGGCGTCACGTTGAGCACCGCCGCCACCCGCGGGCGGAAGCGGTCAATCGTGTCGAGCTGGAAGCTCGACACTTCCGCGACGACGATCCCGTCGCCCGGGAACTCGAGCGCGTGCTCGGCGAGCGGGGTGCCGATGTTGCCGCCCACCATCACCGGGCGCACCTGGGTGCGCAGCAGCTCGCCGGTGAGCGTGGTGGTGGTGGTCTTGCCGTTGGTGCCGGTGATGGCGAGGCAGTCCGCCTCCATCACCCGCCAGGCCAGCTCCAGCTCCCCGATGATGGGCACGCCGCGCGCCCGCGCCGCGGTCAGCGCGGGCAGGTCGAGCGGCACCCCCGGGCTCACCACCACGAGCTCCGCGTCGCGGAAGGCCTCCTCGGGATGGCCGCCCGCCCAGAGGGCCACGCCCTCGCGCTCCAGCGCGCGCGCCTCCGCGGTGAGGCTCTCCGGCGC
This sequence comes from Candidatus Methylomirabilota bacterium, assembly GCA_035650715.1. GTDB lineage: Bacteria > Methylomirabilota > Methylomirabilia > Rokubacteriales > CSP1-6 > CAMLFJ01. The sequence continues at coordinate 105,197 of DASRHC010000042.1, read as the reverse complement.
CCCGGAGTCGGAGGCGAGCACGCGCGTGCCCAGCCGCCGCAGCAGGCGCGCGGCCGCGATGCCGCTCTTGGCGAGGCCGACCACCGCGACCGTCCGGGTCGCGAGCCAGTCGCGGTACGGGAGGCCGCGGGTCCCGTCACCGCTCACGAAGATCCCTACCTGGTAGGCGGCGTCGCGCCGCAGTGGCGTGAGTGTCGGCATGGTGTGTCACCCTAGCGGAGCTTGAGTGTGGTGAGGGCCAAGAGGGCCAGCATGATCGACACGATCCAGAAGCGAACGATGATCTTGGGCTCCGCCCATCCCTTGATCTCGTAGTGGTGGTGCAGGGGCGCCATCTTGAACACCCGCCGGCCGGTCAGCTTGAACGAGGCGACCTGGATGATCACCGAGGCCGCCTCCACCACGTAGATGCCCCCGATCAGCGGCAGCAACAGCTCGGACTTGGTCACCACCGCGAGCGCGCCCAGCGCGCCCCCGAGCGAGAGCGAGCCCACGTCGCCCATGAAGATCTGGGCCGGATAGCTGTTGAACCAGAGGAAGCCCAGCGCCGCGCCCACCAGCGCGCCGCAGAAGATGGTCAGCTCCCCGGTGCCCTTCACGTTCAGGATGCGCAGGTACTCGGCGGCCCGGAAGTTGCCGGTGAGGTACGCGATCACCGCGAAGGCCGCGCCCGCGGTCACGATCGGCCCGATGGCCAGCCCGTCGAGCCCGTCGGTCAGGTTGACCGCGTTGGAGGAGCCCACGATCACCAGGATCGCGAACGGGATCCACCACCACCCCAGCGTGAGCAGCCAGCCCTTGAAGAACGGGATCACGACGCTGGTGGTGAAGCCGTCCGGCGGCCAGAGGTAGAGCCAGCCGGTCACCAGCAGGACCAGCAGGATCTGGGCCCCGAACTTCTGCCGGGCGCTGATGCCCCGCCGGGTCTTGAGCTTCTTCCAGTCGTCCATGAAGCCGATCAGCCCGAACCCCGCGGTCACCAGCACCAGCACCCAGACGTAGCGGGTGCGCAGGTTGGCCCAGAGAAGCGTGGAGACGAGGATCGCCACCAGGATGCCGATGCCCCCCATGGTCGGGGTGCCCGCCTTGGTCTTCTGGTGCCGCTCCGGGGTGTCCTCCCGGACCGAGGTGCCGCCCTGCTGCATCTGCCGCAGCCGCCTGATCAGCCAGGGGCCGAGGATGAACGAGATCACCAGCGCGGTGACCGTCGCCATCGCGGTCCGGAACGTGATGTACCGGAACACGTTGAAGGCGGTGTGGTACTTGGCGAGCGGCACCAGCAGCTCGTAGAGCATCAGTCATGCACTCCTCCGAAGCGCGCCACGAGCGCGTCGACCACGCGCTCCATGCGCATGCCCCGGGAGCCCTTGACGAGCACCGCGTCGTCGGGCGCCAGCCGCTTCATCAGCAGCGCGACCGCGTCCTCGAACGTGGTCACGTGATGACTCTCGGCGAGCCCGGCCTGCCGCGCGGCGTCCACCGCCGTCCGCACCGCCCGACCCAGGCCCACGAACTCCGCCGCGCCGGAGGCCGCGACCGCCCGGCCCATGTCCCGGTGCGCGGCCTCGCTGATCTCGCCCAGCTCCAGCATGTCGCCCAGCACCACCACCCGCCGGCGCCCGTCGGCCGGCGCGGCCAGGGTGTCGAGCGCGGCCGCCACCGACCCGGGATTGGCGTTGTAGGTATCGTCCAGGATCCGCAGCCGCCCCGCCGCGCGCCACACGCAGCGGCCCTTCGCGGGCCGCGCCGCCTCGAGCCCGCGGGCGATCTGCTCGAGCGACAGCCCGAGGGCGAGCCCGACCCCGGCGGCGGCCAGCGCGTTGGTCACGTTGTGCCGTCCCGCGAAGGCGGTGTGGACCGGCCGCTCCGCGCCGCCGATGGCCAGGGTGAAGCGAAGCCCGTCGCCCGCGTCCACCGCGGGGCCCGCCGCGTGCACGTCCGCGCCCGGGCGCGCGCTGTAGAAGAGGACCCGCGCGCGGCTCTGCTCCCGCATCGCCCGCACCCGCGGATCGTCCGCGTTCAGGACCACGGTGCCGTCGGGCGGGATGGCCCGGACCAGCGCGCTCTTCTCGCGGGCCACGCCGTCGAGGTCGCGGAAGGCCTCGGTGTGGGCCCCCTGCACCACGGTGACGACGCCCACCGTGGGCCGCGCGATGGCCGCGAGCGATTCGATCTCGCCCGGGGTGTTGGCTCCCAGCTCCAGCGCCAGCGCGCGGTGCTCGGGCCCCATCTTGAGGAGCGTGAGGGGCAGGCCCCACTGGTTGTTGAAGCTGCCCTCCGGCTTCAGCACCGGGCCCAGCGCGCCCAGCACCGCGGCCATCATCTCCTTGGTGGTGGTCTTGCCGTTCGAGCCGGTCACCGCCGCCACCGGCACCGAGAAGCGCGCGCGGTAGTAGGCCGCGAGGCGCCCGAGGGCCCGGGTCGTGTCGTCCACCATGACCGTGGGCACCGAGGGCGGCAGATCGTCGGGCAGGTTGTGGACGACCAGACAGGACGCACCGCGGGCGGCCGCGTCGCGCAGGAAGCCGTGCCCGTCGCGGTTGGGGCCCTGGATGGCGAAGAAGGCCTCGCCGATGGCCAGGGTCCGGCTGTCGATGCTGACGCCGCTCACCGGCGCCGCGAGGTCGCCCGCGATGAGCGCGCCCTGCGTGCCGCGCACCACGTCCTCGACGCTCAGAGCCACCATCCGCCCCCCTCCGCCCCGCGCGCGGCCAGCGCGGTCCGGGCGACCTCGCGATCGTCGAACGGCAGCGTCTGGCCGCCGACGATCTGGTAGGTCTCGTGCCCCTTGCCCGCGATGACGATCACGTCGCCCTCGCGCGCCCACGCCACCGCGCGCTGGATCGCGCGCCGCCGGTCCGCGATGGACTCGTGGCGGTCCGCCGCCTCGGCGGGGATGCCGGCCTCGATCTCCCGCAGGATCGCCTCCGGCGACTCGCTGCGCGGATTGTCGGAGGTGACCCACGCCCGGTCGGCCAGGCGCGTCGCGATGCCGCCCATGATCGGGCGCTTGCCGCGGTCGCGGTCGCCGCCGCATCCGAACACCACCCCGAGACGGGCGCCCGGCCGCAGCAGCTTGCGCGCGGTGGTGAGCACGTTCTCGAGCGCGTCCGGGGTGTGCGCGTAGTCCACCACCACCAGGAACGGCTGCCCCGCCTCCACCCGCTCGAAGCGGCCGGGCACGGTGGCGACGCCGGAGAGGATGCGCCCGATGCGGGCCGGCTCCATTCCGAGGACGAGCCCGACCCCGACCGCGCCCAGGAGATTCATCACGTTGTGCTCGCCCACCAGCGGCGACGTGATCGTGATGGGACCCTCGGGCCGCGCGATCTCCAGGCGGATGCCGTCCATGCCCGACTCCCAGCGGCTCGGGTGGAGCTCGGCGGGCGGCCGCAGGCCGAAGGTGAGGACCCGCACGCGCGCGTCCGCGGACGCCGCGCGCACCATGGCGGCGCCGGCGGGGTCGTCCACGTTCACCACCGCGGCCCGGCGCGGCTTGGGGCCGGAAGCCAGCAGCGTGAAGAGGCGGGCCTTCGCGTCGCGGTAGGCGTCGAGGGTCTTGTGGAAGTCGAGGTGGTCCTGGGTGAGGTTGGTGAAGACGGCCACGTCGAACTCGACGCCGTCGACGCGCGAGAGGGCGAGCGCGTGCGAGGACACCTCCATCGCCACGCCGCCCACGCCGGCCTCGACCATCCGCGCGAGGAGCGCCTGGAGCTCGAGCGCTTCCGGCGTGGTCTGGCCCGCGTCCTGCGCATGGGCGCCCACCCGGTACTGGATGGTGCCGATCACCCCGGTGGGCCGGCCGTCCGCGCCCAGCAGCGCCTCCACCAGCAGCGAGGTGGTGGTCTTGCCGTTGGTCCCGGTGATGCCGATCACGGTGAGCCGCCGGGACGGGTGCCCGTGATAGGCGTCCGCCAGTCGCGCGAGCGCCTCGCGAGACGACCGCACCACCACGCGCGCGGCCGCGCTGCCCGGCAGCGGATCTCCGCCTTCCGCCACCACCACCGCGGCGCCGCGACCGAGCGCGTCGGCCGCGAACCGGCGCCCGTCCTGCTTGAAGCCGGGGATGGCCACGAACAGCGAGCCCGGCGTGGCCTTGCGCGAGTCGTAGGCGAGCCCGGTCACCCGCTCCGGCGGCGCCCCGAGCACCGTCTTGTCCGGCAGCGCGTCGAGGAGCGCGGAGGTCGCCACCGCCCGGCCGCTCATGCCCGATCGCTCCGGCCCAGGTCGCGCGCGCGGTGGCTCACGGACGGTAGCTCGCCGCGGTCACCGCGCCGGCGGCGGGCCGGCCGGTCGCGGGGGTCAGGTGCAGCCGGCACAGGGTGCCGGCGGGCAGCGGCGCGCCGGCGGCCGGCTGCTGGCTGGCCACCACGCCCCGCCCGCTGATCTCGAGACGGACCCCATGGGGCGCCAGCGTCTCCATGGCCTGGCGCAGGGAGAGGCCGGTCAGCCGGGGCATGACGCCCGCCACCACCGCGGGGGCGGTGTCCTCGGCGCCCGCGGGCACCGCGCCCGCGTCGAGGGCCGGGCCCGACGTCTCCGCCCCGCGGGGCGGGTCGGGCGCCGCGCTCGCCATCTCCGCGTGCACGATCGGCACCGGGCTCACGTCGCGCGGGGGCACGTCGAGATAGCGCAGGGCCTCGCGGCCGATCGCGGCGAAGATGGGAGCCGCCGCCTCGCTGCCCCACTTCTCGTTCTTGGGCTCGTCCAGCAGCACGATCATGGCCAGGCGCGGGTCGTCGGCGGGCACGAACCCCACGAACGAGAGCACGCCGGGCGCTCGCGAGTAGCGCTTCGTGGCCGGATCCATCTTCTGGGCGGTCCCGGTCTTGCCGGCCACGTCGTAGCCGGGGATCGCCGCGTTGTGCCCGGTGCCGTTCTTCACCACGTTGACCATCATCTCCGTCAGCGTGCGCGCGGTGTCGGGGCTGATCACCTGCCGCACCGCGATGGGCTCGAAGGAGCGCACCTCGCGCCCCTGCCCGTCCAGCACCGCGCGGATGATCTGCGGCTGCATCAGCCGGCCGCCGTTGGCGACCGCCGCGAAGGCGGCCACCATCTGCACCGCGGTCACCGAGATCTCCTGCCCGATCGACATGGTGGCGAGCGACAGGCCGGACCACTGGCTGGGCGGCCGGAGCAGGCCCCGGCTCTCGCCGGGCAGCCCCAGGTTGGTGGGCGCCCCGAACCCGAAGGCGGTGATGTACTTGTAGTAGCGCTCCTTGCCCAGCATCAGGCCGACCTTGATCGACCCGACGTTGGAGGAGTTCTGGAGCACCTCCGAGAAGGTGAGCCAGCCGTACTTCTTCCAGTCGTGGATGGTGGCGTTCGCCACCGTGATCGCCCCGTTCTCGCCGAAGATCCGGTCGGTGGGGTGGATCACGCCCTCCTCGAGGGCGGAGGCGGCCATGATCACCTTGAACGTGGAGCCGGGCTCGAAGGGGTCGGTCACCGCCCGGGCGCGCCGGTCGTCGTCGGTGGCGGCGCCGAAGGCGTTCGGGTTGTAGGTGGGGCGGATCGCCATCGCCAGGATCTCGCCGGTGCGCGGGTCCATCGCGACGGCCATCGCGGCCTTGGCGTGCGTGCGCCGCCACGCCGCGTCCACCTCCTTCTCGGCGAGGTACTGGATGGTCGCGTCGATGGTGAGGACCAGGCCCTGCCCCGCCACCGCCGGCTTCAGCACGATGGGGGCGCCGCTCACGTCGCGGCCGAGCGCGTCGCGCTCCACCACCGCGCGGCCCTCCACTCCGGCCAGGTGCGCGTCCCACGCCTGCTCCATACCCGCGAGGCCCTTGCCGTCCGCGCCCTCGAAGCCGATGAGCTGGGCCGCGAGCTCGCGGTTCGGATAGAGCCGCAGGCTGTCCTCCACCAGGGTCAGCGACGGGTCCTTCAGCTGCTGGACCGCCCGCGCCATGTCCGGGGGCAGGCGCCGGCGCACCGGCGCGAACTTCCGGCTCACGGTCAGCTTCCGGAGCACCTCGCGCGCCGGCTCGCCCAGGATCGGGGCCAGACGCGCGGCCAGCCGCGGTGCGTCCTCCACCTTCGCCGGGGTGACGTAGAGGGTGTCCGCGCGGGAGGAGACCGCGAGGGCCTGGCCGTTGCGATCGAGGATCGGCCCGCGCTTGGGACGCAGCGGCACCGTCTTGGCGTGCTGGTTCTCGGCGAGCCGCGAGTACTCCTCGTGCTTCCAGACCTGCAGATACGCCAGCCGGGCGAGCAGGACGACGAAGGCACAGGCCAGGCACGCGGCGAAGATCAGCGTGCGGCTTCGGAGGCCCTCGGCCCGCAGCTCGGTCATGGAATCACGCTACTGGACCCCGAAGCTCCGGTTCACCGCCCGCTCGGCCACCACCGCGCGCCGATCGAGCGCGGCGGTCCCCCGTCCCCCGTTCACGAACTCGCGGGCCAGGCGCACCTGGTCCTTGCCGGGGGCCACCATGCCGAGCTCGGCGCGCGCCTTGCCTTCGATGCGCGAGAGCGACTTGAGGGTGGCCATCTCCACCCGCAGGCGCCGGTTGGTCTCCTCCACCTCCGCGCGCGCCTGACGGAGCGCGTCCAGCCGGTAGGAGAGGCGCACCTGCTGCACCCGCAGACCGACCACCCCCAGCACCACCAGGACCGCGAGCCCGGCCCCCGCCACCGCCACCGCCATCGAGCGGAGCCGGCGCCGGTCCGCGACGCGGTGGCGGCGCACCGCCTCCGGCTGGCGCGCGCGATGCTGGTGACCCCAGTGCGACTGCGCCGTGCGTGTGTTGACGCGACCGCTCATGCCGCCTCCTGCCGCGCGAGCACGCGCAGCTTGGCGCTGCGGGCGCGCGGGTTGTACGTCGTCTCCTCGCGTCCGGCCGCGATCGGCGCGGGCTCGAGCTCCACGAAGCCTCGGCCCGCCAGTCCGCGGAACGTGCGCTTCACGATCCGGTCCTCGCCGGAGTGGAAGGAGATGACGCCGAGCCGGCCGCCGACTGCGAGGAGCGCCGCCGCTTGCGGCAGCGCCTCCGCGAGGGCGCCGGGCTCGTCGTTGACCGCCATCCGCACCGCCTGGAAGGTGCGGGTCGCCACGTGGGTGCGTCGAGACCAGGCCGCGCGGGGAACCGCGCGCTTCACCACCGAGACCAGGTCGGAGGCGGTGCGAAGGGGCGCACGCCGGCGCTGCTCCACCAGCACCCGCGCGATGCGACGCGCGTGCCGCTCCTCGCCGAGCTCCGCGAGCAGCGAGGCGATCTCCTCCCCGGAGAGGCGCGCGAGCAACTCGGCCGCGGTGACGCCCGCGCCGGGATCGAAGCGCATGTCGAGCGGCTCCTCGCCCTGGAACGAGAAGCCGCGCCCCGACTCGTCCAGCTGGTACGACGAGAGCCCGAGGTCGAGCAGCACCGCGGCCGCGCGCTCCACGCCCGCGCGGCTCGCGAGCGCGGCGAGATCGCGGAAGCTGCCGTGCTCGAGGATCACGCGCGCGCCGAAGCGCGCGAGGCGGCGCGCGGCGCGGGCGAGCGCCTCCGGATCGCGATCGATGCCGAGGAGGCGCGTGTCGTCCGCGCTCTCGAGCAGTCGCTCCGCGTGACCGCCGAGGCCGACGGTCCCGTCGACCACCCAGCCGCCGTGACGGGGACGGAGCATGAAGGCGACCTCGTCGAGGAGGACGGGGACGTGCTCGCCGCTCATACGCCCTTGCTCGCGAGGCGGGCGCGCAGATCGTCGAGCGGCCCCGCCTGCTCGCGCTGGTACGTCGTCCAGCGCCCCTCGTCCCACACCTCGAAGTAGTCCATCATCCCGATGATCATCACGTTCTTCGAGAGCCCGCCGCGCTCGCGATAGTCCTGCAGCACCTGGATGCGTCCGTGCGGATCCAGCACCACGTCGAGTCCCGCCGAGAGGTACACGTGCTGGAAGCGGCGACGATCGGGATCCATCTTGGGGAGCGTGGCGACGCGCTCCTCGAGCTCGCGCCACTTGTCCTCGGGGTACACGTCGAGCGACGTGCCGTTGGGGGCCATCACCAGCCGGTCGCTGCCGGCCTCGCGCAGCACCTCCCGGAACTTCGACGGGATGCTGAGGCGTCCCTTCGGGTCGATCGTGTGCCTGAAGTGTCCCCGGAACACCCTGTCCCCCCGGCCCTCTCAGCGGGCCTTTCGATCGCCCTTGAATGCCACTTCATGGGATTTCACCCCACCGCCAGGGAGCATCCTAGTGGGGTTCAATTGGGGGTGTCAAGCGAAAACTCCGGATTTTCAAGCCATTCCGACCCGCAAAAAAGACCACCCGTTGGGGGTGGTCCGGGCGGGCCTACCGCGGGTAGACGGAGAAAGCTGCTGGGACGGGGTGGAGCGCTACTTCTTGTAGTAGGTCATGGCCTCCGGAAGCCAGCCCTGGATCTGCTCGATCCGGGTCGCCTCCGACGGGTGCGTCGACAGCCACTCCGAGGGCCGCTGGCCCTTCGCGGCCTCCTGCATCCGCTGCCAGAGGCCCACCGCGGCGTGTGGGTCGTAGCCCGCCTTGGCCATCAGGATGAGCCCGATGTGATCGGCCTCCGACTCCTGCTGGCGGCTCCACGGCAGCAGGACGCCGACCTGCGCGCCCGCGCCCAGCGCGGCGGCCACCAGCTGCACCGTCGCGGGATTGCTGCTGGCCAGGCCGGCCAGGACCTGGGTCGCGGTCTGCACGCCCATCTGCTGGCTGAGCCGCTCGCCGCCGTGGCGGGCCAGCACGTGGCCGATCTCGTGGGCGAGCACCACCGCGAGGCCGCTCTCGTCGCGGGTGATGGGCAGGATGCCGGTGTAGACCGCGACCTTGCCGCCCGGGAGCGCGAAGGCGTTGGCCTGCTTGTCGTCGGCGATGAGCTTGAACTCCCACTGGTAGTCGAGGCCGGTGACCTTCGCGATGCGGCTGCCCACCCGCTGGACCATCGCGTTGGCCTGCGCGTCGGTGGAGAGCGAGGCCTTGCCGGTGATCTCCTGGAACGACTGCACCCCCATCTTGGCTTCCTCGTCCGGGGAGACCAGCTGGAGCTGGCGGCGGCCCGTGTAGGGCACGGTCTCGCACCCGAGCGGCGCCAGCGGCAGCGCGGTCAGCAGCAGGACGAGGAGGAGGAACGAGCGGCGCACGGGCGCATTCTACCAGAGCGGGCGCGGCCTACCAGAGCAGGTTGCGCAGCGTGGCCTGCGTCTCGACCACCACCGCGGCGCCCACCTCGCCCACCTCGAACCGGACGCGCACCGCGGTCACCGCGGCGGGGTCGGTGGTGGGCGCGCCGGCGCGGTCGAGGTAGTCGAGCCGCAGCTCGCGCACCTCCTCGATGACCGGCTGCGCGCCCCCGCCCGCGTCCCGGCGGAGGATCCGCTCGCCCGGCCGCACGAGGTAGGTCACGCGCTCCCGCGTCGCGTCCACCACCCCGTTGCCGTTCAGGTCGCGCTGGAACACGATGCGGGTCGGCTCCGCCACCACCACCGGTGCGATGCCCGCGACGGTGGGATCGTAGCCAGCCTCGCGCAGCTCGCCGGCCATCCGCTCCAGGGCGTAGCGTGCCGATTGCTGGGCGGAGACCCGCGCGGCGCCCCACATCCAGGCCCGGAGGCCCAGGTGGAGCAGGCTCAGGGTCGCGGCCAGGAGGCCGCCTCCGACCGCGAGCGCGACCAAGAGGTCGATCAGCGAATAGCCGGCGGGCCGGGGGCGCACCGCGGCAGGCTCGCCGGAGACGGCGGCGGTGACAATGCCGCGCGTTCGAGACGCCGCGCGGCGGAGACGGTATCGATCCGGAGACGGGCCCGGAGGCGGTCAGTCGAGCGGCGGGCGCAGCTGCGCCCAGGGCGCAGCGGCCTCGAAGGCGGCGGAGGCGCGCAGCACGGTGGCGTCCTCGAACCGCCGGCCCACGATCTGCAGCCCGATCGGCAGCTTCTCGCGGGTGAAGCCGCACGGCACCGACGCCCCCGGATGCCCGGTCAGGTTGAAGGGGTACGTGAAGGGGATCCAGTCGTAGATCCCGGTCGGCGTCCCCGCGATCTCGGGCGGCCCGTCCAGGCCCACCTTGAAGGCGGCGCAGGCGATGGTGGGCGTCAGCAGGAGGTCGTAGCGCTCGAAGAGGCGGCGCGGGTGCTCCTCCCAGGCGAGCCGCTCGAACCACCCCTCCACGTACCGGGTGGGGCTCCAGCCCCGCGTCTCCTCGGCGACGCCGCGCAGGCCCGCGTCGATGTCCGCCGCCCGATCGCGCAGCGCGGAGCCGAGGCGCGCGGCGATGCCGCCCACGAACATGGTGCGCCACGCGTTCTCCGGGCTCGGCCACCTGGGCGCGATCTCCTCCACGCGGCAGCCCAGCTCGCGGAAGCGGCGGGCCGCCCGCGCGCAGACGGCGGCCACCTCGGGATCGACCGCCTTGGCGAAGCCCAGGTCCGCGCACCACGCCACCCGCAGGCCCTTCACCCCGCGCCGGAGATCCTTCGCGTAGGGCGGGCGCGGGCCGGGGAGCGAGAACGGATCGCGCGGATCCGGCCCCGCGCAGACGTCGAGCATCAGCGCCGCATCGGCGACCGTGCGGGTCATGGGCCCGATGTGCGAGAGTCCCCACGCGGCGCTGAACGGATAGACCGGCACGAGCCCGAAGGTGGGCTTGATCCCGTAGATGCCGGTCAGCGAGGACGGGATGCGGATCGAGCCGCCCCCGTCGGTGCCGATGGCGAGCGGTCCCAGCCCCGCGGCCACCGCGGCGCTGGCCCCGCCGCTCGAGCCGCCGGGCGTGCGGTCGAGGTTCCACGGGTTGCGGGTGGGACCGAAGAGCAGGTTGTGGGTGGCGCCGATCCAGCCCATCATCGGGGTGTTGGTCTTGCCGAGCTGGATCGCGCCCGCCGCCTCCAGGCGCTCCACCATCGGCGCGCTCTCCGCCGGCACGTTGTCGGCGAAGAGGCGGGTGCCGAACGTGGTGCGGATGCCGCGCGTGATCACGAGGTCCTTCGTGGAGAACGGCACCCCGTGCAGCGGGCCCAGGGGCGCCCCCTTCCGGCCCACCGCCCGTTCCGCGGCGCGCGCCGCCTTCATGGCGTGGTCGGCGGTCAGGGTCACGAAGGCGTTCAGCCGCGGGTTGAGCCGCTCGATGCGGGCCAGCACCGCGGTCATCACCTCCACCGGGGAGATCTTGCGGCGCCGGATCGCGGGCGCCATCTCGGAGGCGGGCATCCAGCAGAGATCGTCGTGGGTGGCCATGGGATCCCCCCTCACCCCGCCCGCTCCCCCGAGGGGAGCGGGAGGCGCATGGCTAGGCGCCGCGCAGGCGCGGGTCCAGCGTGTCGCGGAGCGCGTCGCCGAGCAGGTTCGAGCCGAAGACGGCCAGGCTGATCGCGAGGCCGGGGAACAGCACGAGCCACGGGGCCTTCTGCGCGTACTCCGCCGCGGAGACCGACAGCATGCGGCCCCACGAGGGATACGGCTCGGGCACGCCCAGGCCCAGGAACGACAGCGCGGCCTCCACGAGGATCGCGCTGCCGAGCTGCGCGGTGCAGAGCACGATGAAGGGCCCGATGGTGTTGGGCAGGACGTGGCGGAAGGCGATGCGCAGGTGACGCAGGCCCACCGCGCGCGCCGCCTCCACGTACTGCATCTCCCGGATCGACAGCACGCTGGCCCGGATGACGCGGGCCGCGCGCGGGATGATCGGGATCGAGATCGCGATCACCACGTTGGGGATGGACGGCCCCAGCGCGGCCGACATCACGAGGGCCAGAACCAGGAGCGGCAGGCCCTGCAGGATGTCCATCACCCGCTGCGTGATCAGGTCGGTCATGCCGCCCACGTAGCCGGACAGGAGCCCGATGATGCCGCCCAGCACCGAGCCGAGCAGGGTGGAGGCGAGGCCCACCACCAGCGAGACGCGCGCGCCGTGGACGATGCGCGAGTAGATGTCCCGGCCGAGGTGGTCGGAGCCGAGCCAGTGCTCGGCTCCCGGGCGGGCCAGGCTCTGGGCCGCGTCGGTGGCGATGGGATCGTAGGTCTGGAGCTGGTTGGCGAACATCGCGGTGAGGAGGATCAGCAGCATGATCGCGCCGCCGATGGCGCCGAGCGGCTTCTTGCGGCAGAAGCGGGCGAGCGCGCCCCACGCGCCCGGCCGGCGCAGGCCGAGGGCGACCCCCGGCACCTCCACCCCGAGCGGCCTAGTGGCCATAGCGGACCCGTGGGTCGAGGAAGCCGTACAGCAGATCCACCACCAGGTTGGAGAGGATCACCACGATGGCGATGACCATCACCAGGTTCTGCACGATCGGATAGTCCCGCCAGAGGATGGCCTCGACCAGGAAGCGGGCCACCCCGGGGAGGTTGAACACGGTCTCGGTCACCACGAGGCCGCCGATGAGGAACGCGAACTCGATGCCGATGACGGTGACCACCGGCAGGATGGCGTTCTGCAGGGCGTGGCGCCAGATCACCACGCGCCCGGACTGGCCCTTGGCCCGCGCGGTGCGGATGTAGTCCTCGCGCATCACCTCGAGGAGCGACGAGCGGGTGATGCGCATGATGAGGGCCGAGGAGCGGTAGCCCACCGCGAGGGCGGGCAGCGCGAACTGCACCGCGTGCAGGCCGAAGTTCTCCCGCGGCGTCACGTACGTCACCGGCGGGATCCATCCGAGCCAGGCCACCAGGGTGAGGATGATCACCATGCCGAGCCAGAACGAGGGCATGCTGAGCCCGGCGAGACTGAAGACGCGCAGGACGTAGTCGAGCCCGGTGTCCTGCCGGACCGCACTGATCACCCCGAGCGGGACTCCGAGGGCCACCGCCACGATGAGCGAGAGCGCGGCCAGCTCGAGGGTGACCGGCAGGAGCGGGCGGATGATGTCCCACGCAGGGAGGTCGTAGCGATACGACTTGCCCAGATCGCCGGTCGCGATCTGGCGCATCCACTCCACGTACTGCTCCCACACCGGACGGTCCAGGCCCAGCTCGCGCTCGATCGCCTGCCGCTCCGACGGATTCACGTAGCCGCCGGTGGAGAACAGGATGTCGACGATATCGCCCGGCGCGAGGCGAAGCATGCCGAAGATGACGATCGACATGCCGAACAGGGTCAGCAGTCCGACCGCCAGGCGCTGGGCGATATACGTCTTCACGGAACGGAACGGCCGGCTACTGCCTGTCGCGCCACACGTCGGCCATGCGGCCGAAGTTGTAGATGTTGTCGTGCGGCACCAGCCCCTTCACGTGCGGCCACATCGTGAAGTAGTCGAGCCGCCAGTCGAGCACCGGCCGCGCCGCGTCGTCCTCCACCTTCTTCTGCAGCCGGGCCACCAGGGCGAGCCGCTTCTTCACGTCCAGCTCCTGGGACTGCTGCTCGATCATCTTCATGACTTCCTCGCTGCAGTACTGGCTGTAGTTGCGGGGGGACCCGCACGCGTAGTTCTCGTTGTAGTTCGCGTCCGGCTCGTCCACCCCGAGGCCGGTCAGGTTGGCCCCGATCTGGTACTCGCCGCGGGTGGCCATCGGGTGCCACTGGGCGGTCTCCACCTGCTTGAGCGTCGCCTCGATCCCCACCTGCTTCAGCTCGTTGATCACGAACGAGGCCATGTCCACGTACATCGCGATGGCCCGGGTCGACATCTCGACCCGCAGCGGGTTCTCCGGGGAGAATCCGGCCTCCTTCAGCAGCTTCCGGGCCTGCGCCTTCATGTCCGCCGGCTTGCCGTACCCCGGCAACGACGGCAGATCCTTCTCGGCCAGGCCCCACACCCCGTAGGGCTTCGGCTGCATGGACGCGCCCGGCACCGCCCCGCCCTGGTGCACGGTGGTGATCAGGGCCCGGCGATCGATCGCGTAGGAAACCGCGAGCCGCACCTTGGGATTGTCGAAGGGCGGCTTCTTGGTGTTCATGATGATGTTGTCGTTCACCGTCGTGCCGACCGGGGTGATCACGAGACCGGGCACCGCCTTCTTCAGCTGCTCGGCCGCGGTCTTGGTGGTCTCGCCCGGGAACGACACGTCGAGCTGGCCGGCCTGGAGCGCGGCGGTGCGGGTGCCCCGCTCCTTGATCACCACGTAGCGCAGGCTGTCGAGATAGGGCCGGCCCTTCACGAAGTAGTCGGGGTTCTTCACGTAGTCGATGAATTCACCCTTGCGCCACTCCTTCAGCTTGAAGGGGCCGGTGCCGATGCAGCCGGTCCGGTAGGACGCCGGATTGACGTGGGCGGCGTAGATCGGGCTGTAGCCCGAGGCCAGCATCACCAGCAGGCCCGGCTGCGGCCGCTTGAGGTGGAAGACGACCGTGTACGGATCCGGGGTCTCGATGTCCTCGACGTTGCTGTACCAGTCCTTCCGGGGATTGATCCGCAGCTTGGCGGGAGCGTTCGGCGCCTCGCGCACCATGTCGAAGGTGAACTTCACGTCCTTCGAGGTGAAGGGCTGACCGTCGTGCCATTTCACGTCCTTCCGGAGGAAGAACACGAGGTTCCGGTAGTTGTCCTGCCACGACCACTTCTCGGCGAGCTCACCGACCAGGTTGTCCACGGTCTCCGCCCGCTTGGTCTGGTCGAACACCACCAGGTTGTTGAAGCACGGCATCGACGGCCACGACGTCGCGATCGTCGACGTCTCGTGGACCGCGAAGCCCTGCGCGAGATCCTCGCGCTGCATGATGTTCAGGTGCCCGCCGTACTTCGGGGTCCCGCCCGATTTCGGGCTCTGGGCCGGGGCCAGCGCGGGACCGGCGAAGACCATTGCCAGCCCCAGAGACATCGCCAGTGCGATCCGTGAGAAACGTGTCATTCCTCGTCTCCTTGGTCCGGCCGCAGGCCGAAGCGGGATGCGTGACATGAGGGTGGGAAAACCCTCGCAAAATATACGGCACGGCCGGTGGTCCGACAACTGTTCCACCGGCGCGATCGTGCGACGCGTCAGGAGTCGGGCAGCCGGGAGCCCGGGCCCCGGGGTCGAGGCCCCGGGCCGGGGCGGAATCGGCGGGGCCGCTCGCGCACCTCGCGGCGCGTGAGCAGTTCCTCGAGGGCGATGGTGCGCGTGCCGCCGCGGCGGCGGAGCTCGGGACGGACCAGGATCGGTCGGCTGGCGGATGCGCGAGGCGAGGCCGGTCGTCACCGCGCGCTCGGTGTAGAGCCGCTGGAGCGCCAGGCACATCAGCGGCCGCCCGCGGTTGTAGCCGAACTGCTGCTTGTACCCCTCGACGCTCAGGCCGTGCGCGCGCAGGTGCGTGTTGGTGAGCTGGCGGAACGCCCGGCCGCAGACCAGGCATCGAATCGCATCCTGCTGGACCGCCTGCCGCGGGTCCGCCCGCAGCGCCGCGAGCGACGCATGGCGGGCTACGGCGCCGCGCCCGGCACGCAAGGAGGCCGCCGGCCCCGACGGGCTCGCGTCGCGGTTGTCGTCGTCTACGGGCACGCCCGTAGATCGGGGCAAGCGGGGTGCCACCGTATCGGCCCATGGATTCAACCAGTTGCGGTGCCGAGTCGCCCCTTCCGACCGGACCACTGGTCAAGCCTTGACCAGTGGCTTGACCAGGAAGGACTCTCTCGGTCATCTTTTCCCCCGGCATGGCGGTGGACGATCCCTTCGGCGAGCTGCTCGGCGAGAGCCCCGCGATCGAGGCGGTCCGGGACACCCTTCGCCGTCTGCTCTCACGCCCGTTCTCGGGCCGGCGGCCGCCCGCGATCCTCCTCGAAGGAGAGACCGGGACCGGCAAGGGGCTGGTGGCGCGCGTGCTCCACCGCGCGGGCCCGCGGGCGGGCGGCGCGTTCGTGCCGATCAACTGCGCGGCGATCCCGGAGAACCTCCTGGAGTCGGAGCTCTTCGGCTACGAGCGGGGCGCCTTCACCGACGCGCGGCGCGCGAAGCCGGGGCTCTTCCAGACCGCGCACCAGGGCACGCTGTTCCTCGACGAGATCGGCCTGCTCCCCGAGGCGCTGCAGGCCAAGCTGCTCACCGTGGTCGAGGCGCGCACCGTGCGGCGCCTGGGCGGCACCCAGCCCGAGCCCGCGGACGCGTGGATCGTGAGCGCCACCAACGGCAACCTCCAGGCCGCCATCCGCGAGCGCCGCTTCCGCGAGGACCTCTATCACCGCCTCGCGGTGGTGACCGTGCGCCTGCCGCCCCTGCGGGCGCGCGGCCGCGACGTGATCCTCCTGGCCGAGCACCTGCTGGCCTGCGTCTGCGCGGACTACGGCCTGCCCCCCAAGACGCTCTCGCGCGGGGCGCAGGCCCGCCTGCTCGCCCACGCCTGGCCCGGCAACGTGCGCGAGCTGAGCAACGTGCTGGAGCGCGTGGCGCTGCTGACCGACGGCCTCGAGGTGGGCGCGGAGTTTCTCGAGCTGCCCGCCGCGCCCACCGACGAGCCGGCGCCGCCCGCGCCCACCGACGGGTCGCCGGGCGGCTCCCTGGACGACGCCGTGCGCGAGCACCTGCGCGCGACCCTGGCCCGGACCGGGTGGAACATCTCCCGGACCGCCGCGATGCTGGGCATCACCCGCAACACGGTCCGGGCCCGCATCGAGAAGTTCGGCCTGCGGCCGGAGGGACCGCCCGCCGTCCGGCGACGTGCCGGCTCCGGCCGGGCCGGGGTTCCCGCGCTCGCCGAGCCGCGTCTTTCCCCCGCGGGCGCCCCCCCGGCCACCGCGATCCGCTGGGACTCGCGCCGGGTCACCCTGCTCCGCGCGGTGCTGGACTGGAATGGCAAGGCGCCCGCGCTCGACGTGATGGTGGACAAGCTCCAGGCCTTCGGCGCGCGCATCGACGAGCTGGCCCCCGACACGGTGGGGGCGATCTTCGGGCTGGACCCGATCGAGGATGCGCCCCGGCGCGCGGCTCACGCCGCGATGGCGATGCAGAACGCGGCCGCGCACGGGCGCGACGGAGAGCCCTTCACGGTGACCACCGCCATCCACGTGAGCCAGGTGATGGTGGGCCAGCGGGGCACCGAGCTGCAGATGGACGCGGTGGCCAAGCGCGCGGAATGGCTCGTGCTCGATTCCCTGCTCGCAGGCGCGCGGCGAGGCCGCATCGTGGTCAGCCCCGCCGCGGTGCCGTTCCTGAATCGCCGCTTCGGTCTCGAGCGTGACGAGTCCGGCCCGCAGGTCGTCCACTACCTCCGCGGCCGGGAAGGTCGCGGCCTCGGGCTCGACGGCGAGATGGCGGGCTTCGTGGGGCGCCGGCAGGAGCTCGCGCTGCTCGGCAGCCGGCTCGCCTCGGCCCGGGCGGGGCGGACCCAGATCGTGGGCCTCGTGGGCGAGTCGGGCATCGGCAAGTCCCGGCTCCTCTACGAGTTCCGCCAGACCCTGCGCGGCGAGGCGGTCACGTACCTCGAGGGGCACTGCCTGTCCTACGGCACGTCGATCCCGTTCCTGCCCGTGCTGCAGATCCTCCGCGCGGCCTGCCGCATCCGCGAGAGCGACGGGCCCGCGGCGGTCGCGGCCAAGCTCCACAAGGCGCTGGAGCGGGCGGGCCTCGAGCCGGCCGCGGCGCTGCCCTTCCTCCTGCGCTTTCTGGGCATCCGCGAAGGCACCGAGGGCCTCGACGGCTACCGGTCCGAGGGCATCCAGGTGGAGATCGTCCAGATCCTCCGCCAGATGTGCGTGACCGCGGCGCGCGAGCGCCCGCTCATCATCGCGATCGAGGACGTGCACTGGATGGACCCTTCCTCCGAGGCGCTGGCCCGGACGATCCAGAGCCTCGAGGGCGTGCCGCTGCTGCTGATCGTGACCTATCGCCCCGGGTACTGGCCGCCGTCGCTCGAGCGGACGCATCTCACCCAGATCGCGCTGCCGCCGCTCGGCCCCGAGGACAGTCGCGCCGTGCTGGGCGGCGTCCTCCCCCGCGAGCGGCTCGCCGATCCGGTGTGCGAGCGGATCGTGAGCAAGGCGGAGGGCAATCCCCTCTTCCTCGAGGAGCTTGCCCGCGCCGTCCGCGAGCAGAGCGGAGCCTCGGAGGACATCACGGTGCCGGACACGCTGGAGGAGGTGCTCCGGGCCCGCATCAACCGTCTGCCCGACCGCGAGCGCCGCCTCCTGCAGTGGGCGGCCGCCATCGGCAAGACGGTGCCTCTGGAGGTGCTGGCCGCGCTCACCGGGATGGGCGACGACGAGCTGCGCCCGCTGCTGAACCGGCTGCGCGCCGCCGAGTTCCTCCACGAGGTCGGCACCGAGGGCCACTACACGTTCAAGCACGCGCTCACCCACGAGGTGGCCTACGGCGGCATCCCGCCCGCGGAGCGGCGCGAGATCCACGCGCGCATCGTGGCCGCCATCGAACGGATCAACCCCGAGCGGCTCGCCGACCACGTGGAGCGGCTGGCCCACCACTCGCTGCGCGGCGAGCTGTGGGACAAGGCCCTCGAGTACGTGCACCGCGCCGGCATCAAGGCCGCCGAGCATTCCGCGCACCGGCAGGCGGTCGCCTACTTCGAGCAGGCGCTCGAGATCGTGGCCCGGCAGTCGCGCGACCGCGAGAGCGTCGAGCGGGCGATCGACCTGCGGCTCGACTTCCGCAAGCCCCTGCACGCCCTGGGCGACTTCGAGGGCATCCTCGAGCACCTCCGCCAGGCCGAGACCCTCGCGGCAGGCCTCGACGACCGGCATCGCCTCGGCCAGGTGTTCGCGTTCATGAGCCAGTACTTCCGCCTGACCGGCGATCCGGAGCGGGCCATCGAGTCCGGCGAGAAGGCGCTCGAGATCGCGCGACGGCAGCCGCATTCCACGCTGTGGGTGATGGCGAATCTCTTCCTCGGCTCGGCCCACGGGACGATGGGCCACTACCGCCGGGCCGCCGACATCCTCACCCGCACCATCGCCGCGA
The DNA here is from genome assembly GCA_035650715.1 of Candidatus Methylomirabilota bacterium. Lineage (GTDB taxonomy): Bacteria > Methylomirabilota > Methylomirabilia > Rokubacteriales > CSP1-6 > CAMLFJ01. Next base: position 86,432 of record DASRHC010000042.1, on the reverse strand, counting down.
TGCCCGAGCGGCTGACCCACCAGGGCTGGAGCGTGAAGGGGCTGCCCGTGTTCACGCGTAGCTGGCTGGCCCAGTTCCAGGCCGAGCTGGGCGAGTTCGACGCGGCCCGCGTCCACGCCGCCGACGCGCTCGCCCTCGCGCGGGCCGCCAACCAGCACTACAGCCTGGTCTTCGCGTGCGGCGGGGCGGGCACCGTCCACCTCCTGGAGGGTGCGCTCCCGCGCGCGATCGAGGTGCTGGAGGAAGGCCTCGCGCTCTCGCGCAGCCTGAACCTGCCCATCGCCCTGCCGCTGCTGGCCTCCGCGCTCGGCCCCGCCTACGCGCTGAGCGGCCGGCACGAGGACGCCATCCGCCTCCTCGAGCAGGCGGTCGACCAGGCCCGCGCCATGCGTCGCGCGGGCGGACACGCGCTGCTGCTCCTGCAGCTGGGGGACGCCTATCGCACGGCCGGCCGGCTCGCCGATGCGGGCGCGATCGGCCAGCACGCCCTCGACCTGGCCCGGGCCCACAAGGAGCGCGGCCACGAGGCCTACGCCCTGCGCCTGCTCGCCGACCTCTCGGCGCTGGGACCCGGCGGCCCGCGCGGCGACGCGGAGTCGCTCTATACCCAGGCGCTGGGCCTGGCCGAGGAGCTCGCGATGCGGCCGCTGGCCGCGCGCTGCCACCTCGGGCTGGGCCGCCTGCACGGGCGGCTCGGCCGGCCGGCGCTGGCCGCGGCCGGCCTCGAGCGCGCGGTGGCCGACTTCACCGCGCTCGGGACGTCCCGCTGGCTCGCGGAGGCCGCGGCCGCGCTCGCGACCGCCACGATGCGGGCCGCTCCGGTTCCGTCCTCCCCCGCGGCGGGGTGATCCGCGCGGGAGCGCGGGCGCGCGCTCCCGCCCGCGCGAGGCGGAAAAAGAACGAGGGCCAGGTCGTGGACCTGGCCCTCGCCGTCCGGACCGCGACGCGCTACTTCGTGATGACGCCGCAGGCGATGCGCCCCCCGCTGTTGCCGGTGGGATCGGTCTTCTCGTCGTCGGGGTTCGCGTGGATCACGAGCGAGGTGCCCTTGCCGCCGAGCAGGCTGACCGGGCTCTGGCTCAAGGTGAAGGCCTTGGTGGTGACGTCGATGCCGCCTTCTCCGGAAGCGCCCACCACCAGGTTCGGCAGGTCCCCCGAGTGCGGGCCGGCGGGGTTCAGGCGGCCGTGCTGCGTGTTCCCCGGATTGAAGTGCGCGCCCGCCGAGGTGAACTCGGGCGGCTCGCAGAGACCCACCGCGTGGATGTGCAGCCCGTGGCTGCCGGGCGGCAGCCGGTAGCCGGTCACCGCGACGCGCACGCCCTCGGGCGTCTCGATCAGGGTGGCCACGCCCACCTGCTTGCCGTCCTTGTCCTTCAGGTCCGCCCCCGCCGAGAGCGGGGCCATATCGCCCGGCGCGCTCGCGCATCCCGTCAGCACTGCGGCCACACCGACGAGCAGAAGTCGTCTCACCCTTGAGTACCCTCCCGTTCAGTTGATCTGTGCGATGAGCTGCTGCGCCCGCTCCCGGAACCGGGCGACGTTGTCCATCTTCACGTGCTCGTAGCCGCGGATCTCGTCCGGCAGCTCGGCGAGCTTCACGGCCAGATCGTGGGTGACCGGGCTCAGCCGGACCAGCACCGTCTCCAGGTGCTGCCGGTACTCCCCGATCAGCGCGCGCTCGATCTTGCGGATCTGCGCGTAGCCGAAGACGTCGAGCCGGCTGCCCCGCAGCCCCTTCATCGACGCGAGGAGCCGGAACACGGGGGTGAACCACGCCCCGAGCCGGATCTTCTTCTTGAGCCCCATCGCGCGCAGGAGCGGCGGGTGCAGGTGCCAGTACGTCTTGACGTCGGGGCCGAACTTCGCGTCGAGCTGCGCGCGCACCGCCGCGTCCAGATGCAGCCGCGCCACCTCGTACTCGTCCTTGTAGGCCATCAGCTTGTAGAGGTAGCGGGCCACCGCCTCCGCCAGCCCGCGCTGGCCGGGGGCCCGCTCCGCCTCCACCTCCGCCACGCGAGCCACGAAGCTCACGTACTCGCTCGCGTAGGCCGCGGACTGGTAGGCGATCAGCTCGGGCACCCGGATCTCGAGCAGCCGCCGCAGCTCGCCGGTGGCCCCGCTCCGATCCACCAGCGCCTGGGCCTCCGCGCTCAGCACCGGCGCCCGCGCGACCGGGCGCGCGGTGGCCTGCGCGACGGCCCGCTCCACCTGGGCGCGGTCGACGACCGCCATCCGCCCCCAGCGGAACGCGAGGAGGTTCATCTCGATGGCGACCCCGTTGAGCCGGATCGCCTTCTCGATGGAGGCGGCCGAGATCGGGAGCGCGCCCGCCTGGTACGCCGCGCCCAGCATGATCGGGTTGACCGCCATGTGGTCGCCGAAGAGCGCCTCCGCCAGAGCCTGCGCGTCCAGGTAGACGTTGGGGTCCTTGCGGGTCACCCGGTCGATGCTCATCAGCATGCTGCTGAGCTCGGGGAAGTGCACGCCGGTGTCCACCACCATCTGCCCGGTGGGGATCTGGCTCGTCGACACCACCGCGATGGTCCGTCCCGACTCCGCCTTGTCCAGGTTGCCGGGATCGGTGGCCACCAGGAGGTCGAAGCCCAGGTAGAGGTCTGCGGCGCCCGCGGAGACCTTGTTGGAGCACTCGAGCGGGGCCGCCGAGAGCTTGAGGTCCGACACCACCGGCCCGCCCTTCTGGCTGAGACCGGTCTGATCGAGCCCGCGCACGTGGCGGCCGTCGAGCAGGGCGGCGGTGCCCAGGATCTGGTTGATGGTGACCACGCCGGTGCCGCCGATGCCCATCATGTGCAGCGCGAAGCCCTCGCTCGGGACCTTCAACGCCGGCTCCGGGAGCTCGACGTCGAGCGGGGTCAGCTTCCGCTCCCGCTTGAGCACCGCGCCCTCCACGGTGAGGAACGACGGGCAGTCGCCGAGCAGGCACGAGTAGTCCTTGTTGCAGGACGACTGGTGGATGGCGGTCTTGCGCCCGAACTCGGTGTCGATCGGCTGCACCGAGAGGCAGTTCGACTTCTTGCCGCAGTCGCCGCAGCCCTCGCACACCCGCTCGTTGATGAACACGCGGGTCTGCGGGTCCACCATCTTGCCGCGCTTGCGCAGCCGCCGCTTCTCCGCCGCGCAGTGCTGGTCGTGGATCAGCACCGTCACCCCGCGGGTGGCGGCCAGCGCCGACTGCGCCTCCAGCAGCCGGTCGCGGTGCCACACCTCCGCGTTGCTCGCGATCGGGTTGCCGGAGTACTTGGCGGGGTCGTCGGTGGTGATGATGATGCGCTTGACGCCCTCCGCCTCGAGCCGCCGGGTCAGCGCCGGGATCGGCAGGGCTCCCGCCGCGTTCTGGCCGCCGGTCATGGCGACCGCGCCGTTGTAGAGGATCTTGTAGGTGATGTTCACTCCGGAGGCCACCGCGTAGTTGAGCGCGAGCCCGCCGGAGTGGAAGAAGGTGCCGTCCCCGATGTTCTGGAAGAGGTGCGGGGTCTCGGTGAAGGGCGCGATCCCCACCCACTGCGCGCCCTCCGCCCCCATGTGGGTGACCCCGATGATGCCGCGGTCCATGCCCATCGCCATGCCGTGGCAGCCGATGCCCGCCGCGGCCACGCTGCCCTCCGGCACCACCGTGGAGCGGTTGTGCGGGCAGCCCGAGCAGAAGAACGCGGTGCGGGCCAGGGTGAGCGGCTTGGGCCGGCGCTTCAGCTCGTCCAGGTGCTGGATGCGCGCCTCCACCGAGTCGATCCGGATGCGGCGGGCCAGTCGCCTGGCGATGGCGCGCGCCACCAGGTCCGCGTCCAGCTCGCCCATCGGAGGCAGGAGCGGCCGCTCCTCCTCGTCGAGCTTGCCCACCACCTGCGGCCGGTCGGCGCTGCCGTAGAGCACGTCCTTGGCGAACATCTCGAGGAAGGAGCGCTTCTCCTCGACGACCAGGATCTCCTGCAGCCCGCGCGCGAACTCGCGCACGATGCGGGGCTCCATCGGGAACAGCATGCCCATCTTCAAGATCCGGATGCCGTAGCGCCGGAGCGCCGCGTCGTCGAGGCCCAGCTCGACGAGAGCCTGCCGCACGTCGTAGTAGGTCTTGCCGGTGGTGAGGATGCCGAGCCATGCGTTGGGGGTGGGTATCGTGATGCGGTTGAGCTTGTTCTCGTACGCGTATCGCCGGGCCAGCTCCAGCCGCGCCTGGTGGATGGTGCGCTCCATGTCCAGGCCGTAGGGCGGGATCAGATTGACGTTGATCTGGTGCTGGAAGGGCCGGCCGTCGATCTCCACCGTGGGGATGATCGGGCTCACCCGCTCCGGGTCCACCTCCGCGGTGCCCGCCTCGTCGGCGACGTTGGTCACGATCTTGAATCCGACCCAGAGGCCCGAGGTGCGCGAGAGCATGAAGCCGTGCAGGCCCAGGTCGAGGATCTCCTGCACGTTGCCCGGGTAGAGCGTGGGCATGTAGGCGTCGTAGAGGGCGACCTCGGAGTGGCTCGGCAGCGTGGAGGACTTGGAGAGGGGATCGTCACCGGCCAGGGCCAGCACGCCGCCGTTCTTGCCCACACCCGCGTAGTTCGCGTGCTTGAACAGGTCGCCGGTGCGGTCCACCCCCGGCGCCTTGCCGTACCACATGCCGACGACGCCGTCGTAGCGGGGCTTCGGGAACAGACACGCCATCTGGCTGCCGAACACCGCGGTGGCCCCCAGGTCCTCGTTGAGGCCGGAGGAGAAGACCACGTCGTGGGCCTTCAGCAGCACCGAGAGGCGCTCGAGGGTCTGGTCGAGCCCCCCGAGGGGCGAGCCGCGGTATCCGGAGATGAACGTCGCGGTGTTGAGACCGCGCCGCAGGTCCGCCCGATGATGGTCGAGCGGCAGGCGAACCAGGGCCTGGATGCCGGACAGGTAGACCCGTCCGCGCTCCTGCGTGTACTTGGCCTCGAGCGTGAATTCTCCGGACTGTGTGGTCATGTGCTCCCCTTGTGGGGACCGCTCTGTTCACGGCGTGCGGAAGACGGCCATATCGTAGTCGGGAAAGGCGTTTCTGGCAACCGCTACCCCCCGCTCCGCCGCAGCAGCGGCACCAGATGGGGCCACAGCCGGTCCACCACGATGGCGTAGCCCTCGGCGGTCGGATGGATGCCGTCGGCCTGGTTGAGCCTGGGGACCCCGCCGACGCCATCCAGGAAGAACGGCATCAGCGGGACGCGGCGCGCGCGGGCCACCTCGGCGTAGAGCCGGTGGAACTCCTCCGCGTAGCGGTCGCCGTAGTTCGGGGGCAGACGCATGCCGGCCAGCAGCACCCGCGCGCCCGCGGCCTGCAAGCGCGCCACGATCCGATCCAGGTTGGCGTGGACGGCCGCGAGCTTCTGGCCGCGCAGGGCGTCGTTGACGCCCAGCTCCACGATCACGATCTCGGGCCGGAGCCGCAGCGCCCAGTCCACGCGCCGGAGACCGCCCGCGCTCGTGTCGCCCGACACGCCCGCGTTGACCACCCGATAGTCGTACCCCTCGCGCTCGAGGCGCGCGGCGAGCAGGGCGGGATACGTGCGGTCGGCGGCCACCCCCTGCCCGGCGGTGAGGCTGTCGCCGAAGGCCACGATGACCGGCGCCCCCGGGCGTCCCGCCGGCTCGGCGGCGAGGGCGGGCGCGCACGCGGCCAGCGGCAGCACCACCAGGAGCAGCGCCGTGAGGCCGCGCATGACGCCAGTGTAGTATGGGCCGTGCGGCGACTCCGGGTGATGCTGACGGTGGGCGCGCTCGCGGTCGCGGGCGGGCTCGCCGGTCCGTCCGCCGCCCGCGCGCTGGACGCGGCCGGGCTCGGCGTGGTGATCAACACCGCCGATCCCGCGAGCGTGGAGGTCGGCGAGTATTACGTGCGGCGCCGCGGGATCCCGCCCGCCAATGTGGCGTTCGTCAGCCTGCCCGTCGCCGACGAGATCGACCGCGAGACCTTCGAGGCGGCGCGGGACCGCGTGGAGCGCGCGCTCCCTCCCACCGTGCAGGCGCTCGCGCTCGCGTGGACCCGGCCCTACCGGGTGGCGTGCCTGTCGGTGACCACCGCGTTCGCCTTCGGCTTCGATCCCGCGTTCTGCGCGGACGGCTGCCGTCCCACCCGCCGGAGCCCGTACTTCGACTCTGCGAGCGCGGCGCCGTTCCGCGATCTCCACCTGCGGCCCGCGATGCTGCTGGCCGGCTCGAGCGTGGCGCACGCCGAGGCCACCATCGATCGCGGGGCGGCCGCGGACTCCACCTTCCCCACCGGCACCGCGTACCTGCTGTCCACCTCGGATCGCGCGCGCAACACGCGGGCCTCCCGCTACGCGCTGGTCACCGCGCTCCCGCTGCCCTTCCGGGTGCGGCGCGTGGACGCGGATGCGCTGCGCGACGCCCGCGACGTGCTCTTCTACTTCACGGGCCGGGCGTCGGTGGACGGGCTCGAGACGCTCCGCTTCCAGCCCGGGGCCATCGCCGACCACCTCACCTCCACCGGCGGCGTGCTGAACGGCACCGGGCAGATGAGCGTCCTGCGCTGGCTCGACGCGGGCGCCACCGCGAGCTACGGGGCGGTGGTCGAGCCCTGCAACTTCCCCATGAAGTTCCCCCAGCCCTCGGTGGTCATGGCGCACTACGCGCGCGGCGAGACCCTCATCGAGGCCTACTGGAAGAGCGTGGCGTGGCCCGGACAGGGCGTGTTCGTGGGGGAGCCGCTCGCGGCGCCCTTCCGCCCCCGGTAACATGGGGTCCGACATGATCCGGGTGCAGTCGCTCTCCATGCGCCTCGCGAGCGGCGGGCGCGCCGTCGACGTGCTCACCGACGTGTCGCTGACCGTGCCCGCCGGCCAGTTCGTGGCCGTCGCGGGCCCGTCGGGGAGCGGCAAGTCGACCCTCCTCGGGCTGATCGCGGGGCTCGACCAGCCCACCGCGGGCCGGATCGAGGTGGCGGGCGTGGTCGTCACCGGCCTGGACGAGGACGCGCTCGCCCGCTTCCGGCTCGCCCGCGTCGGCTACGTGTTCCAGTCGTTCCACCTCGTGCCGACGCTCACCGCGCTCGAGAACGTGGCGGTGCCGCTCGAGCTGGGGGGCGACGCGGAGGCGCCCGCGCGCGCCCGCGCGCTCCTGGCCGAGGTGGGGCTGGCCGAGCGCGCCCATCACTACCCGGTGCAGCTCTCGGGCGGCGAGCAGCAGCGCGTGGCGGTGGCGCGCGCGCTGGCGCGGCGACCGCCGCTGCTGCTGGCCGACGAGCCCACCGGCAACCTCGACTCCGCCACCGGCAAGCAGATCATCGACCTGCTGGTGGGGGCCAACCGCCGGCTCGGCTGCACACTCGTGCTGGTGACGCACGACCCCGCGCTCGCCGCGCACGCCGACCGCGTGATCACGCTGCGCGATGGGCGCATCGTGAGCGACGAGTGAGGCGCTTCGTCGTCGGGCTCGCCTGGCGCGAGGCCCGCGGGGCCTGGCGCCACTTCGCCTACTTCCTGGCCTGCATCACCCTCGGGGTGGGCGCGCTGGTCGGCGTGGGCAGCTTCGCGGACAGCCTCGAGGGCACGGTGGCCCGCTCGGCCAAGGCGCTGATGGGCGGCGACGTGGAGATCCGCTCCACCCGGCCGATCCCCGAGGACCCGGCCGCGCTCGTGCCGCCGGGACGCGGCGGCCGCCCCGCGATCACCCGCGTGCGCGAGCTGGTGGCGATGGCGCAGGCCGGCCCCGACGAGACCCAGCTCGTCGAGCTGAAGGCGATCGAGCCCGGCTATCCCCTCTACGGGACGCTCGTCACCGACCCGGCCGGGCCGCTCGACACCCTCATCGGCGGCGGCCGCGTGCTGGTGCACGACTCCCTGCTCGCGCGCCCGGGCCTCCGGGTCGGCGATCGCCTGCGGATCGGCGACGCCACGCTCACCATCGCGGGCCGCGTGGTGACCGAGCCGGACCGCGCGGTGGGGGTGTTCTCCCTCGGCCCGCGGGTGATCATGGCGTCCGAGGATCTGGACCGGACCGGCCTCGTCCGCCCCGGCAGCCGGGTCCGCTACCGCACGCTGTTCCGCCTGGCCGATGACGAGGACGCCGCCCTCTTCCGCGACGCGCTGGCCGCGCGGCTGCCCGCCGCCCAGCGCGTCCGCACCTACGCGCAGGCCCAGCCCGGCCTCCGCCGCTTCTGGGACCAGCTCACGATGTACCTGGGGCTCACCGGGCTGGTGGCGCTGATGGTGGGCGGCATCGGGGTGGCGGTCAGCGTGAGCGCCTTCGTGAAGGAGAAGCGCGCCTCGATCGCGGTCCTGAAGGCGCTCGGGGCGGGCTCGCGCCCGCTCCTGGCCGCGTACCTCCTGCAGACGCTCCTGCTCGGCCTGGGCGGCAGCGTGGCCGGCGCGATCCTGGGCAGCCTCGTGCAACCGCTGCTGGCGCCCGCGCTCTCGCGCCTGCTGCCCATCCAGATCGACCTCGCGTTCTCCCTCCGCGCGGTGGTGCGCGGCATCGCGATGGGCGTGGGGGTGACCGCGCTCTACGCGCTCTGGCCGCTGCTCGCGATCCGGCGCGTGCCGCCCTCCCTGATCCTCCGCCACGAGATCGAGCCGCGCCTCGCCGGCCGCCGCCCCTGGGCGGCCGCCGTCCCGATCGCGGCCGGCCTCGCGGCCGTGGCGCTCTGGCAGGCGGGCGCGTGGAAGGTCGGCGCGCTCTTCGCGGGCGGCCTCGCCGCCGCGCTGTTCCTGCTCGCGGCGGGGGCGCGCGGCGTGATCGCCCTGGCCCGCCGCGCGCGGTGGCGCGCCCCGGCGTGGCGGCAGGGCGCGGCCAATTTGCACCGCCCGGGCAGCCACGCGGGCCCGGTGCTGATCTCGCTGGGCCTCGCGGTGATGCTGGTGGTCGCGATCGCGCTGCTGGACGAGAACCTCCGCGCGGAGCTGGCCCACCGCGGAGCCGGCCAGACGCCGGCGTTCTTCTTCATCGACATCCAGCCCGATCAGGCGCAGGCGTTCGCGGCGGTGGTGGCCGGCCACGGCGCCGCCGCGCCCCCGGAGCTGACGCCGGTGGTGCGCGCGCGGCTCGCCGCCATCGACGGCGAGCCCGTCGACGCGCGCGAGCGGGCCGGGCGCGAGGACGCCTGGCACCTCACCCGCGAGTACGTGCTCACCTGGGCCGCGGCGCCGCCCGGGCACAACACGCTGGTGGCGGGACGCTGGTGGGCCGCGGAGGAGGCGGCGAGCGCGGCGACGACGGAGCCGCTGATCTCGGTCGAGGAGGAGATCGCCCGGCAGCTGGGGGTCGGCCTCGGCGGCACGCTGACGTTCGACATCCAGGGCGTGCCGGTCACCGCGCGGGTCACGAGCCTCCGCCACGTCGACTGGCGCAGCCTCTCCGCCAACTTCTTCGTGATCTTCTCGCCGGGCGCGCTGGAGGGCGCGCCCTCCACCCTGATCGCCACCGTGCGGGCGCGCCCGGAGGACGAGCCGCGCCTGCAGTCGGCGGTGGTGGCCGCGCTGCCCAACGTGACCGCGATCCCGGTGCGCGAGGTGCTCGAGCGGATCGGCGCGGTGCTGGACCAGATCGCGCTGGCGGTGCGGCTGGTGGCCGCGTTCAGCGTGGCCGCGGGCCTGGTGGTGATGGCGGGCGCGCTCGCGATCACGCGCCGGCAGCGCCTCTACCAGTCGGTGATCCTGAAGGCGCTCGGCGCCACCCGCGGCTTCGTGACCCGCGTGTTCGCGGTGGAGTACGCCCTGCTGGGCGCCGCGGGGGGACTGGCCGGCACCGCGCTCGGTGCGGCGCTGGCCTGGGCGGTGCTCCGCTGGGTCTTCGAGGTGCCGTGGACCTGGGCGCCCGGCACCCTGGCCGCGGGCGTGCTCACCGCCACCGGCCTCGCGCTCGCGGTCGGCATCCTGGGCACGCGCCGGCTGCTCGGCCGCCGGCCGCTCGGCGTGCTGCGCGGCGAGTGACGCTCGCGGAGCGGCTGCGCGCGCTCTACCCGGAGGCGTCCGGGCGCAGCCTCAAGCAGTGGCTCGCGGGCGGGCGCGTCACCGTCGACGGCCGCCCCTGCCGCGACGGCCGCCTCGTGCTCCCGCCCGGGGCGGCGGTCGCGCTGGGCGCCCGCCCGATCGCCGCGCCCTTCCCGCGCGGGCTCGAGCGGGTGCACGAGGACGAGGCGATCCTGGTGGTGATGAAGCCGGCGGGGCTGCTCACCATCGCCACCGAGCGCGAGCAGGAGCGCACCGTCCATCGGCTCCTCCGGGAGTACCTGGCCCCGCGCGGGGAGCGGCCGTTCATCGTCCATCGCCTCGACCGCGAGACGTCGGGCCTGCTCGTGCTCGCCAAGTCGGAGTCCGCCAAGCGCGCGCTGCAGGCGCAGTTCGAGGCCCGGAGCGTGGAGCGCGTCTACCGGGCGCTGGTGGCGGGACGGCCCGCGCGCGCGGAGGGCACGCTCGAGAGCCGTCTGATCGAGGACCGCGCGCTGCGGGTGCGGTCCGGCGCGGGCGGCCGCCTCGCGATCACGCGCTACCGCGTGCTCGCCACGCGCCGCGGGCAGAGCCTGCTCGAGCTCACCCTCGGCACCGGGCGGCGGCACCAGATCCGGGTGCAGCTGGCGGAGGCGGGCTGGCCCATCGTGGGCGATCTGACGCACGGGGGCCCGCCGGGTCCGGCGGGGCGGATGTGCCTGCACGCCACCCGCCTCGCCTTCGCGCATCCCGGGAGCGGCGCGCGGGTCGCCTTCGAGAGCGCGCCGCCCGGCGACTGGGTATAATCGCGCGGTCGTCCGTCCGGATCACCACCACCATCCCCGGCCCTCTCCCGCGAGGGGAGAGGAGATAGGCGGAGGCGTCATGGCCGCGTCGCCGTTCTCGATCGAAGGAAAGGTCGCCATCGTCACCGGTGGCGGAGTGGGCATCGGCAAGTCGATCGCGCTCGAGTTCGCCCGCGCGGGCGCCGACGTCGTGATCGCGAGCCGCAAGCTGGAGAACCTGGAGCCGGTCACCGCCGAGATCGTCAAGATGGGCCGGCGCTCCTTCTGCATGGCCGTCGACGTCCGCCAGGAGGACCAGGTGAAGGCCCTCGTCGAGCGCACCGCCAAGGAGATGGGGCGCCTCGACGTCATGGTGAACAACGCGGGCGCCTCGTTCCGGGCCAAGGTCGAGGACATCTCGGCCAACGGCTGGAACACGGTGGTCGGCATCAACCTGAACGGCACCTTCTTCGGCTGCAAGTGGGCGGGCCGGCAGATGCTGGAGCAGCCGGGCGGCGGCGTCATCATCAACATCTCGTCGATCGCGGGCGTCTACGGCTCCACCATGATGTCGCACTACGGCGCCGCCAAGGCCGCGGTGATCACGTTGACCCGCGAGCTCGGCATGGCGTGGGGCCGCCGGGGCGTGCGGGTCAACTGCATCGCCCCCGGGCCGGTGGAGACCGAGGGCTACATGGGCGTGCTCACCAAGCAGGACCCGGCCGCGGCCAAGAAGGCCTACGACGCGGTCGCCGCGCGGGTGGGCATGGGCCGCTGGGGCAGGGTGGAGGAGATCGCCTATCCCTGCATCTTCCTCGCCTCCGCCGCCTCCTCGTTCATGAACGGCGAGACCATCGTGATCGACGGAGGCGCGCCGCCGCAGCTCGGCGAGGGGTAGGCCCGCGGCCGGCCTCATGCCCGAGCTGCCCGAGGTCGAGGCGGCCCGCCGGGCCGCCCAGGCGGTGGCCCGGGGCCGCCGCATCACCGACGCCCACGTCGCGAACGATCCGATCGTGTTCGAGGGCGTGGCCCCCGCCCGCATCCGCCGCGCGCTGCTGGGCCGACGGGTGAAGGCGGTGCGGCGGCACGGCAAGCACCTGTGGCTCGAGCTGGACCGCCGTCCGTGGCCGTGTCTGCACTTCGGCATGACCGGCGGCATCCACCTGCCCGCCGGCCGCGCGGTCCGGCTGGTGTCCGACGGGCGCGTGCATCGGCCGGACTGGCCCCCGCGCTTCACCAAGCTCCATCTGCGCTTCTCGGACGGCGGCGAGCTCGCGCTGGCCGACGGGCGGCGCCTCGGCCGCATCCGGCTGCGCCGGGATCCGGCCAGCGAGCCGCCCATCGCCGCGCTCGGCTGGGACGCGCTCCACGAGCTGCCGTCGCCGGCCCGCTTCCACGCGATGCTGCGCGAGCGCAGGGCGCCCATGAAGGCGGTGCTGCTGGACCAGTCCTTCGCGGCCGGCATCGGCAACTGGATCGCCGACGAGGTGCTCTACCAGGCCGGCATCGCGCCGAAGCGCCGCGCCTCCACGCTGTCCGCCGCGGAGGCGCGGCGCCTGCGCACGAAGATCCGCTCGGTGATCGGCCTCGCGGTGCGGGCCGGCTCGGACGGCGATCGGTATCCCCGCTGGTGGCTCTTCCACCGTCGCTGGGGCCACCGGCGCGGCGGCCCGGCCGCCGTCACCGTGCGCGGCGAGCACATCCGCCACGAGACGGTCGCCGGCCGCACCACCGCGTGGGTGCCCACGGTCCAGCGCTGAGGTATACTCCCCTGCAGTCCTCCCCCTAGGAAAGGAGCCCCCATGAGAGAGGCTGTCGTCGTCGCCAGCTCCCGGACCCCGCTCGCCAAGTCGCACCGCGGATCGTTCAACCTGACCCGCCCCGACGACCTGGCCGCCCACTGCATCAAGGACGTGCTGGGGAAGGTCCCGCAGCTCGATCCGGCCGAGATCGAGGACGTGATCCTGGGCTGCGCCCAGCCGAACGGGGCGCAGGGCAACAACGTCGCGCGCGTGGCGCTGGTGCGGGCGGGCCTGCCGGTCTCGATCGCGGGCACCACCGTCAACCGGTTCTGCTCCTCGGGGCTGCAGGCCATCGCGATGGCCGCCCACCAGATCATCCTGGGGCAGGCGGACGCGGCGATCGGCGGCGGCGTGGAGTCGATCACGATGATGAAGCGTGACGGCGACCCGAACCCGTGGGTGAAGGAGCGGAAGCCCGGCATCTACATGGTGATGGGCGACACCGCGGAGGTGGTGGCCAAGCGCTACAACATCACCCGGCAGATGCAGGACGAGTACGCGCTGGTGAGCCAGCAGCGCACCGCGCGGGCCCAGCAGGAGGGCTTCTTCAAGGAGGAGCTGGCGCCGCTGCAGGTCGTGCGCGGGATCGTGGACAAGAAGACGGGGGAGATCACCGGCAAGGAGGACTACTACGTCGAGAAGGACGAGTGCAACCGTCCGGACACGACGCTCGAGGGGCTCCTCGCCCTGCCGCCCCACTTCGACAAGACCAGCGGCAAGGGCACCGTCACCGCGGGCAACTCCTCGCAGCTCTCCGACGGCGCCTCCGCCACGCTCCTGATGTCGGCGGACCGGGCCAAGGCCCTCGGGGTCAAGCCCAAGCTGATCTTCCGCGGCTTCGCGGTGGCCGGCTGCGAGCCGGACGAGATGGGCATCGGGCCGATCTACGCGGTGCCGAAGCTGCTGAAGCGCCACGGCCTCAAGATGGACGACATCGACGTGTGGGAGCTGAACGAGGCGTTCGCGTCGCAGGTGGTCTACTGCCGGGACAAGCTGGGCATCCCGATGGAGAAGCTGAACGTCAACGGCGGCTCGATCTCGATCGGCCACCCGTTCGGCATGACCGGCTCGCGCATGGTCGGCACCATCGCCAACGAGATGCTGCGCCGCAAGGCCCGGTACGGCGTGGTCACGATGTGCATCGGCGGCGGCCAGGGCGCGGCCGGCCTGTTCGAGGCCTGTCTCTAGTCCGCTCCGCGGTGAATTCGCCCCTCACCCGGCCCGCTCCCCGACGGGGAGCGGGCCGGGTGAGGGGCTTTTCGTCTGTCCGGGTGACCGCCATGGCCTACGACTTCGACCGCGTGATCGAGCGCCGCTCCACCAACAGCAACAAGTGGCGCAAGTATCCCCCCGACGTCCTGCCGCTCTGGGTGGCGGACATGGACTTCCCCTCCCCGGAGCCGGTGGTGCGCGCGATGCGGGAGCGCGTGGAGCACGGCGTCTTCGGGTACGGCTTCGACGGGCCCGAGTTCGCCGAGGTCTTCGTGGACCGGGTGCGGAAGCGCTACGGCTGGACGATCGCGCCGGAGTCGCTGGTGCTGGTGCCCGGGGTGATCCCCGGCCTCAACGTGGCCTGCCGCGCGGTGACCAGGCCCGGCGACGGGCTCCTCATGCAGCTGCCGGTGTATCCGCCGATCCTGCGCTCGCCGACCAATCACGAGCTGACCCGCGACGGCGCCATGCTGGGCCGCGAGGCCGACAGCCGCTACGTCGCCGACCTCGACGCCTTCCGGGCCGCCATCACCCCGCGCACGCGCGCCTTCGTCCTCTGCAACCCGCACAATCCGGTGGGCCGCGTGTTCACCCGGACCGAGCTGGAGGGCATGGCCGGCGTGTGCCTCGAGCGGGACATCACGATCATCGCGGACGAGATCCACTGCGATCTGCTCTACTCCGGGCAGCAGCACGTCCCGATGGCCTCGCTCGGTCCCGAGATCGAGCGCCGCACGATCACCCTGATGGCGCCCAGCAAGACGTTCAACCTGGCCGGGCTCAAGGTATCGGTGGCGGTGATCCCGGAGCGCGGGCTGCGCGAGCGCTTCATGGCCGCGCGCGGCGACTTCGTGCAAGCGCAGGTCAACATCATGGGCTACGAGGCCGCTCTCGCCGCCTATCGCGACGGCGATCCGTGGCTCGGCGAGCTGCTGCGCTATCTCGAAGCCAACCGCGACTACACGGCCGACTACGTGCGCCGCCACCTGCCCGGCGTGAGCATGGTGGCACCCGAGGGCACCTATCTCGCGTGGCTCGACTGCCGCCAGGCGGGTCCCGCCGCGGCGGATCCGTTCACGTTCTTCCTGGAGCGGGCCAAGGTGGCGCTCAACGACGGGGCGCTCTTCGGCCCGGGCGGGCAGGGCTTCGTGCGCCTGAACTTCGGCACCCCGCGCCGCCTGCTGACCGAGGGACTCGAGCGGATGCGCCGGGCGCTGGGGGCCTGAGCCCGCATCTAGCCGGATTCGTTGGACGCGGCCGCTCCCGCGGCCGTTTACGCGCGAGTCGATCGATCCTTTCCCCGAATGGGGGCCGGCGAGCCCCCGTCTGATCGAACAGGGAGGCGTGCATGCGTCCACGGCTCATGGTCGGAGCAACCGCGTTCGGAGTGACGGTCCTGACGGGCTGCGCGACGGCGCCCAGCGGACCGAGCGTCCTGGTGCTGCCCGGCGAGGGACGGCCCTTCGAGCAGTTCCAGGTCGACGTGAACGTCTGCAAGAGCTGGGCGGCCCAGCAGGTCAAGGGCGCCTTCATGGACGCGCCGTCGTGGGAGGTGCAGCGCCGCTACGACAACGCCTACGTGCAGTGCATGTACGCGAAGGGGCACCAGGTCCCGTCGCCTCCGGCGCCCTCGCGTGCGGCGCCTCGCTGATCGAGGCCCGTTCCCGGACGGAGGCCACCGATGATGATCACGAGGCGGTCCATCGCGACCCTGCTGGCGCTCCTGCTGCTCGTCGGTACCGCGCCCGGCGCGTGGGCGCAGAGCACGCCCGCCGCGCCGCCGCCACCGCCCGGCGCGCCCCCGGCTCCGCCCGCGGACGCCGAGAAGACCGCCCCGTTTGCCGCGCCCGCGCCCACCGCGGACGCCGACGACGATCAGGTCGCGCCCGACCAGCCGCCAGGCGCGCCGCCCACGCCGGCGCGGCTCAGCTACGTCGCGGGGGAGGTGTCGTTCTGGCGGCCCGGCGGCGAGGACTGGGCGCCCGCCCAGGTGAACACGCCGCTCGCGCCCGGCGATCAGCTCTACACCGGCAATCGCGGCAACCTCGAGATCCAGATCGAGTCGCGCGGCTTCGTGCGCGGGTGGGGCGACAGCCAGCTCGGCATCGAGAACCACGAGCCCGACTTCCTCCAGCTCAAGGTCTCGGCGGGCCACGTCTCGGTGGACCTGCGCTCGCTCGAGCCGGGCCGCACCGTGGAGATCGACACGCCGGCGGCCGCGTTCACCGTCACCCACATCGGCTACTACCGCGTCGACGTGACGCCGGACCGGACCACATTCATCACCCGGCGCGGCGGAGTGGCCACCATGATCCCGGCCGGCGGCGAGGCGGTCGCGGTCGCCACCAGCGAGCAGGCGGTGGTGACCGGCAGCGGGCCGACGCAGGTGCAGACCTTCGTGGCCCCCGAGCTGGACGTGTGGGACCGGTGGAACTACGCGCGCACCGACGCGCTCGTCGACACCGTGAGCGCGCGCTACGTCCCCGCGGACATCTCGGGCGTGGACGATCTCGATCAGCACGGCACCTGGCGCGTGGTGCCCGAGTACGGCTCGGTCTGGGTGCCGGACGGCGTGGCCGCGGACTGGGCCCCCTACACCACCGGCCGCTGGATCTGGGATCCGCGCTTCGGCTGGACCTGGGTCGATACCGCGGCGTGGGGCTGGGCGCCGTATCACTACGGGCGCTGGGTGCACATCGACCGCGTCTGGGCGTGGGCGCCGGGCCCGGTGGTCGTGCGGCCGGT
This sequence comes from Candidatus Methylomirabilota bacterium, assembly GCA_035650715.1. Classification (GTDB taxonomy): domain Bacteria; phylum Methylomirabilota; class Methylomirabilia; order Rokubacteriales; family CSP1-6; genus CAMLFJ01. The sequence continues at coordinate 69,971 of DASRHC010000042.1, read as the reverse complement.
CTACGCGCCGGCGCTGGTGGCCTTCTTCGGCGCGCCCGGCGTGCGCGTGAGCATCGGGGCGCCGTTCGTGAGCTGGGTGGCCCTCGGCTGGGGCGAGCCGTGCCTGCCGTGGTGGGGCGGGCGGGGCTTCGTGGGACGGCCGTGGTGGGGCGGCTGGGGCGGCCCGCGGGTGGTGAACAACGTGGTGATCGCCCGCACCACCACCGTCGTCAACGTGAAGCACATCACGGTCTACCGCAACGTGAGCGTGCAGAACGCGGTGGTCGCGGTGCGGACGGATCGCTTCGGCCGCGGCGGCGTCGCCGACGCGCGCATCCGCCAGGTCGATACCCGGCGGCTCGAGCCGGTGCGCGGCCGGCTGGACCTGCGTCCCGACCGGGCGAGCTTCGCCGCGGCCAGCGGGCGCGCCCTGCGCCCGCCCGAGAGCGTGCTGGCCCGTCCGGTGGTGGCGACCCGCGCGCCGGTCACCCGCGCGCTGCCCCACGAGCCCCAGGGGCGCGGACCGGCGCCGCACATCGTGAACGCGCCGCGCGCGGGAGCACCCGGCGGCTCCCTGGCCCGACCGCCTTTCGGGGACAGTCGCCTCGAGCGGGCGCGTCCGCCTCGAGCCCCGCGCTTCGATACCGATCGCAGGCCCGACGGGACACCGCCCGCCGACCGCGGGGCCGAGCGGCGCCCGGAGTCCCCGCGCCTGCGCGGCGGCGACCCGCGGCCCGAAGCGCCGCGCCCGCAGGCCGGACGCGCGCCGGAGCCGGCCCGGCCGCGGCAGGCGCCGGCCGTCGCGGCTCCGCGCGGCGCCGAGGCCGTCCGGCCGCAGCCGGTCCCGCCGGCCGGGGCCGGGCACCCCGCGGTCCCTGCCCAGCGGGTGCAGCCGGCCCCCCAGCCGCAGGTTCAGCCGGCGCCGCGTGAGGCGCCCCGGGCCCCGGCGCCGATCCAGCCGCGTCAGGCCCAGCCGCAGCAGGCGCCGCAGCCCCGCGTCCAGCCGCCGCCGCGCCAGGCGCCGCCGTCGCGCGAGCTGCCCGGACAGCCCGCGAATCGCCTGTTCCCCGGCGGCGGCGGGCGGGTGGAGCGGCCGTCGTCGCGGGCGCCCGAATCGCGGCGGCCGGCGCACGTGCAGCCGTCGGTCCCGCCGGGCGGCGGCCACACGCGGGGCGGCCCCGCGCCCGATCGACGCTAGCGGAGGCTCAGGAGCCGGGCGACCACTCGGGCCCGATCCAGCCGGCCAGGCGCCGCAGCGCCTGGCCCTCGAGCTGGCGTGCGCGCTCGCGCGTGACCCGGAAGCGCGCCCCGACCTCCTCGAGGGTGAGCGCGTTCTCCCCGTCCAGGCCGAATCGCAACCGGAGCACCTCGCGCTCCCGGGCGGGCAGGCCCGCGAGGGCGGTCTCGAGCCGCCCGGTGAGATCGTGCTGCACGATGGTGTCCTCGGGCGACGGGATGGTCCGGTCGCGGACGAACTCGGCGAGGGTCGAATCGGAGCCCACCGGCGCGTCCAGCGACACCGGGATCGGGGCGCTGCGGTCCACCAGCCGCACCGTCTTCTCCGACACGCCGGTCCGGCGCGCCAGCTCCTGCACGGTGGGCTCCCGCTCGTGGTCCTGCCGGAAGACCTGGCGCTCGCGCAGCAGCCGGTTCATGGCCTCCACGATGTGGACCGGCATGCGGATGGTCCGCGCCTGATCCGCGAGCGCGCGGCCGATGGCCTGACGGATCCACCAGGTGGCGTAGGTCGAGAACTTGAAGCCGCGGTGGTGGTCGAAGCGCTCCACCGCGCGCATGAGCCCGATGTTGCCTTCCTGGATCAGGTCCAGGAGGGTGAGGGAACCGCCCACGTAGCGCCGCGCGATCGACACCACCAGGCGCAGGTTCGGCTCGAGCAGCGCGCGCTTCGCCTCGCGGAGCGCCCGCTCGCTCTCGTCGAGCTCGCGCAGCGCGCGCCGGCCGCGCAGGCCCGCGCCGTCGAGCCCGCTCCGCGCCGTCGCGACGAGCTCGTCCATCACGTCGGGACGCAGCGGCAGGCGCTCGACGAGGCGGCACGCGGCGCGGCGCGCGGTCGCCGAGACGGCCAGGCGCGGCCGCAGCCGGCGCAGCCGGGCCAGCGTCTTCATGACGTGCGCCCGCTGGGCGCGGGTGGGTGCCTGCCCGCCCGGAAGGACCACCAGGGTCTCGACGGCGCGCGCGGTGAGCCCGGCCGCGCGCTCGAGCAGCGCGTCGACACCGCCCGGCAGCGCGGCCAGCGCCCGGCGGCGGCGGGCCCGGCACACCTCGATCCCGTGGCCCAGCTGCCGCTCCTGCGCGGCGGTCAGGCGCTGCACGCCGCCGATCTCACGGAAGTAGAGCGCCAGCGGCTCGGGGCTCGCCGGCGCGGAAGACTCGTAGTCGACTCGCATGGGAGGTGGCGGCCGGGGATCGGATGCGGCGCGGATCCCCGGCCTGGGCCCTCTAGGAGCTCATCGCCGCGTAGAGGGTGTTGCCGTCGCGATGCAGCAGCACGACCACCGGCTGGTCCTTGGGATGCTGGGCGAGCACGCGCTTCATGTCGTTCGCGCTGGCCACCGGCTTGTGATCCATCTCGGTGATCACGTCCCCCGGACGGATGCCGGCCTTCTCGGCCGGGCTCGAGTCGCGCACGCCGCGCACCACCACCCCGCGGGCGTCGCCGAGACCGAGCTCACGGCTCACCTCGGGGGTCAACGTCTCCACCGTGAGCCCGAGCGATTCCTTGGCCGGCTCGGCCTTGGCCACCTTGGGCTGGTCCGGCTCCTCCAGCTTGGCCACGCGCGCGTCGAGCTTCATGGTCTTGCCCTCGCGCACGATGGTGAGCGGGACCTGCTTGCCCACCGCGGTGTCCGCCACCAGACGGGAGAGGTCGGACGGCTGCTTGATCTTGTGCCCGTTGTACTCGGTGACCACGTCCCCGGCCTTGATGCCCGCCTTCGCCGCCGGCGAGCCCTCCTGCACCGAGGACACCAGCGCGCCGGTCTCGCCCGGCACCTCGAAGCCCTTGGCCAGCTCGTGGGTGAGCGGCTGGATCGTGACGCCCAGCCAGCCGCGGGTGACGTGACCGGTTGCGGCCAGCTGGGTGACCACCGATTTCGCCTGGTTGATCGGGATCGCGAAGCCGATGCCCACCGAGCCGCCGCTCTGGCTGAAGATCGCGGCGTTGATGCCGATCGCCTGCCCCCGCGAGTTGATCAGCGGGCCGCCGCTGTTGCCCGGGTTGATGGAGGCGTCGGTCTGGATGAAGTCGTCGTAGGGACCCTGGCCGATCACGCGCCCGGTGGCGCTGACGATGCCGGTGGTCACGGTCCGCTCGAGCCCGAACGGGTTGCCGATGGCCATCACCGGCTCGCCCACCTGCAGCTCCGAGGAGTCGCCGAGCGGGATCACCGGCAGCCCGGTGGCGTCGACCTTGAGCAGGGCCAGGTCCGTACGCGGGTCGCGGCCCACCACCTTGCCGGGCAGCTCCCGGCCGTCGTCGATCTTCACGAGGATCTCGCTCGCGTCCTCGACCACGTGGTTGTTGGTGACGATGTAGCCGTCGGGGTTGATGATGAAGCCCGAGCCCATGCTGCGCACGGTGCGCCGCTGGGGCACGCCGAACTGCTTGAAGAACTGCTCGAACGGGTCGTTGGGCCCGAAGGGGCTCTGCATCTGCACCCCTTCCTCGACCCGCTTGGTGCTGATGTTGACCACCGCCGGCTTGAGCGCCTTGGTCAGCTCCACCCAGTTCGGGGCCGGCACGGTCGCGGCGGCGGGGGCGGACACCGCGCGCTCGGTCCACAGCTGGCCCGTGGCCGCGTGGCCCACGGACAGGTGCGCCGCGATGGCGACCAGGGCCACCACCGCGCTCACCACCACCGCCATGCCGGCGGTGCGATAACGCGTGATCAGTCGGTTCATGGACGAGGTCTCCTCCAGTGGTTGGACGTGTCGGTCAGCGCCCCCGGGGTCTCCCCCCGCGCGAGGCGCATGGCGATCCGGTATTCGCGCTCCATGCCCTCGGCATCGCCCGCCCGGCGGAGCGCATCGGCGAGCAGCAAGCGAAAATCGGGCGAAACGGGCTCGATGGCGACCGCGCGGCGGAGGTGGGTCACCGCCTCCGCGGTGCGCCCGGCGTGCATCAGGAGGGTCGCGAGGCCCGCCTCGTAGCGGGCGTCGCGCGGGTCGAGCCGTACCGCGTCCTGCGCGTGGCTCAGCGCCGCCGCCTCCTGGCCCAGGCCGGAGTAGGCCAGGCCCAGGTAGTAGTGGGCCCGCGCGTCCAGCGGGGCCTCCGCCACCGCCTGGACGAGCTCACGCACCGCGGGTACGTACTGGTCGTCCGAGACCAGCGTGGCGCCGCGCTCCACGAGCCCGCGCGCCCGCCAGCGCGCGGTGGCGCTCGCGAGCGCGAGCAGCGCGACCGCCACGGCCACCAGGGCGAGGCCGCCCACCCAGAAGGAACGCGCCCGTTGGCTCATGCCTCGACGCTAGATCGCCCACATGAGGGGCGGATGAAGCGAGGATGAGAAGCTTCTTAGGGCTACGCCGCGGCGCGCTCGGGGGCGGTCGTGGACAGCGTGATGTTGCCGTGGCAGGCGGGGCAGTCGAAGGTCCGCCCGTCCACGAAGCGGCCACCCGGCCGCAGCCGCTGGTCGACCCCGCAGCGGGGGCAGGCGCCCTCCACCCACAGGAGCCGCCGATCCTCGCGGGCGCGCCTGACCGCCATCACGACCCCGCCGACCACGAACGTCGGGACCAGCACGAAGTGGGCGACCGGGATGAACACGGAGGCGAGACCGAGGCCCCAGAACATCCCCAGGCCTCCCAGGGTCCGGGCGAGTCGCTGACCCGGCGCCTGCTCCACGATGAGCGCGCGCGCCGGGCTCGCCTCGTGCCCGAAGGCGGTGAGAAGGGTGGGCACCTCGGTCTCGGTCGACACTGGATCGATGTCCTCCGCGTCCAATCCTAACGCCGATCCCCTCCGGGCGACCCGATGCCGCGTTTTCTCACCCGCCTCTCATCCATCTCTCACGCGCGCCCCGTAGCCTCGAGGTGTCATGCTGATCCCGATCTCGAAGCTTCGCGAGTGCGCCGTCGCCGGTCCCGCCGACGATCGCCTGGGCCGCGTCCACGACCTGTACTTCGACGACCGTCGCTTCCACGTGCGCCACCTGGTGGTGGAGATCGGGCACTGGCCGGCCCACCGCCTGGTGCTGGTCTCGCCGTGGGCGGTGCGCGGGATCGATCTGCCCGCGCGCGCGGTGCGGACCGACCTCGGGGCCGACGACCTCGCGCGCAGCCCGGACGCCGACTGCGATCCGCCGGTGGCGCGCCAGCGGCACGTGGAGCTCGCGCGCTACTACGGCTTCTACGGTTTCCCCTACCAGTGGCCGGAAGCCGCCGTCGCCACCATGCCGCCGCCCGTCCGGCGGCCGGGCGACCCGCACCTGCGGAGCGCGCGGGCCGTCGTCGGCTTCTACGTGCACGCGGGCGGCGAGGACGTGGGACACGTGGCCGACTTCCTGCTCGGGGACGCCGCGTGGGAGATCCGCCACGTCGTGGTCGGCCTGGGCCACGGGATCGGGCGGCGGAAGGTGCTGGTGCCGACGGGCTGGGTGTCGCGGGTGAGCTGGGATGCGGCCACCGTGACCCTCGCGCTGTCCGGCCGGGTGGTGGCGGCCGCCCCGACCTACGACCCGGCCGCGGACGGCCCCGCCCCGGAGCTCGAGGCGCGTCTCGCGCGCTACTACGGCCCCGCGCCGTTCGGCGCGGCCTGATCAGGCGGCGGCCGCCGGCCGCGTCGCCATCGGCTCGACCAGCCGGCGCTCCACCACGCTCCAGTCGATGTTGCGGAAGAACGCGTCGAGATAGCGCCCGCGTTCGGTGGCGCGGTAGTCGCGCATGAAGGCGTGCTCCCACACGTCCATGACCAGGAGCGGCTTGAACCCGGCGGGCGCGCCGTCCTGGTGCAGGCCCACCCAGTGATTGCTGAGGTGCCGGGTGGCCGGATCCTCGCAGAGCACCACCCACCCCACCCCGCGCAGCCCGCCGATGGCCTGGAAGTCCTTTCGCCACTCCTCGACGGAGCCGAAGCTGCGCGCGAGCGCCTCGGCCACCGCGGAGGTGGAGGGCGGCCGGAGCGAGGCGCCCGCGCGCAGGTTCGAGAAGTAGTACTCGTGCAGGATCATGCCGCCGTACTCGAAGCCCAGCCGGCGGGTCAGCTCCGCGAACTCGAAGTCGCGACCGGAGGCCCGGTTGCGCAGCCGCAGCGAGGCCAGCTCCTCGTTCAGCCGGTTCACCTGGCGCACGTGGCCCGCGTAGAGGGCCAGGTGCTCGCGCACCTGCGCCTCCGAGATGCCGTCGAGGCTGTCCAGCCGGTCGAACTTCTGCTCCGAATAGGTGACGTGCCTGCACTCCATGGCTCGGTGCCCTCCCCCCGTGAGATCGCTCGGGACGTCGAAGGGCCACCTTAGCAGCGCGGGATGAGAGCGCGGTGAGGGGCCGATGAGAATCGGCCGGCCGACGCTCAGGCGAGCGGCAGGCGAACGGTGAAGCGGCTGCCCGCGCCGGGCGTGCTCTCGACGGTGATGGTCCCGCCGTGCGCGATCACGATGGAGCGCGCGATCGCGAGCCCCAGGCCCGCGCCGCCGGTGTCGTGGGCGCGCGCCGCCTCCAGGCGGTGGAACGGCTCGAAGATGCGCTCGATCTCGGCGGGCTCGATGCCGATGCCGGTGTCCGCGACCGTGATCTCGGCCACCCCGGCGGCCCCCGCGAGGGCGATCTCCACCTTCCCGCCCCGCGGGGTGTACTTCACCGCGTTCTCCACCAGGTTGAGCAGCGCGCGGCGCAGCGCGCCCCCGTCGCCCCGCGCGGTCAGCGGCGCGGTCGCGTCCACCCGCACCGCCACCCCGGCGGCCTGGCCCACGCGCGCGCCCAGCTCGAAGACCTCCAGCACGAGGGGCTCGAGATCCACCGGGCCGCGCGCGCCATCCGGCCCCGCGAGGGAGCGGGAGAGCAGCAGCAGGTCCTCGGCGAGACGGATCAGGCGCTGGACCTCCTCCAGGCTCGAGGCGAGCACGCGCCGGTACTCCTCGGGCGTGCGCTCCATCCGCAGCGCGACCTCGATGCCCCCGCGCAGCGCGGTCAGGGGCGTGCGCAGCTCGTGGGCCGCGTCCGCGGCGAAGCGGCGGGTCTGGCCGAAGGCGTCCTCCAGCCGCGCGAGCATGCCGTTCAGGGTGTCGGCGAGCCGGTCCAGCTCGTCCCCGCTGCCCCGCCCCTCGACGCGCCGGCTCAGGTCCTCGGCGGTGATGCGGCGGGCGGTGCTCGCCATCTCGTCGACCGGACGCAGCGCGATCCGGGCGATCATCGCCCCGCCCAGCGCGGCCAGCCCCACCCCGAGCGGGATCAGCACCATCAAGGTGTCGAAGTAGCGGTCGCGCACCGCGAGCGTGCGCCGGAGCGCCATGCCCACCTGGATCATCCCGGTGACGTGGCCCTCGCGCACCACCGGCATGGTGAGCAGGCGCACCCACTCGGGGCCCGGCAGCTCCACCGTCTCGAAGGTGGACTGGCCGCGCGCGGCCCGCGCGCGCGCCTGCGGGGACAGCGGCAGCACGTCCTGCTTGCCGCCCGCGCGCGGGCCGTGGGGATGGCCCTCGGGATCGAGCAGCCGGAAGAACTTGTCGTAGAGCTCGGGCCCCAGCAGCTGGCGCAGCAGCGAGTCGGATTCGCCCGAGACGTCGGAGGAGCCGGTGTCCTTGATGACCTGGGCCACCGTCAGCAGCGAGGCGTCGAGGTCCTGATGGAGGCTCCAGCTCAGCCACGAGTAGGAGACCGCGCCCATCGCGACGAGGATCGTGAGGAGGATCGCGCTGTACCAGAGGGTGAGGGTGGTGCGGAGGGACAGCCGCAGGCGCGCGCCGGTCACGGTGCCGCGCTCAGCATGTAGCCCGCGCCGCGCACGGTGTGCAGCAGGCGGGGCTCGCCCTCCGCGTCGATCTTGCGGCGCAAGTAGCCCACGTACACGTCCACCACGTTGCTCTCGGGGTCGAAGTCCATCCCCCACACGTGCTGGGTGATCATGGGCCGGGTGAGCACGCGGTCGACGTTGCGGAGGAAGTACTCCAGGAGGGCGTGCTCGCGGGCGGTGAGCGAGATCCGCCGCCCGCCGCGCGTGACCGCGCGGGTGGCCGGATCGAGGCAGAGATCGGCGAGCTGCAGGCGCGGCTCCGCGCGCCCCGAGCGGCGCCGCAGCAGCGCCCGCACCCGGGCCACGAACTCCTCGAAGGCGAACGGCTTGGTGAGATAGTCGTCGGCCCCGAGGTCGAGGCCGGCGACCTTGTCGGCCACCGCGTCGCGGGCGGTGAGCAGCAGCACCGGGGTCTGCAGGTGCCGCTCCCGCATGGCCTTGAGCACGCTGAAGCCGTCGCGCCGCGGCAGCATCACGTCGAGCACCACCAGGTCGTAGGCGGGATCCTGCTCGATCGCGTCGAGCGCGGCGGCGCCGTCGGCGGCGACCTCCACCGCGTGGCCCTCCTCCACGAGCCCCTGGCGGATGAACGCCGCGACCTTCCGCTCGTCTTCGACCACGAGGATCCGCATCTCGGATGTAGAATCGCACCGGGTCCGAGGGGCCGCAAGACGACCGCCCGGCCCGGGAGGAGCAAGCCGTGATCGATCTCTTCAGCGACACCCTGACCCGGCCCACCCCGGAGATGCGCCGCTTCATGTGCGAGGCCGAGGTGGGCGACGAGCAGAAGGGCGAGGACCCCACCGTCAACCGGCTGCAGGAGATGGTGGCCGAGCTGCTCGGCAAGGAGGCCGCGGTCTACCTGCCTTCCGGCACCATGTGCAACGAGATCGCCCTCAAGGTGCACACGCGCCCGGGCGACGAGGTGCTGGCCGACCGCACCTCGCACCTGATCCACTTCGAGGGCGGCGGCCCCGGGCTGCTCTCCGGGGTGGTCATGACCGCGCTCGACGGCGAGCGGGGGGTCTTCACCGGCGCGCAGGTGCGCGCGGCCGCCCACGGCCGCTCGCGCTACGCGCCGCCGACCCGGCTGGTGTCGATCGAGAACACCAGCAACCTGGGCGGGGGGCGCGTGTGGCCGCTCGCCGCCGTCCAGGACGTGAGCGCGGCCGCCCGCGACCTCGGGCTCGCGACGCACATGGACGGGGCCCGGCTGCTGAACGCGGTGGTCGCCTCCGGCACGCCCGCGCGGGCCTACGCGGCGGCGGTGGATTCGGTGTGGATCGACTTCAGCAAGGGCCTGGGCGCCCCGGTCGGGGCCTGCCTGGCCGGCAGCCGCGCGTTCATCGAGGAGGCGTGGCGCTACAAGCAGGCGCTCGGAGGGGCCATGCGGCAGGCCGGCATCATCGCGGCGGGCGGCGTGTACGCGCTCCGCCACCACGTCGACCGCCTCGCGGAGGACCACGAGCACGCGCAGCTCTTCGCGCGCGGCATCGCGGCCCTGCCCGGCATCGCCCTGGACCCCGCGCACGTCGAGACCAACATCGTGATCTTCGACGTGACCGCCCCCGGGCTCACCGCGGCGGCCCTCGCCGACCGGCTGCTCGCGGAGGCCGGGGTGCGCCTGAGCGTGATGGGCGAGCGGCGGCTGCGCGCGGTGACCCACCTCGACGTCTCCCGCAAGCAGATCGAGGCCGCGGTGGACGCGTTCGCCCGGGTGCTGGGCACGTCGCGGCGGACGCGCTACTAGCGGGCCGGCGGCCTTGACAGGACCGGGGTCCGCGGATAGCGTCCGGAGCATGACTCCGGGCGCGATCTCTCCCGACCAGCTCGCCACGCTGCTGCAGGAGCGCACGCCGCACGCGCTGCTCGACGTGCGCGAGCGCGCCGCCTTCGAGCGCGGCCACATCTTCCGGGCCACCTCCCTGCCCCGGCGCCTGCTGGAGAGCCGGCTGCCCGCGCTGGTGACCGCGCCCGCCACCCTCATCGTGCTGTGCGACGACGACGGCCGCCTCGCCGCGCTGGCCGCGCCCACCCTCGGGCAGATGGGCTACACGGACGTCTTCGTCCTCACCGGCGGCCTCACCGCCTGGCGCGCCTCCAGGCGCCCGGTCGTGCAGGGCCTCAACGTGCCGAGCAAGGTCTTCGGCGAGCAGGTGCTGCACGAGCGCAAGACGCCGGAGGTGACCTGCCTCGAGCTGTCCGCGCGCATGGCGGAGAAGCAGGACATGGTGATCGTGGACACCCGCACCCCGGAGGAGTACCAGCGCGGCTGCCTGCCCGGCGCGTGGAGCATGCCGGGGGGCGAGCTCATCCTCCGCATCGGCGAGGTGGTGTCGCGGCCCGATCAGACCATCGTGGTGCACTGTGGCGGCCGCACCCGCTCCTACCTCGGGGCGGAGTCCCTGCGGCGCATGGGCCTCCCGAACCCGATCGTGGCCGTGAAGAACGGCACCATGGGGTGGCTGCTCGACGGCCTCGAGCTGGAGCGCGGGGCCGGCCGGTGGGCGCCCCCGCCCTCGGAGGCGAGCCGGGCCCGGGCCCTCGAGGTGGCCGCGCGCCTGGCCGCGGAGGACGGCACCCCGCTGGTGTCCGCGGATGCGGTCGCGGAGCGCTGGAGCCATCGCGACGAGGAGAACGTCTCGCTCCTGGACGTCCGCACCCGCGAGGAGTACGAGGCCGGCCACGTGCCCGGCGCGATCTGGGCCCCGGGCGGCCAGGCGGTGCAGGCCACCGACGAGTACGTGGCGGTGCGCGCGGGCTGGATCGTGCTGATCTGCGACGGCTTCGGCCGCGCGGTGATGACCGCGGGCTGGCTCCGGCGGATGGGCTTCCCGCACGTGGCCGTCCTCGAGGGCGGCGTGCCCGCGTGGGAGCGCTCGGGCCGCCCGCTCGTGCAGGGGATGCCCGCGCTCGTTCCCGCCGGCTACGAGGCGGCGGCGCGAGTGGTGGAGCACGTGGCGCCGGGCGCGGTGGGCGACGACGTCGTGATCAGCGTGGACCCGAGCGACGTCTACCAGCGCGCCCACCTGCCGGGCGCGACGTGGATCGGGCGCGGGCGGCTCGAGCTGCTGATCGGCCGGGTGGCGGCGGACCACGACCGGGTGCTCGTGACCTGCGCGGACGGCGTGCAGTCGACCCTGGCCGCGGCCACGCTGCGGCGCCTCGGATACGCGGCGGCGCGCGTGCTGGACGGCGGGGTGGCCGCGTGGCGCGCGGCGGGGCGGCCGGTCGAGAGCGGCGCCGGCCGCATGATCGGCGAGGTCGACGACGTGGTGCTGAAGCCCTACGAGCGCGGCCGCGCCGCGATGGAGGCCTACCTGCGCTGGGAGGAGGCGCTCGACCCCTACGGGGTGAGCCCGCACGCGCTCCTGCCGAACCCCGCCGCGCCGGGAGGCGCCGCATGAGCGGTCGGGGGCCCGATCCCCTCGTGTCCACCGAATGGCTCGCCGCCCACCTGGGCGAGCCCGACCTCAAGGTGATCGACGCGACCTTCTACCTGCCGCATCTCGGGCGCGACGCGGCAGCCGAGTTCGCGCAGGCCCACATCCCGGGCGCGGTGTTCTTCGACATCGACGCCATCGCCGATCACGCCAACCCGCTGCCCCACATGCTGCCCCACGCCAAGGCTTTCGCGGACGCGGTGGGCGCCCTCGGCATCGCGGCGGGCGACCGGGTGGTGGCCTACGGCGGCAAGGGCCTCATCGCCTCCGCGCGGGCCTGGTGGATGTTCCGCGCGTTCGGCCACGACCGGGTGGCGGTACTCGACGGCGGGCTCCCCCGATGGAAACAGGAGAAGCGCCCGCTCGCGTCCGGCCGCCCGACCCCGACGCCCGCGCGCTTCTCGGCCACGTTCCGGTCCGAGCTGGTCGCGGACCTCGCGCGGGTGCGCGACAACCTGGAGCGGCGCGACCACCAGGTGGTGGACGCCCGCTCGCGCGGCCGCTTCGCGGGCACCGAGCCCGAGTTCCGGCCCGGTCTCCGGGGTGGGCACATCCCGGGCAGCGTGAGCCTGCCCTACAACGAGCTGTTCAGCGGCGACGACTCGATGCTGCCCGCCGAGCAGGTCGCCGCCGCCTTCGCCCGCGCGGGCGTCGAGCCGACGCGGCCGGTGGTCACCACGTGCGGCTCCGGCGTCAGCGCGGCGGTGCTGGCCCTCGGCCTCTACCGGCTGGGCCGGCGGGACGTGGCAGTCTACGACGGGTCCTGGACGGAGTGGGGCGGTCGGTCGGACACGCCGGTCGAGACCGGCGGCGGCTGAGCCGCCCCCCGCACGAACCACTCAACACAGCGCAACCACCCACACAGGAGGAGAGGAGCAATGTCGCTGAGACTCGGAGATACCGCGCCGGATTTCACCGCCGAGACCACGCAGGGGCCGATCAAGTTCCACGAGTGGATCGGTGACTCGTGGGCGATCCTGTTCTCCCACCCGCGCGACTACACCCCGGTGTGCACCACCGAGCTGGGCTACGTGGCGCGCCTCAAGAGCGAGTTCGACAAGCGCGGCGTCAAGTGCATGGGGCTCTCCATCGATCCGGTGGACTCCCACAAGGGCTGGATGAACGACATCAAGGAGACCCAGGGGTACCTGCCGACGTTCCCGATCGTGGCCGATCCGGAGCGCAAGGTCGCGAACCTCTACGGGATGATGCATCCCGCGCACGACGAGGTCTACACCGTGCGCACCGTGTTCGTGATCGATCCCAAGAAGAAGATCCGCCTGATGATCACCTATCCCCAGACCACCGGCCGGAACTTCGACGAGATCCTGCGCGTGATCGACTCGCTCCAGCTCACCGACGGCTACAAGGTCGCGACGCCGGTGAACTGGAAGCAGGGCGAGGACGTGATCATCGTGCCCGCGGTGACCGACGAGGAGGCGAAGAGCAAGTTCCCCAAGGGCTGGAAGACCCTCAAGCCCTACCTGCGCCTCACCCCGCAGCCCAACAAGTAGCCGCCGCGTGACCGGCGCCGACGTCCTCGTCATCGGAGCGGGGTGCGTCGGCGCCGGCGTGGCGTATCGCCTGGCCGAGCGGGGAGCCCGGGTCACGGTCCTGGACGCCGGGCTCCCCGGCGCCGGCACCTCCGGCGCCTCCTTCGCCTGGATCAACTCCTTCAACAAGACCCCGAGGGACTACCACGACCTGAACGTGGCGAGCATGGAGGAGCACGCCGCCCTCGCCAAGGAGCTGGGCGGCGGCGGCTGGCTCCACCAGGACGGCGCGCTGGCCTGGGAGGAGGACGAGGTGGGCCGGGCCCGCCTCGAGGCCGCGGTGACCCGCCTGGCCGGCTGGGGCTATCCGGTCGAGTGGATCGCCGCGCGCGAGGCCCGCGCGCTCGAGCCCGACCTGCACATCGCCCCCTCGGTGGAGCGCGTGGTGTGGACGCCCGGCGAGGGCTACGTGGAGGCGGTGCCCCTCATCGCGGCGCTCCTGAGCGAGGCGGGCCGCCGCGGGGCGCGCGTGCGCCCGCACGAGCGCGTGGTCGCCGTCGAGCGGGACGGCCGCCGCGCGCGGGGCGTGCGCACCGAGCGCGGCGATCGCCTGGGCGCCGACTGGATCGTGGACTGCGCGGGCATCGCGGCCGCCGAGGTGGCCCGGCTCGCCGGCGCCGCGCTCCCGCTCGGCCGCGTGCCGGGCCGGCTGATCTACACCGCGCCGGTGGCCACGACGCTGCGCCGCCCGGTCCATGCCCCCGGCGGCCACTTCCGGCCCGACGGCGGCGGGCGCATCGTGCTCGCGGAGGGCGCCCACGATCAGACCTGGCGGGAGGACGCCCCGCCGTGGCCGCCCGAGCGCTCCCTCGCCGCGATGGCCGCGCACCTGCCCGCGCTGGCCGGGGCCCGCGTGGAGGCCACCCGGGTCGGCGTGCGCCCGATGCCGCCCGACGAGCGGCCCATGGTGGGCGCGGTCGCCGGCGTCGACGGCCTGTACGTGGCGGTCTCCCACAGCGGCGTCACGCTCGGCCCCCTGTGGGGGCGCCTCGTCGCGGCCGAGGTGCTCGACGGCACCCGCGACCCGCGGCTTTCGCCGTACCGTCCCGATCGCTTCGCGTAGCGCCGTGCCGACCTCCGCCGGGGGCGATCTCGGCGCGCGCGATCGGCTCGAGCGGGCCTTCGCGCGCGAGGAGCGGCGCGGGCTCATGCTGGCCAGCGCCATCCGCTCGGCCGCGGTGGCCATCATCATCGCCTGGCTGGCCGCGGTGAACCCGCTGCGCGGCTGGGGGCTCGCCTGGGTGCTGGGAACCGCCGCGTTCTTCCTCGTCACCGGCCTCGCCCAGCTCGCGCTGTACGCGCGGCGGCTCGCGCCGCCGATCACCCCGTACGCGTTCATGCTGGTGGACTCGCTCGCCCTCGCCGCGGTGCTCCTGTGGCCCAACCCCTTCGCTCCCGATCCCATGCCGCCGGCCCTTCCCCTCCGCTGGGCGTCGTTCATGTACTTCTTCCTGTTCCTGATGCAGGCCGCGTTCTCCTTCCGTCCGCGCCTGGTGCTCTGGACCGGATGCTGCGGCGCGGGGGCCTGGAGCCTCGGCTTCCTCCGGATCGCCGCCCGCCCGGAGAGCATCCTCGACGTCCGCGGCGAGACCACGAGCCTCGCCCGCTACCTCGACCCGAACTACGTCTCGGTGCTCAAGCTCGAGAACGAGCTCGTCGCGTTCCTGCTCGTGACCGCCGGGCTCGCGCTGCTCGTCCGCCGCTCCCGCGCGCTGGTGGCCGAGCGGCTCGACGCGGAGCGGACCCGCGGCAATCTCGCGCGCTACTTCTCGCCCAAGGTGGTGGACACCCTGGCCGAGCGCGACGAGCCGCTCGGGCGGGTGCGCCGGCAGTCGGTGGGCGTGCTCTTCGCGGACCTGGTCGGCTTCACCACCATGGCCGAGGAGATGACGCCCGAGCAGGTCCTCACCCTGCTGCGCGATTTCCACGGCCGCATGGAGGAGGAGGTCTTCCGCCACGGCGGCTGTCTCGAGAAGTTCATCGGCGACGCGCTGCTCGCGACCTTCGGCGTGCCCGACCCGGGGCCCCGCGACGCCAGCGACACCCTCGCCTGCGCGCGGAGCATGCGGCGGGCGCTCGAGGCGTGGAACCAGGAGCGGATCGAGGCGGGTTTGCCCGCCCTGCGCATGGGCATCGGCATCCACCACGGCCCGGTGGTGGCCGGGGACATCCGCAGCCGGCGCAGCATGGCGTTCGCCACCGTGGGCGACACCACCAACGTGACCAGCCGGCTCCAGGCCCTCACCCGCGATCTCGACACCGGCCTGGTGGCGAGCGGCGCGCTGGTGGCGGCAGTCGAGCGCGAGGCGGCCGACGCGGAGGCCCTGGCCGGGCTCGTCGCCCGCGGCCCCCACCTGCTGCGCGGGCGCGACACGCCGATCGAGCTCTGGACCGACGGGGCGGTTTGACCGTCCGGGGCCGATCTGTCAAAATCCCGCGGACACGCCGCCCCCTCCACCCCAGAAGACGAGGAGAGACCGCATGAGGATCCTGCTCACGCTCGTGCTCGCGATGGCGGTGGCGGTGGCTCCCGCCTCCGCCCAGAGCACCGCCCCGGTCACCCTGGCGTTCGCCACCCTCGACACCGGCAGCGCGTGGTACGTCTACGGCGCGACGATCGCCGAGCTGCTCCGCAAGAGCCTGCCGCCCGGCTCGAACATCGACGTCAAGCCGCGCGCGGGCGGCGTCGGCAACCCGCGCCTGGTGGCCAAGAACGAGACGCCGCTCGGCTTCTCGTTCACCGTGACCAACCGCTGGGCCTACGAGGGCAAGGAGGCCTACACCGAGAAGCTTGAGAACCTCCGCGGGCTGGTGGGCGGGTTCGACACCTACTACCTGGTGGCGATGGCCACCAAGAAGCTCGGCATCAGCTCGGTGCGGGACATCCGGGACAAGAAGCTGCCGGTCCGGGTGTACACGCAGCCGGTGGGCTCCCTCGGCGAGTTCGCGGGCCGCCAGCTGCTGCGCGCGGTCGGGCTCGGCTACAACGAGATCAAGGCCTTCGGCGGCTCCACCCAGCACGTGGGCTACAACGTGATCATCGACGCCTTCAAGGACGGCCGCGCCGACATCCTCTTCGCGGTGGTCACCCCCAAGCACCCGTCGGTCAGCGAGATCGTCTCCTCGGTGGACGTGGAGTTCCTCGGCCTCGACCCCGAGACGGCCCGCGCGATGCTGCCGCTCGGCTACACCGCGGCCACCATGCCGGCCGAAACGTTCAAGGGGCAGAGCAAGCCGGTGAGCACCGTGGGCTTCCCCACCGTGCTGATCACCAACGAGGACCTGCCCGAGCCCATCGCCTACACCGTGACCCGCACCGTCATCGAGAACAAGGACGCGCTCGTGCGCGGGCACGGCGGGCTCGCCGCGTTCGACCCGCAGACCGCGTGGCAGCCCGAGAAGGTCGGCATCCCGCTCCACCCGGGCGCCGAGCGGGCGTACCGCGAGAAGGGGTGGATGAAATAGCGCCCGCGCTCGTCCTCGTCAACGGCCGCGTCCTCACGCTGGACCCGCGCCGTCCCGTCGCGAGCGCCCTGGCCGTCGCCGACGGCCGCATCGCCGCGGTCGGCGGCCGCGAGGTCGCGCGGCGGCGCGATCGCCGGACGCGGGTCATCGACCTGCACGGCGCCACCGTCGTGCCCGGCCTGGTGGACGCCCACGCACACCTGGACCGCGAGGGGCTCAAGGCCCTCCACCCCTCGCTCGCGCGCTGCCGATCGATCGCGGACATCCAGCGGCTGATCGGCGCGCGCGCGGCCCGTCAGAAGCCGGGCACGTGGATCGTCACGATGCCGGTGGGCGCTCCCCCCTTCTACCAGGGCGTGCCCGAGTGCCTGGCCGAGGGGCGCTGGCCCACCCGCGAGGACCTGGACGCGGCCGCGCCCGATCATCCGGTGTACATCCGCGGCATCTGGGGATACTGGAACCGCCCCCCGGTGTACTCGGTGGCGAACAGCCTCGCGCTCGAGCAGGCCGGCATCACCGCCGCCACCGTGCCGCCCCGGGGCATCGAGATCGTCAAGGACGCCTCGGGCCGCCCCTCCGGGGTCCTGGTCGAGCACAACGTGATCCAGGTGATGGAGTTCACGCTGATGCGCGCGGCGCCGCGCTTCACCGCCGAGGACCGCCGCCGGGCCCTCGTCGCCTCCCAGCGGGCCTACGCGGCGCGCGGGGTGACCGCGGTGTACGAGGGCCACGGCATCGCGCCCGAGGTGCTCACCGCGTACCGCGAGAGCCACGCGCGCGGCGAGCTCCGGCTGCGCTGCTCGCTCGCGGTGAGCCCCACGTGGGCCGCCGCCGAGGCGGCCGGCGCGATCCCCGCGCTCGCGGCCTGGGCGGGCGGACGCGGCCTGGGCGACGATCGGCTGCGGGTGGGCGGCATCTGTCTCCACTACGGCGGCGACCCGGAGATCGCCCGCATCCTCCACGAGGGGCAGCCCTACACCGCGTGGGCCGGCTTCGTGGAGAGCGCCAACGACCCCGCCGCCTACGCCATGCAGGCGGAGCTGGCCGCGCGCCATCGCCTGCGGGTGAACACCCTGGTCACGCGCTGCCTGCCCGAGGTGCTCGACGCCTGGGAGGCGGTGGCCGCGCGGTACCCGATCCGCGACCTGCGCTGGGTGCTCGTGCACCTGAACGCGGCCACGCCCGCGCAGCTGGCGCGGATCCGGCGGCTCGGGGTGGTGGCCACCACCAACCCGATCTCGTATCTCTACCGCTCCGCCGGCGAGGAGGCCGCGAAGCTCGGGGGCGACGCCGACCAGCTCCTGCCCCACCGGAGCCTCATCCGCCATCGCATCCCCTACGGCATCGCCACCGACAACAAGCCCGCGGACCCCTGGGCCGCCTTCGCGGCGGTGGTGGCCCGGCGCGACATGCGCACCGGGGCCGTCGTGGGCGAGCGGGAGCGCCTGAGCCGCCGGCAGGCCCTGCTCGCGCTCACCCAGGGCGGCGCGTGG
Organism: Candidatus Methylomirabilota bacterium; assembly: GCA_035650715.1. Taxonomy (GTDB): domain Bacteria; phylum Methylomirabilota; class Methylomirabilia; order Rokubacteriales; family CSP1-6; genus CAMLFJ01. The sequence continues at coordinate 52,069 of DASRHC010000042.1, read as the reverse complement.
ATCACCTTCGCGGAGCGCGAGCGCGGCCGGCTGGCCCCGGGCTGGGCCGCGGACCTGGCGGTGCTCGAGCACGATCCGCTCTCCGCGCCGCTCGAGAGCCTGGTGGGCCAGACCGCGCGGCTCACCGTGGTCGGCGGGGAGATCGTCCACCGTGCCTGACCTCCGCTCGCCGCGGGTCGTCCTCGGCATCGTCTGGTCGCTGTTCCAGCTCTACACGGCCTACGCGGGGCTCTACGATCTCCTCATCCAGCTGCCGGTGCACGTGGCCTTCGCGATCGCGCTCGGGTTCCTCACCGACCCCACCCCCGAGTCGGCGGCGGAGGCCGCCCGCCTCGCCGCGCGCCGGCCCCGCCGCTGGCTCGACGGCTCGCTCGCGCTCCTGAGCCTGCTCTGCGCCGCGTACTTCGTCTGGCAGAACGAGCGGCTCGCGAGCCGGATGGCCATGGTGGACGCCCCCGAGCGCCTGGACGTGATCGTGGGCGTGCTCTTCACCGTGCTCCTGCTCGAGGCCTCCCGGCGCCACATCGGCGCCGCGCTCGTGATCCTGGCCGCCGCCTTCGTGGCCTACGCCTTCGCGGGCCCCTGGCTGCCCGGCTTCTTCCGCCACGGGGGCGAGACGTTCCTCACGCTGCTGGACCAGCAGACGCTGACCACCCAGGGCATCTTCGGGATCCCGGCCCTCGTCTCCGCCACCTTCATCTACCTCTTCGTGGTCTTCGGCAGCGTGATGTCGCACGGCGGGCTGCTCCGCTTCTTCACCGACGGGGCGCTCGCCCTCGCGGGGTCGACCCGCGGCGGCGCCGGCAAGGTCGCGGTGATCTCGAGCGGCCTGTTCGGCATGGTCAACGGCAGCGCCATCGCCAACGCGGTCACCACCGGCGCCTTCACGATCCCGCTCATGAAGCGCGCGGGCTACCGCCCCGAGTTCGCGGCCGGCGTGGAGGCGTGCGCCTCGATGGGCGGCCAGCTCATCCCGCCCGTCATGGGCGCGGCCGCCTTCATCATGGCCGAGACGCTCCAGGTGCCCTACGCCTCGATCGCGGTCGCCGCCGCGATCCCGGGCATCCTGTACTTCGTGGCGGTGGGGGTGATGGTGCACTTCGAGGCCGCCCGGCGCGGGCTGCCGGTGCTGGACCGGGCCGCGCTCCCGCGGCTCGGCGCGGTCCTCCGCCGCGACGTCCACCTGCTGGGCGGGCCCGCGGTGCTCGTGTACTTCCTGGTCGAGGGCCGCTCCCCGCTCTTCGCCGGCTTCTGGGGCCTGATCGCCGCGTTCCTGCTCTCGTGGGTGCGGCGGGACACCCGGATCCGGCTCGGCCGCGTCCTCGCCATCCTGGCCGACAGCGCCCAGGCCGCGATGCCGGTGGCGCTCGCGTGCGCGACGGTCGGCATCGTGGTCGGCGTGGTGAGCACCACCGGGCTCGGGCTCAAGCTGGCCACCGGCATCGTGGGCCTCGCGGGCGGCAGCCTCCTGATGACGCTGGTCCTCACCATGGTCGCCGCGCTCGTGCTGGGCACCGGGCTGCCGACCTCCGCCACCTACATCATCACGTCCATCATGGCCGCTCCCGCCCTGGTGCAGCTGGGCGTCCCCACCCTGGTCGCCCACATGTTCGTCTTCTACTTCGGGATCCTCGCCGACCTCACCCCGCCCACCGCGATCTCGACCTACGCGACCTCGTCGATCGCGGGCGCGGACGTCTGGCGCACCCAGTGGGTCGCGATGATGCTCGCGCTCTCCGGCTTCATCATCCCGTTCTCGTTCGCCTACGACCCGGCTCTGCTGCTGATGAGCCCGTCGGTGCTCCACATCGCGTGGCGCACGCTGACCGCCACCACCGGCATCGTGATGCTGGCCGCGGGGCTCATCGGCTACTTCCGCGAGGCGACCCGCACGTGGGAGCGCGTGGTGCTGGTGGGCGGCGGGCTGCTGCTGATCTTCCCGGGCATCTGGAGCGACGCGGCGGGCCTGGCCTGCCTCGGCGCGGTGCTGGTGGCCCAGCGCGCGGGCCGGACCGCCCCCGCGGTGGAGCGGGCCTGAGGGTCGCTACTTCAGGCGCGGATCCAGCGCGTCGCGCAGCCCGTCCCCGAACAGGTTGAACCCGAGGACGGTGACGAAGATCGCGAGCCCCGGGAAGAGGGACAGCCAGGGGTTGGCCTGGATGAACGCCACGTTGGCCTTCAGGTCCCAGCCCCAGCTCGGGGTGGGCGGCTGCGTGCCCAGTCCCAGGAAGCTCAACGTGGCCTCCACGATGATGGCGGTCGCGATGCCCAGCGTGGTGGTGACGATGATCGGAGCCAGGCAGTTCGGGAGCACGTGCCGCAGGAGGATCACCCCGTCCCGCACGCCGAGGGCCCGACAGGCCTCGATGAACTCCTTCTCCTTGATCGACAGCACGCTGCCCCGGACGAGCCGGGCGTAGATGGGGACGCGCACGATGGCGATCGCCCCGACCACCTTGATGGTGCCGAGGAGGCCCGCGGTCGGCGTGAACATGATCATGATGATGATCGCCAGCAAATAGACCGGGAACGCGAGGATCAGATCCATCGCGCGCATCACGAGGCCGTCCACGCGGCCCCCGAGATACCCCGCGATCAGGCCCAGCGGCACCCCGAGGCCGAGGGCCAGGATGACCGAGGAGACGCCGACCACGAGCGAGACGCGGCTGCCGTGGATGACCCGGCTCAGCATGTCGCGCCCGAGCTGATCGGTGCCGAGCGGGTGGTCCGCGCTCGGCGGCGCGAAGGTCTGGGACTGGTCGCTCTCGATCGGGCTCCCGGGAGCCAGCACGTCGGCCCCGATCGCCCCCAGCACCAGCGTCGCGACGATCGCGGCGCCGAGCACCGCGGTGCGGCTGGCCCGCAGCCGCCGGATCGCCTCCCGGACCGGCGATCCCGGCCGCGCGCCGAGACCGGGCGCGGCGACATCGAGGGGAAACTCGGCGCCGCCGAGGGCGCCCGTCGCCGATTCGCCGCCGTTGCTCATCGTCGTCCTCAGGCGTACCGGATCCGGGGATCCAGCAGCGTGTAGAGCAGGTCCACGAACAGGTTGATCAGCACGAAGGCCAGCGCGGTGATGAGGGCGAAGCCCTGCACCTGCTGGTAGTCGCGCGCGATGATCGCGTCGATCCCGAAGGTGCCCAGGCCGGGCATCGCGAAGAGCGTCTCCACCACGATGGCCCCGCCGATGAGGAAGCCGACCTGCAGCCCCATCACGGTCACGGTGGGGATCAGCGCGTTCTTGAAGGCGTGCTTCAGCACGACCGGCCGCTCCCCGAGCCCCTTGGCCCGGGCGGTCGTCACGTACTCGGTGCGGATCACTTCCAGCATGCTCGCGCGCAGCAACCGGGTCAGGATGGCGGCCCGTCCGATCCCGAGCGCGATCGCGGGCATGAGCACGTGCTGCAGGTTGCCCCAGAGGCTGACCCCGCAGACCATGTTGGGACACGTCCCGGGCAGGTAGATCCAGCCGGAGCTCGGCAGCACGCCCTGCAGCCCGAACGAGAAGGCGAGCAGCAGCAGCACCCCCACGAAGAACTCCGGGATCGACACCCCGACCATGGCCGCCGAGGTCGCCGCGTAGTCGGCCCAGGTGTTGCGGCGCAGGGCGCCGATGATGCCGGCGGGCACCGCGATCAGCAGCGCGATTCCCATGGAGAGGACGACGAGCTCGAGCGTGACCGGCAGCCGGACCAGCACGTCCTGGAGCACGGGGCGCCCGGTCAGGATCGAGACGCCCCAGTCGCCCCGGACGAGCTTGCCGAGCCAGATGAGGTACTGCTCCACCACCGGCCGGTCCAGACCGTAGGCCTCGCGGATGCGCTCCGCGTCCTCCTCGGTGTAGGCGTCTCCGAGCAGCGCCACCACCGGATCCCCGGGGATCGACTGCATCATGAGGAACACCACGAAGGTGATCATGAGCACCGTGGGCACGATCTGGACCAGCCGCCGCAGGACGTACGCGCGCATGCCGGGGACCCCGCCGCGCTAGCGGTCCAGCCAGACGCGCTCGTAGTGCACCTCGAACTCCGCGTTGTACGTGTAGCCCTTCATCCACGGCTGGGCGACCATGTAGAAGGGCGAGCCGGAGATGTTGTTCCAGTACATGTTCTCGACCATGAACTCCTGGAGCTCCCGGGCGATCGCCTTCCGCTTCTCCGCGTCCATCTCCCGCGCGTAGCGCGCGTAGAGCTCGTCCACCCGCTTGTCGTTGTGCCGGGGGTGGCTCCAGGTCGACGTGCTGTTCGAGAGGTAGGCGTTGCTGTCGAGGGTGATCAGCGAGAGGAGATCCTCGACGTACATGTCCCAGGGGCCGTCCTGCAGCGTGGAGTTCATCCAGGACACCTTGTCCACGAGCCGGATGTTCGCGGTCACCCCCAGCCGGGCCATCTGCTCCTTGATCACGGTCGCGATGACGTTGAACACCGACTTCTCGGTATCGGCCATCAGCTCGAACGTCAGCGGCCGGGACGGGCCGTAGCCGGCTTCCGCCAGCATTGCCTTGGCCTTGGCCGGGTCGTAGGGACACATCGCGTTCACGTCCACGGTGTCCAGCGTGCCGGGCGGGTTCATGCCCACCCAGGGGGTGGCCTTGCCCTTGAAGGCGATCCGGACGATCTCCTGCCGGTCGATGCCGTAGCAGCCGATCGCCTTGCGCACCCGGAGATCGCCGAAGATCGGGTGCGGCGCGCGCTCCTTGGACATGGGCTTGCCGTCCTTGGGGACGGTCACCTTCATGGCCGCGAGCATCGGGGTCGTCTCCTTGCCGGTCATGATCACCGCGTTGGGGCTCTGCGCCTTCAGGGTGTCGATGTGCTCGGGCGAGAAGGAGGCGATGAAGTCGATCTCGCCGGCCTTGAAGGCCGCCATCTCGGTCACCGGGTCCTTGATGGTGCGGATCACCACGCGGTCGAGATAGGGCAGCCCCGGCACGAAGTACTTGTCGAAGCGCTCCATCACCAGGTGGCCGCCCTTCACCCACTCCACCAGCCGGAACGGGCCGCAGCCCACCACCGCCCCCGGCTTGCCCTGCTTGCGCTCTTCCAGCGTGAACTTCTGGGTGGCGGTCGGGGAGTAGAGGACCAGCCCGGTCCGGTAGGCGGCGAGCATGTGCAGGAAGAACGCGTAGGGATGCTTGAGCCGGACCTGCACGGTCCGGGGGTCGAGCACCTCCACCGAGTGCACCGGCTCGTAGAAGCTCCGCATGCCCGACTTGGTCGCGGGGTCCATCAGCCGATCGATGCTGAACTTGACCGCGGCCGCGTCCACCGGGGTGCCGTCGTGGAAGACGGCGTTGGGCCGGAGCTTGAAGGTGTACGTGAGGTGGTCCGCGGAGATCTTCCAGGACTCGGCCGCGTCGCCCACGAACTTCCCGTCCGGCGTGATGTTGACGAGGCCGCAGCCCACGTTCATCGCGACCCACATCATTTCGTAGCCGGGCGCGGTGTGGAAGTCGAGGTGGGAGATCTCGTTGCCGTAGCTGACGCGGAGCGTGCCCCCGCGCTTCGGCGTCTGGGCCAGCGCCGCGCTGGACACGAGGAGGAGCGAGACGGTCAGAGCGAGCGGAGCGATCAGAGCGGTCGGGAAGGATGGACGAGTCATCGGGTCACTCCTTCCGGCGACTGATCATCGCCGACAGATCGGGCCGGTCGTTACATGGGGTCGGGACTCCTCTTGTGTGAGTCGGATCGGATCACGTCGGGCGCGCTCCCGGGGTCCGCCAGGCGACGGACGGAGGAGCGTGACGTTGGGGGAGTGTGCCCACGAACCGGGGTCCTTTGCAACCGGATTTCTCAGCCGGTCCGGGGGTCCAGGGCGTCCCGCAGGCGGTCCCCGACCAGGTTGATGGAGAGCACGGTGAGGAGGATGGCCAGGCCCGGGAAGGTCGGCAGCCACCAGGCCACCGTGACGAAGTCGCGGCCCAGCGAGATCATCTGCCCCCAGGTCGGGTAGACGTTCCCGGTCCCCACCCCCAGGAACGACAGGGCCGCCTCCTGCAGGATCGCCTGCGCCACCTGCAGCGTCGACATCACGATGATCGACGAGAAGGTGTTGGGCAGGAGGTGCCGCACCAGCGTGCGCAGGGGGCCGGCCCCGAGGGCGCGAGCCGCCTCCACGAAGTCCTTCTCGCGGAGGGCCAGGACCTCCGCGCGGACGACTCGCGTGTAACGCTCCCACCCGGTGAGGCCGAGCACCATGATGATGGTGAGCAGGCTCGGGCCGAGCGCGGCCACGAACGCCAGCGCGAGGAGCAATTGCGGGAACGACAGTGTCACGTCCACGATCGTCATGATCACGGTGTCGACGCGCCCCTGGAGGAACCCGCTGAGCAGGCCCAGCACGACCCCCACCACGAGGCTCACCGCCACCGCGGCGACGCCGACCAGCAGCGACACGCGGGCCCCGTGGATCATCCGGCTCAGGATGTCGCGCCCCACCTGGTCGGTGCCCAGCACGTAGCCGGGCTTGCCCCCCGCGGTCCAGATCGGCGGGGTGAAGCGGCGGATGAGGCTCTGGCGGGCCGGCTCGTGCGGCGCCACGTAGGGCGCGAAGACGGCCGCGCCCACGATCACGAGCAGCACGAGCGCGCCCGCGATCGCGGCCGGATTGCGCACGAGCTTGCGCCAGACCCGCGAGCGCTCCTCGGCCGCGTCGGGGCCGGCGGTCGCGTTCATGGTCGGGGCGAGGGTGCCGATGGCCATGGCGCTCAGCGCACCCGGATCTGGGGGTTCAGGTAGAGGTACAGCAGGTCCACCGTGAAGTTCACCAGCACCACGATCAGGGCCAGGACGAAGACCCCGGCCTGCACGATCGGGAAGTCGAGCTGCCGGATGGCGCCCACGATGAGCCGGCCGAGCCCGGGCACCGCGAACACGGTCTCGGTGATGATGGCCCCGCCCAGGAGCAGGCCGAACTGCAGCCCGGCCACCGTGACCAGGGGCAGGGCCGCGTTGGTGAGGGCGTGCCGGCAGATCACGAGCCACTCGGCCACGCCCTTGGCCCGGGCGGTGCGCACGTAGTCGAGCCCGATCACCTCCAGCATGCCGGAGCGCACGATGCGCAGCAGCAGCGGGGTCGAGAAGGTGGCCAGCGTGATGGCGGGCAGCACCAGCGCGGCCCAGCTCTCCCAGCCGGACACCGGGAGCACCCGGAAGTGCACCGCGAACAGCAGGATCAGCATGATCCCGGTCCAGAAGACCGGCATCGAGGTGCCGAGGAAGACCACCAGGGTCGCCCCGTGATCGAAGAGCGAGTTCCGGCGGACCGCGCTCACGATGCCGATCGGGATCGCGAGCGCGAGGGAGACGCCCATCGCGAACACGGTGAGCAGCAGGGTGGTCGGCATGCGATCGAGCACCAGCGGCAGCGCGGGCTCGCGGTGGAAGAAGGACTGGCCGAAGTCGCCGCGGACGATGTTGCCCACGAAGCGGCCGAACTGCACCGCGAGGGGGTCGTTGAACCCCATCGCCTGCCGGAGGGCGGCCCGGTCGGCCTCGGGCGCCTCCGGCATCATGAGGGCGATGGGGTCCCCGCTCACCTGGAGGATCGCGAACGTGACCAGCGACACGCCGGCCAGCACGATCACCAGGCGGACGAGGCGACGCGCCACGAGGCTCAGCACGGGCCGGCCCTCAGCGGGTCAGGGACGGGGCTCCTTCCGCGCTAGCGAGCCGCCGGCCTGGCGTCGAAGAGCCAGAGCCACTCGTCGGGCCGGGCCGCGTACTGCACCTTCTTGGAGATGCCCAGGTTGTCGTACTGCGTCCACAGGAAGATGCTCGGGGCCTCCTCCCGGATCATGTGCTGGATCTGGCTGTACAGGCGCTTGCGCTTGGCCTGGTCGACCGTCGAGCGCGCCTCGTCGATCAGCCGGTCGAGGCCCTCCAGGCGCGTGTACCACTTGCCGATCCAGCCGCCCGGCTCGGTGTGGTAGAGCGGGTGCAGCACCGCGTCGGCGTCGAAGACCGAGTAGTTGCCCCAGGTCCCGTGCGCGCCCTGGGTGGCCTTGCCCTCGGCCTGGAAGAACTTGTTCCACGCCGGGCCCGGATCCCACATGCGCGGGGTCGCGCGGATGCCGACCTCGGTCAGCATCTGGCAGATCGCCTCGAAGGCGGGGCGGTTGGCCACCGAGGAGCTGTGCAGCGTGATGTCGACGCCGTTCGGGAACCCGGCCTGGGCGAGGAGCTCCCTGGCCTTCTTCTGGTCGAAGGGATAGGGCTTCACCTCGGGATCGAAGCCGAAGGCCAGCGGCTGCACGGTGGTGGCGACCTGGGTGCCGAGCCCGGCCATGAGCTTCTGGATCACGGTGGGCTTGTCGATCGCGTAGTTGGCGGCCTGCCGCACCGGCTTCTTGTCGAAGGGCGTCGTGCGCATGTCGAGGTTGACGTAGTGCACGCGCAGGATGGGTGTCGAGGAGATGTAGGTCTGCGGGTGGCTCTTGAGCTCGGGGATCAGGTCGGCCGACACCTCGCGGATGATGTCCACGCCGCCGGTCTTCAGCTCGGCCACCTGGGTCGCGGTCTCCGGGACGGCGCGGAAGATCAGGTGCTTGAAGGGCGGCTTCCCGCGCCAGTACTGGTCGAACGCCTCCAGCCGGATGAGCTGGTCGCGCTTCCACTCCACGAACTTCCAGGGCCCGGTGCCGACCGGCTGACTCGTGCCGAAGGCCTGGTCGCCCACCGCCTCGACGTGCTTCTTGTTCACGATCGGGAAGAACACGAGCCGCTCCAGCAGGAGCGGAAACGGCTTGTCGGTGATGATGTGCACGGTGTCCGCGTCCACCACCTTCACTTCCTTGATCGCGCGGATGTTGCCGTACTGGGGCGACTTCTTGGTCTGGTCGATGACGCGGTCGAACGAGTACTTCACGTCGGCGGCGGTCAGGATCTCCCCGTTGTGGAAGCGCACGTTCTTCCGGATCTTGAACTCCCACACCGTGTCCGAGATCGCCTTCCAGGACGTGGCCAGCGACGGCTCGAACTGCAGCTTGGTGGAGCGGTGCAGCAGGGAGTCGAACATGTTGATGTTGACCAGGATCCCCACCCGCTCGAAGTGCATGTGGGGATCCAGGGTCGGCGCGTGGGACACGAGCGCGACGGTCAAGGTGTCCCGGGCCTGGGCGGCGGCGGGCACCGGCCCGACGGCACACGCCACGAGGGCCAGGACGAGGGCGGCGGCGAGCGGGGCGCATCGCTTCATGCGGGCCTCCTCCTCAGGACACGATGACGGGGTGTGGAGAGAGCGACGGTGGCCTCAAGGATGCCGAGCCTATACCACAGAGCGGCCCCCCGGCACAACTGGGGGTCAGGTCTTACATTCCGACATTTTCGCCGCTAGAGGCGCATCGTCGCGCGCCCGGAAAATGTCGGAATGTAAGACCTGACCCCGTCAGAAGGCGCGGTCGAGGGCCTGGGCGAGGTCGGCAATGAGGTCGTCGGCGTCCTCGATGCCGACCGCGTAGCGGATCAGGTTGTCCTTGATCCCGATCTGCAGCCGCTCCTCGCTGGTGAGCTCGTAGAAGCTCATGATGGCCGGCTGCTCGATGAGGCTCTCCACCCCGCCCAGGGACGCCGCGATGAACGGGATGGTGCAGGCATCCACCACCCGGGTCGCCGCGTCCAGGTCGCCGTCCACCTCGAAGGAGACCACGCCCCCGAAGCCCCGCATCTGCTTGCGGGCCACCCCGTGATCGGGATGGCCGGGCAGCCCCGCGTAGTGCACCCGCGCGATGCGCGGATGCCCGGCCAGGAACTCGGCCAGCGCGAGGGCGTTGGTGTTCTGCCGCTCCATACGCAGGGCGAACGTCTTGAGCCCGCGCACCAGCAGGTAGGCCGCGAAGGGATCCACCACCGCGCCGGTGATCCCCTGCAGGCCCCGGATGCCGCCGATCAGGTCGGCCGAGCCCAGCACCGCGCCGGCCAGCAGGTCGTTGTGCCCCCCCAGGTACTTGGTGGCGGAGTGCACCACGAGGTCGACGCCCCACTCGAGGGGCCGCTGGTTGTAGGGCGTGGCGAACGTGGCGTCGATGACCGTCTTCACCCGGTGGCGCCGCCCGATCGCCGCGAACCGCTCCAGGTCGAGGATGCGGTTGTAGGGGTTGGTGGGCGACTCGCTCACCAGCACCCGGGTGGTCGGCTTGATCGCGTCCTCCAGCGCCTCGTAGTCGCCCGCCGGCACCGTGGACACCTCGATGCCGTAGCGCGACAGCGTCTGGTTCAGGAACTGGCGGGTGCGCCGATAGCTGTCGTCGGTCACCACCACGTGGGTGCCGCGCGAGAGCATCGCGAACAGCGCGGTGGTCATCGCCCCCATCCCGCTCGCGAACAGCAGGCAGTCGCCCGCGCCCTCGAGCGCGGCCAGCTTGGCCTCCGCCACGCGCTGGGTGGGGTTGCCGTAGCGGCCGTACTCGACGCGCTCGATCTTGCCGTCGAAGTGGTCCTTGAGCTCCTGGGTGCTGGCGAAGGTGTAGGTGGCGGTCTGCACGATCGGGGTGGTCAGCGCGTGGGCGGGCTTGGGCCGCGTCTCCCCTCCGTGGACCGCCAGCGTGCTCGGCCCGATCGGCTTGCGCGCCGGATCGGCTCCCGGCGGCTCGTGGCGCTCGGCCATCAGGACACCAGCGCGCGCGCCTTCTCCACGTGGCGCGCGATCGCCCGCGCCACGCGCTTGGCGTCGGCGGGCAGCTCGACCGGCTTGTTGCGGTACGTCGGCTTGATGCCAGGCAGTGTGCCCATGTGATAGGCCGCCTTCTGGTCGGCGAACTTGAGGCCGTTCGCGGTCGAGAGGACCACCACGCGCTCCCCGGAGCGGACCACCTTGCGGTCGACCAGCTTCCGCAGCGCGGCCAGGGCCACGCCGGTGTGGGGGCAGTTGAACATGCCGGTGCGGTCGGCGCGGGCCGCCTCGTCGGCCAGCTCCTGCTCGCTGGCCTGCTCCACCACCCCGTTGAAGCGCTGCAGCGTGCGGATCGCCCGCTTGACCGAGACCGGGTTGCCGATCTGGATCGCGGTGGCCAGCGTGGGCTGCGCGGTCATCGGCTCGAACGTCTTGAAGTCGTTCTGGAACGAGCGGTAGAGCGGATTGGCCCGCTCCGCCTGGGCCAGGCAGATGCGGGGCAGCCGGTTCACCAGCCCCAGCTCGTGCATCATGAGGAAGCCCTGCCCGAGCGCGTGCACGTTGCCGAGGTTGCCGCCGGGGATCACGATCCAGTCCGGCACCTCCCAGTCGAACTGCTGCACGATCTCGATGGCCACCGTCTTCTGCCCCTCGATGCGCAGGCTGTTCATCGAGTTGGCGAGATAGATGCGCTTCTCCTTGGTGATCTCCTGCACCACCGCCATGCAGCCGTCGAAGTCGGTGTCGAGCGAGAGCACCAGGGCCCCGTTGGCGAGCGGCTGCACCAGCTGGGCGATCGAGATCTTGTCCTTGGGGAGCAGCACCACCGCCGGGATGCCGGCGGCCGCGCAGTAGGCCCCCAGGGCCGCGGAGGTGTCACCGGTGGAGGCGCACGCCACCGCGTCGATCGACGAGCCCTCCGCCATCATCTCCTTCACCACCGAGACCAGCACCGTCATGCCGAGATCCTTGAACGATCCGCTGTGCGAGTTGCCGCACTGCTTGATCCACAGGTCCTCGACGTGGAGCTGCTTGCCGTAGCGGTCGGCCCACAGGAGGTTGGAGTTGCCCTCGTACATCGACACGATGTTCTCGTTGTCGATGAAGGGCACCACCCACTCCTTCTTGCCCCACACCCCCGAGCCGTAGGGATAGGTGTTGCGGCGGTAGCGGTCGTCGAAGAGCTGGATCCAGGCCGCCGCGGAGCGGGAGCGCAGGGCGTCCATGTCGTGCTGGACCTCGAGCAGGTCCCCGCACGTGGGGCAGCGGTAGATGACCTCCCGGAGGTCGAACTCCCCCGGGCATCCGTTGATGCACTGAAACCACGCGTTGTACGCCATCCGGCCCAGTATAGCCCCGCCGGTCGGTCCCGGCGGCGCGGCATGCCTGCCGAGGTCCCGACCCGCCTGAGTCCGGCGATTATAGCGCGCCTTGACTGGTCCGCGGGCGCCGCGCAGTATGCGAGACGGAGGTGCCGATGGAGACCCGAGTCGACGAGATCGCGGAGCGCATCTATCGCCTCTCGACCTTCCTGCCCGCGGTGGGGCCGAGCGGCCTGACCTTCAACCAGTTCCTGGTGGACGCGGAGGAGCCCCTGCTCTTCCACTGCGGCCAGCGCGCGCTGTTCCCCGCGGTGTCGAAGGCGGCCGCGCGGGTGATGGACCTGCGCCGGCTGCGCTGGATCACCTTCAGCCACGTGGAGGCCGACGAGTGCGGCGCCCTCGTCGAGTGGCTCGACGCCGCGCCCGCCGCCACCGTGGCCCACGGCGCCATCGGCTGCGCGATCTGGCTCAACGACCAGTCCCCTCGGCCGCCGCGCGTGCTTGCCAACGACGAGGTGCTGGACCTGGGCGGCCGGCGGGTGCGGCGTCTCGACACCCCGCACGTGCCGCACTGCTGGGACGCGGGGCTGCTGCTGGAGGAGACCACCGGCACGCTGTTCACCAGCGACCTCTTCACCCACGCGGGCGACCCCGCGCCGGTCACCGACGGCGACATCGCGGGCCCCGCGATGGCCGCGGAGCGGGCGTTCGGTTTCACCGGCGTGACCGCGGCCACCCCGGCCACCATCCGGCGGCTGGCCCGGCTCGAGCCCCGCACGCTCGCGGTGATGCACGGCTCGTCCTACGCGGGCGCGGCGGCCCCGGTCCTGGAGGCGCTGGCCCGCTTCTACGACGATCTCCTGCAGAAGGGCGCCGCCACCGCCCGCGGCTGAGCGCGCGGGCGCGCGGCCGGGATCGGTCAGGCCGCGCGCTCGGCGGTGAGCCCGCCCCGTCCCCGCCACCGGCGGCCGATCTCCTGGCTCACCAGCTGGACCGCGTTGGTGGAGGTCCAGTAGAGGACCATGCCGGCCGGGAACGTGTAGAAGAGGAGGAAGAACAGCGCGGCCATCCCGGCCAGATTGCGGCGCTGCGTCCGCATCAGCGCGGGCGCGAGCACCGGCGAGCGGAACCGCAGCGTGGTGGCCAGCGAGACGCCGCTCATCAGGAACGGCAGCAGGTTGAGGTCGCACCCGAAGAAGGGCACGCACGCGGGCAGGGCCGCGAGGGCGTCGGGATGCGCGAGGTCCCGGATCCAGAGGAACGGCGCCCGGTAGAGGTCGATGTCCTCCGCGAGCATGTCGAACACCGCGATGAACACCGGGATCTGGATCAGGAAGCCGGCCAGGCTCTTGAGCGCGTAGAGCGGGTGCACGCCGTGCTCGCGGTAGAGCGCGAGCGTCCGGCGCGTGCGCTCCTCTCCGCGGTGGGCCGCGTTGATCGCCTCGAGGCCGGGCTGAAGGCGCGCCTTCGTGGCGTTGACCTGCTCCTGCAGCCGGTCGGCGACGTGGGCCAGGGGCCACAGGAGCAGCTTCACCGACACCGCGAGCGCGATGATCGCGACGCCGGGGTGCCCGAGCCCGGCGGTCAGCGCCTTCAGCAGCGCGAGGAGACCGAGGGCGAGCGCGCGCAGCGGCCACCAGAGCCCGGAGAGCAGGAGCGGGCCCAGCGCGGGGTCGGTGGCGCGAAGCGCGCTGCGCTCGATCGGGCCCGCGTAGATCGTGTAGCGCCACTCGGTCCGCGGGGCCGGCGGCGGCTCCATCGCATGGGCAACCAGCCAGAGCCCCGGATGGTCTTCGGCCGACCCGATCACGGTGTCGTGGTCGTCGGGGCGAGTGAGCATGGCCCAGAAGCGGCCGCGCACGCCCGCCCACTCCCCCGCCCGGATGCGGGGCATGTCCGAGGCGGTCGGCACGGCGCGGGCTGCGCCCGCGGCCACCATCACCCGGCCGACCCCCTCCAGCAGCGAGCCGAATCCGGCCGCCGGCTCGGGGCCCAGGTCGCGCCCGGGCACCAGCTCCAGCCTCGGCGCGATGCGCGCGCCGTAGCCTGACGCGCCGGGGCCGACGAGCCGCACCGTGAGCGTCGTCTCGTAGCCGTCCCGGCTGAGCGCGAACGACTGCTCGACGCGGACGCCGTCGACGGGCAGGTCGGCCCGCAGCGTGACCCCCCGCGTCCGGGCGTCGTCGCTCGGCTCGGCGACGAAGCGCAGCTGGTCGAGGTGCACGGGACCGGAATGGCCGTCGAAGACGAGGCGCACCTTCGATCCATCGCCGGGAGCCACGAAGCGCACCGCGGTGCCGGCGCCCGCGTCGGCCCGGACGCACGACGGGCGGCAGGCGCGCCAGGACACCGGGCGCGCCCCGGCGAGCGCGACGGCGAGCTCGAGGCGCTCGGTGGCGACGCGCACCTCGTCCGCGGGCCCCGCCCCCGCCGGGCGCGCGGGCGCGGCGAGCACGGCCACGAGCAGCAGCGCCGCGATCACCGGTAGAACCGGCCCATCTCCTTCTGCGCCTCGAGCAGGGCGTCGCGCGGCGGGGTGGGATGCGGGATCAGGCGATAGTTGCGGTCGCGGATCTCGTAGCTGGCCGGGTACACGATGGTCACCCGGTCCGGCTCGAGCAGCGCGAACTCACTGTAGCTGGCCGCCACCAGCCACGGCCACGGGCTGCCGGTGTAGAGGTCCTGGCCGCTCGAGTAGTCGCTGGGCGGGTTGGTGCAGCCGAAGAGCCGGGTGAGCAGCGTGGGGGCGAGGTCGTTGTGCGAGGTGCGCCGCTCGATCACCTCGGGCGTCCGCCCGGGCCAGCGGATCAGCAGCGGGGTGTGCATCTGGTACTCGCTGTAGGAGGTGCCGTGGCCGAAGAAGCCGAGGCCGTTCTCGTCGAACTCCATGCCGTGGTCGGAGGTGATGATCACCAGGAGGTCGTCGAGGAGCCGGCGCTTGCGCAGGTCGTCGAGCACCCGGCCCACGAGGCCGTCCACGAAGTGCACCGCGTTCTGGTAGCGCGCGTAGTTGCGCTGCTGCCGGGTGGGTCGGGGCGGCGGCTGGAACACGGCCGGATAGTCGTCGGGCGGCTCGATCGCCACCACCGCGTTGTAGTAGAGGAAGCCGAAGAACGGCCGCCCGGGTTCGCGGTCGTCGAGCCAGCGGAACCACTCCTCGGTCAGCGTCCGGTCGCGCCCGCTGGAGCCGGCCAAGGTCGAGCTGGTCTCGAGGCGCAGGTTCGGGATGCGGGCCAGCACCGTGCGGTCGAGCCCCACCCCGCGATAGATCGGCGAGCTCGCGAACAGACCGAGCTGGTAGTGGTGCTGGCGGAAGAGATCCATCAGCAGGGGCGGGCGGGCGAACCCCGCGAAGGCGTCCCAGTAGGTGGCGGGCACGCCGTAGAAGATGGAGAACATGCCGGCCCGCGAGGCGTTGCCGCCGCTGTAGTGGTGGGCGAAGCGGGTCGCCCCGCGGGCGAACTCGCTCATGCGCGGGGCGGCCTGCGGATTGAGCGCGTCGGCCCGCATCGCGTCGATGACGATCAGCAGGACGTTGGGCAACGGCTGGGCCGGCGAGCACGTGAGCGGGTGCAGCGGATACTGCAGCTCGCCGGCCGGATGCCGGGCGAGGGCCTCCACCACTCCCCGTTCCCGCGCCGCCGCGCGATCGATGAGGCCCAGGCGCACCTGCACCTTGGTGTCGCGCAGCGGGAAGTAGAGCGGGAGATAGCGCGTGAACGAGGTGACCGCCACGTCGTAGCGCGCCTCGAACCACGCGTGCATGAGGTGGCCCGCCACGAAGCAGAGGACGAGCCCCCACGCGACCAGCCGGCCCGGCCAGCGGGCGGTCGGGCCCTCCGCGGTGCGGCGCCACACCAGCCGCGCCAGCATGCCCTCGATGGCGAGGCCCAGCACGAAGTAGATCCCGAGGAAGACCCACGTCTGCGGAGCCAGGAGCGTCGCGGTGAGGATGCTCAGGTGGTAGCGGTTCTCCGCGAACACGAGGCTGTCCAGCATGAGGAAGGCCGCCCCCGCGCTGCCCACCGCCACGGTGAGCGCCACCACCAGGGGGGCCCACGGCACGAGCGCGGCGAGCGGCACGATCAGCAGCAGGACCGGCAGGTAGCCGAGCGCGGCGATCTGGCCCACGAACGCGAGCGGCGCATAGACCCACGCCACGTCGGGCGAGAGGCGGATGTAGAGCCAGAGATAGCGCAGGCCGATCACGGCCAGCAGCCCGGTGTGAACCGCCGTGAACCACATGACCCAGCGGAGCAGCCGGCGGCGCGGGCTCACCGCGGACGGCCCTCGGACCCGCGGCCCCGCTGCGCCTCGGCGAGCCGGGCGATCTCCCGGGCGCCCACCTCGACGCTCGTGCCGAAGTTGAACGCCCACTGCTCGCGGAACGCCTCGCTGCGCTTGCGGAACGGCTCCGCGTCCGCCAGCAGCTCCGCCACGTGACGGGGGACGTCCTCGAGCGCGTCGAGGGGCAGGACCCGTCCCAGCTCGCGCCGGATCCGCATCTCCATCGGCTCGAGGCCGAGATCGGCCCACCGCGGGTTGCGCACCCGCGGGGGCACGTCCACGAACAGCACCGGCTTGCCGAGCCCGAGCGCGTACTCGATCGCCATCGCCGACCAGTCGCTGATGAGCAGGTCGGACTCGTGGAGCGACGCGCTCTCCTCCATGCGGTCCACGTGCCGGAAACCGGCGTGGCCCCCGAAGCGCGCCACCAGGCCCGCCACCAGGTCGGGCGCGAGGCGCGCGGTCTGGTAGTGGGGGCGCAGGATCACCCGCACGCCGCCCGCGAGCAGGGCCGCGATGAGCCGCTCACCGCAGACGTGCAGCGTGGACTCCGGCCCCCAGGTGGGCGCGAGCAGCACGGTCGGCGGGTCGGCCGGGACCGGCGGGCGGGCGGCAGCCACCAGGCGCTCGAGCCGCGGATAGCCGTAGGCCACCAGATGCTTGGGGGGCAGCCCGGCCAGCTCCTCGCGCCGCCGGATCTCCGCCACGTGGTGGGGCCCCGCGCAGAGCAGGGTCTCGTAGTGGTCGTAGGAGTTCGCGTGATCCACCATGTGGGTGCTGCCCATGCTGTGGAACACGTAGCAGTAGTGGACGGGGTGGAGCGACCGCTTGAGGTGGAAGTTGTGCAGGTCGAGCATGGTCAGGACCATCACGTCGGCCCGCAGGGTCTGGAAGAGCCACGTGCAGAGGGCGGTCGATCGGATGCGGAAGACGTGCTGGCGGTCGGTGGCCGGCGGCAGCGCCGCGCGCGGCTCGGAGGTGATGTGGCAGACGGTGCGGCCGAGGGTGCCGGTGAGGACGTCGATCAGCGGCTGGAGGTGGTGCCAGTCCTGGTGCGTCTCGGAGTAGAAGACCAGATTGCGGTCATACGCCGGGAGCTTCTGGAAGCGCCGGTAGCTGGTCCAGTCCTCCCAGATGCCCACCGGCCGGGCGCGCTACTTGTCCGCGGAGGGCGCCCCGGCTCCTCGCGGCTTGCCGCGGAAGAGCCCGATGAGCCGGTACCAGAACATCTTCACCGCGAGGCCGACCGCCGCCGCGACGCCGACCACCGCGGAGAGCAGCATGCTGCCGGTACCGGGATCGAGGTAGGCGTAGGCGGGCCGGGCCACCGCCAGGCACGCCAGCAGCAGGAACGTGATGCGGCCGAGAGCGCACAGTCGAGTGGTCACGGCTATTCCGAGTAACACAGTCGACACCGCGAAGCAACAAAACTCACACCCGGAACGTGTACGTCCGGCCGGGCTCACGCTCGATGTCGGGGGGAAAACTTTTCCGCTTGTCCGCGAAGTAGCGCGCCCGGTGGTCGCCCGCGGAGAGCCGGTTGTACGTGATGTAGAGCACCCGGCGCCGATCCGCGGTGAGGTTGGGGCCCGAAGCGTGGGGCGTGTAGGAGTCGAAGAACACCACGTCGCCGGCCCGCGTCGGGACCGGGCGCGCCCGCATCCGACGCATGTCCTCCTCGCTCAACGGCTTCCACTCGTCCCCGATGAGGCCGCGGGTGTGGTGGCCGGCGGCCAGCTCGAGGCAGCCGTTCTCGGCGGTCGTGTCGTCGATGCTCACCATCGCGGTGACGAAGAAGTCGGCGTAGGTGCTCCAGCCCGCCTGCTGGTCCTGGTGGGGCCTGAACCCGTCGCCGCCCGGGAGCTTGAAGTTGATCTTGTCCTTGAAGAGCACCGCCGGCTCGCCGAGGAGCGCGGAGGCGGTGCCGCGGAGCTTGTCGCCCTCGCAGAGGGCCGCGAAGCCGCGGTGGAAGGGGCAGAAGTTCTCGATGCGCTGGAGCACGCGCTTGCCCGGCTCGAGCAGGCTCGGCTCGAAGTACATCATGATGCCGCCCGGCACTTCCGGCTCGGCCTGCAGCTGGTCGGTCCAGTCGGAGATGCGGCGGATCTCGGCCGCGTCGAACAGACCCGGCACCACCACGAAGCCGTCGCGACGGAAGATCTCGCGCATCGTCGTCTCGTTCGTCACGCCGTCGTCCTCCCGCCGCCTATGATATGCCCGGGTCCGCCGCGGGGAGCCGAATTCAGACGACGAAGCGCCAGCCGTCCCCCCGGTTCACGATGTGGCCGGCGGTGGGATGGTGGAAGTGGGTGCCCAGCACCGCCACCGGCCGATCCGCGTAGCGGGCGCAGAAGGCGCGGCGGGTCCGG
Source organism: Candidatus Methylomirabilota bacterium (assembly GCA_035650715.1). Classification (GTDB taxonomy): domain Bacteria; phylum Methylomirabilota; class Methylomirabilia; order Rokubacteriales; family CSP1-6; genus CAMLFJ01. Next base: position 33,483 of record DASRHC010000042.1, on the reverse strand, counting down.
CGCGCCTCGGCGACGTCCGAGTCGAAGTGGCTCTCCCAGCCCGGCTCGGCCACCTGCACCGGATGGTGCATCAGGTCGCCGGTGATGACCGCGTCCGCGCCGTCGGAGGAGAGGCGGACGCTCACGTGGCCCGGGGTGTGACCGGGGGTGGGCTCGAGCCAGACGCCGTCCGCCACCCGATGATCCATCTCCACCAGCTGCGCGAGGCCCGCGTCCAGCACCGGCGCCACGCTGTCGGCCATGATGCGCCGGGTCCCCTCCTCGTCCTCGGCCGTCCAGTGCTCCCACTCCCGGCGCGCGAAGAGATAGCGGGCGCGGGGGAAGGTCGGCACCCAGCGCCCGTCGTGCAGGCGTGCGTTCCAGCCCACGTGGTCCACGTGCAGGTGGGTGCAGATCACCACGTCGACCGCCGCGGGCGCGACGCCCGCCGCGCGCAGATGGTCGAGGAAGCCGGTCCGCAGCATGTGGAAGGGCCGGCGGCCGCCGCGGTCCTTGTCGTTGCCGATGCAGGTGTCGACCAGCACGGTGAGGTCGCCGGCTCGCACCACGAAGGCGTGCACGCTCTGGAGCAGGCGCCCCTCGCCGTCGAGGAAATGCGGGGCGAGCCAGTCGCGGTGCGGCGCGAGCGCCTACGGGGTGGCCGCGGGCAGGAGCCACGTGGGCCGCGTGGGCCCCGCCGTCTCCACCACCGCGTCGACCCGGAAGCGGCCGATCTTCTGCGTGTCCATCGCGGGAATTCTACCGGAGGCGGTCCGCCACGGCCACACCGGGATCGTGTATGATCGCCCACGATCACCGCACGGGAGGCGACGGCATGGGACAGCTCGACGGCAAGGTGGCGATCGTGACCGGGTCCGGACGCGGCATCGGCCAGCAGGTGGCGCTGCGCCTGGCCCGCGACGGGGCCGCGGTGGTGGTGAACGATCTCGACGACGGGCCCGCGCGGGAGACCATCGCGCTCATCGAGAAGGCGGGCGGCCGCGCGGTGGCCTGCAACGGCGACGTCACCGCCAAGGATTTCGGGGAGCGCATCGTGGACACCGCGGTCAAGCAGTTGGGCGGCCTCCACATCATCGTGAACAACGCGGGCTACACCTGGGACAACGTCATCCAGAAGATGACCGACGAGCAGTGGTACGCGATCATGGACGTGCACGTGACCGCGCCCTTCCGCATCCTGCGCGCCTTCGCCCCCTATCTGCGCTCGCAGTTCGAGGCCGAGTCCAAGCGCGGCGAGCGCGTGGTGCGGAAGGTGGTCCAGGTGTCCTCGACCTCCGGGGTGCGCGGCAACGCGGGCCAGGTGAACTACTCCTCGGCCAAGGCCGCGGTCACCGGCATGACCCGCACGCTCGCCAAGGAGTGGGGCCGCTACGCGGTCACCGTGAACTGCGTGGCCTTCGGCTACATCCAGACCCGGCTCACCAAGCCGCTCGCGGAGGACGACGCGGGCACCATCGACGTGGCCGGCCGCCGGGTGAGGGTGGGCGTGCAGGGCGCGCGCATCGCGGCCATGAATCAGATGATCCCGCTGGGCCGCGGCGGGCTGCCCGAGGAGGCGGCGGGGGCGATCTACCTCTTCTGCAGCCCGGACAGTGACTACGTCAGCGGGCAGACCCTCGTCGTCACCGGCGGCGCCTAGCCGGGAGGCCGGCCCCGTGTCCGGACCGCTCCGCGGCGTGCGGGTCGTGGACTGCACCACGGTGGTGCTGGGCCCGTGGGCCGCTCAGCAGCTGGGCGACCTGGGCGCCGAGGTCATCAAGGTGGAGCCCCCGGAGGGCGACACCACCCGCCAGCTCGGCCCCATGAAGAACCCGAACATGGGGGCGTTCTTCCTCGCCTGCAACCGCAACAAGCGCTCGATCGTGCTCGACCTCAAGCAGGCCGCCGCCCGCGAGGTGCTGCTCCGCCTCGCCCGGGACGCCGACGTGCTCCTGCACAACTACCGCCCGCAGGCGGCGCGGCGGCTCGGCATGTCGTACGAGACGTTCCGCGCGGTGAATCCCCGCCTCGTGTACGTCGGCACCTACGGCTTCCGCGCCGCCGGGCCCTACGGGGACAAGCCGGCCTACGACGACATCATCCAGGCCGCCTCCGGCATCGCCTCGCTGCAGGCGGCCATCGCGGGCGAGCCGCGCTACGTGCCCACCATCGTGGCCGACAAGACCAGCAGCATGACGGTGCTGGCCGCGGTGCTCGCCGCCCTCTACCACCAGGCGCGCACCGGCGAGGGCCAGGAGGTCGAGGTGCCGATGTTCGAGTCCCTCGCCGCGTGGGTGATGGTGGAGCACCTCTACGGGGAGACCTTCAGGCCGCCCGTGGACACCATCGGCTACAAGCGGATCCTGAATCCGAACCGTCGTCCCTTCAAGACCAGGGACGGCTACCTCGCGATCCTCCCCTACACCGATCACAACTGGCGCGACTTCTTCCTGCTCACCGGCCGCCAGGACCTCGCGGACGACCCCCGCTACAAGACGCTCGGCACGCGGCTGCGCCACATCGAGAGCCTCTACGCGGAGGTCGCGAAGATGGCGCTCACGCGGACCAACGCGGAGTGGCTCACCGAGCTCGACAAGCGCAACATCCCGGCGATGACCGTCAACTCGCTGGAGTCGCTGCTGCACGACCCGCACCTGGAGGCGGTGGGCTTCTGGCAGACGGTGGAGCACCCGACCGAGGGGCCGATGCGCCTGCCCGGCCCGCCCGCCACCTACGGCAAGACCCCGGGCGGGATCCGCCGGCTCCCGCCGCGCCTCGGCGAGCACAGCGAGGAGATCCTCCGCGAGGCCGGCTTCGGCGACGCGGAGATCGCGGCCCTCCTGGCCTCCGGGGCCGCCCGCGCCGCGCGCTGACCGCTCAGCGGTCCGCAGCCGCGAACCCTTCTAGGGCTGCACGGCGCGCGTGGCCGCGAGGGCCTCGCGCGCGACCTCGGCGGCCGGGCGCTTCCAGGCCGCCGGATTCGGCGCCTCGTAGCTCGCGAAGCCCGCGTAGCCCTTCGCGGCGATCGCGGCGAAGAATTCCTTGATGGGCGCCCCGCCCTGCCCGGGCGGCAGGCGGTCGAGGGCCTGGCCGGGGACGAGCCCGGTGCGCGGCACGTCGCTGTACTGCACGTAGGCGATCTCCTCCGGCCGCAGGTCGTCGATCTCCCGCGGGGAGGCCCCGGTGCGGCCCAGGTGGTAGGTGTCGAGCAGCAGGCCCACGCTCGGGTGGCCGGCCCGCGCGATCACCTCGCGCATCGGGCCGAGCGCGTTCAGCTGCTCGGCCACGGAGTTGAACTCCACCGCCAGCCGCACGCCGTGCTCGCGCGCGATGTCGCCGACCTCGCGGACGCTCCGCGCCGCCGCGCCCGCGTCGCCCCGCCCGCGGTTCACCGCGCTCATGACGGTGGTGCAGCCGAGGGCCTTCGCGCGCGCGCACTGCTCGGCGAAGACGCGCAGCAGGCGCGCCCGCTCCGCGCCGGCGGCCCACACCCAGCCCAGCTCCACCCCCACGCACGCCACCGCGAGGCCGGAGGCGCGCACCAGGGCCTCCACCGACTGGGGGCTGGGCTCGGGCGCGGCGGCGCGCTCCCAGTCGACGCGGCGCAGCTCCACCGCGTCCCATCCGGTCCGCTTGATCGCGGTCAGCGCCTCCGCGAGCGGCGTCGTGTCGAGGGTCCAGGTGTGGAGCGCGAGTCGGAACGCCATGCCGGTCCTCCTCCGGTCGCCGCGCGCGCGATCAGTCGGCGCGCGGCAGGTCGAAGGCCTCGGCCAGCGGCTCGTAGGAGCGCAGCCGGGCCTTGAAGTCGTGGGTGATCGTCACCACCACCAGCTCGTCGGCCCGGTAGCCGGCCGCGAGGGCGAGCAGCCGCTCCTTCACCTGGTCCGGCGTGCCCACCACGCTGCGCTGGCTCGCGTGCTGCGCGATGGCCAGCTCCTGCGCAGAGTAGGGATAGGCCAGCGCCTCTCCACCGACGGATACGGTCCGGGCCGCCCGGTGTAGAGCCGCACGATGAAGAGGTCGCGGCCGCGCGCGAGCCGGCGCGCCTCCTCCTCGGTCTCGGCGCACACCGCGAACACCGCCACGCTGCTCCGGGGGGCGGCCGCGACCTCGGCGCCGCCGTGCGCGTTGATGAAGCGAGCGAACGAGAACGCGGCGCCGATGTGGGCGGCCAGCAGCCCCGCTCTCGTCGCTCGAGCCCGGCAGCCGGAGCTCGGGGACGCTCGGCCCGACCGGCATCGCGTGGATCCCGCGCCGGGGATGACCGGCGGGCGGCTCGTCGCGCAGGAACGCGCGCAGGTCCTCGAGCTGTCGCGGGTAGTCCTCGACCCCGTACGGCGCAATGCCCTGCCGCAGCACCCCGCGCGGTGCGCTGGTCGCTCCCCGGCGCGCGTCCCACCCCGAGGTCGATGCGGCCGGGGAAGAGCGGCTCCAGCATGCGGAACTGCTCGGCCCCGTAGCGCCGCGCGAAGCGCAGCGGCGGAGCGAGCAAGCCGCCTCGGGTCGCAGGCCCTCGCGCCACCCCCTCTGGGGGGGATGGGGGGTCGCAACTCGCTCCGCCCGAGCGAGCCGCGGCGTCGAGGCGAGCCCCCGGGGCGCCGGGCGCGCGCCCCGCCCCGCACCAGCGGCGCCTCCGGATCTCGGCGAACGCGCCACCGCTAGTTGATCCGCTTCGCCTTCCCCTTCCACTCCCGATCCCGCAAGACGAACTTCTGGATCTTGCCGGTGGAGGTCTTCGGCAGCTCGCCGAACTCCACCGCGGCGGGAGCCTTGAAACCCGCGATGTGCTGCTTGCAGAACTCGATGATCTCCCGCTCGGTCGCGGTCTGTCCCGGCTTCAGGGTCACGAACGCCTTGGGCCGCTCGCCCCACTTGTCGTCGGGGATGGCCACCACCGCGCACTCCATCACCGCGGGGTGCCGGGCCACGCACTGCTCGACCTCGATGGTGGAGATGTTCTCGCCGCCCGAGATGATGATGTCCTTCTTGCGGTCGCGCAGCTCGATGTAACCGTCGGGGTGCCACACCCCGATGTCGCCGGAGTGGAACCAGCCGCCCCGGAAGGCCTCCGCGGTGGCGTCCGGCTGCTCGTAGTAGCCCTTGGCCACGTTGTTGCCGATCATGATGACCTCGCCGAGGGTCTCGCCGTCCCGCGGCACGTCGCGCATCTCGCCATCCACCACCCGGACGAGGTCGAAGAGGGCGTAGCCCTGCCCCTGGCGGGCGGCCAGGCGCGCCTGCTCGTCGGGCGGCATCGCGTCCCACTCCGCGTGCCAGCCGCAGACGGTGTGCGGCCCGTAGGTCTCGGTGAGCCCGTAGACGTGCACCGGCCGGAAGCCCAGCTCCTTGAGCTTGCCGAGGAGCGTCGGCGACGGCGGGGCGCCCGCCACCGTCACCGTGACCGGCCGCTCGAGGCGATGGGCCTTCGGATCGTTCACCACCCCGATCTGCACGGTGGGCGCGCCGTTGTAGTGGGTGATGCCCTCGCGGTCGATGAGCTCCCAGATGCGGCCCGGCTCGACCTTCCGGAGACAGACGTGGGTCCCGGCCACCGCGGTCACCGCCCACGTGAAGCACCAGCCGTTGCAGTGGAACATGGGCAGGGTCCAGAGGTAGACGGTGTCGAACGACATCGCGGTCTCGATGATCTCGCCCACCGCGTTGACCCACACCCCGCGGTGCGAGTACATCACCCCCTTCGGGCGGCCGGTGGTCCCCGACGTGTAGTTGATCGCGATCGTCTCCTCCTCGTCGTCGAGCCAGCTCTCGACCGGCTCCGGCGAGCCGCCCGCGAGGAAGTCCTCGTAGGGGTCTCCGGGGGCGCCGGTGTCGTCGACCCGGACCACCCGGACGCCCTTGAGGTCGAGCGGCTTGATCACGCTCTCGTACTCGGCGTCGACGAAGAGGAACGAGGAGCCGGAGTGCTGCAGGATGTAGCCGATCTCGTCGGAGGAGAGCCGGATGTTGATGGCGACCAGGATGCCGCCCGCCGCGGGCACGCCGTAGTGCGCCTCCAGCATGGCGGGGATGTTCGGACAGATGAAGGCCGCGCGATCGTGCTTGCGCAATCCCGCCGCGCGCAGGGCGGAGGCGAGGCGGTTCACCCGCTCCGCGAGCTGGCGGTACGTGTAGCGCCGCGCCCCGTGCACCACCGCCGTCTTGTCGGGAAAGACGTAGGCGCTGCGGACGAGGAAGCTCACGGGGGTGAGCTCGGTTCGGTAGACCTTGTGGTGCTTCATCTCGGACGCCCTCCGATGGAGCGGGGATGGAATCGCGCTCCCGAAGTGTACCCAAGCGCCCCCGGAATGGCGAGGGGCTGCTACAATGCCGGGCGCCATGGCCTGGGACGAGCGGATGCGCGACTTCCACGCCCGGCGCGCGAAGGCCCGCGGCATGGGTGGATCCGAGCGCCTCGCGCGGCGACGGGCGGCGGGCGCGCTGAACGCGCGCGAGCGGGTGGATCGCCTGCTGGACCCGGACTCGTTCCTCGAGATCGGCACCTTCAACACCTCCGACGTGCCGGGCATGGAGCACGAGTCGCCGGCCGACTCCAAGGTCGGCGGCTTCGGCCGCATCGACGGCCGGCCGGTGGTGGTGTGCTCCAACGACTTCACGGTGCTGGCCGCGACGTCCAGCCGCGTGGCCTCGCACAAGGAAGCGGAGCTGAAGCGCCTCGCCGCGCGGCGCGGGCTGCCCATCGTGTACCTGGCGGAGGCGGGCGGGGCCCGCATGCCCGACATCATGGGCTCGGCCGGCATCGCCTCCTTCGGCAACTCCACCTACTACGGCACGCGCCGCCGCCGGGTGCCGATGGTGACCGCGGTGCTCGGGCCGTCCTACGGGCTGCCGACCTGGAACGCGTGCCTCTCCGATTTCGTGGTGATGCTCGAGGGCGCCTCGATGGCGGTGTCCGGTCCCCGCGTGCTGGAGCTGGCGACCGGCGAGCGGGTCACCCCCGAGGAGCTGGGCGGTGTGAAGGTGCACACCGAGGAGACCGGCTTCGCGGACGCGTCGGCCCCGACCGAGGACGCCTGCCTCGCGCTCGTGCGCCGCTTCCTCTCCTACCTGCCCTCGCACCGCGGTCAGGCCCCGCCCACAAGGAGGTGCCGGCCGGCTCCGGCGCCGAGATGGCGACGATCGCGGAGCTGGTGCCGGAGGCGCGCAACCGCGCCTACGACATGACCCGGGTGCTGCGGCGGCTCGCCGACGGTGGCGAGATCTTCCCGATCAAGGAGCGCTTCGGCCGGAGCCTGATCACCGCGCTCGCCCGCATGGGCGGCCACGTGGTGGGCTTCGTGGCGAGCCAGCCGATGCACAAGGGCGGGGCCTGCGACGCCGACGGCCGCGACAAGGCCGTCTCGTTCCTCGCCCTGTGCGACTCCTTCAACATCCCGCTCGTGTTCCTGCACGACGTGCCGGGCTTCTTCATCGGGCGCGACGCCGAGCGGAAGCGGGTCGCCGGCAAGATCATCACCTGGATGGAGGCGCTCGGCATGGTCACGGTGCCGCGTGTGTCCATCGTGGTGCGCAAGACCTACGGGCAGGCCTACTTCAACATGGGCGGCGGCGGCTACTCCGACCTGCTGGTGGCGTGGCCCACCGCGGAGATGTCCTTCATGGACCCCGCCACCGGGGTGAACGTGGTGCACGGCGCCGAGCTGGCGCGCCGGCCCCCGGAGGAGCGCGCCGGGCGCCGGCAGGAGCTGCTCGCCCGGTGGGAGCTCGACACCCTGCCCTACGGGGCCGCGGCCCGCCATCTGGTGCACGAGGTGATCGATCCCGCGGACACCCGCGACGTGGTGATCCGCTTCCTCGCCCTCGCCCGCTCCCGCTCGGCGATCGGCCGCCACCGCCTCGCCGGCTGGCCCACCAAGTTCTAGGCCCGCTCGGTGTCGCTCGCGTGGGCGCTGGGCGCGGTCGTGATCGGGGCGGCCGCCTTCGTCCAGGGCCTGGCCGGCTTCGGCATCGGGCCCGTCTCGCTGGCGTTCCTGCCCTGGCTCATGTCGCCGCACCAGGCGGTGGTGCTGATCACCCTCTACGCGACCGTCTTCATCCTGGTGATCTTCGTGCCGCTCCGGCGCGACTTCACCCGGGAGGGCATGATCGAGCTGGTGGTGGGCAGCGTGATCGCGACCGCTCCCGGCATCTGGCTGCTCGCGGTCCTGCCCGCCGACGTGCTCAAGCGGCTCATCGGCCTCGTGCTGATCGGGATCGTGGCGCTGGAGTGGCTCGGCCTCTACCCGGAGCGCCTGACCGGGCGCGGCTGGGGCCTGGGCGCGGGCCTCGCGGCCGGGCTGCTGGGCGGAGCCATCGGCACGCCGGGGCCGCCGGTGATCCTCTACGCGGCGTCCCGGGGCTGGAGCGCGCGCACCGTGAAGGCCAACATCCAGGCCTTCCTCGTGATCAACCAGGCGGTGATCCTCGCCGGCTACTGGTGGGCGGGGCTGCTCGACGCCGAGGTGTGGCGCCTCACCTGGCGCTACGCCCTGCCCGCGGTGGCGGGCCTCGCGGCGGGCATGCTGCTCTTCGCGCGGCTCGATCGCGAGCGCTTCCGCCGGGTGGTCTTCGCGGTGCTGCTGCTCTCGGGCCTGGTGATGCTGATCCGGGGCTGACCCGCCGCTCCGGTCCCGCTAGCTAGCGGCGCACCACCACCTCGGCGTCGCCGCGCCGGCCGATCACCTCCACCGCGGCCCCCTGGCGGCCCCGGGACACCACCAGGTCCACGCTCGAGTCCCGGAGCCGCAGACCGTGCAGCTCCAGCCAGTTGATCCACGGCGGCAGCACCGGCGCGTTCAGGGTGAGCCGGTTCGTCGCCGCCGACGGCTCGAACTGGAGCATGGAGAACAGCAGGTGGAACACGACCCCCGCGGCCCACGCCTGCGGCGCGCACGCCACCGGATAGCGGATCGGGCCGAATCCGGGCACCCGCGCAAACCCGCACAGCAGCTCGGGCAGGCGCAGCCCCTCGCAGCGGATCGCGGTCTCGAAGAGCCCGGTGGCCAGGGTCATGAACGGCTCCACGAAGCCGTAGCGCCGCAGGCCGGCCGCGGCCAGCGCGGTGTCGTGCGGCCAGACCGATCCGTTGTGATAGCTCATCGGGTTGTAGCGCCGCTCGCGGGCGGACAGCGTCCGCAGCCCCCAGCCGCTCGCCAGATCGCCGGCGAGCAGGCGCTTGGCGACCGTCTCGGCGTGCGCCTCGTCCGCGATGCCGGCCCACAGGCAGTGGCCCGGATTCGAGGTGATCACGCGGCAGGGCTCGCCGTCGCCATCGAGGGCCAGGGCGTAGAAGCCCTCGTCCTCCATCCAGAAGTCGTGCTCGAACCGCTCGCGCAGTCGCCCCGCGCGGGTTCGGAGCGTCCCGGCCATGTCGGCGTGACCCACCAGGTCGGCCAGCTCGGCGGCGCCGGAGAGCGCGGCGTACTGATAGCCCTGGACCTCGACGAGGGCGATGGGCGCCGGCGCCAGCGCGCCGGAGGCGTGGCTGATCGCGTCGTGCGAGTCCTTCCAGCCCTGGTTGGCCAGGCCCTGGGTGGACCGGCGCTGGTAGCGCAGGTAGCCGTCGTCCCCCGCCTGGGTGACCATCCACACCAGCGCGCGCTCCACCGCCGGCCACAGCTGCCGCGCGAGCGCGACGTCGTGCGTCCATCGGACGTATTCCGCGAGCGTGATGATGAAGAGTGGGGTCGCATCCACCGAGCCGTAGTAGGGCACGAAGGGGATCTCGCGGCACGCGCTCATCTCCCCGCGGCGATACTCGTGCAGGATCTTGCCGGGCTCCTGATCCGTGAACGGGTCGTCCGACGCCGCCTGGTGCCGGGCCAGGAACCGCAGCGTGCCCCGCGCGATCTCGGGCTCGAACGCCATCACCTGGAGCGCGGTGATGAGGCTGTCCCGGCCGAACGGCGCCACGTACCAGGGAATGCCCGCGTACGGAATCGGCCCGTCCGGCGTCTCGGTCAACAGCATGTGGAGATCGGTCCGGGCGCGCTGGAGCCACCGGTTGACGGATTCGGAGTCGGTCTGGATCTTCGTGGCCTGCCCGGCCAGACGCTCGCTGCCCGCGCGGCGCCGGTGCATGATCTCACCCATGTTCAGGGTCGGCGGCGGCGTCTCCGGCTCCGCCCGGGCCGAGATGGTCAGCGCGAGCTCGAGATGGCTCCCCGGCGGCACCGCCACGTGGTAGTGCGCCGCCTCGGTCGTGAGCTCGTCGGGCGGCGGATCGAACGCGAGCTCGGTGATCCGGATGACTCCGTCCAGGCCTCGGTAGCCCAGCCGGACCCGGCTGGCGCCGGCCTCGGCCGGGATCGTCCGCCCGCGGCGGGCCCGCCGCAGCCCGCGGACCTCGAACACGTCGGCGAAGTCGGCGTCGAAGCGCCAGGTGAGCAGGAACGCGTGCGGCTCCTGGGCGTAGCTCTCCACCGTGACCGTCTGGCTGAGCTGGCGCTCGTAGAGGGTGAGCCGGCGGGCGAGCCGGACGCTCTGCCCGGGCAGCGGCGGGCGGCCCGCCTCCGCCAGGTCCGGGTTGGACAGGTCGACCGCGAGCTGGTGCTCGTCCTCCGACGCGGTCGCGTTGAGCACGAGCGGCGGCAGGCCCTGCACGAAGAGCTCCAGCCGGCGCAGGACCCGCGTGTCGTCGACGTAGAAGCCGAACTCGCCCCCCGGGAGCTCGGGAAAATCGCCGCGCCGATCGGCGACGAGGAAGCTGTCCTGATGCTTCAGGACCAGCTTGGGAAGGTCGGCGGCCAGGCTGGCGGCCATGGTCGCATACCGACGCTCCGCATCGACGTCCATCACCACCCGGTCATGCCGCCTTGGTCGACGGGACCAGCCGGGCGTAGACCGACTCGTAGTCGGCGGCCATCCGCTCCACCGAGAAGCGGGTCTCCACGTGGCGGCGGCACGCGGTGCGGCTGATCATGGAGACGCGGCGGACGGCCGCCGCCAGCTCGTCGACGTCGTCGCCGAAGAGGCCGGTCTGGCCCGGGACCACCACCTCCCGGACCGCGCCCATCGGCCGCGCGATGACCGGGGTGCCGCAGGCCATGGCCTCGATCATCACCAGGCCGAACGGCTCGGGCCAGTCGACCGGGAACAGCAGCGCCAGCGCGTCGCCCAGCAGCTCCACCTTCTCGGCGTCGTTCACCTCGCCCAAGAACTCGATGAGCGGGTGGCGGAGGAGCGGCTCGATCTCCCGCTCGAAGTAGGCGCGGTCGGCCGCGTCCACCTTGGCCGCGATCCGCAGCGGCAAGCCGACGCGCTTCGCCACCGCGATCGCCAGATCCGGCCGCTTCTCGGGCGAGATCCGCCCGAGGAACAGCAGCGAGCGGCCCCCGGCCCGGGAGAACCGGTACCGCGCCACCGGGATCCCGTGGTGGACGGTCGCGGCCCAGTGCAGCCGCAGCCCGTCCAGGGGAGCCCGCTGGGCCTGGCTGATGGAAACGAGGGGAACGTCGTCGAAGTGCGCGAAGAGCGGCCGCAGGTGCGGCAGGTCGAGCCGCCCGTGGAGGGTGTGCACCGTCGGGGTCGAGACGAGGCGCGCGAACGGGAACGCGAGGTAGTCCACGTGACAGTGGATCACGTCGAACTCGCGGGCGCGCTCGAACACCTGGGCCAGCTCGAGCACGTGGGCGGCGAGCGGATCGGGACGCTGCGGATCGAGCCGCAGCGCGGCGCGGGTGACGCCGTGCAGCCGGCCCCGCGTCACCGAGTCGCCGCTGGCGAACACGGTGACGGTGTGGCCGCGGTGAACGAGCTCGTCCGCCAGGTGGGCCACGACCCGTTCGGTCCCCCCGTAGCGCACGGGTGGGACCCTCTCGTACAGAGGAGCGACCTGAGCGATCCGCATGACGCGACTCCGGCACGGCGATGCGCGCCGACCCTTTGCTTTACTAGCACAGGATTTCGCGGCGTCAAGTCGCCGGCCGAGGTTTCGGCGATTTGACAGACCCCCATCGGCCGTCTAGAAGAAGAGCAGAAACACGAACCCGGGGCTCGCGACAGCGCCCCGGAAAGGAGGATCGGCTATGGCTACGGCATTGACCCGCTATCACTCGCTCTCGGATGGTCTGTCCCGTGAGGTCGGAGAGATCCGGACGCAGATGAACCGTCTCTTCGATCAGTTCTTCGGCTATTCGCCGACCTTCGGCCTGGCGGATCAGACGTGGGCGCCCGCGGTGGACATGCTGGAGACCCGCGATGAGCTGGTGGTCGCGGTCGATCTGCCCGGGCTGAACGAGAAGGACATCAACCTGTCCATCACCGGGGACACGCTGGTGATCCAGGGCGAGCGGCGGGAGCCCGATTCGCACGAGCAGGCCACGCCCTACCGGCGGGAGCGGTGGTACGGGAAGTTCCAGCGCAGCTTCTCGCTCCCGATGCCCGTCCAGACCGACCGGGTCAAGGCGCGGTATCGGGACGGCGTGCTGACCGTCTCGCTGCCGAAGGCGGAGGAGATCCGGCCTCGGGAGATCAAGATCGAGACGATCTGATCCCGGTCCGATCGGCCTCCCGCACGGGGCGGGGCCCGATGCCCGGGCTCCGCCCCCGCCCCCGGACGCGGGCGCGGTCTGCGCGCTCGGCCACTCGCGCTCACCCGACCGGCAGCACGTGGGTGTGGTCACGCCCGCCGCTCGCGGGGCGAAAGCCCATGCGCTCGCAGAGGCGCACCGCGGTGGGATCGGCGACGCGCAGATGGAGCCGGTCGAACCACCCGCGGGCGGCCGCCACCACGTCGGCCACCAGCTGCTCGCCGGTGCCGCTGCGCCGGCTGGCCACCCTCACGTAGAGGGGCCGGAGACGGCCGACGCGCGGATCCTCGGCGTAGGGATCGACGCTGAGCCCGCACACTCCCACCACGTCGCCGCCGGGGGTGGTGGCGACGTACAGCGCCTCGCCGGGCCGATCGAAGCGGTTGACTCCGCTGCTCCACTCCTCGACGAGTCGCCGCACGCAGGCGAAGCCCTGCCGCTCGCTCTCGGCCAGGAGGGCCGCGAGGCGCTCGGTCGGCGTCTCGGTCACCCGTTCGACGACCGCCCGCATCGGGCGGCTCGTCAGTCGAGCCCCCAGGCGCGCACCTGCTGGGGCACCACCCGGAACATCACGCGGTCGGCCGGCATCGCGCGCCCGCCCCAGTAACCCTCGAGGTGCGGATGGTACTTGTCCACGATGCGGGCCACCAGTGCCCGGCGCTCCAACGTGTCGTCGAGGAACTGGGCCCGGCCCCGCAGGGCCACGCCCCTGATCTCGCGCCCGCGCGTCCCGCTCTCGGCCACCAGGTGCACGCGCGGATCTCGTCGCAGGTTCTTCACCTTCTGGAGACCGTCCACGCTGATGAAGGTGACCGCGGCCGGGTCGTGCAGGAACCACATCACGGTGATCAGCGGCGCGCCGTCGGGGTTGATGGTCCCGAGGAGCATGACGTCCTTGGTGGCCAGGAACGACTGCACGCGCGGATCGTCGAAGCGCATCAGGGAGCGATCCACGCCTTCATGAACGTGTTGTTGTCGTAGGTGGTGAGCCCGGGCTTGTAGTTGCGCAGCTTCTTGTCCTTGAAGAACCAGCCCTCCACCCATCCCACCGAGATCGAGGCGTGGTCGCCGCGGGCGAGGAGATAGCGCTGCAGGTCCCAGTAGGCCTGCTTGCGCTTCGCGCGGTTGGTCTCCTTGAGCGCGCGCTCGGCCAGCTCGTCGACCTTGGGGTCGGAGTAACCGCCGTAGTTGCTGCCGGCGTCGGTGGTGTAGGCGATGTGGAACACGCCGCTCGGGTCGTTGATGTCCATCGCCCGGTCCTGGGAAGCGATGATGGTGAAGTCGCCCTTGCCGAAGGCGGCGTAGCCGGCCGCGCTCTCGTGGGTCTTCATGGTCCCGCGGATGCCGATCTTGCGGAGCTGCGCGATCACGAGCTGGCCGCGGTCGACGTAGTTGCCGACCTGCCGCACCGCCACCTCCACGTCGAGCCCGCCCGGATAGTGCTTCTCCACCAGCTTCTTGGCCTCGGCCACGTCCGCGTCCTTGGGCTGGCGGCAGCCGGGCGCCTTGTTGACCTCCTCGAGCGGCAGCGCGAACTCCCCCACCAGCTTGGGATCGAGGATCGCGCACGGCACGCCCGCGCCCTCGAGGGCCTTGCCCACCAGCTCCTGGCGATCGAGGGCCAGGTTCACCGCCCGGCGCATGTCCGGGTTGTCGAAGGGCGGCTTCTTGGCGTTCAGGTAGACGAAGAACACGGTGTTGATGGGGGCCTGGTAGATGTCCACGTCGGTGCGGGCGCGCGCGAGCTCGTCGGCCTGGGTCTTGCGCATGGGCGGCCACGCGTCCCACAGCATGACCTTGCCCGCCTTGGCCGCGGCCAGCTGGGTGGGCCCGCCCACCAGGATGAACTGCTTGACGCCGTCCAGGTACGGCAGCCCGGGCATGAAGTAGTTGGGGTTCTTCTCCCACTCGATCACGCTGCCCCGCTCGTACTTCTTGAACTTGAACGGACCCGTCCCCACCTGGGCCTCGACCGAGTTGAGATCACCGTACTTGGCCAGGATGTGCTTGGCGGCCACCCGGCACCAGGCCGACGCGATGGAGGGCACGAACGGCGCCGCCGCGAACTTCAGCTTGAACTCCACGGTGTACGGGTCCACCGCCTCCACGCTCGCCACCATGGGCTTGAGCGCGGCGCCGCACTTGGGGCTCTTGAACTCGGGGTTCAGGATGCGGTCGAACGAGGCCTTCACGTCCGCCGAGGTGAACGGCTGCCCGTCGTGCCACTTCACGTTCTTGCGGAGGTGGAAGGTGTAGGTCTTGCCGTCGGCCGACGCGGTCCACTTCTCGGCGAGGTCCCCGATGATCTGGCTCGGCTCGCCGGGGTCGTACTGCAGGAGCCCGCTGTAGACCCCGGCGGTGGCCTGCTGGACCACCAGCGGCGATTCGGCGTGCACGTCCAGTCGGCCGGGGTCGCCGTAGTCGAACCAGTTCAGGATCCCGCCCGGCCGCGGCTTCTCCTGGGTCGCGGCCGGAGCGGCCGGCAGCAGCACGACGAGGGCCAGCAGGGCGCAGCGAACGGTCAAACGAGCCAGTCTCGAGCGCATCGGCATCGCGGTCGCTCCTTTGCGGGTTTCGCGGCTAGCCGAGGCCGCCGCGGAGTCGCGGATCCGTGAGGTCACGAATCGAATCGCCGAGTAGGTTGAGGCCGAACACGGCCAGGCTGATCGCCAGTCCCGGGAAGAATACCATCCAGGGCGCGGTTTCGAGCGCCTGGATGCCCTGCGCGAGCATACCGCCCCACGAGGGCTCGTCGGGCGGGGCGCCCGCGCCGATGAAGCTCAACGACGCCTCCACCACGATGGCGTAGGAGATGTTGGTGGTCACCAGGACGATGTAGCTCGCGAGGCAGTTGGGGAGCAGGTGCCGCACGATCACGCGCACGCGGGAGGCGCCCCCGGCCTCGGCGGCCTCGATGTACGGGGTGGCGGCCACCCCGAGGGCCACCGACCGCAGGGTGCGCGCGGCGGTGGGGGTGAGCAGGATCACCAGGGCCAGGATCACGTTGTTGACCGACTGCCCGAGCGCGGCCATCAGGGAGAGCGCGAGGATGATGGGCGGCAGCGCCATGAGGCAGTCGACCACCCGCTGGCTGCCGGTGTCGGCGGCGCCCCCCACGTAGGCGGTGACCACGCCCCAGAGCGCGCCCAGGGTGATGCCGAAGAGCACGGAGGCGAGCCCCACGTAGAGCGAGAGGCGGGCGCCCCAGATCACCCGGCTCAGCACGTCGCGCCCCACCTGATCGGTGCCCATCGGGAACTCGCGGCTGGGCGCCAGGTAGGGCGCGAACCCGGTCTCCTTGGGCCCGTGCGGGGCGAGCCGCGGGGCGAGCAGGGCGACCAGCACCAGGACCAGCACCACCACCGCGCCCGCGGCCCCGAGCGGCTGCGCGCGCACGACCCGCGCCATCCGCGCGGTCACGGCGCGGCCTCCGGCGCGGAGAGGCCCGGTTCGCGCGCGCTCATCTCACGCATAGCGGATGCGCGGGTCGAGCCACGCGTAGAGCAGGTCGACCACGAGGTTCACGATGAGGAACACCAGCGCCATCACGAACACCATGGCCTGCACCGTCGGGTAGTCGCGCTGGCTCACCGCCTGGATGAGGGCCGAGCCCATGCCCGGCACCACGAAGATGGTCTCCATGATCACGAGGCCGCCGAGCAGCCGCCCCCCCCACCAGCCGATGAAGGTCACCACCGGCAGCAGCGAGTTGCGCAGGGCGTGGCGGTAGATCACCGCCCGCTCCGCGAGGCCCTTGGCCCGCGCGGTGCGCACGTAGTCCTGCCGCACCACCTCGAGCATCTGGGAGCGCGTGAGGCGGGTGATGGGCGCGCTGATGTAGTACGCCTGGGCCAGCGCCGGCCACACCAGCTGCTTCAGGTTCTCCCACGGGTTCTCGGTGAACGATACGAACTCGAGCGGCGGCAGCCAGCGGAAGAAGCGCACCAGCCCGTAGAGGATGAGGGCGCCGGTGAAGAACAGCGGCAGGCTGAGCCCGCTCAGACTGAGCAGGCGGGACAGATAGTCGAGCACGCCGTTCTGCCGCACCGCCGAGACCACCCCCAGGGGGATCGCCCACGCCATCGCGAGGAGCAGGGTGAGGATCGCGAGCTCCATCGAGCGGGGAAACCGCTCGCGCAGGATGTCGACCACCGGCCGGCGCTGCACGTAGGACTGGCCGAAGTCGCCCCGCAGCGCCCCGGCCACCCACTCCACGTACTGGGTGACGATGGGCCGGTCGAGGCCGAGCTCGTGGCGGATCTGCTGGATCTGCCGCCGCTGCACCGCGCTCGACTCCGAGCCGGTCTGGTAGACGAGGATCTCCGCGATGTCCCCCGGCACCAGGCGCAGCATGACGAAGATGAGCATCGAGGCGCCGATCAGGGTCGGCACGAAGAGCAGGAGCCGCCGCAGGACGTAGGTGGACACCTCAGAGCCGGTGCCGCCGGATGGTCTTGGCCATCGCCTCCGGGCTGAAGCCGAGCTGGAGCAGGGCCGCGCCCATGTCGAACGACTCGCGGTAGGCCGCGATGCGCCCGTCGCGCTTCTCGAACAGGCTCATGCCGCGGAAGCGCACCGGACGCCCCGCGCTGCGGGGGATCGCGTCGCTCACGACGTAGGAGAAGGTCCACTCGGAGGCGGCGGCCGCGTCGGTCTCCACCACCGACTCCATGGTCCAGCGGTAGTCGCGGCCCTCGCGGAACATCCGCTCGAACATCGCGCGCAGGGCGGCCGAGCCCGCGTGCCCGCCGAAGAAGGTGTCGTGGTAGGCGCCGTCCGGGGTGAAGCAGGCCACCAGCGCCTCCACGTCCTGCCGGTTGAAGGCGCGCTCGAACTCCCGCACGACGCTCATGCTCGGTCTCCCTTCAGGCGGCGCCCCGCGCCGCGGCTCAGTGGATCACGAAGCGCAGGTGCCGGTGCGCCTCGCGCAGGGCCGCCTCGGCCCGCGCGGGCTCCGCGGCGCGGGAGAAGATGAAGCCGAGGTAGCGCGAGCCCTCGGGCAGGGGCACCACCTCCTGGCCCTTGTGGAGCGAGATCGTCACGTCCTCGATGTCGGGCACCGCCCGCGCCGCGTCCAGGCCGTGCACCTCCTCGAGCACCCCGCCCCGCGGGATCGGGATCATCATCACGCCGGCGGCCGCGCGCTCGCGCTCCATCTCCACCGGCAGCCCCAGCGCCCGGCGCAGGATGAGCTCCTCGAGCGACAGGCCGGTGCCGAAGCGGAGGGAGCGGCCGCAGAGCCCGCCGATGGAGCGGGCCGCGATCTCGAGCATCACCGGCTCGCGCCGGGGGCCCTCGCCGGCGAGGCGCAGCTCCGCGTGCACCGCGCCGTCGGTGAGGCCGAGCGCGGCCGCGGCCCGCGCGGTCACCTCCCGCACCGCGGCCTGCACCGCGGCCGGCCAGCGGGACGGCGTCACGTAGATGGTCTCCTCGAAATAGGGGCCGTCGAGGGGGTCCGGCTTGTCGAACAGGGCCAGCGTCCGGAGCCGTCCCGCCTCGAGCAGGCCCTCCAGCGCCACCTCCGCGCCGGGCACGAACGCCTCCACCACCAGGCTCTCGGTGCCCTCGCCCAGCGCGGCCACGTCCGGCTGGCTCAGGATCGCCCGGATACGCGCGACCGCGGCCACGAAGCCCGCCTCGTCGTCGGCGCGGATCACCCCCCGGCTCGCCGAGAGCACCCGCGGCTTCAGCACGCACGGATACCGCACCCGGCGCGCCGCCGCGGCCGGGTCCTCGTCGAGGCGCACGATCGTGAAGGAGGGCGACGGCACGCCCGCCCGCGCGAGCCGCTCGCGCATCACCTGCTTGTCGCGCGTGGCCCGCGCGGCCGCGAGCGGGTTGACGCGCAGCCCCAGCGCCTCACCCACCGCGGAGGCCACCACGGTGGTGACGTCGTCCACCGGCACCACCGCGTCCAGCGGCCGGCGCGCCGCGTAGGCGCGCACCTCGCAGGCCGCCGCGGCCGGATCGTCGAACGGCAGCGTCAGCAGGTGGTCGGGAAACTCGCCCGCCATCACGTTGTGGCGGTCGGAGGCGATCACGAGGTCGACGTCGAGGGCGCGCGCGGCCTCGACGAAGTCCTCGGTCCGGTAGGTGGTGGTCGGAATGAGGAGCAGCAGTCGCTGGGAAGACGCCATGGCCGCGGCGGAGCAAAGCTTATCACGGCACGTGGGCGGCACTTGGGGTATACATGAGAGCCCGGCCCCCTCCGGGATCCCCGCGCACGAGGAGGTCAGTCATGCAGGTCGGCATCATGATCGAGGGACAGGAAGGGCTCACCTGGGAGCGCTGGCTGCGGCTCGTCCAGGCGGCCGAGGACATGGGCTACCAGTCGCTCTGCCGCTCCGATCACCTCACCGGCCTCTGGGGCGAATCCAAGCGCCCGTCGCTCGAGACCTGGACCGCCCTCACGGTGCTGGCCGCGCGCACGCGGCGGGTGCGCTTCGGCCCCATGGTGTCGCCGATCACGTTCTATCATCCCGCGCTCCTCGCCAAGATGGCGGTGTCCCTCGACCTGCTCTCGGGCGGGCGGCTGGACCTGGGACTGGGCGGCGGCTGGAACGAGCACGAGCACGCGATGTTCGGGATCCCGCTGCCCCCGATGAAGGAGCGGCTCGACCGGCTGGAGTGCGCGGCGCGCTACGTCCGCGCGCTCGGCGTGGGGGAACCGGTGACGCTCGATCAGCCGTACTACCCGCTCCACCGGGCGGAGAACTATCCCCTCCCCACCTACGGCCGCCTGCGCCTCGTGATCGGAGGCCGCGGCGAGAAGCGCACCCTGCGCATCGCGGCCGAGTTCGCCGACGAGTGGAACGTGACCCGCGTGGATCCCGAGACCTTTCGACAGAAGCGCGAGGTGCTCGCCAAGCACTGCGCGGCGGTGCGCCGCGACCCGGAGACGATCACCCGCTCGCTCATGATTCCCCTCGCCATCGGGCGTGATCACCACGACGTGGGCCGGCGCATCGCGGCGGCCCGCGTCACCTTCCCCCAGATGCCGGCCGACGCGGAGGGCTGGCGCGGCGCGAGCTTCCTGGTCGGCACCCCCGACGAGGTGGTGGAGCAGATCCGGGTGTGGGAGGACGCGGGCGTCCAGCGCATGCTGCTCCAGATGCTCGACCAGGAAGATCTCGCCGCCATCGAGCTGTTCGCCCGGCAGGTCCTGCCGCGCGTGAGGTAGCCCCCCTCCGCTGGTGGCCGCGCTGCTCACCGCCGACGGCCTGCTCGCGCTCGTCACGCTCTCCGCCATGGAGATCGTGCTCGGGATCGACAACGTGGTGTTCATCGCGATCCTGGTCGGCCGCCTGCCCGAAGCCCAGCGCGAGACCGCGCGCCGCCTGGGCCTCATCCTGGCCCTGGGCATCCGCGTCGGCCTGCTCTTCGCGATCTCGTGGATGATGGGCCTCACCGCGCCACTCTTCACGGTGCTCGACCGCGGGATCTCCGGGCGCGATCTCATCCTGCTCGGGGGCGGCCTCTTCCTGATGTTCAAGGCGACCTGGGAGATCTACGCGAAGGTGGAGGGCGACCCGCACCAGCCCGACCCCGGACGGGCGCGCGCCGTCCTCGTGTGGGTGCTGGTGCAGATCCTGCTGCTCGACATCGTGTTCTCGCTCGACTCGGTCATCACCGCGGTGGGCATGGCCAACCAGCTCTCGATCATGATCACCGCCATGGTGATCGCGATGCTCGTGATGCTGGTGTCGGCGAAGACGGTCAGCGATTTCATCGAGCGGCACCCGAGCCTGAAGGTCCTCGCCCTCGCCTTCCTGCTGCTGATCGGGGTGATGCTGGTGGCGGAGGGCATGGGCTCGCACATGGAGAAGGGCTACATCTACTTCGCGATGGCCTTCTCGCTGCTGGTCGAGCTCCTGAACATGCGCTACCGGCGCAAGCACGCCCCGCGGGATCCCGCGGGCGCCTAGGCGCGGCCGGACTCCCCCGCGAAGCGCAGCAGGGCCAGGGTGAGGGCCAGCACCACCGGGCCCAGCACGAGCCCGATGGGCCCGAACGCGCTCACCCCGCCCAGCAGGCCGAGGAACACCGGCAGGGTCGAGATCTGGGCGCGGCCCGAGATGAAGAGCGGCCGCACCACGTTGTCCGCGCTCGACACCACCGCGACGCTCCACCCCGCCAGGACGAGCGCGGCCACCCAGTGGCCCTGCAGGAACAGCACGATGACCGCGGGCACCCAGACCAGCGCGGTGCCCACCATCGGGATCAGGGACGCCACCGCGGCCACCGCCCCGAACACCACGGACGAGGGCAGGCCGACGAGCTGGAAGCCGATGCCCACCAGCAGTCCCTGCACGAGCGCGGTGAGGAGTGAGCCGAAGACGACCGCGCGGATCACCGCCCCGATGTGCTCGATCAGCTCGTCGCGGCGCTCGAGGCGGAGCGGGATGAGCCGCGCCGTGGTGGCCACCATCTGCCCGCCGTCGCGCAGGAAGAAGAAGAGCAGGAAGAGGGTGATGGCGAGCCCCACCAGCGCGTTGAGCGCGCCCACCACGAAGGCGCCGCTCACGCCCACCAGGCCCTGCAGGCCCGCGTGGACGCCGGTCACCAGCCACTGCTGGATCTGCTCCGCGCTCACCGGGGCGACCGCCTCCGCCCAGCGGATCGCCCGGCTCACCACCGGAATCTCCAGCAGGTCGCTCGCCCCCGAGATGCCGGAGGCGGCCACCATCTGCTGCACGCGGCCGAACAGCTCGCGGGCCTGGCTGGCGAAGGCCACCGCGAGCAGGGGCCCGGGCGCGATCAGCACCACCGCGGTGAACAGGGTGAGGATCCAGGCCGCGAGGGTGGGGCGGCCGCGCAGCCGTGCGGCCAGGATGCGCTGGACGGGATGCAGCAGGAACGCGAGCAGCATCGACCAGAGGATCGCGGCGAGGAACGGCCGCACGATCGCGAACAGCGCCGCGGCCAGGAGCGCGGCGGTCACGATCGCGAACACGCGCGGATAGAAGCGGTCCTGCGATTCGAGCATGCCGGCATGGATAGCACACCGGCCGCGCGGACGTACAGATCAACACGCGCGTCAGAGCGATGACACCCGGGATCGGCCCTGCGTGCTATCTACCGGTGATTACAAGGCGCGCGGGGCCGCGGCCGCTGGCATCGCGATTGCTCTCCTGCCCCCTCTGCGGAGCCTCTTCCCGACAATGGCAAACCCGTCGCGAGACGGGGACGCAAAGCCGCGGGTCAGGCCAGGACGCCTGACGGCCGGGCTACCGAAGGAAGGGCGCACTTGATGGCGCTCGTCGGGATCTAGTGTCGCTCCGCTTACAGGAGGATCCCGATGCGACAGCACATTTCCCGCTTCATCGTGCGCCGGCTCGCCGCCCTCGCTCTCATCTTCCTCATCCCGGTTCCCGCGGCCGCCGACGACGCCATCATGGCCATCGACCA
Source organism: Candidatus Methylomirabilota bacterium (assembly GCA_035650715.1). Taxonomy (GTDB): domain Bacteria; phylum Methylomirabilota; class Methylomirabilia; order Rokubacteriales; family CSP1-6; genus CAMLFJ01. The sequence continues at coordinate 11,569 of DASRHC010000042.1, read as the reverse complement.
GTACAAGACGGCCAAGGCGCGCACCCTGGCCACCACCTACCAGCCGGTCCTCAAGCAGATGCGCGAGGAGATCTACCACTGCATGCCGTGGGTCGGCGTGCAGAAGGCCGGCATCGGCTTCCGCCAGCCCAAGGGCGCGGTGGAGGACGACCGCTATCTCTCGGTGTGGATCGTGATCGATCAGGACGAGGACGCCCGCTTCGCCGCGCTGCCCGCGGAGCGCCGCGCCTCCGCGATGTTCTCCCGCTACGGCACCGACCTGCTGCGCCGCATGGCGTCGCACCAGGCGCTGGTGGCGGACCCCAACGTGCAGGGCTTCTCGGTCGTGCTCTCCTGGCTCAAGCCGGGAACCGGCGGCGGCGCGGTGCAGCCGGTGAACGAGACGCTCGCCTTCTTCGTCGACAAGCAGACCACGCTCAACTATCTGGCCAAGCGGGTGCCGGCCAGCGAGCTCACCCGTCGCGCCAAGTTCTCCCTGTTCGACGGCGTGCAGGACATGGGGCGCCTGCCGCTCGAGGTCTGGGAGGACTCCTTCGTCCGGACCTACAAGGTGTCCAACTACGAGGCGCCCAAGGGCCAGAAGTGCTCGGGCTGATACCCGGCCGCTCCTGACCCCTGACGAACCAGGTCGCTCGGAGGAGCCCGATGCCAGCGCGAGCGCAGCGAGCGGGCTCCTCCGGGCGGCCGCTAAGTCACCGGCAGGCGGTCGCCGGCTCGGTACCACACCGGGTCGGCGCCCGGCCGGAACAGCTTCACCCGCGCGGTCCCGTGCGCGGTCACCACGCCGTCCTCCACCGTCACCCACGCCCCTTCCTCGAGGCCGAGCACCGGGTTGTCGTTGACCACGTGGTACTCGCGGATCCGGTCGTCGCGGGTCTCGCTGAAGGGCGCCATCATCGGATCGGCTTCCTTGTAGTGGGGATTGATGTTGAAGCCGACCAAACCCAGGGCATCGAAGCGATCCAGGGCGACCACGTTCCAGTCGTTCGTGGTGAGGATGGTCGGTCCCGCCACGTTGGACCCCGCGCTCGCCCCCAGGTAGGGCATGCCCGCGGCCACGCGGGCGCGAATGGCCGGGAGGAGCCCGGCCGAGCGCAGACGCTGGAGCAGGGCGTAGGTGTTGCCGCCCCCCATGAAGAGGGCCTCCGCCTCCGCGAGCGTGGCGAGCGGCTCCACGTTCCAGCGCAGGTGCAGCAGCTCCAGGCCCGCCCCCTCGGGCGGCGGCGGCGCGAGGGCGGCGCGGATGCGCTCGAACCCGGCCGTCTCGTCGTGGAGGTTCGCGGCGGTCACGAAGGCCACCCGGCGCAGCGGGCCCAGGAACTCGGTCAGCGCGGCGCGGCCGACCGGCCCGAGCGGGCCGCCGGAGTGCAGGAACAGGCGCACGCCGCTCAGCCCAGCAGCCGGCGCAGCTGGGACATCGACTTGACGAGGTAATGCGCGACGCCGTCCACCCCGCCCTTGGGCGCGAACAGCACCGCGGTCATCCCGACCCGGCGCGCGCCCCGCACGTCCGAGTCCACGCTGTCGCCCACCATCGCGGCCTCGTCGATGCCGAGGCCCATGCGCCGGAGCGCCAGCTCGAAGAGGGGCGGCTCCGGCTTGCCCACCACGATGGGGCGTACGCCCGCCGCGGTGGCCACCGCCTCCACGACGGCGCCGCAGCCGGGCAGGAACTCGCCGTCCTCCAGCGGCAGGCGCGGGTCTATGTTGGGGGTGACGAAGGCCGCCCCCCCGGCCACCGCGCGGGCCGCCGCGGTCAGCCGCTCGTAGCTGAAGTCGAAGTCGTTGCCCACCACCACCACGGTGGCCTCCCGGGCGCGGTCGATCGGCACCAGGCTGTGTCCCGCCTCGGCGAGGACCTCGCCGAGCTCGGGGCCGCCGATGGCGAGCACGCGCGAGACGCCCCAGCGCTGGGCCACCACGTCGCCGATGATCTCGAGCGGGGTGAGCACCTCGGACTCCTTGGCCTCGACGCCCAGGCGCACGAGCTTCGCCTGCATGGTCCGGGCCCGGGCGCGCGAGTTGTTGGTGAGGAAGCACAGCGACTTGCCGCGCTCGCGGATCACGGCCAGCACCTGGGCGGCCCCGGGCGTCAGGACGTCGCCGGTCCACACGCAGCCGTCGAGATCGAAGACGAAGCCACGCATGTCGCGCAGCGTGCGGCGGGTGGCGCTCATGGTCGCGGTCGGATACTAACACGCGGGCGCCACGCCCGGGGGCCGGCCACCGGCGCCGCCGCCCCTCTCAAAACTTTGGGCGCGACGACCGGCGCGCTAGAATTCGAGGAGCCATGAGTCGAGGCCGGACCTACACGCTCCGGAATGCGGCCTCCATCGTCTTCGCCCTCACGGCCGTGATCCCCCTCCTGCTGTTCACCTACACGCTCTACTCGCTCAACCAGCTCGGGCTCACCGAGGCGCAGATGGGGCTCGGGGTGGCCCTGGCCTGCGCGCTGGTGGGGCTGTTCATCTTCTCGAACCTCATGGGGCGACTCTCCGAGGTGCTCCGCTATCTCGAGGAGCAGCACGCCGACGGCGCAAACCCGGCCGCGACCTCGCCCGGGAGCCCCGAGACCGCGACCCCCGCGGCGGCGCGGGCGAAGATGCCCGCGGCGGCGACCGCCCTGCACCAGGGCGGGCTCGAGATCCCCGGCCTCGGCACCATCACCGCCGCGAGCCGCGCCGCCTCGGCGGCGCGCCACGCGGCCGGGATCTTCGACGAGGTCCAGAAGACGATGTGGCAGGCGGAGGCCCAGCGCCACCTCGGGCGGCGCGTGCTGATCTCGGTGAAGAACTCGATCGAGCCGATCGAGGGCAGCCTGGCCCAGATCGCGGAGGACGGCGTCCTGCTCGAGCAGGGCGACGAGCGGGTGGCGATCAGCTACCTGCGCATCACCAACATCGAGATCGACCCCACCCAGTCCTAGGCCCGCGCCCGCCGCAGGACCGCGCCGAGGGCCACCCGCGAGCGCGCGTCCGCGGGCGCGAGCCGCAGCGCCTCCCGGAAGGCCGCCTCGGCCTCCCGCCATCGCTCCTGCCGGGCCAGCAGCTGTCCGAGTCGCGCGTGGGCGTCGGCGAGATCGGGGTCGTGGGTGATCGCTTCGCGCACCGCGGCCTCCGCCTCCGCCAGCCGGCCCTGCCGCTCCAGCGCGGTCCAGAGGCCGAGCTGGCTCGGGGAGTCGCTGGCCCGCAGGGCGAGCGCCTCGCGGAACGCCGCCTCCGCCAGGTCGGGGCGGCCCCGCAGGAGGTGGACCGCGCCCAGGCCGCGATGCGATGCCACCCGGCTCGGCTTCACCGCGATGGCCTCGTGGAAGGCCTCCACCGCCTCCTCGTGGCGGCCGGTCTCGGTGAAGAGCTCGCCCAGGTCGCCCCACGCGCGCGCGTAGGTCGGCTTGAGCCGGACCGCCTCGCGGAAGGCGGCTTCCGCGTCCGCGTGCCGGCCCTGCGAGTAGAGGGCCATGCCGAGCCCGCGGTGCAGCGGCGCCGCCTCCGCCTTCAGCGCGAGCGCCTCGCGGTACGCGGCCTCGGACTCCGCGTGCCGGCCCTGCCGGCCCAGGCTGAGGGCGAGGTTCGACCGCGCCACCACGTGATGGGGATTGAGACGCACCGCCTCGCGCAGGGCCGCCTCGGCCTCCACGTGCCGCCCTTGCCGGCCCATGGCGATGCCGAGCTCGACGTGGAGGTCCGCGTTGTCGGGCGCGAGGGCCACCGCGCGGCGGAACTGCCCCTCGGCGGCGCCGAGCAGTCCCTGCGCCTCGAGCGCGAGACCGAGGTCGGCGTGCAGGTGGGCGTCGCCCGGCTTGAGACGGATGACCCGCTCGTACACGCGGACCTCGTCGGCCCACTTGGCCTGACGGCGGTAGATCGTCGCGAGGGCGAGATGCGCGTCCAGCCGGTCCGGCTCGCGCCGGATCGCCTCGATCAGGGCGGCCTCCGCCTCCGCGTAGCGGCCTTGCCGCTCGAGCACGCCGCCCAGCCGCGCCCGCCAGCGGGCGCCGGTCGCGTCGAGGCGCGCCGCCCGGGTGAACGCGCCGACCGCCTCCCGGTACCGCCGCTGCCGCTCGAGCATGAGCCCGAGGCGGCCGTGCAGGACGGCCACCGCGGGCCGCAGCGCGATCGCCGCCCGATACGCCTCCGCGGCCTCGCCCCAGCGGCGCTGGCGCCGATGGGCCTCGGCGTGCTGCACGTGCACGCGCGCCGAGGCGGGATCGAGGTGGGCGGCCCGGCCGAAGGCGGCCGCCGCCTCCGCGTGGCGGCCGAGCGCGGTGAGGGCCGCGCCGAGACCGCGATGCGCCACCGCGTTGGACGGGGCCAGGCGGAGCGTGGCCTCGAACGCGGCCACCGCCTCCTCGGCCCGGCCGAGCCGGGCGAGGGTCACCGAGAGGGCGTGGTGCGCCTCGCCGCTGCGCGGGGCCAGACGGACCGCCTCGCGCGCGGCGGCCTCCTCCTCCGCCGCCTTGCCGAGCCGCCGGCAGACCGCGGCGAGGCGCAGCCATGCGGTGGGGTGGTCGCGCTTGCCGCGGATCGCGGCCCGGAACGCCCGCTCCGCGGCCGCCCACTTCCGCTGCCGCTCGAGCGTCAGTCCCAGCTTGAACTGCGCCTTCACGCTGCGCGGATCGAGCGCCACCGCCGCGGTCAGGGCCTGCTCCGCGTCGGCGTAGCGCCCCTCACGGAGCGCCCGATCGCCGCTGTCGAGGCAGAGGGTGAACTCCGACACCTCACCGCCCCTCGCGGCGCGGGGTGATCCGGCTCAGGACCAGCTCCGCGATGTGCGCGGCGGCGTCCGGCCGCCGGAGGCGTCGCAGCGAGGCCTGCATGCGGTCGATGGTGTCGGGATCGGAGAGCGCGCGGCCGAGCAGGCGGCGGAGGTCGCCGCGGGAGCGCGCGACCAGCGCGATGCCCGCCCGCGAGGCGAAGCGCTCGTTGCCCGCCTCCTGCCCCGGCAACGAGCCGTACAGCAGGAGCGGGACCTCCGCCGCGGTGGCTTCGGCCAGCGTCATCCCGCCCGCCTTGGTGACCAGCAGGTCCGCGGCGGCGAGCAGGGTCCGCACGTCCTCCACGAAGCCCACCACCCGGATCGGGCTCCCCGCGGCGAGCCGGGCCAGGCGCGCGCGGAGCCGCTCATCGCGGCCGGCCACCACCACCGCCTGGAAGGGCCGCTCGACCGTGAGCAGCGCGCGGACGACATCCGACAGCCGGCCGAGCGAGCCGAGCGTGCCCGCCATCGCGACCACCGTCGGCCGGTCGGCGGCCAGCTCCCAGGCCTCGCGCGAGGTGGCGGCGTCGATCGATCGCGAGAACTCGCCGCGCACCGGCACGCCCGTCACCACCACCCGGTCGGGCGGGATGCCGCGCGCCACGAACTCGTTCCGGACCTCCTCCGCGGCCACGCAGTAGCGGTCCACCGGGCGGGGCATCCACTGGCTGTGGGCCACGAAGTCGGTCACCGCAGTGGTGTGGGGCGGCACCGCGCGGCCGGAGGCGGCGAGCGCGGCCATCACCGCGGCGGGTGTGGCGTGCACGGTCACCACCGCGTCGGGTCGCATCGCGTCGAGCAGCCGGTCGAGGCGGGCCAGGCCCAGGCGCGTCACCCCGAAGGCGAGCGGCGACTCCGGGCCCAGCCGATCGCCCAGACGGTAGGCGAAGGCCCACACCGCGGGGGCGTGCCGCAGCAGCCAGTAGTACGCCGCGCGGCTCGCCCGCGCGAAGAGCGGATGCACGAGCGCGTGGAAGTGATCCACCACCACCGGCTCGGCGCCGCGCGCGGCGAAGGCGGCCGCCAGGCTGCGCGCGGCCTCCGCATGGCCGGATCCATAGCTGGCGGTGAGGATGAGGACGCGCATGTCAGAGCGTGATCGGCTCGTCGACGTACACGGTGTACCGCCGCGGGCGGCCGGCCGTCGCGGTGGCGGGATCGACGTAGAGGATCGAGGACTGGCCGAGGATGGCCGCGGGCAGGATCGAGAACCGGACGAAGCTCGTCTCCTCGGGAGCCGCCACCGCCTGCACCGGCTCGCGCCCGCTCTCGAACCAGGCCTCGCCCGGGGCCACCGTCCTCGGCGCGGCCTCGCCGACCGTCACCTCCAGGCGACCGCGCAGCAGGCAGCGGATGCCGCCGCCCCGGTGCCGATGCCACGGCGCCACGCCCCCCGGCTCGAAGTCGACGCGGTCGCAGCGCATGAGCCAGCCGTCGCCTCCCGCGAGGTCGATCGGGTGCTCGAGCAGCACGCGCCCCCCCGCGGGCGGCGGGGGCTGCCGCACCAGCTCCACGCGGTACACGCGGGCCTCGCCGCCCGCCGCGCGCGCCCGAGGGGTGCCGGGGCCGATGGCGGGCGCCGGATCGTGGCCGCCCTCGGCGATCAGCACGCCCTCGCGCGCGTAGAGCACGCGGGGCACCGTCGGGGGCGGCGCGGGCGCGCCCGCCGCGAGCCGATCCTCGATCAGCCGGAGACTGTGGGCCATGAACGGGCTTCCATAGTAATCGCTTGGCGCTGCGCGGCGAAACCCCTACCCTGACCCGGTGACCGCCACCCCGTCTCCCCCGCCCTCGATCCGCGCCCGATGATCGCGTCCGCGGAACGCGCGCGCGGCCGGCTGCTGGTGGCCGCGGCCGCGGTGTTCTGGAGCCTGGGCGGCCTGCTGGCCCGCAGCGCAAACACCGATCCCTGGACCACCGTGTTCTGGCGCGGCCTGTTCTGCGCCGCGTTCCTGCTCGCGGTCACCTCGCTCCGCGAGGGCCGCGGCACCGCCGCGGTCTTCAGGGACATGGGCGCCGCCGGCGTGGGGATGGCGGTCTGCTTCGCGATCGCCTCCACCTGCTTCATCATGGCGCTGCACCGCACGTCGGTGGCGAACGTGCTGATCATCCAGAGCCTGAGCCCGTTCATGGCCGGGCTCATGGGCTGGCTCTGGATGGGCGAGCGGGTGGCCGCGCGGACGTGGCTCGCGATGACGGTGGCCCTGGTGGGCAGCGGCATCATGGTGTCGCGCTACTTCTACGCCGCGCCGGCGCGGGGCTCGCTGGCCGGTGACGCCCTCGCCCTCGCGGTGGCGCTCGCCTTCGCGCTCGCCACCGTGCTGCTCCGCCGGCGCCGTCAGGTGCAGATGCTGCCCGCGGCGGCTTTGGCCGCCGCCCTCACCTGCGCGGTGGCCTCGCCGTCCGCGAGCCCGGGCACGGCCGGCGCGGGCGACCTGGCGCTGCTCGCCCTCTTCGGCGCGGGCCAGCTGGGCCTCGGCATGATCCTGTTCACCGCCGGGGCGCGCCGGATCCCGGTGGCGGAGGCCTCGCTCATCGCGGTGCTGGAAAGCGTGCTGGGCCCGGTGTGGGTGTGGCTCGCCCTCGGCGAGAATCCGGGAGCCCCCTCGCTGGCCGGGGGCGTGGTGGTGCTGGCCGCGCTGGCCGGGCACACGGTGGCGGATCTGCGGATCGAGCGCGCGGCCGCCGCGGCGGCGACGGCTCAGTCCGGATCCGGATCGCGGAACCGCTCGTCCACCGGCACCTGATAGGCGTCGGCGAGCGAGTTGGTCTCGCACGCCATGCCCACCACCGCCAGCAGCTCCCCCCGCATCGCCTCGGTCATGCCGGCCCTCCGCGCGCCCGCGGTGTGGGAGGCGATGCAGTAGTCGCAGCTGTTGGCCGCGCTGACCGCGAGGTAGATCATCTCCTTGGCGAGCGGATCGAGCGCGCCCGGAGCCATCACCTGCTTGACGCTCTCCCAGGTGCGGCGCAGCGTGGGCGGATGGTTGGCGAGCGCCTTCCAGAAGTTGTTGATCCAGTCCGTCCGGCGGGTGGTCATGATGTCGTCGTAGACCGCGCGCACCTCGGGGCTGGCGTCCTCGTAGTCGATCAGTCGGGTCACCGGCATGACAGCACCTCTCTCTATTCGCCTCTCAGCGTGGGGTCCAGCAGGTCGCGCAGCCAGTCGCCGGTGCGGCTCACCACGATGGAGGTGACCATCAGCACCAGCCCGGGGAACGTGGAGATCCACCAGGCGGAGTCGAGGTACTCGCGGCCCTCCTGCACCATGCCGCCCCACGAGGGCGTCGGCGGCTGGATGCCGAGCCCCAGGAAGGAGAGCGTGGCCTCCAGCACGATGGCCCGCGCCAGCTCGAGGGTGGCGATGACCACGATGGAGGACAGCACGTTGGGCAGCACGTGGCGCAGGATCACGCGGACGAGCGACCCGCCCAGCGCGTGGATCGCCTCCACGAACTCGCGCGAGCGCAGCACCAGCACCTGCGAGCGCAGGATCCGCGCGTAGGACACCCAGCCCGAGAGCCCGATCACGACGACCAGGGTGGGAAAGCTCGGGCCGAGCACCGCGATGATCCCGATGGCGAGCAGGATGAACGGGAACGCGAGCTGGGCGTCGGCCAGGGTCATGATGATGGCGTCGGTGCGGCCGCGGCTGAAGCCGGCCGCGAGGCCCGCCGCGGAGCCCAGCACGCCGCCCACCACGACCGCCGCGAACCCGATCACCAGCGACACCCGCGAGCCGTAGATCACCCGCGACAGCACGTCGCGACCGAGATGGTCGGTGCCGAGCAGGTGCGCGTGCCCGTCGGCGCCGTTCCAGGTCGGCGGGGCGAGGCGCCCGCGCAGGCTCTGCCGGATCGGATCGAGCGGGGCCAGGATGGGGGCCGCGGCCGCGATCAGGAGCAGCGCGGCCACGAAGCCCACCCCCAGCCACACCAGCCGCGACGAGCGCCGGCGGCGGGTCCTCACCCGCGCGGGGGCCGGACCCAGGACCGCCTCAGCCGGCGCGGACGCGGGGATCGAGGAGGCCATAGACCAGGTCCACCACGAAGTTGATGATCACGAACATGACCGCGGCGAGGAACACCGTGCACTGCACCACCGCGTAGTCGCGGTTGTAGATCGACTGCACGGCGAGCCGGCCGATGCCCGGCCAGGAGAACACGGTCTCGGTCACCACCGCGCCGCCCAGGAGCGTGCCGAACTGCAGACCGGTGATGGTCACGACGGGGATGGCCGCGTTCTTCAGCGTGTGCTTGGCCACCACCCAGGCCTCGGCCACGCCCTTGGCCCGCGCGGTGCGGATGTAGTCCGCGCGCAGCACCTCCAGCACCGCGGAGCGGGTCAGCCGCGCGATGGAGGCCATGGTGAAGGCGCCCAGGGTCAGCGCGGGCAGCACCAGGTTGCGCCAGTCGCCCCGTCCCGAGGTCGGGAAGAGATCGGCCTTCAGCGAGAGGAGCAGGATGAAGAGGATGCCCAGGAAGAAGGTGGGCGCGGACTGCCCGACCAGGGCCAGGCTCATCGCGGCGTGATCGAGGACGGTGTTGCGGCGCATGGCCGACAGCAGCCCGATCGGCACCGCGACCACCGCGGCGAGCACGAAGGCGGTGAGTCCCAGCTCGACGGTGGCCGCCAGGTACCCCCGCACCACGCTCAGCGCGGGCTCGCGGTAGTGGATCGAGCGGCCGAAGTCGCCGTGGGCCAGGTTCGAGAGGAAGACCATGTACTGCACGGGCAGCGGCCGGTCCAGGCCCAGCTCGCGGCGCACGCGCAGGATCTCGCTGGTGGGAGCATCCGGGGGCAGGAGCAGCGGCACCGGGTCACCGGACAGGCGCATGACCACGAACACCACGGTCGAGACCAGCCAGAGCGCGATGAAGGCGCGGAAGAGCCGCTGAGCGAGGAAGGGAACGAACCCGCGCATGGCGACCCCTCACCGTGCCGTCTCCCCCACCCGGGGAGAGGGCACGGTGAGGGGGAAGTCGGATCTACGCCCGACGGAACTTGAAGTTGAAGCGCCGGATCTCGAACTGCTGGTTGGGGTTCGGAGCGAACTCGACGTACTTCTGCACCCCGTAGTCCTCGTAGGGCTGGATGACCGGGATCCACGGGAAGTGCTCGAGGAAGATCTTGGTCATCTCCTTGTAGGCCTGCCCGCGGAACTTCTCGTCCACGCTGAAGCGCGCCGCGTTGCCCAGCTCGTCGAACTTGGCATCCCGCCAGTAGTCCTGGGGGCCCCCCGGGCCCAGCAGGCGCCACATCATGCCGTCGGGGTCGCCGAGGGTCGAGGTGGGGTCCGACCAGAACACGCCCTTGAAGCTCTTCTCGCGGTTCTTCTGGGCCCGCACCGAGTACTCGATGACCTCCACCTTCACGTTCACGCCGACGTCCTTCCACATCGCCGCGATCGCTTCCGACATGGCCTTGTCCTGGGATACGTAGGCGACGGTGGTCTCGATGAACACCTCCTCGCCCTTGTACCCGGCCTTCTTCAGCCGCTCCCGGGCCTCGGCCGGCTTGTAGGCCAGCGGGGGCAGGCTCGGGTCGAAGTGATTGTCGCCCTTCGCGATGGGGCCGCTCGGGACGATGCCGCGTCCGCGCCAGAGCTCCTTCACGATCGCCTCGCGATCGATGGCGAGCGAGAGGGCCTGCTTCACGAGCGGGTTGTCGAGCGGCGGCCGCTTGCTGTTCACCGCCAGCACGTAGAGGCCGGCGTAGAGGGCCCCCGCCACCCGGGTGGAGGGATTGGCGGCCACCCGGTCCTCCTGGTCCGGCGGCAGCTGGGTGATCACGTCGACCTCGCCCTTGAGCAGCGCCGCGATGCGGGGCGCGGTCTCGGGGATCGGCCGCATGATCCAGCGGTCCATGTCGATCTTGCCGCCCCAGTAGTCGGGATTGGCATCCAGCACCGCCCGGTCGTCCTTCACCCACGAGCCGAACTTGACCGGCCCGGTGCCCACCGGCTTCGCGTTGAAGGCATCGTTGCCGACCGACTCCAGGTGCTTCTTCGGCACGATCTGGCCGCCGTAGAAGGCGAGCCGCGCGGGCAGCAACGGATCGGGCTTCTTGGTGGTGATGACCAGGGTGTACGGGTCCGGCGCGTCGATCCGGTCGATGGTGGAGAACACGGTGGCGACCATGGTCTTGGCGGCCGGATCGTACGTGCGCTCGAGGCTGAACTTGGCGTCGGCCGAGGTGAACGGATCACCGTTGTGGAACTTGACGCCCTGGCGCAGCTTGAAGCGCCACGTGGTCTGCCCCTCGAGCTTCCACTCGGTGGCGAGACCCGGATAGAGCTTGCCGTCCGGATGGCGCGACGTCAGGTTGTCGAAGATGTTGAACGACACCCGGATGTCGTTCGACGACGTGCTGTAGTGGGGGTCGAACTTCGACACGTCGCCGCTCTGGGCGGTGACCAGCTCCTTCTTCTGGGTGGTCTGGGCCAGGGCGGGACGGCTGGCGGTCGTCGGGACCGCAGCGGCGGCGCCCAGGGCGGCCGCTCCCTTGAGCAGGTCGCGTCGGGTCAGTTCCATGGTGATTGGCTCCTCTCGCGTTCTGTGGATCGCTGGGGTCCTTCGGCACCGATCATGGTGCAACTCCCGGCCGCGCCGGACGTTCGGCGGCCGATCGCGGGTGCGCCATTCTACTGGCACCGCTCAGTCCCGTCAAGGCACCGATCACCCTCAGAACAAGTGTTACCGAAACGGAAGGGGTTGCCTCAAAACCGGTGTTACCGAACCACGCACCGGAAAGGGGGCCCTGTGACCGAGCCAGCGCGCCGGGAATACGCGGCGGTGATGCGCCGCCGCTATGA
>DASRHC010000041.1:0-35899 GCA_035650715.1 Candidatus Methylomirabilota bacterium | reverse complement strand
CGCTCCAAGGTCTCGCGCTCGTCAGCGGTGATCGTCACAGGAGGCATCGGGCGTCCGGTGCGCATCGGCGTTCTCCTTTCACTACTGAGAACACCCGACACGCACAATTTGTTTCACTCATTTCTGGGACAGGACACTAGGGCTTCAGCATGACCTTGATGGCCCGATCCTCCTTGCGATCGAAGATGGCGTAGCCCTTCGGGGCGTCCGCGAGCGGCAAGGTGTGCGTGATGATGCGGGTGGGCGCGAGCCGCCGCGCCCGGATCAGCGACATCAGCGGCGTGATGAAGTTGCGCGCGTTGCAGATGCCCATGCGCAGCGTGAGGTCCTTGAAGAAGGCTTCCCGCGCCGGGAATCCGATCGCGGACTCCACGTACACGCCCACCGACGACACCGTGCCGCCCGCGCGCACCGACTGGATCGCCTGCGCGAACGGTGTCTCGTGTCCCACGCACTCCAGCACCGCGTCCGGTCCGCGGCCGCGCGTCTGGGCCCGCAGCTGCTCGGCCGGATCGCCGCGATCCAGGCGGATCGGCACGCCGCCCATCTCCTCGGCGAGGGCGAGACGGTAGTCCACCCGGTCCACGACGAGCACGCGGCTGGGCCCGAAGAGCAGCGCGCACTGCAGCGCGAGCAGGCCCACCGGGCCCGCCCCGAACACCGCCACCGTGTCGCCGGGCCGGATGCCCGCGTTCTCGGCACACACGTACCCGGTGGACAGGATGTCGCCCAGGAAGAACACGTCCTCGTCGCGCAGCCCGTCCGGCACCTTCTCGCACATGTGGTCGGCGAACGGCACCCGGATCGCCTCCGCCTGCCCGCCCGGGTACTGCTTGCCGAAGCGGCCGCCGAAGACGGCGCGGCCGGTGGTGCTGCACTGGGTGGGCAGCCGCATGCGGCACCACTCGCAGGTGCCGCACGAGATCGAGAACGGGGCCAGCACCCGATCGCCTGCGCGCACCTGGCGCACCGCGGGGCCCACCTCCTCCACGACCCCCATGAACTCGTGGCCCATCACCACGCCGGGCTCGAGCCCGGCGACCCGGCCGTGGTACTGATGCAGGTCCGACCCGCACACCGCGCTGGTGGTGATGCGCACCACCGCGTCGGTGGGGTCGATGATGCGCGGGTCGGCCACCGACTCCACCCGCACGTCGCCCGGACCGTGAAGCGTGATCGCCTTCATGTCGTCCTCCGTCTCGCTCGTTCGTAGTGGACCAGCGCCGCGCCGCCCCGCACGGTCGCGGCCTTGTCGAGGCTCAGGATCTCGAGACGCGTGGCGGCGAGGGCGTTCGCGAACGCGTAGCTGGCGGTGGCGGCGCGGATGCGCGCCTCGAGCGGCCGCAGCGACTGCGCCACGCTGCCAGCCACCAGGAGGCGCTCCGGATTGAGCCCGTTCACGATGATGGCCAGCCCCGCCCCGAGGATCCGGCAGGTTTCCTCCACGACCGCCTCCGCGCCCGCGTCGCCCGCCGCGGCCAGCCGGAAGACCTCCGCGGCGTCGGCCATCCGCCCGAGGCGCTCGCCGGCGCGCCGCGCGATGTCGGTCCCGGAGACGTACGCCTTGAGGCAGCCGCGGCCGCCGCAGATGCACGGCACCCCGTCGAACGCGACGGGCACGTGGCCCAGCTCGCCCCCGAAGCCGGAGGCCCCGCGGTGGAGCCGGCCGTCCAGCACGATGCCGCCGCCGACCCCGGTGCCGATGGCGAGCATCACCATCGAGCGCGCCCCCCGCCCGGCGCCCCACATCCACTCGGCGAGGGCGAGCGCGTTGACGTCGTTGTCCACGTAGACCGGCGCGCCCACTCTTCTCTCGAGCCGCTCGGCGAGCGGCTGCCGCGCCAGCTCCGGCGCGTGGTGCACGTCGGCGCCGATCACGCCGCGCTCGGCGTCCACGGTTCCCGGGATGCCCAGGCCGACGCCCGCGATCGCGACCCCGCGGGCCCGCGCCGCCTCCCGCAGGGCGTCGAGCAGGGCCACGATCGTGTCGAGCGCGGTGCCCGGGCCGTGCCGATGCGTGGGGGCCTGCGCGTGCTCCAGCACCCGGCCGTCCGGGGCCACCAGCCCGGCCGCGACGGTGGTCCCGCCCACGTCGACGCCGATCGTGACGCCGTCCACCGTGGGCCCGGCCCTACAGGTTCCCGAAGTGGATGAGCTGGATGCCCTCGCGGGAGATCAGGTCGCGGGCCGCCGGATCGGTGAGGCCCGTCATCTCGGTCTCGCGCTGGCGTCCGTAGCGGCTGTAGGAGAGATCGTCGTCGTAGTAGCCGGGATGGGTCATGAACTCGGTCACCCCGCCCGGCAGCGCGCGCAGGTGGGTCAGCACGCGCTCGGAGGACCAGTAGGCGTCCGGGCCCGACTCGCCCATGAAGTGGTCCGGCGTCTTGAGCGCGGCCCGGCGCGCGAGGGCCCGCACCTCCGGGTCCTGGGTCCGCACCGGCACCTTGATGGCCTTCGCGAAGTCGAGCACCAGCTCCAGGATGGGCTCGTGCCGGCCGACGTGGTGGTGCGAGTCGAGATGCGTCGGGAAGCGCCCCATGATCCGGCGGAACGCGTCGATCTGCATGCCGAGCTCGATCCGCGCCTCGTCCTTGCGGGCGCGCGCCGCCGCCTCGCGCGGATCGCGCACGAAGCGACCCTCCGCGTCCACCAGCGAGGGCACTCGCTTCGCGGGCGCCACCGGCGGTCCCAGCGTGAGGTTCATGTGCAGCCCCACCCCGAGGCCCGACGCCTTCAGCGCCTCGATCAGCGCCGGGTCCACCGGGCGATTCACCAGCAGGGTAGTGCTGGTGACGATGCCGCGGTGGTGCGCGTCCAGGATGCCGCGGCTCACCCCGGCGGTGAGCCCGTAGTCGTCGGCGTTGACGATGAGGCGGCGCGTCGGCTTCATCGCGAGTCCTCCCCGGGCCAGGTGCCCTGCACCACGTAGCGCTCGACCGTCGCGGGCCGGCCGTGCTCCGGCAGCGTCCCCTCCGTGTCGAGGGCGCGGATGTGCTCGAGCCGCTCGTAGCCGAGACGGGGGAAGGCCTGCGTCTCCTGTCCCAGCACCGCGGGCTCGAAGCCGGCATCGGCGAGCTTGCGGAGCGCGGTCTTGATGCCGAGGAAGCCGAAGAGGGTGAACACGAGCCGGCCGCCCGGACGCAGGTGCGCAGGCGCGCCCGCGATGACCCGATCGAGCAGGAGCCAGCCGTCGCGGCCCCCGTTGTCCGCCGAGGCCATCGCGTCGGCGCGCTCGCGATCCGGCGGGGTCGGCATCTGGGGCGGGCTCGTGCAGATGAGGTCGAAGGCGAGGCCGGCCACCGGCGCGAAGGCGTCGCCCCGGCGCACCTCCACCCGGTCGGCCACGCCGTTCAGGATCGCGTTGTCCCGCGCGCAGCGCACCGCGGCCTCCACCACGTCGGTGGCGATCACGTGCGCGCCGGCCAGGGCCAGACGCACCGCGGCGAGCCCGATGCCGGTGCCGATCTCCAGCACGCGATCGCCCGGCCGCGCCCGCAGGTGACGACAGAAGAGCAGCGAGCCGGCCTTGGGCGGCTGCGCGCCCTCGTGCACCCGGAACGTGGCGCCCTCGTGGACGAAGAGCAGCGTGCCGCGGTCGCCGCTCACGTGCCCATCACGCGCCGGAAGTAGGAGCGGAGCGCTTCCTTGAGCTGGGCCCGGGCGCCCGCGCCGGTCTGCGCGTCCTCCAGCTGCTCGATCTCGATGGAGAGCGGCACGCCCTCGCGCTTGACCCCGTCCAGCTCCGCGGTGAGCCCGCAGCGCTCGTCGGACTCGGTGAACACCACGCGCGCCCGCGTGAAGCTCCGGTCCTCCTGGGCGATCTGCTCGATGATCTCGGTGAGCAGTCGGCGGATCGCCTCCTGCTCGGGCGCGGGCACGCTCGAGAACGCGGCGGTCAGGTTGATCTCGGCCATCGTCGTCCTCCGGCGATCAGATGCCGGCGGCGGCGGCCGCGCACAGCGGGTCCATGCCCGCCTCGAGCCCGCGCTTGCCGATGCGGATGGCCACCGGCCGGGAGAAGTAGAGCGTGCCGTAGGCCTGGTGCTTGGGCACCACGTCGTGGCCCATGCGGCGGAGCGCGGCCAGCGCCCGCTCCCCCACCCGGTCGTCCACCCACAGCTCGCCGCCCTCGGTGTGCAGTCGCGGCGCCTCGATCGCGGCCTGCGGCGCGTCGCCCGCGTCGGCGATGTTGGCGATCACCTGGGAGATCGCGGAGACGATCTTGCGGCCGCCGGGAGCGCCCACCGTGAGATAGGGCTCGCCCCGCCGGAAGCCGAGCGCCGGCACCATGTTCACCACCGGCCGCTTGCCGGGCGCCACCGAGTTCGCGCGCCCGGGCTCGGGATCGAACCACAGCATGCCGTTCTGGAGCAGGATGCCGGTCTCCGGCACCACCATGCGCGAGCCGAACAGCGACACGGCGGTGTTGGTGAGCGAGACCATGTTGCGCTGCCGATCCACCGCGCAGACGTGGGTGGTGCAGTCCGCGCCCTCGGTGGGCAGCCGCCGGCGCGTCCGCGGCGTCCCGGGGCGCCGGCCCGCGAACCCGCCCACCGCCGCGTCGTGGGCCCACGCGTCGGGCATCTTCATGTCGCTGCGCGGCCCGTTCCGGCGCAGTCCGGCCGCGATCTCGGCCGCGTGCTCGCGCGAGGTGAGCCCGCGCCACGGCACGCGCACCGCGAGCGGATCCGCCACGTGGCGCAGCCGGTCGAGGAAGGCGTAGCGCACCGCCTCCGCCCGCAGGTGGAGGCCGCCCGGCGTGTCGTGGCCGACCTGAGCGGACGGAAACTGGGCGAGCACGTTCAGCATCTCCACCGCGGTCGGGCCGCCGGTCGCGCCGGGCGAGAACGCGAGCTCGAGCCCGCGGTACCGGGTGCGCAGCGGCTCGACCACGCGGGCCTGGTAGCCCGCGAGGTCGCTCGCGCGCAGGAAGCCGCCGGTGCGGGTCATCTCCGCGTCGATCGCCTGGGCGATCGCGCCCCGGTAGAACGCGGCGGGGCCCTCCTCGGCGATGAGACGCAGGCTGCGGCCCAGGTCGGGCTGGCGCAGGATCTCGGCCGGGTTCAGCCCGGCGGGGCGGTGCACGTAGTGCCCGTCGCGCAGGTAGGCCCGTGCCGTCTCCGGGAAGGCGGCCAGCTCCTGGCAGTACGGCGCGATGGAGAGCGTCAGGTACCAGTCGACCGGGAACCCGTCCTCCGCGAGCCGGATCGCGGGCGCGAGCACGTCGGCCAGATCCATGGTGCCGTAGCGCTCCAGCGCCAGGGCGAGGCCCGCCACCGAGCCCGGGATCGCCACCGACTTCGGGCCGAAGTTGTTGGCGTCGTCCACCACCCGGCGCCACGGGAAGAGGGCCTGGGCGACGCCCTCCGCCAGCGCGAAGCAGCCCTCGTGGCAGGCGGCCGGGGCCTGCACGTTGAAGTCGAGCGCCACCGTCTCGCCCCGTCTGGCGAGGTGCACCAGCATGGTGCCGCCGCCCGCGATCGAGGACATGAAGGGCTCGATCACCGTCATCGCGAACGCGGTGGCCACCGCCGCGTCCACCGCGTTGCCGCCGCGGGCCAGGATGTCGGCGCCGACGTCGGCCCCCAGCGGATGCTCGGCGGCGACGAGGGCGCGCGCGGGGGCGGTGTGCTTGGTCACGGAGAGGGTCGACCGGATCGTGCGCCGGTTCATACGGAAGCCTCCTTGGCGTGCGGCGACGGGTGGAGCGGGCGGGGCAGCGCGGTGCTCGGCATGGGCGTCGTGAAGACGCCCAAGTCTAGCACGCGGCTAATCGTCGACGTCGAGCGGGGATACCCGGCGCAGCATCTCCACCACCGCGCCCTTGTCGTCGAAGTAGACGACCCACCCGAGCGGGTAGACCCAGGCCTCCTTCACGGTGTCGCGCATCGCGACCCAGTGCTTCTCGCCGAGGGCGCCCATGAGGGCCGGATCGATCGTCTGCTCGCGCGGCTCGCCCAGCAGCACCTTCACCTCGCCCGGCGTGCTGCCCGGCGCGACCTGGCGCCAGAAGCGGAACTCGGTGTAGCGCGACGTGGACTCGATCTCGGGGTGCTCGCGGAGGTACTTGAAGACCTTCTCGTCCATCTGGTCCCGCCAGACCCGCTTCTCGTCGAAGGAGGGCGGCCGGCCGTTGGTCGCCACCGACTGGGCGACGAAGAACTCCTCCGCGTTGGGGCCGCGGGTGGTCCGCTCGAGCGTCGGCTGGGTCACCGACGCGCATCCCGCGGCGAGGAGTGCCGCGGCGGCCAGGGTCACGAGGGGCGTCAGCCGGCGCATGGCGACCATTATAGCGTCGGCGCCCCGCGCGCCCCTCAAATGAGAGCGGACTCCAGGACGATGCCGCGGTCGATGACGCGGGCGGCCCGGGCCAGGAGCCCGGCCAGCGCCGGCTCCACCTCCGGCGCCTCCGCCAGCTGACGCAGCACGTCGATCAGCCGGCGCATCGCCCGGATGAGGTCGCCCTCGTGGCCGCCGAAGGACTCCTCCACGATCGCGGCCCAGTCGTCCTCCCCCGAGGCCCAGCGGAACACCGAGGGCATGAAGCCGGTGGAGACCGAGACCGGCATGGGCAGGCCGTATCGCCGCTGCACCTCCAGCACCGTGTTGGCCACCGACTCCATCTCCTGCACCTTGCGCTTGAGCTTGGGGCGCTTCTTGAGGAAGAGGCGCGCGACCGCCGCGTCCCCCGAGCGCGCCTCCTCGATGAGCCCCGAGCAGAGGGTGGCCGCCTCCGCGAGCGTGGTGTCCGCGAGGATGCCCCGATCGACGATCTCGGCCACCAGCAGCTCGTTGTCGTGGCGCAGCCCCGAGATCAGCTGCCCCTTGGCGAGGAGCTTGCCGTTCTGCACCGCGCCGAAGCGCTCCAGCACCTCGACCACCCGCAGGAACTCCTGCCAGTACGCGTTGCGGAGGGCCTCCAGCATCTCGCGCTTCTGCGCGAGCTGCCGCTCCACGCCCTCGAGCCCCTTCCACGCCTCCTCGCAGCGGGTCTGCGAGCCCCACGGGCAGCGGTGGCACTCGATGGCGGACAGCGCGGCCTCGGGCCCGTGGCTCCGCTCGCGCTCCACCAGCTCCGGCACCGACAGGCGCGCCATCTGCTCGGTGAGCCCGCGGGTGCGGTGCTCCCAGTCGCGCGGCACGTGCAGCGGCGGGGTCTGCCAGAACACCCGCTTCACGTTGCCTTCCTTCATCGCCACCGTCCCGCCGTGCGGCAGCAGCACCTGGATCAGGTTGCGGTGCCGCCGGCGGTCGACCCCCACGATGAGGCCGAGGCTCGCCCCGCTCTTGCGCCGCACGAGGGCCAGCCGGCCGGGCTCCGCCTCCGCGGCGCTGCGGCCGCGCCGGCCGCCCTTGCCGCGCGCCATGCGCGCCGTTTCCACCTCCGCGCGCACCGCCCGGTAGCGGCCGATGCGGGAGAAGTCCCCGCAGGGGGCGGCGAAGCGCCGGCCGTCCGCCACCACCATCTCGAGGCTCGCCACCTCGGCCTCCAGCGCCCGGATGCGCTTGAGGTTCTGGTACTGGCCGAAGGACGACTCGACGATTCGCCGGATCGTCGACAGGTCGCTGCCGGTGGAGAGCAGGAGCGCCACCGAGCCGTAGCCCAGCTTGAACTGGCTCACCACCGGCTCCGGGGGGCCGTCCACCACCCGCTTCATGTCGTCGAAGCCGTCGCGCACGTCGAGGGCCATCACGCACTTGCCCTCGGGATCGATGCCGCGGCGGCCCGCCCGGCCCGCCATCTGGGTGAGCTCGTTGTGGGTCAGGCTGCGGAACCCGCGGTCGGTGCGCTTGGTGAGCGACTGGAGCACCACGCTCTTGGCCGGCATGTGGATGCCGAGGGACATGGTCTCGGTGGCGAACACCACCTTGCAGAGGCCGCGCTCGAACAGGAGCTCGGTGAAGCGCTTCACGGTGGGCAGGATGCCCGCGTGGTGGAGCCCGACGCCCATGCCGAGGGCCTGGAAGATGGTCTGGTTGAGCGGCGACTCCGCGATCGAGGAGTTCTCAACCACCTGCTCGCGGATGGCCTCGTCGACCTGACGCCGCTGCTCGCGCGAGAGCAGCGGCTTGCCCTCGGCCAGCACCGTCTCCATGGCCCGCTCGCACCCGGCGCGGCTGAAGATGAAGTAGATGGCGGGCAGCCAGCCGCGGCTCTCCAGCTCCTCGAGCATCACGGTGGGATCCACCACCCGGCGGCTGTACCAGCGTCCCCGATCGTGATAGCCGCCGTCGCGCTCCTCGCCGAGCAGGCGGACCTTGCCCGAGCGGACCGCGTCGTAGGTGTGGATCTCTCCCGAGAGGTCCGCCACCAGGTACTGCAGCGGCACCGGCCGGTGCGGATGGGTGATCGCCACGATGGGTCGGTGCACCAGGCCGATCCAGTCCGCGATCTCGTTGACGTTGCGCACGGTGGCGGAGAGGGCGACCAGGGCCACGTCCTTCGGGCAGTTGACGATGATCTCCTCCCACACCGTGCCCCGCCCCTCGTCGCCCATGTAGTGGCACTCGTCGAGCACCACCGTGTCGAGCCCGGGCAGCCCGCCGGAGTAGAACATGTTGCGGAGGATCTCGGTGGTCATGACCACCACCGGCGCGCGCGGGTTGACCTTCACGTCGCCGGTGAGGATCCCCACGTTGTCCATGCCCCACTGCCGGCCGAAGTCGGCGTACTTCTGGTTGGAGAGGGCCTTGAGCGGCGTGGTGTAGGCGATGCGGCGGCCGCGGTGCAGCGCCGCGTGGATCGCGAACTCCGCCACCAGGGTCTTGCCCGATCCGGTGGGGGCCGAGACGATCACCGACTTGCCGTCGAGGATCGCGGCGATCGCCCGGAGCTGGAAGTCGTCGAGGGGAAATGGGTAGCGGGCCTTGAACGACTGGAGCAGCTCATCGGCCACGGCCGCGGCACCTCCCTGGCCCGCGCCCCTCACGGTACCACGGCCTTGCGCGGCCGCGAAGCCCCGGGTAGGCTCGGCGCATGAAGCTCACCGGCAAGGTCGTGCTGATCACCAACGTGAGCCACTTCATGGGCCCCGCCCTCACCGAGGAGTTCTGTCGCGAGGGGGCGTCGGTGGCCCTGCACGACCGCGAGCCGGCCGCCGCGAAGCCGTTCGCCGCCCTCGCGGAGCAGATGGGGCGCGACACGCTCGTGCTGAGCGGCGACCTGAGCCGCTCCGCGGAGGCGGAGCGCGCGGTGGAGGCGGTGGTCGCGCGCTTCGGCCGCCTCGACGTGCTGGTGAACAACAACGCGCACCCGCCGTCCGGCTCGCCGGTGGAGCAGATCAGCGATGCGGCGTGGCACGAGATGCAGGCGCGGCTGCTCGACGAGCCGTTCTTCTGCCTGCGCGCGGCGGTGCGGGTGATGCGGCCGGCCGGGCGCGGCAAGATCATCAACATGTCCTCGGCCGCCGCCTTTCCGGGCCTGCCCAACTACGCGGCCTACACCGCCGCGCGCGCGGGGGTGAACGGCCTCACCAAGGCGGTGGGACGCGAGGTGGCGCGCGACGGCATCCAGGTCAACGCCATCGCCCAGAACTACGTGGAGAACCCCACCTACTTCCCGCCCGCGCTGATCGCCGATCCCGCGAAGCGCGAGCGCATGGTCCGCCACATCCCGGCCGGGCGGCTCGCCCGCAGCGAGGAATCGGCGCGCCTGGCGGTGTACCTGGCCTCCGACGACGCGGACTTCTTCGTGGGTCAGGTCATCCCCTTCTCGGGCGGCTGGGTCACCCCGTGATCGTCTTCCACGTGGCGGTGGAGACCGCGGCGGACTACGTGACCCGCCGCGAGGCGCACCGGCGCGCGCACCTCGAGCGCCTGATGGGCCTGCGCGCGCAGGGCCTGGTGGTGGCGGGCGGCCCCGCGCCGGACGGGCGCGGCGCCGATCTGTTCTACCGCGTGCAGCAGCCGGACGACGTCCGGCGCCTGGTGGAGGAGGATCCCTACTTCGTCGCGGGCGCCTGGACCGGCTACCGCCCGCGCAGCTTCGCCCAGTTCGTGGAGCCGTGGGAGCTGCCCCCGCTGGTGACCGACGGCTCGCGCCGCACCACCATCGCGGAGGGGCTCACCCGCGACGTCGAGATGGCGTCGTTCGCGCTGATCGAGGCGCGCGGCGCCGGCCGCATGGCGTTCGGCGGCTTCTTTCCGGGCGGAGAGACCCTCGCGGTGATGCGGATCGAGGACCCGGCCAAGGCGCTCGAGGAGCTGATCGCCAGCGGGCTGTGGGAGGACGGCTCCCTGCGCGCGCGGCCCTTCCTCCACGTCCTCTAGTCGCCCGCGCCAGTCTTTTCGCAGACTTCCACCGCTCGCCCCGGCCGCCATCTTTGCCCATTGACAGGCGGACCGTCGCTTAGGTATACCTAAGTCGCTGGCTACCATGACCCTAACGGCGCACGGAAAGCATCCCCAAATGAAGGACGCCCGATGATCCTCTGCCTCTGCCGCGGCGTGTCCGATCACACCGTGGAGCGCCTCATCGTCGAGGGAGCGGAGACGGTGGCCGACGTGGAGCGGGCGTGCGGCGCCGGCGGCGACTGCGGCGCGTGCGGC
Organism: Candidatus Methylomirabilota bacterium; assembly: GCA_035650715.1. Taxonomy (GTDB): domain Bacteria; phylum Methylomirabilota; class Methylomirabilia; order Rokubacteriales; family CSP1-6; genus CAMLFJ01. Next base: position 25,351 of record DASRHC010000041.1, on the reverse strand, counting down.
GAGCTCCTGCACGCGCTGGTCGAGCGGGCCCGTGGGGAGCAGTACAGGGGCGCGACTGCGGTCCACTGACGTCCTCATCACCCCCCACGGAGGCGCGCCATGAAGGGTCACGACCAGGTGGTGACACTGCTCAATGACGTCCTCACCGCCGAGCTCACCGCCATCAACCAGTACTTCATCCACGCGCGCATGTGCGAGAACTGGGGCTACAAGCGGCTGTGGAAGAAGGTCCGCGAGGAATCGATCGGGGAGATGCGCCACGCCGACCGCCTCATCGAGCGCATCCTCTACCTGGAGGGCGTGCCCAATCTCCAGCGCCTCGGCAAGGTGAACGTGGGCCAGACCGTGCCGGAGCAGCTGCGCCTGGACCTCGAGGTGGAGCGGACCGCGGTGGCCGCGCTGAACGCGGGCATCGAGGTCTGCCGGAGCCTGGGCGACAACGGCACCCGCGACCTGCTGGAGGAGATCCTCACCGGCGAGGAGGATCACATCGACTGGATCGAGGAGCAGCTCGAGCTGATCAAGCAGGTGGGCGAGGGGCACTACCTCGCGCAGCAGATCAAGGAAGACGACGCGTGATGGACGACGCCGGCCACGCCGCCCCCGCCCGCGAGGCGCCCCCGACCCCCGCGGTCCGCATCGTGAGCAGCGAGCTGTTCCGCGGCCGGCGCGAGGTCGTCATCGTGCACCGCGGCCAGGAGTACCGGCTGCACATCACCAAGGCCGACAAGCTCATCCTGACCAAATAACGGTTCACCGTTCACCGCGAGGGTTCCGTGTCACAGATCGTTTCGCTCGTCCAGACGCTCGCCAAGGGTGGTCCCGTCATGATCCCGCTGCTCGCCTGCTCCATCGTGTCGCTCGCGGTCATCGTGGAGCGGCTCGCCTTCTGGTGGCGCGAGTCCGACCGGGGCGCCGCGCAGCGCGCGCTCCTGCTCGCCGAGCGCGGCAAGCTGGACGAGGCGCTCGAGGTCGTGCGCGGCGCGCGCGGGCCGAGCGCGCGGGTGCTCGCGGCCGGCCTCGCCGAGCGGGATGCGCAGGCGCCCGCCGCGATGGAAGCGGCGGCCCAGGCCGAGATGGAGCGGCTCCGGAGCTACCTGCCGGTGCTGGACACCATCGTCACCCTCTCCCCGCTCCTGGGGCTCCTCGGCACCGTCACCGGCATGATCGCGGCCTTCGGCATCCTCTCCACCAGCGGCATGAACCAGCCGACCGCCATCACCGGCGGCGTGGCCGAGGCCCTCATCGCCACCGCGGCGGGCCTGGCCATCGCCATCGGCACGCTCGTCCCCTACAACTACTTCGCGGCCCGGGCCGAGCAGGCCATGGACGCCATGGAGCGGGTGGCGAGCCGGCTCGACGTGGCCCTCCGCGAGCAGCGCATCCCGTGAAGCTCCGCCGTCGGCCGCTCCGCAAGGCCCGGATCGAGATCATCCCCATGATCGACACCGTGTTCTTCCTGCTGGTGTTCTTCATGATGGCGAGCCTCTCCATGAGCGTCCACGGCGGCATCCCGGTGAACCTGCCGAAGGCGGCCCGCGCCGAGGCGGCCAGGGCGCCCGCCACCATCTCGATCAGCCGGGACGGCGCCGTGTACCTCGATCGCGAGCGGGTGGACCCGGCCGGCCTCGCCGCGCGGCTCGGGTCCCGCGCGCGGAGCGAGCCCGAGATGGCGGTGGTGATCGAGGCGGACACCGACGTGGCGCACGGGCGCGTGGTCGACGTCATGGACGCGGCGCGGGTCGCCGGCATCGGCAAGCTCGCCATCGCGGTCACGCCCCGCGACGCCGGGCGCTGACCCGGGCGGGGGCGGCCATGGAGCGCCGGCGCGCGGTCCTCCTCGCGCTCCTGCTCGCGACGGTCGCCGCGCCCGCGGCCGCGCTCGCGGCCGACGAGCCGGACGCCTTCGGGCCTCTCCTGCACGCCCTCGACTACCTGGCCGTCGACTACGGCGGCGCGGTCAAGGACGGCCGCGTCCTGGACCAGAGCGAGTACGACGAGCAGATCGAGTTCGCCACGTCGGTCGGCGGGATGATCGCGCGATTGCCGGCCCGGCCGGAGCGCGCCGCGCTGCAGGCCACCGCGGCGGGGCTGCTCGGGGCCATTCGCGACAAGCGACCGGCCGACGAGGTGAGCGCGGTCGCCACCGATCTGCGCCGGCGCATCATCGATCTCTACGACGTGCGCGTGGCCCCGCGTCAGGTCCCCGACCTGCGGCCCGCCGCCGCCGACTTCGCGACCCACTGTGCGGTCTGCCACGGCGCGACCGGCCACGGCGACGGGCCCGCCGCCCGGGGCCTGGATCCGCCGCCCGCCGACCTCACCGATTCCGCCCGCATGGGCGAGCACAGCCTGTTCGGGCTGTACAACACCATCACGCTGGGCATCAAGGGCACCGCGATGGCCGGCTTCCCCACGCTCGACGAGGCGCGGCGCTGGGCGCTCGCGTTCTACGTCGGCACGCTCGGCACTCCGGCCGCGGAGCGCGAGCGGGGGGCCGCGCTCTGGCGCGATCCCGCCCGGCGCGGCCCCGTGCGCGACCTGCGCGCGCTGGTGCTGGCGACGCCGCGGGAGGTGGCCGCCCGCAGCGGCCGCGACGCGGCGGCGGTGCTCGCCTACCTCGCGAGCGACCCCGCCGCGCTCGCGGCGGGGCGCGAGTCGCCGCTCGATCTGAGCACGCGGCTGATCGGCGAGAGCCTCGACGCCTACCGACGGGGCGACGCGACGCGGGCGCATCAGCTCGCGATCACCGCCTACCTCGAGGGCTTCGAGCTGGTGGAGGGCTCGCTCACCGGCGCGGACGCGGGCCTCAAGAGCCGGGTCGAGGCGGAGATGCTGCGCTACCGCACCCTGATCCAGTCCCGCGCGCCGCGCGAGGCGACCGAGGCCCAGGCGCGCACGATCCTCGGCCTGCTCGGCACCGCGCGCGAGCGGCTCGACGCGGCCCGCCTCTCCCCGGTCGCCACGTTCCTCAGCGCGCTGGTGATCCTGCTCCGCGAGGGGCTCGAGGCCATCCTGGTCCTGGCCGCCCTCGTCGCGACGCTGGTGAAGTCGGGCCGGCGCGAGGCGCTGCGCTACGTGCACGCGGGCTGGATCGGGGCGCTCGCGCTCGGCGGGCTCACCTGGGTCGCCGCCTCCTACGCGGTCACGCTGAGCGGCGCGGGCCGCGAGGTCACCGAGGGCGTCACCGCGCTGCTGGCCGCGGCCGTGCTGCTCTACGTGGGCTTCTGGATGCACCGCAACGCCCAGGCCGCGCGCTGGACCGCCTATCTGCACAGTCAGGTGCAGGCCGCGCTCTCCGGCCGCACCCGCTGGGCGCTGGCCTCCATCGCGTTCCTCGCGGTCTACCGCGAGGCCTTCGAGACCGTGCTCTTCTATCAGGCGCTCTGGATCGACGCCGGGCCCGCGGGCCGGGTGGCGGTGCTGGGCGGCTTCGCGGCCGCCGCGGTGGGCCTGACGCTGCTCGCCTGGCTCATCCTCAAGGTGGGCCTGCGCCTGCCGGTCAACTGGTTCTTCGGGTTGGGCGCCGCGCTGATGGCGGTGCTGGCGGTGGTGCTGGCCGGCAAGGGCATCGCGGCGCTCCAGCAGGCGGGCCGCCTGCCCATCGAGCCGGTCAACCTGCCGACGATCCCCTCGCTGGGCGTGTACCCGACGTGGCAGGGCGTGCTCACCCAGCTCGCCCTGGTGGCGCTGATCGTCGTGGCCGTCGCCGCCTCGCGCCGGCCGCCCCGCCATGTGGCCTGAGGTCCAGGCCCTCCTCTTCGACACCTACGGCACCGTCGTCGACTGGCGCACCACCGTGCTGGCGGCGCTGATCGATCTCGGGCGGGCCCGGGGCCTCGCAGTGCCGTGGGAGCGGGTCCTGGGCGACTGGGAGCCGCGATCGATCCAGGACCGCGTCAACGAGGGCGCGCTGCCGTGGATGACGATGGAGCAGATCCACCGCCGCGCCGCCACCGAGGCGCTCGCCCGCCACGGCGTCACCGATCTGTCCACGGAAGAGATGGACCGGCTCGTGCACGCGCGCTGGGCGCTCTCGCCCTGGCCCGACTCGGTGCCCGGGCTCACGCGCCTGAAGGCCCGCTACGTGATCGGCCCGCTGTCCAACGCGAGCTTCGCGGGCATGGTGCGCCTCGCCAAGTTCGCGGGCCTGCCGTGGGACTGCATCATCACCGCCGAGAACGCGCGCCGCTACAAGCCGGCGCCCGAGGTCTACCGCACGGCGGTCGGGCTGCTCGGGCTCTCCCCCGGGCAGGTCATGATGGTCGCGGCGCACAACTACGATCTGCGCGCCGCGCAGGCGCAGGGCCTGCGCACCGCGTTCGTGCCGCGGCCCACCGAGTACGGGCCGGGCCAGACCACGGACCTGGCACCCGAAGGCGAGTGGGACGTGGTCGCGCGAGACCTCCTCGACCTGGCCGGGCAGCTCGGCGCCTGAGGCCCCGCCCCACGCCGTCGGCGGGAACGAGTCAGGTCTTCCTATTGCGCCTCGGCGATCTATTGCGCCTCCGCGATGGCCTTGACGCCCCCGGGGTTGTCGAGCGAGGAGAGATCGCCCGGATCGCGGCCCAGGTAGGTCGCGCGCACCACCCGGCGCATGATCTTGGCGCTGCGGGTCTTGGGCAGCTCGCGCGCGAAGAGCACGCGCTCGGGCCGGATCGCCTTCCCCATCGAGCGCACGACCTGCTCCACCAGCTCGTTGCGGAGCGGCTCCGAGGGCTCGAAGCCCGGGCGCAGCACCGCGAAGCACACCACGGTCTCGCCCTTGATCTCGTGCGGCACGCCGATGGCGGCCGCCTCCGCCACCGCGGGGTGCCCGACCAGCACCGACTCCACCTCGGCGGGACCGACGCGCTTGCCCGCGATCTTGAGCGTGTCGTCCGAGCGGCCCTGGATGAACCAGAAGCCGTCCTCGTCCACGATGGCCCAGTCGCCGTGCACCCACACGCCCGGCCAGCGCGACCAGTAGGTCTCGAGATAGCGCTGCGGGTCCTTCCAGAAGCCCGCCGTCATCCCGGGCCACGGCCGCGTCACCACCAGCTCCCCCACCTGCCCGCGCACCGGCCGGCCGTCGTCGTCGTAGACGTCGGCGGCCATGCCCGGGATGGGCCCCGCGAAGGAGCACGGCTTGATGGGAGCGATCGGAAAGCACGAGAGGATGCCGCCCGAGATCTCGGTGCCCCCGGTGTAGTTGATGATCGGCAGCCGCGACCGGCCCGCGGTCTCGAAGAGCCAGCGGTAGGGCTCGGGGTTCCAGGGCTCGCCGGTGGAGGCCATGAGCTTGAGCGAGGAGAGATCGTGCCGCGTCACCCACTCGCTGCCGTGCGGCATCAGCGCGCGCACCGCGGTCGGGGAGATGCCGAGCACGGTGACCCGGTGGCGCTCGAGGATCGACCAGAGGCGATCGGGCCTCGGATAGTCCGGCGTGCCCTCGAAGAGCACCGCGGTCCCGCCGGTGAGCAAGGCGCCCCCGATCAGCATCGGCCCCATCAACCAGCCGAGGTCGGTGACCCAGAACAACCGGTCGCTCTCGCCGAGATCGAAGAGGTACGCGAAGTCGTGCGCGTTCTTGATCGAGAAGCCCCCGTGGGTGAGCACGGTGCCCTTCGGCCGGCCGGTGGTGCCGGAAGTGTAGATGATGAGACACGGGTGATCGGCCTCGACCGGGAGCGCGGGGCACTCGGTGGACTCGGGCCCGACCACGTCGTGCCACCAGAGATCGCGTCCGTCCTTCCACGGCACCTCCGCCCCGCTGCGCCGGTGCACGATCACGTGCTCGACGGTCGGGCACGCGGACACCGCGTCGTCCGCGGTGCGCTTGAGCGTCACCGGCTGCCCGCGCCGGGCGAAGGCGTCGGCGGTGATGAGCACGCGGGCCCCGCAGCCGTCCAGGCGCGAGGCCACCGCCTGGGCACCGTACCCCGAGAAGCACGGGGTGTAGACCGCGCCGATGCGCGCCACCGCGAGCGTCGCGATCACCGCCTCCGCGCCCATCGGCAGCAGGATGCCCGCCGTGTCGCCCGCCCGGATCCCGAGCCGCGTGAGCGCGTTCGCGAGGCGGCCCACCTCGGCGCCCAGCTCACGGTAGGAGAGCGTCCGCACCGTGCCGTCCTCCGCCTCCGCGATCACCGCGGTCTTGTCGCCGCGGCCCGCGGCCAGGTGCCGGTCGATGCAGTTGTCGGAGAGATTGAGCCGACCGCCCTCGAACCACCGCGGCCACTCGATGCCCTTCGAGGCGTCGAGCACCCGACGATAGGGCGTGAACCAGTGAAAGTCCAGATCGCGCGAGACCGCGTCCCAGTACCACTCGGGATCGGCCACCGAGCGACGCTGCAGATCCTCGAGGGTGGCGATGCGATGGGCGGCCATGAACCGGCCCATCCGGGTGCGCGCGGCCGCCTCGGGGTCCGGCCGCCAGACGATCTCGTCGGTGCTCATGGTGTCGATCAGGCCTCCAGGTCGGCCAGCGCCGACTCGTCGATGGGCCGCCCGTCCGCGAGCGGCTGGAGCCATTCGATCTGCCGGGCGGTGAACGGTGCGGCCGCGAGCGGGCGCGGCTCGAGCCAGCGGGTGAGATAGAGCCCGCCGACCAGCAGCCGGCGGCAGTCCCGGTCCTGGTCCCGCCGGGCCTGCCCCTCGGCGAGCAGCAGCGCGCCGGCCAGCAGGTGATAGAGCGTGTCGGCCACCGGGCGCGCGGACAGCTCGCGCTCCGCCGCCGACAGCCCGGCCCAGGCCGCGCACTGGCGGCCCACCGTCTCGAGGCCGCCCCGGGCCAGGTCCACGAGCCGCTTGACCCGGGCCTCGGTGACGCGGCCGAGCCGGCTGCCGATGAACGCGCCCAGCGCGTCGAGCCCGCCGTCCTTCACGATCGCGCGCTGCACGTCGAGGGCGACCACGTTGGCCGAGCCCTCCCAGATCGCGCCCAGGTAGGCGTCGCGCAGCAGGCGCGGGTTCACCCACTCCTCGACGTAGCCGTTGCCGCCGCGGACGTTCATGGCCTCCGCGGCCACGTCGCGGGCGCGGAGGGTGATCCAGTACTTGGCGAGCGGCGTCCACACCCGCGCGAGCGCGCGGGCCTCCCCGCTGCCCGCCTCGCGGCGGTCGAGCAGGGCCGCGCCGTGCAGGATGACGGTGGCGGCGGCCTCCGTGTCCACCAGCATCGAGAGCAGGTTGCTGCGCAGCAGCGGCAGCTCCGCCAGCGGGCGCCCGAAGGCCACCCGTTGCCGCGCGTGCACCAGCGACTCCAGCAGGGCGCGGCGCATGATCCCGGCCGCCCGCATCGCGTTGGAGAGGCGCGAGCCGTTGACCATCTCCATCATCTGCTTGAAGCCGGCGTCGAGCTCGCCCACCACGTACGCCACCGCGCCCGCGTAGGTCACCTCGCCGGTGGCCATCGAGCGCGAGCCGAGCTTGTCCTTCAGCCGGTTGATGGTCCAGGCGTTCTTGCTGCCGTCGGGCAGCCGCTTCGGCACCAGGAACATGGCGAGCCCGCGCGTGCCCGCGGGCGCGCCCTCCGGGCGCGCGAGGGTGAGGGCCAGCTCCGCGTTGGCCACCGAGGTGAACCACTTGTCGCCCCAGAGCCGCCACTGCCCGTCCGGGCCGCGCCGCGCCACCGTGGTGGAGGCCCCCACGTCGGACCCGCCGGTACGCTCGGTCATCCACTGCGTCCCCTGCCAGAGCGCCTCCGGGTCCGTGGCGGTGAGGTGCGGCAGGTACCGCGCCTGCAGCTCCTCGCTGCCGAAGGCGCGCAGCATCCGCGCGCACGAGTCGGTCATGTTCACCGGGCAGAGCAGGCCGAACTCGCTCTGCGCGAAGAGGTACGAGAGCGCGTACTTCACGACCTGGGGCGCCGGCTGCGAGAAGCCGAGCACGCCCGGGCGATGGGCCATCGCGGCCAGCCCGAACCGCCCGAAGGCGATGGCCTCCATCCGGCGGTAGGCCGGATGCGCGACCACCTCGTCCACCCGGCGACCCTGCGCGTCGAATGGCCGCAGCACCGGCGGATTGCGATCGGCCTCCGCGGCGAGCGCGTCGAGCTCGTCGCCCGCGACCGCGCCCAGCGCCAGGAGGTGCGGGCGGGCCCGCGCGAAGACCTCCGGCCCCATCACGTGCTCGCAGAGCCGGGGAAAGCTCGGGTCCTCCAGGAAGAAGTTGAGCCCTCTCGTGGTCGGCATCGCGTCCTGCGCGGGCGGTGGGAACGACGGCGACGGCGTCATCGTGCACCCGAGTCTATCGCGATCCTCCCGTCTGTGGTAGGAGAGACGCGTCGTTCCACCACGTTCCAGGAGGCGGACATGGCGCGCAAGCCCGCAGCGACCCGGGCCGGGACCTCCACACCCCGACCGCCCGACGTGATCGACCCGGAGCATCGCTGGGACCGGCCCATCCAGGCGCCCGGCCACACCCAGGTGGACTTCGAGGAGCGCGTGGATTTCCGCCGGCTCCACGACTATCGCCTCGCGCGCACCCGGCACGCGCTGGCCGGCTCGGGCCTGGGCGCGCTGCTGCTGTTCGATCAGTACAACATCCGCTACGTCTCGGGCACCGTCATCGGCGAGTGGGCGCGCGACAAGCTGACCCGCTGGTGCCTCATCACCGGCAACGGCCAGCCCTGGGTGTGGGACTTCGGCTCCGCGGCGCGGCATCATCGTCTCTACACTCCGCAGCTGCCCGCCAACCAGTGCCTGGCCGGCATGGTGGGGATGCGGGGCGCGGTCTCACCGAAGGCGGGGCTCTTCGAGCAGGCCGCACACGAGATCAAGGACATTCTCGCCCGCGAGGGCGTGGCCGGGATGCCGCTCGGCATCGACGTGGTGGAGCCGCCCTTCCTCTTCGCCCTGCAGAAGCTCGGGGTGGAGGTGCGCGACGGCCAGCAGACCATGCTGGAGGCGCGGGTCATCAAGAACGTCGACGAGCTGGCCCTGCTCAACATGGCGGCCGCGATGGGCGACGGGGTCTACCAGGACATCTTCGAGGCGCTCAAGCCCGGGGTGCGCGAGAACGACATCGTCGCGCTCGCCAACAAGCGGCTCTACGAGATGGGCTCGGACTGCGTGGAGGCCATCAACGCGATCTCGGGCGAGCGCTGCTCGCCCCACCCGCACAACTTCACCGACCGCATCATCCGGCCGGGTGACCAGGCCTTCTTCGACATCATCCAGTCCTACGTGGGCTACCGCACCTGCTACTACCGCACCTTCAGCGTGGGGCGCGCCACCGGCCCCCAGCAGACCGCCTACAAGAAGGCGCGGGAGTGGATGGACGCCGCCATCGCGCTGATCAAGCCCGGCGTGGGCACCGATCGCATCGCCCACGCCTTCCCGCGCGCCCAGGACATCGGCTTCGAGAGCGAGATGGCCGCCTTCGGGCTCAACTTCTGCCACGGCCTCGGCCTGGGCCTGCACGAGCGGCCCATCATCTCCCGGCTCAACTCGTTCGACGACCCCATGGAGCTGCAGGTGGGCATGGTCTTCGCGGTGGAGACCTACTGCCCGGCCACCGACGGCACCTCGGCGGCGCGCATCGAGGAGGAGGTGATCGTGACGCCGAAGGGCGCCCAGATCATCACCCTCTTCCCGGCCAACGAGCTGCCGATCGCGAACCGGTACTAGCCGGAGCCCCGCTCATGGTCGGACTCACCACCATCGATCACGCCGGCCTCAAGGTCTCCGATCCGGACCGGACCCTGGACTTCTACCGACGCCGCGGGCTCACCGTCCTGCGAACCGCAGGGCCGAACGCCGACGGTTTCCGGTCCGCCGTCGTACAGGTCGGGGCCAGGAGCTGAACGTCTTCTCTCATCCCCGGTTCGTCGGCGCCGGGGCGGAGAACCAGACCGGCGTGGACCACTTCTGTTTTCTCGTCGAGGCGAGCCACCGTCGGCTACTTCCGCCGGGGCGTGGCCGCGGTCCTCGTCGGCGTGGTGATCTCGATCCTGTTCGCCGACTGGGGCGGCGGTCACGTTTCCGCGGAACGTGGCCCTCGTCCAGCTCGGGTTGGCCGGGCCGGGTCCGACCAGCAGAGCGGCGTCCTCAGAAGCGGAGCGACTGCTGCCGTCCGGCCAAGTAGGCCCGCACCGCCGGATCCTCGCTGAGGGAGATCGCACGCGCGTACGCCTGCCGGGCTTCGTCCCCGCGCCTCAGGGCGCCGAGCAGATGGGCGCGCACCGCCCAGTAGGGCTGGTAGCGGTCGACCGCGTCGGCGGCCACGCGCTCGAGGGCGGCGAGCCCGTCGGCCGGGCCCGCGGCCTCGGCGATCGCCGCGCTCTGCGCCACCGCGGCGCCTACCGTGGGAGCGATCCGCATGAGCCCCTCGTACAGGAGCGTGATCGCGCTCCAGTCCGTGCGTCCGGTGACCGCCCGCCGAGCATGCGCGGACTGCACCGCCGCCTCCAGCTGGAAGCGGCCCGGCCGATCCGCGCGAGCCGCGTCGAGGAGCGCTCGCTCGGCTTCGTCGAGCATCGGCCGCGACCATCGGATCGGGTCCTGGTCGCCGAGCGCCACGTACGCGCCCGCGGCGTCGCGGCGCGCCTCGCGCCGGGCTTCGCAGTGCAGCATCAGGGCGAGGAGCCCGAGGCCCTCGGGCTCGTCCGGCAGCAGCCGGACGACGAGACGGCCGAGCCACAGCGCCTCCTCCGCGAGGCCTCGCGGCCGCGTGTCGGCGCCCGTCACGTCCTCCCATCCGCTCCCGTACGCGGCATAGATCGCCTCCAGCACCGCGCCCAGCCGCGGTCCCAGCTCGTCGCGGTCGGGGATCTCGAAGCGCACCCCCGCGTCGCGGATCTTGATCTTGGCCCGCACCAGGCGCTGTCCCATCGTCGCGGGCGGGACCAGGAACGCCGCCCCGATCCGCGCCGCGTCAAGCCCGAGCACGGTCTGGAGCATCAAGGGCGTGCGCACGCCCTCGTCGATGGCGGGATGGGCACAGACGAAGAGCAGGGCGAGGCGCTCGTCGGGGAAGTCGGCCGCCGCCGCGGGCCCCCGCGCCTCGTCGACCATCGCCTCGAGCGCGGGCTGCGCGCGGGCGCGCACCGCTCCGTGGCGAGCCGCGTCGAGGAGCCGGCGCCGCGCCGCGGCGAGCAGCCACGCCTCGGGCCGGTCGGGCACGCCGTCACGTGGCCAGGCGGCCAGCGCGGCGACGAAGGCGTCGCCCAGCGCATCCTCCGCCGCCGCGACGTCGCGCGCGCGCCGCGCGAGGTAGGCCACGAGCCGCCCGTAGGAGGCCCGCGCCGCCAGCTCCGCGGCGCGCTGGACGCCGTCCGTCACATCACCAGGTTCGGGCGGACTTCCACCGCCCCGGTCGAGGCGGCCGGGCAGCGGGCGGCCCAGTCGAGCGCGGTGTCCAGATCTGGCACCTCGATCTCGTAGTACCCGCCGAGCTGCTCCTTGGTGTCCGCGTACGGTCCGTCCTGCACCTGGCGCTTGCCGTCGCGCTGCCGCAGGGTCGTGCCGACCGACGGCGGCTGCAGGCCCGAGCCTCCCACCATCACCCCGGCTTTCTGCAGCGCCTCCGTGTAGGCCTTGTAGGCGCCCCAGTAGGCGGGCTGACGTCGCTCGTCCGTGCGGGCGCCGATGTCGTGCGCGGTCTCGTAGACCAAAATCGTGTATTTCATTGCTCGTCCTCCTTGCCCTGACGACGTGCGAGCGCGGCCGATTTCGACAGGGCCGAGCGATTCCAGGAGGCTAGCACAGGCCGAGGCCGCGGGCTAAGATGCCGTGACCGCATGAAGATCCTCGAGGTCGTCGGCCTCACCGCGCACGCCGGGAGCACGCAGGTGCTCGACGCGCTCTCGTTCACCCTGGAGGAGGGCGAGATCCTGGCCCTCTGCGGCCCGCCGGGCGCGGGCAAGACCGCGTGCCTGCGCTGCCTGAGCGGCACCCTCGAGGCGGAGTCGGGCCGGCTGATCTTCGACGGCCGCGAGGTCACCGGCCTCAGGCCGCGCGAGCTGGCCCAGCAGGGCCTCGTGCGGGCGGGCGAGCTGCCGTCGCCGCCCTGGTCGCTCACGGTGGCGGAGGCGGTGGCGCTGGCGCTGCGCTGGCCCCGGCTCGGCCGCGGCGCCGCGGTCCTCGCGAAGTGGCCGAACGCGCGGGTGCGCACCCGGGTGGCCGCGCTGCTGGAGCGCGTCGGCCTCGCCGCGGAGGCGCGGCGGCGCCGCGACGGCCTCGACGCCGGCGAGATGGGCCGCCTGGACCTGGCCCAGGCACTCGCGCTGCGACCCCGTCTGCTCCTGCTGGACGAGCCGCTCGGGCGCCTGCCGGTGGACGATCGGCCCGCCGCCGCGCGCCTCATCGGCGAGATCCGCGCCCAGGGCGTGAGCGTGCTGCTGACCGAGCGCGAGCCGGCGGTGGCGAAGGCGGCGGCCGACCGCGTGGAGCGGCTGGAGCGCGGCGCGGTGGTCTCGTGAGCGACCCCGGCGTCCGCGGCCTCGCCCATCTGGTTGGCAGCGTGCCGCTGCCCACGGCGGAGGAGGTCTTCCACCGCGTCGCGGACCGCATCGGCCCCCTGCTCTCCCGCCTGCCCGACGGCGAGACCGGCGAGCGGCGGCGCTGGGTGTACTGGCAGCGCACCATGCTCGAGCGCCACCCCGCCATGGAGGTGGACGCCGAGGCGGGCCTGCTGGAGCTGCGCCAGTGGGACGGCTCGCTCCTGCGCCGCGCCACGCTGCTCCGCTTCCGCCCCGGCGTCGATGTCGACGCGGTGGACTTCCCCATCGGCTACGCGGAGGCCGCGCTCGCATCGTGGGACCTCTTCGCGCGGCTGCGACAGCAGGGCGCCTTGCCCGCGGGCCTCCGCTTCCAGGTGTGCCTGCCCACGCCGATGTCGAGCGCCTTCATGTACGTGAGCCCGCGCGCGCACGACGACTACCAGCGCGCCTACGAACGCGCACTGCTGCGCGACCTCCGCCGCATCGTCGCCTGGATCCCCGCCGCGGACCTCGCGATCCAGTGGGACATCTGCCAGGAGGTGCTCGTCTTCGAGAACTATTTCCCGGCGCGCCCGCCGGATTACCGCGAGCGGATCTTCGCGCTGCTGGCGCGCCTGGGCGACGCGGTGCCGGCGGACGTGGAGCTGGGCTACCACCTCTGCTACGGGAGCCCGGCCGACCAGCACCTGGTGATGCCGAAGGACACCGCGATCCTCGCCGAGCTGACCGAGGCCGTCTTGGCCGGCGTGCGGCGACCGGTAAACTTTCTGCACCTGCCGGTCCCGCGGGATCGCGACGACCCGGCCTACCTGGCGCCGCTCGGGCGCCTGCGCCGGCCCGAGACGCTGCGCCTCTACCTGGGCCTGATCCACCACGACGATCGCGCGGGCGACCGCCGGCGCATCGACGTCGCCCGCGACGTCGTGGGCGGATTCGGCGTCGCCACCGAGTGCGGCTGGGGTCGCGGGGAGCCCGGACGCCTCGCGGGCCTGCTCGACAGCCACCGGCACGCGGTCGACTACCTGGTGGCGCGCGCGTGAGCGAGCCGACTCCGGATCCCGCGTCGGGCGCGATGCCCGGTCCCGCCTCGCACACGTTCTTCTCCCAGCGCCTGCGCCTGCACTACGTCGACTGGGGGAACCCGGACAAGCCGCCGCTGCTCCTGATTCACGGCGGGCGTGATCACTGCCGCAACTGGGACTGGGTCGCGGCGGCCCTGCGCTCCGACTGGCACATCATCGCCCCCGATCTGCGCGGGCACGGCGACAGCCAGTGGGCCGCGGACGGCAACTACGACATGAAGGGCTACATCTACGACCTGGCCCAGCTGATCCACAGCCAGCGCCTGGCCCCGGTGACCATCATCGCGCACTCCCTCGGCGGCAACGTGGCGCTGCGCTACGCGGGCATCTACCCGGAGACCGTCGCGCGCCTGGTCGCCATCGAGGGCCTGGGCCCGACCCCGAAGGCATGGGCGGAGCGGTCCGCGACCTCGATCGCGGCGCGCATGGACCAGTGGATGCGCGAGCAGCGGGGCCTCGCGGGCCGCCTGCCCCGCCGCTACGCCTCCATCGAGGACGCCTTCCGCCGGATGCAGGAGGAGAACCCGCACCTCACCGCGGAGCAGGCCCGCCACCTGACCGTGCACGGGGTGAACCAGAACGAGGACGGGACCTACAGCTGGAAGTTCGACAACTACGTGCGGGTGTTCCCGCCCTACGACATGCGCGGGCGGGACATCAAGGCGCTGTGGGGCCGCATCACCTGCCCCACGCTCCTGCTCTACGGCAAGGAGAGCCGCTCCGGCAACCCGGCCGAGGACGGACGCGCGGCGCCGTTCCGGCACGCCACCGTGGTGGGTGTCGACCGCGCCGGCCACTGGCTGCACCACGACCGGCTCGACGAGTTCCTCCGCATCGTGCGCGACTTCCTCCGTTAGTCGGCCCCTCCCCTCACGGGAGAGGACAAGGGCGAGGGGCCTACGGCAGCCCCGCCACGAATTCCGCCACCGCGCGGCCGATCTCGTGCGGGGAATCCTCCTGCACGAAGTGGCCCCCTTCACGGTGATCTCCCGCTGGCTCGGCCACCGCCGGCAGAACTCCCGCTGCGCGCCGATCAGGATCACGCCCGGGTCCGCGTTGACGAAGAGCTTCGGTACCTCGCAGGTCGCGAGCCAGCGCGCGTAGGCGTCCGCGATCGCCACCACGTCGGCGGGCTCGCCCTCGATGGGGATCTGCCGCGGCCAGGTGAGCGTGGGCCGCCGCGACTCCCCGGGCTCGAGATAGGGCCGGCGGTAGACCGCCATCTCCGCCTCCCCCAGCCCGCGCAGCACGCTGCGGGGCAGGATGCGCTCGACGAAGATGTTCTTGGTCAGCACCATCTCCTCGCCCCCGGGCGACCGCATCGCCTGGAACACGTGGCGGGCCACCTCGGGCCACTCCGCCCACGTGACCGGCCGCACCAGCGCCTCCATGTAGGCGATCCCGCGCACCCGCTCCGGGTGGCGGTGGGCCCAGTGGAAGCCCAGCGCCGAGCCCCAGTCGTGGACGACGAGGGTCACGCGGGTGAGCCCGAGGGCCTCGAACCACGCGTCGAGGTAGCGTGCGTGGTCGACGAATCGATAGGAGCAGGCCGGCGGCCGGCCCGAGTCGCCCATGCCGATCAGGTCCGGGGCCAGGCAGCGGCCGACGGGCGTGACGTGCGGGATCACGTTGCGCCAGAGGTAGGAGGACGTCGGGTTGCCGTGCAGGAACACCACCGGATCGCCGGCGCCCGTGTCGACGTAGGCCATCTCGCTGTCGAGCACGCGGACGCGACGGCGCGGGTGCGGATCGGCGGCGGGAATCGGATCACTCATGCGCGACCTCCTGGGCTCCGATGCTCAGCCACCGGCACCCGGCCGTCCACCGATCGCGAGGAGCGGCGCCTCGAGCCCGGACGCTGAGCGACGGCTACTTCGCGCGGCCGCCGTCCTGCATGGCGCGCCACACCCGCTCCGCACGGAGCGGCATGTCGAGGTGGCGGATGCCGAAGGGCTTGAGCGCGTCCACCACCGCGTTCACGAGCGCCGGCGTGGAGCCGATGGTGGCGGCCTCGCCGATGCCCTTCGCGCCGAGCGGGTTGAACGGCGAGGGGGTCACCGTCTGGTCCGTCACGAAGAACGGGAGATCCTCCGCCCGCGGGATCGCGTAGTCCATCAGCGAGCCGGTCACGAGCTGGCCCTCCTTGTCATACACCACTTCCTCGAGCATCGACTGGGCGACGCCCTGCGCGATACCGCCGTGCACCTGCCCCTCCACGAGCGTCGGGCTCACCCGGGTGCCGCAGTCGTCGACCGAGACGTACTCGCGCAGGCGGATGGCGCCGGTGTCGCGATCCACCTCGACCACCGCCACGTGGGCCCCGAAGGGGTACACGAGCTGCGGCGGCCGGAAGTACTCGGTGGCCTCGAGCCCGGGCTCCATCCCCGGGGGCAGGCCTTCGCCGTAGGCCTTCTCCGCGATCTGGGCCAGGGAGAAGCTCTTGGCCGGGGCGCCCTTGACGTGGTACCTGCCGTCGGTCACCACCACGTCCTCGAAGGCGGCCTCCAGCATCGAGGCCGCGATCCGCCGCGCCCGCTCCTGCACCTTCTCCGCCGCCTTGATCATCGCGGAGCCGCCCACCACCAGGCTGCGGCTGCCGCCGGTGCCGAAGCCCATCGGCGCGCTCGCGGTGTCGCCGTGCCGCACCACCACCTGGTCGTAGTCGACGCCGAGGTAATCGGCGATGAGCTGGGCGAACGTGGTCTCGTGCCCCTGCCCGTGCGCGGAGGCGCCGGTGAAGGCGGTGACGGTGCCGCTCGGCTCCACCCGGATCATCGCGCTCTCGTAGGGGCCGAAGCCGCACATCTCCACGTAGCAGGCCATGCCGATGCCGAGCAGCTTGCGGTCCTGCTTCTCGATGCGCTGGCGCTGCTCGGCGCGGAGGGCCGCGTACTTCGACAGCTCCAGGCTCTTGGCGAGGGCCTTCGCGTACTCCCCGCTGTCGTAGTTCTGCCCGGTGGGCGCCGCGTAGGGGAACGCGCTCGGGGGGATGAAGTTCACCCGGCGGATCTCCTCCGGCGGCTTCCCGAGCTCGAGCGCGATGCAGTCGATGAGCCGCTCGAGGTAGTACGCGGCCTCGGGCCGGCCCGCGCCGCGGTAGGCGGCCACCGAGGTGGTGTTGGTGAACACGCACGTGCTCTTGAGCTCCACGTTCTTCACGTGGTACACGCCGACGCCCATCATCAGGGTGAGGTCGGGGATGAACGTGAACACCGGGTAGGCCCCGATGTTGGCCACCACGTGCATGCGCAGGCCCTGGATGCGGCCGTCGGCGTCCACCGCGGCCTCCAGGTCCGTCACCTGCGCGCGCCCGTGGGTGGTGCCGGTCATGTGCTCGACGCGGCTCTCCACCCAGCGCAGGGGCGTGCGCCGCAGACGCGCCAGGGCCGCGACCACCACGTCCTCCGGGTAGGTGCCGAACTTCACCCCGAACCCGCCGCCCACCTCGGGCGCGATCACCCGGATCTGGTTCTGCGGCATCTTGAGCGCGGCGGCCAGGCTGCCGCGCAGCACGTGCGGGGCCTGGTGGGTCGACCAGACCGTGAGGCCGCCGGTCGCGAAGTCGGGGGCGGCCATCACCGCGCGCGTCTCCATGGGGATGCCGGAGAGGCGCTGGCTGTTCATGCGCTGCTTGACCACCCGGTGCGCCGTCTTGAAGGCGGCGTCGGGATCCCCCGCCTTGATGGTGTTGGAGTGCTCGATGTTGCGGGGCGCATCGTCGAACAGGAGCGGCGCCCCGTCCGCCATGGCCTCGAAGGCGTCCGCCACCGCGGGCAGGGGCTCCCAGTCCACCTCCACGTCGCCGGCGCCGTCGGTGGCCGCCTCCGCGGTCGTCGCGATCACCGCCGCCACCGGCTCCCCCACGTAGCGGACCCGGTCCACCGAGAGCGGGTAGTGCTGGCGACCCACCGCCGCGTCCGAGACCTCGCCGCCCTCCGCGGAGGCCTGGGCGATCGGGATCGGGGCCACGTGCGGCTTCAGCTCCTGGCCGGTCACCACCGCGACCACCCCGGAGCGCTCGAGCGCCGCGCCGGGCCGGACGCCGCGCACCCGCGCGTGCGCGTGCGGGCTGCGGACGAACGCGACGTGCTGCAGGCCGGGCATCGCGATGTCGCCCACGTACTGCGAGGTGCCGGTGATGAGCCGCGGATCTTCCTTCCGCTTGACGTGCGCACCCAGGAGCTTCGAAGCCATGAGGCGGTCGGTCCCTTCTGATGGGGTGACTACGCACCCGAGTATCGGGGCAGCCCCCGACCGCGTCAAGCCGAGCCGGGCTCGCGGATAGTCCTTGTCCCGGATGACGCGATGCCTTAGCCTACCGGGCAGTCCGCGGCCCAGGCTCCCGTCCGACGCGCGGCCCAGGAGGCGAGATGCCGAGGGAGGCGAAGGGCAACAAGGCCAGGACCCGAACGCTCCACACCCGGGCGCGTCGATCGCGGCCCGCCGCCACCGGTGACGACCCGCGTCTGACCGAGGCGCTCGCGCAGCAGGAAGCGACCGGCGAGATCCTCCGGGTCATCCGTCGATCGCGTGGTGACACCCAGCCGGTGTTCGACCTGATCGCCGACCGGGCGATGCGGCTCTGCGGCGCGCTGCACGGCGTCGTCGTGCGGTTCGACGGCCGCCTGGTCGAGATCGCCGCCCACACCCCCGTCAGCCCCGAGTTCGACGCCGCACTCCGGCGCGTCTATCCGATGGCACCCGGGCGTGGCACCGCGGCGGCCCGCGCGGTGCTCGGCCGCAAGGTGGTCCAGATCCCCGATATCACCCGTGATCGCGAGTACCGGCTCACCGACAGCATGCGGCGGGCAAGATTCCGGAGCGCGCTGGCGGTCCCCATGCTCCAGGACGGCGCCGCGATCGGCGCGATCGTGATTTCCCGGGCCGAGCCCGGCCGGTTCTCGAAGCGGCAGGTGGCCCTCCTCCAGACCTTTGCCGAGCAGGCGGTCATCGCCATCGAGAACGCCCGCCTGCACCAGTCCCTGCAGGCGCGCACCGAGCAGCTGACCGAGTCCCTCGAGCAGCAGACCGCCACCGCCGAGATCCTCCGGGCGATCTCGGCCTCCCCCACCGATCTGCGGCCGGTGCTGGACACGGTGGTCCGGGCGGCGGCCCGCTTCTGCAGGGCCCCCGACGTGGCGATCCTCCGGCTGGAGGGTGGGGTGCTCAGGGGCGCGGCCGCGGTGGGCCCGTTCGGAGCGATGCTGGCCGCCCGATCGGGCGGTATCGAGGGCCTCGAGGTGCCGCTCAACGCCGGATCGGTGAGCGGCCGGGCGGTGATCCGCCGGGCGATCGTCCACGTCCACGATCTGGCCGCCGAGCCCGAAGACGAGCTGCCGGTGGGCCGTGACCTCCAGCGGCGGTTCGGGCACCACACGATGCTGGCCGCGCCGCTGCTGCGGGAAGGCACCGCCCTCGGCGCGATCGTGCTCCTCCGCACCGAGGTCCGCCCGTTCTCCGATCGCCAGGTGGAGCTGCTCGAGACCTTCGCGGCCCAGGCCGCCATCGCCATCGAGAACGTCCGGCTCTTCACCGAGCTTCAGACCAGAAACCAGGCGCTCACCGAGTCCCTGGAGCAGCAGACCGCGACCAGCGATATCCTGCGGGTGATCTCCCGCTCGCCCACCGACGTCCGGCCCGTGTTCGACATCATCGCGGAGCGGGCCACCACGCTGTGCGATGCCGAGGTCGCGGTCGTGTCGCGCGTCGACGGCAACCGGCTGCACCTGGCCGCGATCCACGGGGTGACCCGGGAGGGCGTCGAGGCGGTGCGCCGCGTGTTCCCGCTCCCGATCGACTTCGACAACGTGACCACGCGCGTGTACCGCGATCGGGCGGTCGTGCAGGTGGCCGACGTGCTCGCCGACCGGGGCTACGCGATGAAGGACGAGGCGGCCACCGCCGGCTGGCGGGCCGCGCTGGGCGCCCCGATGTTCCGGGAGGGGCAGGTCATCGGGGTGATCTTCGTGGGGCGCTCGGCCCCCGGGCTGTTCAGCGACCAGCGCGTCGAGCTGCTCAAGACCTTCGCCGATCAGGCGGTCATCGCCATCGAGAACGTGCGCCTGTTCACCGAGGTGCAGGAGCGCAACCGCGCCCTGACCGAATCGCTCCAGCAGCAGACCGCGACCAGCGACATCCTGCGCGTCATCTCGAGCTCGCCCACCGACATCCAGCCCGTCATCGACACCATGGCCCGGAGCGCGGCCATCCTGTGCGAGGCCTACGACGCCTCGATCTTCCGGGTCGTCGACGATCGGCTCACCTTCGTCGGTCATCACGGACCCATCGCCCAGAGTCACGGGGAGTTCTCGCTCCCCCTCGCCCGCAGCACGGTGGGGGGGCGCTCGGTGCTGGAGGGGCGCGCGATCCAGGTCGCCGACCTGCAGGCGGCGGAGCAGGAGTTCCCCGACGCCTTCGACAACGCGCGCCGGTTCGGCTTCCGCACCATCCTCAGCGTCCCCCTGATGCGAGACGGTGTCGCCATCGGGGGCATCCAGCTCCGCCGGACGGAGGTCCATCCCTTCACGGAGCGGCACATCGCCCTGCTCCAGACCTTCGCGGACCAGGCGGTGATCGCGATCGAGAACGTGCGCCTGTTCACCGAGGTGCAGGAGCGGAACCGCGCCCTCACCGAGAGCCTCGAGCAGCAGACCGCGACCGGGGAGATCCTCCGGGTCATCTCGAGCTCGCCCACCGACGTCCAGCCCGTGTTCGACACCATCGCGGAGAGCGCGCGGCGCCTGTGCGAGGGACAGTCGTGTCAGGTCTTCCGCTACGAGGATGGGAAAGTTTACTTCGTGGCCGCGAGCGGCCGCTCCGAAGCCGCGCTCGAGACCATACGGCGCACGTTCCCCCGGCCCATCGACCGAGGCAACTCGGCCGGGCGCGCCATCCTGACCGCCGCGGTGGCTCACATCCCGGATGTGCACGCCGACCCCGAGTACGACCTGGGCTGGCTGGCGAGGGTCGCGGACTACCGCGCCATCGTGGCGGTCCCCATGCTGCGCGAGGGCCGGGCGGTGGGGGCGATCGCGGTGGCGCGCGTGGAGGCGGGGGCCTTCTCGGATCGCCAGATCGACCTGCTGCGGACGTTCGCGGACCAGGCGGTCATCGCGATCGAGAACGTCCGGCTGTTCACCGAGCTGGAGGCGCGCAACACCGAGCTCACCACCGCGCTCGAGCAGCAGACCGCGACCGCGGACGTGCTGCGCATGATGAGCGCCTCCGCCACCGACGCCCGGCCGGTCTTCGACGCCATCGTGCGGAACGCGGCGCGCCTCTGCGGCGCGCGCTTCGCGCTCGCCTACGAGCTGGTCGACGACGTCATCCACTTCGTGAGCCAGCACAACCTGCCCCCCGCCGCCGCCGCCCAGTTCCAGCGCACGTTCCCCCAGCGCCTCTCGGAGAGCGGCACCCTCATCGCCCGCGCCATCCTGCGGGGCGAGGTCGTCAACATCCCCGACATCCTGGCGGACCCGGAGGTGGCCGAGTCGGTGCGCGAGCTCGCGCGCTCCTCCGGCTACCGGAGCGTGGTGGCGGTCCCCATCATGCGGGACGGCCGGGCGCTGGGGGCCCTCGCCATCACGCGCAGCGACCCGCACGAGGAGCTCCGGCCGTTCTCCGACGAGGAGATCCCGATCCTCCAGACCTTCACCGAGCAGGCCGGCATCGCCATCGAGAACGTGCGGCTGTTCCACGAGCTGGAGGCCCGGACCGCCCAGCTCACCCGCTCGGTGGGCGAGCTGCAGGCCCTCGGCGAGGTGAGCCAGGCGGTGGGCTCGACCCTGGACCTGGACGCGGTGCTGGAGACCATCGTCGGCCGTGCGGTGCAGCTCTCGGGCAGCGACCAGGGCGTGATCTACGAGTTCGACGACGCGGCCGAGGCGTTCCACCAGCGGGCCACCCACGGCATGAGCGCCGACTACGTGCAGGCGATGGAGGCGGCCCCCATCCGGATCGGCGAGGGCGCGATCGGCCGGGCCGCCATCACCCGTCAGCCGGTCGAGGTCGTCGACATGCAGAAGGACTCGGCGCTCATCGCGAGCCAGGTGCGCGAGCGGCTCATCCGCGAGGACATGGGCTCGCTGCTCGCGCTGCCCCTGGTGCGGGAGGACCGCATCCTGGGCGGCCTGGTGGTCATCCGCCGGCAGCGCGGCGCGTTCTCCCCCGACGTGGTGGCGATGCTCAAGACGTTCGCGGCCCAGTCGGTGCTGGCGATCCACAACGCCCGGCTGTTCCGGGAGATCCAGCGCCAGAAGCAGTACTCGGACACGCTCGTGGAGTCGAGCCCGGTCGCCATCGTCACCCTGGACATGGCGGGCGTGGTGACGAGCTGGAACCCGGGGGCCGAGCGGCTGTTCGGCTATGCGCCCGCGGAGGCCCTCGGTCAGCGCATGGAGGATCTTGTGTCCACCCCGGAGGGCCGTGAGGAGGTGCGGGCGAACATCCGCCAGACGCTCGACGGCCAGTGGATCCGCGCGATGGGGCGCCGGGCCCGCAAGGACGGCAGCCGGGTAGACCTCGAGATCTCCTCGGTGCCGGTGGTGGTGGAGGGGGCCCGCGTGGGAATGATCGGGATCTACCACGACATCACCGAACTCCTGAAGGCGCGCGAGGAGGCGGAGGCGGCCAACGAGGCGAAGAGCGCCTTCCTCGCCACCATGAGCCACGAGATCCGCACCCCGATGAACGCGGTGATCGGCATGAGCGGGCTCCTGCTCAACACCCGTCTCTCCGAGGAGCAGCGCGACTACGCGGAGGTGATCCGGCAGAGCGGCGACACCCTCCTCACCGTGATCAACGACATCCTCGACTTCTCCAAGATCGAGGCGGGCCGGCTCGAGCTGGAGGCCCAGCCGTTCGACCTGCGGGAGTGCGTGGAGGGCGCGCTCGACCTGGTCGCGACCCGCGCGGCCGAGAAGGGCATCGATTTGGCCTACCTGACCGGCGACGGGCTCCCCGCGGGCGTGATCGGCGACGTCACCCGTCTGCGGCAGGTGCTGCTGAACCTGCTCTCCAATGCGGTCAAGTTCACCGAGCGGGGCGAGGTGGTGCTCACGGTGACGGCGCGGCCGCCCGCCCGCGCGGGCGCCCCCCACGAGCTGACCTTCACGGTGCGCGACACCGGCATCGGCATCCCGGCCGATCGGCTCGACCGCCTGTTCCAGTCGTTCAGCCAGGTCGACGCCTCGACCACCCGTCGCTACGGCGGCACCGGCCTGGGGCTCGCGATCAGCCAGCGCCTCGCCCGGCTGATGGGCGGCACGATCACGGTCCGCAGCGAGCCGGGGGCGGGCAGCGAGTTCTCCTTCACGATCCCCGCGCAGGCCGGCGAGGTCCCGGAGCGGGCGCACCGCGATCTGAGCGGCGAGCAGCCCGTCCTCCGGGGCAAGCGGGTGCTGGTGGTGGACGACAACGCCACCAACCGCCGCATCGCCACCGTCCACCTCGACACCTGGGGCATGCGGGCGCGGGCCACCGAATCCCCGCTCGAGGCGCTCGAGTGGCTGAAGGGCGGCGAGGGCTTCGACCTCGCCATCCTCGACATGCACATGCCGGAGATGGACGGCGTGTCGCTGGCGCGGGCCATCCGGAGCCTGCCCGCCGCGGCCGGGCTGCCGCTGATCCTGTTCACCTCGCTCGGGCGTCGCGAGGCGCACGCCGAGGACGAGGGCTTCGCGGCCTACCTGCACAAGCCGATCAAGCCCTCCCAGCTGTTCGACGCCCTGGCGTCGGTGCTGGCCGATCAGCCGGTGCACGTGGCGGCCCGCGCGCCCGGCACGGGCCCGGTGATCGACCCCGAGCTGGCCGAGCGCCACCCGCTCCGCATCCTGCTCGCCGAGGACAACGTGGTGAACCAGAAGGTGGCGCTGCGTCTCCTGGCCCAGATGGGCTACCGGGCCGACGTGGCCGCCAACGGCCTCGAGGCCATCGAGGCGGTGGCCCGCCAGACCTACGACGTGGTCCTGATGGACGTGCAGATGCCCGAGCTGGACGGCTTCGAGGCCTCGCGCGAGATCAACCGTTGCTGGCGCGAGGCGCGGCCCCGCATCGTGGCCATGACCGCCAACGCCATGCAGGGCGATCGCGAGCTGTGCGCGGCGGCCGGGATGGACGACTACGTGGCCAAGCCGATCCGGATCGAGGAACTGGTGGCCGCCCTCCGCCGGGTGCCGGCGCGGGCCGAGGGGACCGCGCGCGCGGCGGCCGCGCCGGCGAGTAGCCCCGTCACCGTCGCGGGCGGCCCGGCCGCCGGCGACCGCGCGGCGGCGATCGATCGCGGGGTGTTCGATCGGCTCGTGGCCAGCACCGGCGGGCCGTTCGTGGCCGAGCTCATCGACACCTTCGGCGAGGACACGCGCGAGTTGCTGGCCGCCCTGCGGCGCGCGCTCGCGAGCCCGGACGTGGACGCCTTCCGTCGCGCCGCCCACTCGCTCAAGTCCACCGCCGAGAGCCTCGGGGCCACCGACCTGGCCGCGCTCGCCCGCGAGCTGGAGAACCAGGCGCGCGCGGGCAGCCTCGAGGGCGCGGGCGCCCGCCTCGATCGGCTCGACCAGCACTTCGCGCGCGCCGCCGGCGCGCTGGGAGACCTCCGACGTGACCTCTCCGCCTAGCGCGCCCGCGGGCGACCTGCTCGTCGTCGACGACAACCGGGTCAACCGCCTGCTGCTCGGCCGCGCGCTCGAGCAGCTGGGCCACACCGTGACCTTCGCCGAGAACGGGCGGGAGGCCCTCGCGGCCCTCGGCCGGCGCCGCGCGGACCTGATCCTGCTCGACATCGAGATGCCGGAGATGGACGGCTACCAGGTGCTGGCCGCCCTGGCCGCCGACCCGCAGCTGCGCGACGTCCCGGTGGTGATGATGTCCTCGGTGGAGGAGGTGGACAGCGTGGCCCGCTGCATCGAGATGGGCGCGGAGGACTACCTGTTCAAGCCGGTGAACCCGGTGCTGCTCCGGGCCCGGGTGGCGGCGAGCCTCGAGAAGAAGCGGCTGCGCGACCAGCAGAAGGAGCTCGTGCGGCGCTTCGCGACGCCGGAGGTGGCGCAGGACCTGCAGCGCTCGGGATTCTCGCTCGGCGGGCGGCGCGTGCGCGGCTCGGTGATGTTCTCGGACATCCGCGGCTTCACCGCGCTCGCCGAGGTGCAGCCGCCCGAGGAGACGATCGAGCTGCTCAATACGTACTACACGCTGATGTTCGACGCCATCGCGCAGCAGGGCGGCATCGTCGGCCAGATCGCCGGCGACGGGCTGATGGCGATCTTCGGCGCGCCGCATCCGCTGCCCGACCATTGCAGCGCGGCGGTGCGCGCCGCGCTCGAGATGCTCGAGATGGTGCGGCTCTTCAATGCCGAGCAGGCGGGGATCGGCAAGCCGCAGATCCGGATCGGCATCGGCATCGCGTCGGGCGAGATGGTGGCCGGCTACACCGGCACCAACGAGCGCGCGACGTATACGGTGATCGGCGACACCGTGAATCTCGCTTCGCGGCTCGAGGCGCACACGAAAGTCGCGCAGCGCGCGATCCTGCTCGACGGCGAGACGCGGACGGGGCTTCGCGACGAGCTTCGTCTCGAGGCGCTCGGGTCGGTGGCGCTGCCGGGGAAGTCGCAAGCGGTCGACGTCTTCGCCGTGGGGTCAGAGCCATAACACATGGGGTCAGAGCCATAACACAATTTGTTTCTGGCTCGGAGTGCTTCATCGCGGCTCGACCGACAGTAGGCACCGATGCGGTGGGCTCGTTACGACGAGCGATCGGTTCCGTGTCACCGGTCACGCAGTCGCCATTGCCGATCCGCGAAGGCTGCCCGAGCGGTGACCGCCTCGATTCGAGATCGGAACGCCTCGG
>DASRHC010000040.1:0-45631 GCA_035650715.1 Candidatus Methylomirabilota bacterium | reverse complement strand
ATGATCTCCGAGACGACGCCGGCGCCCACCGTCCGTCCGCCCTCCCGGATCGCAAACCGCAACTCCTTCTCCATCGCCACCGGCTGGATCAACTCGATCTGCATCGTCACGTTGTCCCCCGGCATCACCATCTCCACCCCGCTCGGCAGCGTGCACACCCCCGTCACGTCCGTCGTCCGGAAGTAAAACTGCGGCCGGTACCCGTTGAAAAACGGCGTGTGCCGCCCCCCCTCGTCCTTCCCCAGCACGTACACCTCCGCCTTGAACTTCTTGTACGGCTTGATCGACCCGGGCTTGGCGAGCACCTGGCCGCGCTGCACTTCATCCTTGTCGATCCCCCGCAGCAGCGCCCCGATGTTGTCCCCCGCCTGCCCCTCGTCCAGCAACTTCCGAAACATCTCCACCCCCGTCACCACCGACTTCCGCGTCTCCGCCTGCATCCCCACGATCTCCACCTCTTCCCCGACCTTGATCACCCCCCGCTCCACCCGGCCCGTCACCACCGTCCCCCGCCCCGTGATCGTGAAAATGTCCTCGATCGGCATCAAAAACGGCTTGTCCACCGGCCGCGGCGGCGTCGGAATGTAGCTGTCCACCGCCTCCATCAGCTTCCAGATGCTCTCCGACGCCTTCGGGTCCTCCGGCTTCTCCATCGCCTGCAGCGCCGACCCCCGGATCACCGGAATGTCGTCCCCCGGAAACTGGTACTTCTTCAACAGCTCCCGCACCTCCAGCTCCACCAGGTCCAGGATCTCCGGGTCGTCCACCATGTCCACCTTGTTCATGAACACCACCAGCGACGGCACATTCACCTGCCGCGCCAGCAGCACGTGCTCCCGCGTCTGCGGCATCGGCCCATCGTTCGCCGCCACCACGAGGATCGCCCCGTCCATCTGCGCCGCCCCCGTGATCATGTTCTTGATGTAGTCCGCGTGCCCCGGGCAGTCGATGTGCGCGTAGTGCCGCTTCGCCGTCTCGTACTCCACGTGCGACACCGCGATCGTGATCCCCCGCTCCCGCTCCTCCGGCGCGTTGTCGATCGTCCCGAAGTCCCGCACCGCCACCGTGTTGAACTTCGTGTGCAGCACCTTCGTGATCGCACTCGTCAGCGTCGTCTTCCCGTGATCGATGTGCCCGATCGTCCCAATGTTCACGTGCGGCTTCGTCCGATCGAACTTCTGCTTGGCCATCCGGGGGCCTCCCTCGTCGTCTCTACCGGTCGGTGATGATGGAGCCCATGTCCGGGATTGAACCGGAGACCTCGTCCTTACCAAGGACGCGCTCTGCCGACTGAGCTACATGGGCCTGAATGCCGAGCCTCGTCTCATGGCGCCGATCCATGGAGCGGGAAACGGGATTCGAACCCGCGACCCCCAGCTTGGAAGGCTGGCGCTCTACCGCTGAGCTATTCCCGCCCGTTCGACCGGCGCGCTCGATATCGTTCCAGCAAGTGGTGGGGAGAGGAGGATTTGAACCTCCGAAGGCGTTCGCCAGCAGATTTACAGTCTGCCCCCTTTGGCCACTTGGGTATCTCCCCGCCTGCCCCCCGATCGTGTAACTCCTCGATAATTCTGGCGCTGGCGGGAGGAATTGAACCCCCGACCCACTGCTTACAAGGCAGTTGCTCTACCCCTGAGCTACGCCAGCAGTCGCAAACCCTCACTCTAGGTTCGCACCCCCATCAAGTCAAGGGTTTTTCTGTCAAGTCTTTTCTCGGCGGGCCCTCTGACGCACGACCTCGTAGCAGAGCACCGCCGCGGCGGCCGAGACGTTCAGGGAGCCGAGTCGCCCGCGCATCGGCAGGCTCGTCACGAAGTCACAGGTGCGGGCCACCAGCGGTCTCAACCCCTCCCCCTCCCCCCCGAGCACGAGGCAGAGGGGCCCGGTCAGGTCCATCTCCCAGGGCAGCGTGCCACCGGCGGGTACCGCTCCGACGGTCCACACCCCGTTTTTCTTCAGTTCTTCCAGCGCTTGCACCAGATTCGTCTCCCGCGTGACGGGCACCAGGTCGGCGGCTCCCATGGCCGACTTGGCCGCGGCCCCGGTGAGCCCGGCCGCGTGGTGCTTCGGCACGATGAGCCCGTGGACCCCGGTCGCCTCGGCCGACCGGATCACCGCCCCCAGGTTCCGGGGATCCTGGACCTGATCGAGGGCCACGAAGAACGCTGGCTCCCCGCGAGTGGCCGGAATCGTGAGGAGATCGTCCAGGGACGAGTAGGTGGCGCCGGCGACCCGGGCCACGACCCCCTGGTGGTGCGGGTCCCCGGCGATCGCGGTGAGCTGATCCCGGGTCCGGAAGGAGATCTTCACTCCCTGGCGCCGGGCCAAGCCGAGCAGGTCGTGGAGCGCGGGGCCCCGCCCCTCGGACAGGATCGCGATCTCCTCCACCCGGCGGCTCCCTGATCGGAGCAGCTCCAGTACCGGGTTCCGCCCGAACAGGACCTGATCCTCCCGCCCGGGCGGCTCCGGGCGGGTCATGACCTGAGCTTCCAGGTGGTCCCGTCCCGCGTGTCCTCGAGCACCACCCCCAGCCGCCCCAGCTCCTCCCGGAGGCGATCCGCCTCCGCAAAGTCGCGCTGGCGGCGCGCCTCCTGCCGCAGGTAGACGAGCGAGTCGATCCGGGCCTTGAGCTGGGGATCGATCGCGGTGGCGCGCCGGCCGGTTCCCTCCAGCAACCCCAGCACCTGGCTCAGCGTGACCAGCTCACCGACTCCCATCAGGAAGGCCCCGGCGCCCAGCGTACCCTGCCCCACCTGCTCGCGCGCGGTGTGGAGCAGCCGCGCCAGGTCGAACAGCGCCCCCAGGGCCTGGGGGGTGTTGAAATCATCGTCCATGGCCGCCTCGAAGCGCGCGCGCTGGGCGGCGACCTGGTCGAAGAGCCCGCCGTCCGGCCCCGGCCCCGGGGTGCCGCGCGAGGCGATGCGCTCGGCCTCCTCCTTGAGCGCCCGCAGGCGCCCGAGCGCCCGCCCCGTCTCGGTGATCCGCTCGTCGGCGAACTCGAGGGGGTTGCGGTAGTGGGTACCGAGCAGGTAGAGGCGGAGCGCCTCCGGATCGTGGCGCCGCACCAGGTCCGCGATGGTCACGGTGTTGCCGAGCGACTTGGACATCTTCTCGGCGCCCAGGTTCACGAACCCGTTGTGCATCCAGTGGCGGACGAACGGCTTGGCGGTGGCGGCCTCGGCCTGCGCGATCTCGTTCTCGTGATGCGGGAAGATCAGGTCCTCGCCGCCGCCGTGCACGTCGAGCGTCTCGCCCAGATACTCCATCGCCATCGTGGAGCACTCGATGTGCCAGCCCGGGCGCCCCTCGCCCCACGGGCTCTTCCACGCCGGCTCGCCCGGCTTGGCCGCCTTCCACAGCGCGAAGTCGAGCGGGTCCCGCTTGCGCTCGTCCACCTCGACGCGGGCGCCCGCGCGCAGCTCCTCCAGGTTCTTGCCCGAGAGCCTGCCGTACGAGGGGAAGCGGCGGACCTCGAAGTACACGTCGCCGTCGACCGGATAGGCGACGCCCCGCTGGATCAGGCGCTCGATCAGCGCGATCATCTGCGGGATGTGCTCGGTGGCCTTGGGCTCCACGTCGGCCGGCAGCACGCCCAGGGAGGCCATGTCGGCCCGGTACGCCTCGATGTAGCGCTCCGAGATCTCCCGCGCCGGCACGCCTTCCTGGTTCCCGCGCCGGATGATCTTGTCGTCGATGTCGGTGAAGTTCTTCACGAACTTCACCGCGTACCCGCGGTGGCGCAGGTAGCGGCGGATCACGTCGAACACGATCGCGCTGCGCCCGTGGCCGATGTGGCTCACGTCGTACACCGTGACCCCGCACACGTACATCCGCATCTCGCCGCCGCGGGTCGGGGTCAGCTCGTCCTTCCGGCGGGTCAGGGTGTTGAACGCGCGCACGGCCATCAGACGGTCTCCACGCTCACCACCGCCATGGAGGCGATCCCCTCCTCCCGGCCCAGCAGGCCCAGGTGCTCGGGGCTCTTGGCCTTCACGCTGACCTGCGCGGGCCCGAGGGCCATGGTCTGGGCGAGGCGCCGAGCCATCTCGGGGAGGAACGAGGCCAGACGGGGGGCCTGGCAGATCACGGTCGCATCGACGTTGACCACACGCGCTCCCCTGCTCCGGAGAAGCTCCACCACCGACCCCAGCAACCCGAGGCTCGACGCTCCCTTGTAGCGCGGATCGGTATCCGGGAACAGCCGCCCCAGGTCCCCGAGCGCGAGCGATCCCAGCAGCGCCTCGCAGATCGCGTGCGTCAGCACATCCGCGTCCGAGTGGCCGCCCAGGCCGCGCTCCGCCGGCACTGTGACCCCGCCCAGGACGAGGGGCCGGCCCTCGACCAGCGGGTGCAGGTCGAAGCCGAGCCCGGAGCGAACGGTCATGCCCGGCGGCGGGGCCTGACCCAGGCGCGGGCGGCCCGCAGATCCTCGGGGGTCGTGATCTTGAGATTCTGCGCCAGGCCGGGAACCATTGCCACCGGCATCCCGAGGCGCTCGACCAGCACCGCGTCGTCGGTGCCCGCGAACCCCTCGCGGCGGGCCTTGTCGTGGGCCTCCCAGAGGAGCGCCCGGGTGAAGGCCTGCGGCGTCTGGGTGAGCCAGAGGCCCTCTCGGTCCACGGTGGCCGCGACGGCGCCCTCGGCCACCCGCTTCACCGTCTCGCGCACCGGCATCCCGCAGGTCGCGGCCCCGCCCGCCGCGGCGGCGCACACGCGCTCCACCAGCTGCGCGGTGACGAAGGGCCGGACCGCGTCGTGGACGACCACGATCTCCGCGTCCTCCGGCACGCGCTGGAGCCCCCGCCACACCGACTCCTGCCGGTCCGCGCCACCGGCGACCACGTCGAGAATCTTCGGCACCCGGACCCGCGCCAGCAGCCGGCGGGTCGCGGTCACGTGGGCCTCGGGCACCGCGAGCACGATCCCCCGCAGCGCGCGGGTCCGCGCCAGCGCGCGCAGGGTCGCGACCAGGATCGGAGCGGAGCCGAGGCGCAGGAACTGCTTCGGCCGGCGGGCGCCCATCCGAGAGCCGTGGCCCCCCGCCGGGACGATCGCGTAGATCACCGCGGCGCGCTCTCCTCGTCGCGCTGGCGGGCGAAGATCATGCGACCGGCCGCGGTCTGGTAGATGGTGGTCACCGTCACGTCGACGGTCTGGCCGATGAGCCGCTTGCCGTGCTCCACCACCACCATGGTGCCATCGTCGAGGTAGGCCACGCCCTGGTTGGCCTCCTTGCCCTCCTTGACGATGTGCACGTGCAGCGGCTCGCCGGGCAGCACCACCGGCTTGAGCGCGTTGGCCAGCTCGTTGATGTTGAGCACCGCCACTGCCGACAGCTCCGCCACCCGGTTCAGGTTGTAGTCGTTGGTGACGATCTTGCCGCCGGTGGCCCGCGCCAGCTCGATCAGCTTGCGATCCACCTCGCGAACGTGGGGGAAGTCGACCTCGTCGATGCGGACGGTCACCCGCGGCACCCGCTGCAGCCGCTGCAGCACGTCGAAGCCGCGCTTGCCCCGGTTGCGCTTGAGCGCGTCGGCGGAGTCGGCGATCTGCTGCAGCTCGCGGAGCACGAACTGCGGCACCAGCAGCGTGCCGGCCAGGAACCCGGTCTGGCAGACGTCGACGATGCGGCCGTCGATGATCACCGAGGTGTCCAGGATCTTGTCGCCATCCTGCCGGACCGCGGTCTTGGGGAACAGCTTGACCGACATGTCCTCGAGATCGTCCCGCTTGGCCAGGGTCACGGTGGCCCCCAGATAGCCCAGCAGGAGCGCGAAGAGCCCGCGGCCGAGCGCGCCCGCGCCGGGCACGATCGCGTCGAGCGCGGTGCCGAGCCCGAGCCCCAGGACCACGCCCAGCATCGCGCCGGTGGCGCCCCAGAAGAGCCGGTCGACCGGGATCCGGCGGGCCTGCCACTCCAGGAGCACGACCAGGACGCCGGCCAGGAGGCCGGCCCCGCCCAGGAAGAAGTTGTTGGGGGCGTGGAGACCCAGGCCGTGGGCGAGCACGAACCCGGCCGCGGTGGCGGCCATCAGAACCAGCAGTCGGACGATCAGGATGCCTATCCGCATTCGGGCCTCACGGTCCCAACAGGACCTTCACTGCCTCGTCCACCGAGCCCACGCCCTGCACCTCCAGCGGCGCGCTCGCGACCCCGGCCAGACTGCTCTGCGGCACCACCGCGCCGGTGAAGCCGAGGGCCGCGGCCTCCTTGAGGCGCGCCTCCAGGCCCGTCACTGCCCGCACTTCCCCGGCCAGGCCCACCTCGCCGACCACCACCAGGTCGCCCCGGACCGGCCGATCGAGATAGCTCGACGCCGCGGCCAGCACGAGCCCCAGGTCCGCCGCCGGTTCCGTGACCCGCGCCCCGCCGGCCACGTTCACGAAGGCATCCTGGGACTGGAGCGGGAAGCCGACCCGCTTCTCCAGCACCGCCAACAGCAAGCATACGCGATTGTAGTCGGCGCCCAGCACAGTCCGACGCGGGGTGCCGAAGCCGGCCGGGGTGACCAGCGCCTGGATCTCGACCAGGAGGGGTCGCGTGCCCTCCAGGCTCGCCACCACCACCGAGCCGGCCGCCTCCCGGGGACGCTCCGCCAGGAAGAAGCCCGAGGGGTTCGCGACCTCCTTGAGCCCCCGCTCCCCCATCTCGAAGACCCCGATCTCATTGGTGGACCCGAACCGGTTCTTCACCGCCCGCAGCACCCGGTAGGCGTGGTGCTGCTCGCCCTCGAAGTAGAGGACCGTGTCCACCAGGTGCTCCAGCACCCGGGGCCCCGCGATGGCGCCCTCCTTGGTGACGTGCCCCACCAGGAAGCTCGCGACCCCCCGCCCCTTGGCCAGGGCCATGAGCCGCCCCCCGCACTCCCGGACCTGGCTCACGCTCCCCGGCGCGGATTCGAGGCCCGGCAGGTACACGGTCTGGATGGAGTCGACAATCAGGAAGCGCGGCTCGAGCGCCGCCACGTGCGCCTCCACCGCCTGAAGGTCCGTCTCGGCCACGAAGTAGAGCCCGGCGGGCGTCGTGCCCAGCCGATCGGCCCGCAGCTTCACCTGGCCCGCGGATTCCTCGCCCGACACGTAGAGCACGGGCCCGGCGCGCTCGGCCAGATCACGGCTCACCTGGAGCAGCAGCGTCGACTTGCCGATTCCCGGATCGCCGCCGATCAGCACCAGCCCGCCCTTCACCACCCCGCCGCCCAGGACCCGATCCAGCTCGCCCATCCCGGTGGAGATCCGGTGGCCGCCCGCCTCCACGCGGATCTCGGCGATGGGCTGCGGGCGAGTGGAGCCGACGCTCGGCCGCGCGGCTGGACCGCGGGCCGGGGCGATGCGTTCCTCGACCAGCTGCACATAGGTGCCCACCCGCGCGCAGTCGGGGCACGTGCCCGGCTTCGGCGCGGCCAGCCCGCACTCCTGACAGCGATAGGTGGTGCGCTCCCGCGCCATCAGCGCCCCCCCGATTCGGCAGCCCGGCCGGAGTCGATGGTGGAGCGGATCAGGCTCCGCAGCAGGAAGCTGCGCCGCGCCCCCTCCAGGAACTGCACCAGGTTCTCGTACACGGTGGGGTCCTCGAGGAGGCCGCCCATGGTGCCCTCCCCGGCGCGCAACCGGTCCGTCACCTGGCGGAGGTTGGCCATCGCCGCGCGGAAGTCGGCGGTCGCGTCGCCGAGCGCGCCCGCGGTCCCGTCGCTGCCGTCGCGGGTGAGCTGGCCCAGCAGCCCCTGGCCCTGGGCCACGCGCTCGGAGACGTCGCGGAAGTTGCGCGCGACCGTGCGGAGGTCGTCGGCCACCGCCTTGTACTGCGGATCGTAGAGCAGCGCGCTCAGCAGCGTCTCGCGCCCGTCGGCCTTCTCGGCGCCGCGCCCGAGGGCGTCCATGGCCGCGAGCAGCGCGCGGGCCGACCTGCCGCTCTCCGGGGACAGCAGCACGCCGACCGCGCTGTCACGCTGCTCGGCACGGGCCAGGAGCTGCTGCGTGCGGGCCAGGATGGCGTCGAGCCGGTGCAGCGACTCCGGCTCGTCGTAGATCAGCGCGTGCACCAGGCCCTTGCCGCTCTCCACCTCCTTGGCGATGCGGTCCACCCGGGCCATCGTCCCCTTGAGGCCGGCCGCCAGCTCCTTCACGGTCTGCATGGTCTCGACGCCCGCCTTGACCATCTGCTGCATCTCGACCGGCTCCCGCGACGCCACGGTGTCGCCGGGCTGCAGCGCGGGCGCGGCGGGCGTGCCGAGCGAGATCTCCACGATCTTGTCGCCCAGCAGCCCCTGGGTCGCGATGTGCGCCTCCGAGTCCCGGCGGATGCGCTCCGCGTAGCGGCGCGCGATGGTCAGCGTCACCCGCACCTTGCCCCCCGGCTGCTCGGGCAGCGTGACCTGGGTCACCCGGCCGATCTGCACGCCGGCCAGCCGGACGGTGGCGCCCTCGATGAGCCCGCCCACGTCGGTGAACTCGGCGATCAGGTCGTATTTGCGCTCGAAGTAGCGGGCCTGCGCCCCGAGCAGATAGATGATGGCGAAGAACACCAGCAGGCCGGCCAGGATGAAGGCCCCGATGCGGATCTGCAGCGAGCTCAGGGCGCGGTCGGGCACGCTACGACTCCCGGAGCTCGCCGGCCAGGAACCGGCGCACGTACTCGTTGGCGGAGTGGTGGATCTCGGCCGGCGTCCCCATGTCCGCGAAGGTGCCCTCGTGCAGGATCGCCATCTGGTCGGCCACCCGCTCCGCGAGCTCGACGTCGTGGGTCACCACGATGGCGGTGTCGCACACCCCGGTCCGCAGCTGCACGATGAGCTCGGCCACCAGCCGGGCGTTGGTGGGGTCGAGCCCCGCGGTGGGCTCGTCGAAGAACACCACCTCGGGCTCCGTGATGAGGGCCCGCGCGATGCCGACCCGCCGCCGCATGCCCCCGCTGAGCTCGGCCGGCATCAGGGCGTCGGTGTCGGGCAGTCCGACGAGGCCGAGGAAGTGGTGGACCCGGTCGGTGATCTCCCCCAGCGACAGCCGGGTGTGCTCGCGCAGCGGGAAGGCCACGTTCTCGAACACGCTGAGCGAGTCGAACAGCGCCGCGCCCTGGAACACGAAGCCGGTGCGCCGGCGCAGCCGGAGCATCGCCTCCTCGCTCAGCCGGTCGATGCGCGTCCCGAACAGCGACACCGCCCCCGAGTCCGGATAGATGAGGCCCGAGGCGATGCGCAGCAGCACCGTCTTGCCGGTGCCGCTGCCCCCCATCACGGCCAGGATCGTGCCCTTGGGCAGCGCCAGGTCGATGCCCCGCAGCACCGGCTTGCGGTCGAACGTCTTCCACACCCGGCGGAGCTCGACCAGCGGCCGCTCGTCGTCCATCGCGCTCACCAGAACAGGAACAGGAAGAGCTTGGTGATGAAGAAGTCGGAGATGATCACCCCCATCGCCACCTGCACCACCGTGGCGGTGGTGGAGCGGCCG
Organism: Candidatus Methylomirabilota bacterium; assembly: GCA_035650715.1. Taxonomy (GTDB): domain Bacteria; phylum Methylomirabilota; class Methylomirabilia; order Rokubacteriales; family CSP1-6; genus CAMLFJ01. The sequence continues at coordinate 36,184 of DASRHC010000040.1, read as the reverse complement.
AGCCCCTCGGTGCCGCCCTCGGTGGCGAGGCCGTTGTAGCAGCCGATCAGGGTGACCAGCGCCCCGAACACCACGCTCTTGCCCACGCCGGTCAGGAAGTCCTTGATGACGACCCAGTAGCTGATGGTGTTCCAGTAGAGATACGCGTCGACGCTGCGATCGAACACGGCGATCAGCATACCCCCGACGAGGCCCATTCCATCCGCGAGGATCGTCACCAGCGGGAAGACCAGCACCGCCGCCATCAGCCGGGGGACCACGAGCCGCTTGATGTAGTTCACCCCGAGCGCCCGCAGCGCGTCGATCTGCTCGGTGACCTTCATGGAGCCCAGCTCGGCGGTGATGCCGGAGGCCACCTTGCCGCCCACCAGGATCGCGGTGAGGACCGGGCCCAGCTCGCGCAGGATGGAGAGCGCCACCACCGGGCCCACGTAGTTCTCGGCCCCGAAGCGCGCCATGTTCACCGCGGTCTGCAGTGCCAGCACCATGCCGGTGAACAGCGCGGCGGTCACCGCCACCGTGAGCGAGCGCACCCCGATGATGTCGACCTCGCGGGCCACCAGCCAGAAGTAGGCGGGCGGCAGCGTGAGGTTGCGGGCCACCCGCGCCGCGAGCAGGCCGAGCCCACCGTACCAGACCAGCGACTCGCGCACGTGTCCGCGGAGGTCCTGAGCCACGTCAGCGCTCCAGCGCGAAGCTGGCGATCAGGGCCCGGAACGCGGGGCGCCCCGCCTCGAACGCCCCGCTGGGCGCCACGTACAGGAAGTCGTGCACGCAGGGCTCGACCCGCATCACCAGCGCCTCCACCGTGACCTCGCGGCCGTCGGCCCGGCCTCGCACCACCGAGCGCACGGCCTCGCGACCGGCGACCGTGACCGTCTCGCGCTCCAGGAGCTCCCGATGGGTGAGGCCGAAGGTGAGGTGGCGGGCGAGCACGTCGAGCGAGCGGTCGCGCTCGCGCCCCGCACAGGTCGCGTCCACGAGCATCCCCCCCGCCCCGCGGTCCCGCTGGAGCGACAGGTCCGCGGCGGGGCCGTGGTCCACCGTCCAGCCCGCCGCCGGCAGCGTCACCCGGTAGCCCTTGGCGGAATGGAACACCCCGTTCTCGATGCGGCCGGTGGCCGAGGCGCAGCCGGCCAGGAACGCGACCGCGAACAGGAAGGCGCGGGGAGTCACTTACCCTTCGCGTGCCGGGCGGCCAGCTCGGCCAGCACCCGCCGCAGCGGGATGCCGCGCGCGCTCAGCAGCACCATGGTGTGGAACCACAGGTCGGCGACCTCGGAGACGACCCGCGCGTCGCCCTCCCCGCCGAGCGCCGCGATCATCACCTCGGCGGCCTCCTCGCCGATCTTCCGGCAGATGTGCGGCTGCCCCTTCTGGAAGAGGCCCGCCACGTAGGAGCCGGCGGGAGGATCCACCTTCCGCGACTCGATCACCCGCTCCAGGACTTCCAGCATGGCCGGCCCGGCGCCACCCGCGCCGGGCGCGCCCGCGAGGGCCGGGTCACCGGCACCACCCTCCAGGCGGGTGAAGAAGCAGCTGCGGGCCCCGGTGTGGCAGGCCACGCCCTGCTGGTGGACCTGCACCAGCAGGGTGTCCCGATCGCAGTCCGCGTAGATGCCGTCCACGTGCTGGGTGTGGCCCGAGGTCTCGCCCTTGCGCCAGAGCGACCGGCGCGAGCGCGACCAGAAGTGGGTGAGGCCCGTGCGTCGCGTGGACTCGAGCGACTCGCGGCTCATCCACGCCACCATGAGCACCTCTCCGGTCTCGGTCTCCTGCACCACCGCGGGGATCAGCCCCTGGGCGTCCCAGACGAGCTCGTCGGCGACGCTCACGGCTCGAGCCTCACCGGCACCCCGCGCGCGTCGAGGTAGCGCTTGGCCTCCGCGATGGTGTGCTGCCCGAAGTGGAACAGCGAGGCCACCAGCACCGCGTCGGCCCGGCCCTCCACCACGCCTTCGAGCAGGTGCTCGAGCCGGCCCGCGCCGCCCGAGGCGATCACCGGGATCGACACCGCCTCCGACACCGCGCGGGTGAGCGCCAGGTCGTACCCCGTTCCGGTGCCGTCGCGGTCCATGCTGGTGAGAAGGATCTCGCCCGCTCCGAGGCGCTCGACCTCGCGCGCCCACTCGATCGCATCCCGGCCCGCCGGCTTCCGCCCGCCGTGGGTGTAGACCTCCCACGAGGCGCCCTCGCCGGTCGCCTTGGCGTCGATGGCGGTCACGATGCACTGGCTACCGAAGGCGTGCGCCGCCTCCTCGATGAGGGCCGGCCGCTCCACCGCGGCGGTGTTGAGCGACACCTTGTCCGCCCCCGCGCGCAGGAGCGTGCGGATGTCGGCGAGCGAGCGGACGCCGCCGCCCACCGTGAGGGGCATGTAGATGCCCTCGGCGGTGCGGCGCACCACGTCCAGCATGGTGGCCCGCCCCTCGTGCGATGCGGTGATGTCGAGGAACACGAGCTCGTCGGCCCCCTGGGCGTCGTAGGCCAGCGCCGCCTCCACCGGATCCCCCGCGTCGCGCAGGGCGACGAAGCGGACCCCCTTGACCACGCGGCCGTCCTTCACGTCCAGGCACGGGATGAGGCGCTTGCAGAGCACGGCCTACCGCACCTCCGCCATCGCGGCGGCCAGGTCCACCGCCCCGCTGTAGAGCGCGCGGCCCACGATGACCCCGGCCAGGCCCGGCACGGTGGCGAGCTGCCGGATGTCGTCGAGCGAGCCGACTCCCCCCGAGGCGTAGACCGGGATGCCCGCGGCCCGCGCCATCGCTTCGGTGGACCAGAGGTTGGGGCCGGTCTGGGTGCCGTCGCGCGCGATGTCCGTATAGATGATGCCGGCCGCGCCCGCCGCGGCCGCGTCGCGCCCGAGGCCGATGGCGTCCAGGTCCAGCACGCGGGTCCACCCATCGACCGCCACCTTGCCGTCGGTGGCGTCGATGCCCACGATCACCTGCTCGCCGAAGCGCTCGCACACCCGCCCGAGGAAGGCGGGGTCGAGCGCGGCGCGCGTGCCCACGATCGCCCACCGGGCGCCCGCGGCCAGCACCGCCTCCACGTGCGCGATCTCACGCAGGCCGCCGCCCACCTGCACCGGGATCGATACCGCCTCGATCATGGCGCGCACCAGCGTGGTCTGCGACGGCCGGCCCGCGAAGGCGCCGTCCAGATCGACCACGTGCAGCCGCCGCGCCCCCACCTCCTGCCACCGGCGGGCCATCGCGACCGGGTCGTCCGAGAACACGGTCTCCGCATCCGCCCGCCCCTGCACGAGCCGCACGCAGCGACCGCCCTTCAGGTCCACCGCGGGCACGATCTCGAACATGGCTCAGCGGCGGTCGCGGACGAGCGCCGCGAAGTTCTCCAGCAGGCGGATGCCCCAGCGCTGGCTCTTCTCCGGGTGGAACTGGGTGGCGAAGAGCGGCCCGCGCCCGACCGCGGCCGGAAAGGTCACCCCGTAGGTGCACGTCGCCACCCGCAGCGCCGGGTCCGTGGGCTCCGGATAGTAGGAGTGCACGAAGTAGAAGTTGGCCCCGTTCGGCACCCCGTCGAAGATGGGCAGGTCGCCCCGGTGCTCCACCTGGTTCCAGCCCATGTGCGGCACCTTGAGCGTGGCGGGGAAGCGGCGCACCGCGCCGGGGATCACGTCGAGCCCCTTGCCCTGGCCGAACTCCTCGCTCTCGGTGAAGAGCAGCTGGTAGCCGAGACAGATGCCCAGGAAGGGGCGGCCCTGCTCGAGGCACGCGCGCACCGGCGCGATCAGGCCGAGGGCCTGGAGGTTGTCCATCGCGTCGTGAAACGCCCCGTCGCCGGGCAGCACCACCGCCTCCGCGTCGTCGACCACCGCCGGACTCTGCGTGACATGGGCGGGCATCCCCACGCGCGCGAGGGCCTTCTCGACGCTGCCCAGGTTGCCTCTCCCGTAGTCGACGATGGCGATCATGACTTTTCGATGCGCGTGAGATTGATCGGGCGCGGCAACGCGTCGAGGTTGGTCGGTCGGGGCAACCCCGGGCGGGCAGCAACCGGGACTTCCTGTTCCGAGCGCGTGAGCGCCAAAGAATTTAGGCTTCGGTTTGGCCTCTTCGCGCCTTTGGCGCTCATCGGGGCGTCGCCGCTACCCGTCTGCGGTCCACCGTTCACGCTCACAGAGTTCCCTTCGTGGACAGTATTCCGGTGATGCGCGGGTTCAGCCGCGTCGCTTCGGCGAGGGCCCGGCCCGCGGCCTTGAAGGTGGCCTCCGCGATGTGGTGGAGGTTCTCGCCGTAGTGCATGTTGAGGTGGAGCGTGATCTCCGCGTTCACCGCGACGGCGCGGAAGAAGTCCTTCAGCAGATCCAGGTCGAAGCTGCCGATCCGCGTGCGCGAAAGTGGCACGTTGAACACCAGGTAGGGTCGGCCGGAGATGTCCACCGTCGCGTGCAGGAGCGCCTCGTCCATGGGCAGGAAGGAGGCGCCGTAGCGCACGATCCCCTTCTTGTCCCCAACCGCCTCGCGCAGCGCCTTGCCCAGGCAGATGCCCACGTCCTCCACCGTGTGGTGCAGGTCCACGTCGAGGTCGCCCTTGGCGTCGACGGTCAGGTCCATCAGGGCGTGCTTGGCCCACGCCTCCAGCATGTGGTTGAAGAAAGGGATCCCGGTGTCGACCTTGGAGGCGCCGGTGCCGTCCAGGTTCAGGTGCAGGACGATCTGGGTCTCCTTGGTGTTTCGCTCGATCCGGCTCTGCCGCGGCTCGGCCCGATCCACGCTCATGCGCCGTCCTCCCGCGCGGCCGCGATCCGCACCGCCGCCGCCGCACCGTGCCCGTCGAGGCCCTCCACCCGGGACAGCTCCGCCACGTGCGGGCCCGCCTCGGCCAGTCCCGCCCGCGAGTACTCGATCACGCTCAGCCGCGTCACGAAGTCCTCGGTGGAGAGCGCCGAGGAGAACCGCGCGGTCCCGCCGGTCGGCAGCACGTGGTTCGGTCCCGCCACGTAGTCGCCCACCACCTCCGGCGTGTGGCGGCCGAGGAAGACGGCCCCCGCGTGGCGCACGCGCGCCAGCAGGCCCTCCGGATCCGCGACCTGCAGCTCCAGGTGCTCGGGAGCCAGGCCGTTCGCCACCTCCACCGCCTCCTCCAGGCTCGCGGTGAGCACGAGCGCCCCGTGCGCGTCGAGCGCCGAGCCCGCGATCTCGCGCCGCGGCAGCACGGCCAGCCGCCGCGCGAGGCCGGCCGCCACCCGGTCGCGCAGGGCGGCCGACGGGGTGAGCAGGACGGCGCGGGCCATCGGATCGTGCTCGGCCTGGGCCAGCAGGTCCGCGGCCACGAACTCCGCGTCCGCGGTATCGTCGGCCACCACCAGCACCTCGCTCGGGCCCGCCACCATGTCGATGCCGACGTCGCCGAAGACCTGCGCCTTGGCCAGGGCCACGTAGATGTTGCCGGGGCCCACGATCTTGTCCACCCGCCGCACCGTCTCGGTGCCGTAGGCGAGCGCGGCCACCGCCTGGGCCCCGCCCATCCGGTAGGCCTCGGTCACTCCGGCCACGCGGGCCGCCGCGAGCACCGCCGGGTTCAGCGAGCCGTCCGCCGCGGGCGGCGACACCAGCACGATCTCGCGCACCCCGGCCACCCGCGCCGGCACCACCGTCATCAGCACGGTGGAGGGATAGGCCGCGCGGCCGCCCGGCACGTACACCGCGACCCGGTCGAGCGGGCGCACCTCCTGGCCGAGCCGCGAGCCGTGCTCGTCCTGCATGCGCCAGGAGCGCGGCGCGCACTCCCGGTGGAACCGCTCGATGCGCTCGGCCGCGTACCGCAGCGACCGCAGCGTCACCTCGCCCACCGCCCGCTCGGCCGCCGCGTACTCCTCCGGGCGCACCGCCAGGTCCGACACGGTGAGGTTCACCCGGTCGAAGCGGCGCGTGTAGTCGAGCAGGGCCCGGTCGCCGACACTGCGCACCGCGGTCAGGATCTCGATGACCCGGCTCGCGATCTGCGGATCGACCGCCCCCGGCGGCCGCTCCAGCGCGCGGATCACCCCCGCGACGCCCGCGCTCGCGGTCTCGAGATGTCGGATCATCGCGGGTTCCCTCCCGCGTCGCCGGCGGGCGCGGGGCGCGCGGCCACCTCGCGCATGGCCGCGATGAGCCGGTTCACCGGGGCGTGGGCGGTCTTCAGCGAGGCCCGGTTGACCACGAGCCGCGCGGTGGAGGTCAGGATCTCGGCGACCTCCACGAGGCCGTTGGCGCGCAGGGTCTCCCCCGACTGCACCAGGTCCACGATGCGCTCGGCGAGGCCGACCAGCGGGGCCAGCTCGATGGAGCCGTCGAGCCGCACCATCTCCACCTGGATCCCACGCTCGGAGAAGTAGGACTCGGTGAGCCGCGGGTACTTGGTGGCCACCCGGACCCACGACCACTTGGCCGGATCGTCCCGCTCCCACAGCTCGCGCGTCTCCGCCACCACCAGGCGGCAGACCCCGAATCCCAGGTCGACCGGCTCGTAGACGTCGGGCTGCTGCTCGAGCAGGATGTCCTTGCCCACGATGCCCAGATCCGCGGCGCCGTACGCCACGTAGGTCGGAACGTCGGCGGGCTTGAGCAGGATGAAGCGCAGCCCCGCCGAGGGGTCGGCCTGCAGGAGCCGGCGCGAGTCGGGCTCGATGCCGCGGATGCCCATCTCGCCCAGCAGCGCGATCGCCGGGTCGAGCAGGCGGCCCTTGGGCAGCGCGAGCGTGAGCATCACTTCGCCCGGTCGATGGTGGCGCCGAGGGCGCGCAGCTTCACCTCGAGCCGCTCGTAGCCCCGATCCAGGTGGTAGACGCGCGACACCTCGGTGCCGCCCCGGCCCGCGAGACCGGCCAGCACCAGCGAGGCGGAGGCCCGCAGGTCGGTGGCCATGACGGGCGCGCCCTGGTAGTAGCGGACGCCGCGCACCATCGCGATCGAGCCCTCCGCCTCGATGCGCGCGCCCATCCGGCAGAGCTCGGCCGCGTGCATGAAGCGGTTCTCGAAGATGGTCTCGGTGATCTTGCTGATCCCGTCCGCCAGCCCCAGCATGGCCATGAACTGGGCCTGCATGTCGGTGGGGAACCCGGGAAACGGGCTCGTGATGATGTCGGCCGCCCGCGGCCGGGCCGGGCCCTGGCAGCGGATGCGGCCGTCGGTGATCGTCACCACCGCCCCGCACTCGTCGAGCTTCGACAGCACCGCCGCCATGTGGCGCGGCTCGGCGCCCACCACGGTGACATCGCCGCCGGTGATGGCGGCGGCCACCAGCAGGGTGCCGGCCTCGATGCGGTCGGGGATCACCCGGTGCCGCGCGCCGGACAGCTCGTGCACGCCCTCGATCTCGATCCGCTCGGTGCCCGCGCCCTCGATCCGCGCGCCCATCTCCACCAGCAGGCGGGCGAGGTCGCTCACCTCGGGCTCGCGGGCCGCGTTCACGATGACGGTGGTGCCCTCGGCGAGGGCCGCCGCCATCATCAGGTTCTCGGTCCCGGTGACCGTCACCAGGTCGGTGGTGATGCGCGTGCCCTTCAGCCGGCTCGCGCGCGCCTCCACGTAGCCGTTGCGGATGAAGACCTCCGCCCCGAGCTTCTGGAGGCCCTTCAGATGCTGATCGATGGGACGGACGCCGATCGCGCAGCCGCCCGGCAGCGCCACCTTGGCGAGCCCGGTGCGGGCCAGCAGCGGCCCCAGCACCAGCACGGAGGCGCGCATGGTCGAGACCAGCTCGTAGGGCGCCTCCTGGCCGGTGACGCGCGGCACGTGGACCCGGGTGGCGCCATCGGCCTCGGTGGAGAACTGCCCGCCCAGCTGCTGGAGGAGCGAGCGGGTGGTGTCGACGTCGGCCAGGGCGGGCACGTTCTCGTAGACCACCGGCTCGGCGGTGAGCAGGGCCGCGCACAGCGCGGGCAGCGCCGCGTTCTTGGCCGCGCTCACCGCCACCTCACCGCGCAGCGGGACGCCCCCCTGCACCACCAGCCGCTCCGCCATCAGCAGCCCTCGCGCCGGGCCGCGCCGGAGGCGCAGCCGGAGAAGGTCACGGGGCTCGGGGCCCAGCGGCCGCCGATGTAGCGCTCCACCCCGTTGAGGTCCCGGCGCGCCCGGATCCCGGAAAAGCCCTCGGCGGCCATCAGCGAGGCCACCGGCCCCGCCTGCTCCTCGCCGATCTCCATCAGCAGCATGCCCCCCGGCCGCAGCACCGCCGGGGCGCCGGCCACGATCCGGCGGATCACCGCGAGCCCGTCGGGCCCGCCGTCGAGCGCCACCCGCGGCTCATGGCGCGAGACCTCAGGCGGCAACGAGGGGATCACCGCGCTCGGCAGGTAGGGCGGATTCGCCACCACCAAATCGAGGGAGCCGGCGATCGAGCCCAGCGGCGCGAACAGATCGCCGGCCAGCAGCCGGACCCGATCGGTGAGGCCGAGGGCGCGGACGTTGCGCGAGGCCACCGCGAGGGCGCCGCCGGACAGCTCGACCGCCAGCACCTCCGCCCGCGGCACCGCCCGCGCGATCGCGCACGCGATGGCCCCGCTGCCGGTGCCCAGATCGAGCACCACCGGCTCGCGCCGGTCGGCCAGCACCTCGAGCGCCCACGTCACCAGCCCCTCCGTCTCGGGGCGCGGGACCAGCACGTCGGACGAGACGGCCAGGCGCAGGCCGTGGAACTCCTCCCAGCCCAGCAGATGCTGGAGCGGTTCGTGGGCGGCGCGCCGCTCGATCAGCTCGAGATAGCGGGTGACGATCGGGGTGGCGAGGTGACGCGCCGGATCGAGATAGAGGGCGACGCGGTCCACGCCGAGCAGCCCGGCCAGGAGCCACTCCGCCTCGGCCCGGGCGGGCTGGATGCCGGCCGCTTCCAGCGCCGCGGTGCCGCGCGCCAGCAGCGCGGGCACGGTCCGCTCCGTGTGGAGCCCGATCACGAGACGCTCTCCGCCAGCTTCTGGCTCTGCTCGCGCTCCCGCAGGGCGTCGATCAGCTCGTCGAGGTCGCCTTCCAGCACCGCGGGCAGGCGGTGGAGGGTGAGGTTGACCCGGTGGTCCGTCACCCGCCCCTGGGGGAAGTTGTAGGTGCGGATGCGCTCGCTGCGCTCGCCGGTACCGACCTGGCTGCGGCGGTCCGCCGCGATGGCGGCGGCCTGCTCCTCCTGGGCGCGCTCGAGCAGGCGCGCCTTGAGCACCCGCAGCGCCTTCGCCCGGTTCTTGATCTGCGAGCGCTCGTCCTGGCAGGTCACCACCAGGCCGGTGGGCAGGTGGGTGAGCCGCACCGCGGAGTCGGTGGTGTTGACGCCCTGGCCGCCCGGCCCGGAGGAGCGGTACACGTCGACCTGGATGTCCTTCTCGTCCACCTTCACGTCGACGTCCTCCGCCTCCGGCAGCACCGCGACCGTGACGGTGGAGGTGTGGATGCGGCCGCTCGACTCGGTCTCCGGCACCCGCTGCACCCGGTGCACGCCGCGCTCGAACTTCAGCCGGCTCCACGCCCCGCGCCCCTGGATCAGGACCACCACTTCCTTGAGGCCGCCGACCCCGGTGGGGTGGCTGTCCATGACCTCCCACTTCCAGCGCTTCGCCTCCGCGTACTTCGTGTACATGCGGAAGAGATCGGCCGCGAAGAGGGCCGCCTCGTCGCCGCCCGCCCCGGCGCGGATCTCGAGAAAGACGTTCTTGTCGTCGTTGGGGTCGCGCGGCACCAGGAGGCTGCGGAGCTCTTCTTCCAGCTGCGCCTGGCGGGCGGTCAGCTCGTCGATCTCGGCCTGGGCCAGCTCCCGCATCTCGCGGTCCGCGTCCTCGGCCAGGATGTGGCGCGCCTCCGAGGCCCGGGCCAGGACCGTCTTGTACTCCTCGAACTTGGCCACCGTCTCGGCCAGCTCCGCGGCCGCCTTCGCGGTGCGCGCGTAGACCGCGGGCTGGCCGATCACCTGGGGATCGGACAGGGAGCGGTTCAGCTCGCCGTAGCGCTCTTCGATCTGCCGCAGCTTGTCGAACATGAATGCGCCTTCAGGGCTCGGCACACGGGAATCGGCGCCGCCGCGGCGAGGGACGTGGAGCGATCAGGTGCTGCTGCCGGGTCTGCGGCTCGGTGCGGGAGGCGCCGAGCCGGGCGCTACCCCTCGGTGGTCGTCTTCCTCTTGTACTTCCGCTGGAAGCGCTCGACGCGTCCGGCGGTGTCCAGGAACTTCTGCTTCCCGGTGAAGAAGGGATGGCACTTGGAGCAGACCTCCACCCGGATGGACGGCACGGTGGAGCGGGTGTGGATGACCTCCCCGCAGGCGCAGGTGATCGTGGTGTCAACGTAGTCCGGATGAATGCCAGCCTTCACGGCGCACCTCCTAAATGGGCTTCAAAGCATAGCAGGGCGCCCGCGAAAAGGCAAAAACCCGGGCCGGGGGGCTGGCTAGGCCAGCTGGTTCATCTGGTTCAGGAAGTCCTTGTTGCTCTTCACCATTTTGAGCTTGTCGAGCAGCAGCTCCATGGCCTCGACCGGGTTCAGCTGGGACAGGGCCTTCCGCAGGAGCCACACCTTCTGGAGCTCGTCCTTCTCCAGCAGCAGCTCCTCCTTCCGGGTCCCCGTCTGCTCGATGTTGATCGTCGGGAAGATGCGCTTGTCCATCAGGCGCCGGTCCAGGTGGACCTCCATGTTGCCGGTGCCCTTGAACTCCTCGAAGATCACGTCGTCCATGCGGGAGCCGGTGTCGATGAGGGCGGTGGCCATGATGGTCAGCGAGCCGCCCTCCTCCACGTTGCGGGCCGCCGCGAAGAAGCGCCGGGGACGCTGCAGCGCGTTAGCGTCGAGGCCGCCGGAGAGCACCTTGCCGGAGGACGGGATGACCGCGTTGTGGGCCCGCGCGAAGCGCGTGATCGAGTCGAGCAGGATCACGACGTCGCGCTTGTGCTCCACCAGGCGCTTGGCCTTCTCGATCACCATGTCCGCCACCTGCACGTGCCGTTGGGGCGGCTCGTCGAAGGTCGAGGAGATCACCTCGCCCTTCACCGACCGCTGCATGTCGGTCACCTCTTCCGGCCGCTCGTCGATCAGCAGCACGATGAGGTACACCTCGGGGTGGTTCTTGGCGATGGCGTTGGCCAGGTTCTGCAGCAGCACCGTCTTGCCGGTGCGCGGGGCGGCCACGATGAGGCCGCGCTGGCCCTTGCCGATCGGGCAGAGGAGGTCCATGGCCCGGGTGGTGAGGTTGTCCGGATCGTGCTCGAGCCGGATCCGCTCCATCGGGTAGAGCGGGGTCAGGTTGTCGAACAGCGTCTTGTCGCGCGCCTGCTCCGGGGTCTCGAAGTTGATCGCCTCCACCTTCAGGAGGGCGAAGTAGCGCTCGCTGTCCTTGGGCGGCCGCACCTGGCCGGAGATGGTGTCGCCGGTCCGGAGGTCGAACCGCCGGATCTGCGAGGGGGAGACGTAGATGTCGTCGGGGCCCGGCAGGTAGTTGTAGTCGGGCGCGCGCAGGAAGCCGAAGCCGTCCGGGAGCACCTCGAGCACGCCCTCCGCGAAGATGAGCCCGTCGCGCTCGGCCTGCCCCTGGAGGATCTTGAAGATCAGCTCCTGCTTCCGCAGCCCGCTCGTGCCCTGGACCCCGAGCTCCTTGGCGACGTTGTTCAGCTCGGCGATGGTCTTGTCCTTGAGCTCGGACAGATTCATCCGCTTGCCTCCTGCGTTCTGGGCCACCGGCGGCGCGGCTTCGGTGGCGGTGCTGGGCTCCGGGGCGGTCGGCTTGGGCGAGGGACGCTTCGGGCTACGCTCTGAGGAAGAGATGGTCGTTCTCCGGCGGGTTGCGTGTGTTGAGCTGGTCCGGCTAGGTTGGGTACGGTGCGTCGGGACTCACTGTCCCACACGGTTTCTGGCCCTGTCAACTGCGTTTTTGGCTCACATACGGACGTCGATGATCGCCCGCTGCTTGATCTCGATCAGCCAGTCCTTGAGACGCGCGTCGTACTTCTGGCGATACAGGATGTCGCGGATCTGGTTGCGCACCTGCACGAGCCCGTCGCCGCTCAGGCTCTCGCGCGAGTCGAGACGGAAGAGGTGGTACCCCACCTGCGACCGGAACGGGGTCGAGATCTCGCCCGGCTGCAGGCGCAGGATCGCGGCCTCGATGTCGGGAGCCAGCTCCCCCTTCTTGATGTTGCCGAGCGAGCCGCCGTCCTTCCCCGAGGGGTCCTCCGAGTACTTGCGGGCCATGTCCGCGAAGTCCTGCCCTTCCAGCAGCAGGCCGTAGACCTCCTCGGCCTTCTTGCGCGCCTCGATCCACCCCTCCTCGCCCTTGTTGGGGTCCGGCACGAACAGGATGTGGCGGGCCGCGAAGGTCAGGCCGGTCTCGAGCTTTTCCCGGTTCTCGGCGAGGTAGTTGTCGATCTCCTGCTCGGTGACCGAGATGCGCAGGGCCACCTTCCGCCGGATGACCCGCTGGACCATGAGCGACTCGCGGAGCCGCTTCTTGACCCCCTCCACCGTGAGCCCCTGGGCCTTGACGATCTCCTCGAACTCCTTCTCGTCCTTGGCCTTGAGCTTCTTCATGATGTCGCCCAGGGCCTCCGCGAGCTCCGTGTCATCCACCGTCACCTTTTCCCGCTCGGCCTGCTGGAGCTGGATCCGGTTCTCGATGAGGTTCTGCAGCAGCCGTTCGCGGAGCGCCTTGCGCGCCTCCCCGTCCGACATGCGCTCCCGCGTCTCGGCCAGGTAATACAGCTCCGCCTCGTCCAGCTCGTACTGGGTGATCGCGTCGTTGTTCACCACGCACACCACCCGGTCCACCACGTCCGGCGAGGTCTCGATCTGGTCCCGCGAGGTGAGGATCGGGGCGGAGGCGGGCGGGGCCGGCCTGGGCGGCTCCGCGACCTCGGTGGGCGGCTTGGGCTTGTTCCCGAACAGCGGCACCCAGCTCGGGATCGCCATCGAGCAGCCCGCGGTCGCGAGCGCGAGGAGGGCGACGATCGGCAGGCGTGCGCGGCTCACCGCAGCGATCCCAGGAGCGTCGCGAGAGCGTCGCGCACCGCCGGCCAGGGCTCTCGGGGAATGCGTGCCTCCACCGTGTACTCCTTTCTCAACACCAGGCCGCCGCGACTGGCCGCGATGACCTGGAGCATCCGCTCGGGGCTGACCGGCGTGGACGGCGCGAAGCTGATGACGGCGCGGCCGCCGCCGGCCTCCACCCGCTCCACCCCGAGGGCGCGGGCGGCCACCCGCAGCCCGATCACGTCCATCAGGGCCTCGACCGCCGGAGGCAGCGGACCGTAGCGGTCCGCCAGCTCGGCGCGCGCGTCGGCGATCTCCTCCGGACGCTCGATCTCGGCGAGCCGCTTGTAGAGCGCGAGCCGCTGGTTCACCTCCGGCACGTAGGACTCGGGCAGGAGCGCCTCCACGTCGGCCGAGATGACCGGGTCGACCCGCGCGGCCGCCGGTTCCCCTCGCAATTCTCGCACGGCCTCCGCCAGGAGCTTGCTGTAAAGATCGAATCCGACCGCCGCGATGTGCCCGTGCTGGGCCGCCCCCAGGAGGTTGCCGGTCCCCCGGATCTCCAGGTCCCGCATGGCCAGGCGCAGGCCGGCCCCGAGCTCGGTCGATTCCTCGATGACCCGCAGCCGCTTCTGGGCGGTCTCGTCGATCCGGCCGTCGGCGGGCACCAGCAGGTAGGCATAGGCCTGCTGCCGCTCCCGCCCCACCCGCCCCCGGAGCTGGTAGAGCTGGGCCAGCCCGAACCGGTCGGCCCGGTTGATGATGATGGTGTTGGAGGCCGGGATGTCCAGCCCCGACTCCACGATGGCGGTCGAGACCAGCACGTCGGCCTGGCCGTCCACGAACTTCACCATCACGCTCTCCAGCTCCCGCTCGGCCATCTGGCCGTGCCCCATCACCACCCGGGCCTCCGGCACCAGCGTCCGGATGAAGTGCGTCATGGAGGCCAGCGACTGGATGCGGTTGTGGACGAAGAACACCTGCCCGCCCCGGTTCAGCTCGCGCTCGATCGCCTCCTTGATCACGGTGCGGTTGAACGCGGTCACCACCGTCTCCACCGGGAGCCGGTCGAGGGGGGGCGTCTCGATCACCGAGAGGTCGCGGACGCCCGACAGCGCCATGTGCAGGGTGCGCGGGATCGGGGTGGCGGTGAGGGTCAGCACGTCCACCGAGGTGCGCAGCTGCTTGAGCCGCTCCTTGTGGGAGACCCCGAAGCGGTGCTCCTCGTCCACCACCAGCAGGCCCAGGTTCTTGAACTGGACGTCCTTGGAGAGCAGGCGATGCGTGCCCACCACCACGTCCACCGCGCCCGTCGCGAGGCCGGCCACCACCTGCTTCTGCTCCTTGGCGCTGCGGAAGCGCGAGAGCAGCTCGACCCGGGCCGGGAACGGGGCAAAGCGCTCCACGAACGTGTTGTAGTGCTGCTGGGCCAGCACGGTGGTCGGCACCAGCACCGCGACCTGCCGGCCGTCGGCGACCGCCCGGAAGGCCGCGCGCAGCGCCACCTCGGTCTTGCCGTAGCCCACGTCGCCCGCCACCAGGCGATCCATCGGCCGCACGCCGAGCATGTCGGCCTTGACCTCCTCGATGGCCCGCATCTGGTCCGGGGTCTCCTCGAAGCGGAAGGCGGCCTCGAACTCGCGCTGCCACGGGGTGTCGTCGGGAAAGCGGTCGCGCTCGGTCACCGAGCGCTTCGCGTAGAGCCGGAGCAGCTCCTCCGCCATCTCGCGCAGCGCCGCCCGCACCGACTCCTTGAGCCGCTGCCAGGCGCCGCCGCCCAGCCGGTCGAGCCGCGCGGCGCCCTCGGGCGCGCCCATGTACTTGGAGATCAGGTCGAGCCGCTCCACCGGCAGGTAGAGGCGGCCACCCTCCGCGTACTCCAGCAGCAGGAAGTCGGCGTCGTGCCCGTCGGTGGAAAGCGTGCGCAGACCGTGGTAGCGCCCGATGCCGTGCTGCTCGTGCACCACCAGGTCGTTGGGAGCCAGGTCGTTGAACGAGGCGATCGCGGCGCCGCGCTGGAAGAGGGGCCGGCGCAGCCGCCGCCGCTGGGCGCCGAAGATCTCCTCCTCGCACAGCACCACCAGACCGAGCGCCGGGATCTGGAAGCCGGCCGAGCACTCCCCCACCAGGACGCCGAGCCCCTCGGGGCTCCAGAGGGTCGCCTCCGGCCACGGCTCGAGGTCGTGCTCGGCCAGCATCCCGCGCAGGCGGTCGCGCTGCCGCTCGTCGTTCACCACCAGCCGCACCGTGAAGCCCTCTCCGCGCCAGTCGCGGATCTCGCCCACGAGGGTCTTGAACTGCCCGCGGTAGGAGCCGACCGAGCGAGCGCCCATCGCGATGCGCGGCACCCCGCCCTCGCCCCGCTGGAGCAGCGGCAGCTCCAGGCGCTGGAACCGCGCGAGCAGGGTCGCGAGCGGGGTGACGGAGGGCGCGTCGTCGGGCGGCGCCTCCAGCAGCGCGGGATCCTCCAGCACCACCAGCGTCTCCGCGGGGAGATAGTCGAGCAGGGTCACCGGGGCCGCCTCCCGCGCCCCGAGCGGCAGCACGGTGAGCTCCCGGATCGTCCCCACCGAGCGCTGCGAGGTGGGATCGAAGAGGCGGAGGGACTCCACCTCGTCCCCGACGAACTCGGCACGGACCGGCTGGGCGTGCGTGGGCGAGAAGATATCGACGATCCCGCCGCGGAGGCTCCACTGGCCCACCTCGAGCACCGTCTCCACCCGCTCGTAGCCGGCCGCCTCCAGCAGGGCGAGCAGGATCTCGCGGTCGCTGCTCTCCCCGACGGTCAGGGTGAAGGTGCGGCGCTTGAACGATTCGGGCGGCGGCACCGGGATCGCGAGGCCCGACGGGGTGGCCACGACGACCACCGCGTCGCCGTCGAGCAGCCGCCGGCAGCAGAGGGCGCGCTCCGCGTCCGGCTCGCGGTGGCGGCCCCCGCGCCACGAGGCGCCGGTCCCGGACGGGAACTCGAGCACGCGCCCCTCGCCCACCGACACGTCCGCGGGCCCGCCCGACAGCGTGCCCACGAAGAAGCCGGTGTCCTGAGCGGCCTGGTGCCGCTGCACCGGTCCCGGGGTCAGGAGCAGGATCGGGCGGCCGGCCCGTTGCCGCACGCCCGCGATGGCGAGCGCGCGCGAGGCGCCCCAGAGGCCGTCGGCGCGCAGGCAGGGGACTCCCCGGGACAGGGTCGCCAGGACCTCTTCGAAGGCGGCCCATCGGGTCAGGACGGACGCGGCCGACACACTCATCACACGCTACGACGCCACACAGGGGTACCATCGGGGGCGCGCGGCGTCAAACGCCGCGGGGCCCCGTCAGCGCGATCCTTGAGCCAGGTAGAAGGACAGGGTCTCCAGCTCGATCGCCAGATCCACGTTCTTCAGACGCACGTCGCGCCCCGCCTTGATGCGCCCGGGCGCGAAGTTGAGGATGGTCTTGATCCCCGCCGCGACCAGCTTCTCGGTCACCGCCTGGGCTGCCTCGCCGGGCACCGCCACGATGGCGATCTGCAGGTTGCGGGCCTTGGCCTCCCTCGGCAGGTCCTGCATCGGCTGGATCGTCACGCCGTCGATAATCTTGCCCCACTTCGCGGGATCGTCGTCGAAGATGGTGGAGATCCGGAAGCCCTGGCGCGCGAAGCCCTTGTAGTGGAAGAGGGCCGAGCCCAGGTTGCCGAAGCCCACGAGCGCGACCTGCCACTCCCGATCCAGGCCGAGAATGCGCTGCAGCTCGGCCTTCAGCCCGGAGACGTAGTAGCCGATGCCGCGCACCCCGAACTCGCCGAAGTAGGCGAGGTCCTTCCGGACCTGGGCCGAGTTGAGGCTGAAGCGCTCGGCGAGCTCCTGGGAGGAGATCGTCTTCACCCCGTCCTCCTCCAGCTGGAGCAGGCTCCGGGTGTAGACGGACAGGCGGCGCACCGTCATCTCCGGGATCCGGGGGATCTTGAACGGTGACCGTCGCGCCATGTGGTGTTGCGGCCCTACGCGCCGCCTGCGCCCTTCCGCGGAGACGCCCGCGTGCCGTCCCGGGGCCCTGGCCCCGGGACGGGTGCCTTCGCTCCGCTCCTACGACTTCACGAACAGCAAGATGACCGCGATCACGAACACGAACAGCACGAGCGACTCGATGAAGGCCAGACCCAGCAGCATCGCGGTCTGGATCCGGGCGATCGCGCCGGGCTGCCGTGCCATGGCGTCCGCCGCCGAGCCGGCCGCCCGGCCCTGCCCGAGACCGCAGAGGCCCGCGGCGAGGCCGAACCCCAGGCCCGCGGCCAGGACCGCGAACGCCTTCGCCATGTCGCCGCTTCCCGCGGCCGCCGCCTGCGCCCAGGCCAGGCCCGGGGCCGCCAGAATCGCCATCACACTCAGGGTGAGAATGCGTTGCACGGCTTTCCTCCTTGTTGAAGGTAACTGCGGACTAGTGGTGCTCGGCTTCCTCGACCGCGGCCGCGATGTACAGCATGGCCAGCTTGCAGAAGATGAAGGTCTGGATGAAGGCGACCAGGATCTTCAGCGGAAGCAGGAAACCCACGACGAACACGACCATGATGATCGCCGCCGGGGCCCCCACCGCGATGCCTCCGAGGGTGCCGGAGAGCGCCCAGCCCAGCATCCCGTCGAAGCCCATCATGAAGAAGAAGATGGCGAGCAGGATGTGGCCGGCCATCATGTTGCCGAAGAGGCGGAGGGACAGGGAGAGCGGGCGCGCGCAGTGGCTGATGATCTCGATCACGAACATCAGCGGCTTCAGCAGGGTCGGGACCGGGCCCGCGAAGTGCTTCATGTACGGGATGAAGCCCTGCTTGCGCACCCCGATCACGTGATAGGTGACGAAGACGATCAGCGCGCAGGCCGCGGTGGTGTTGAGGTTGGCGGTCGGCGCCACCAGCCCCGGCACCAGCCCCATCAGGTTCGACGCGAGGATGAACAGCCCGAGGGTCGCGATGAGGGGCAGGTACCGCCGGCCCTCGTGCCCGATGGTCTCGTCGAGCTCCTTGAGGAACTGGTCCAGCACCAGCTCCATGAAGTTCTGCGCGCCGGTGGGCACCAGCGACACCCGTCGGGTGGCCACGATGGACACCACCACCAGGATGCCCATCACGATCCACGTGTAGAGGACGTGGTCGGGAATGGCGGGGATGTGCAGGATCGGCGGGTGCTCGATGAGCTCCATGGATCAGCCGTCCTTCCTCGCGTCGAGCAGGCCCTGGGCCAGCAGGATCGGGGGCAGCGCGGCGAGCCCCACGCCGACCGCGACCGGATGCGCCCAGCCCTGGGCGATCAGCGCCCCGAGCGCCCCGAAGGTGACGATCTGGCGCAGGCCCATGCGGCCGATCCGCCCGAGGCTGCCGCCCTCCGCGTTCGGCGCGGTGGCGCGCACCACCTCGCGGGCCAGCCAGCGGAAGTTGAGCAGCGCGATGGCACCGCCGCCGCCCACGCCGGCGGCCGCGGGCGCTCCGACCAGGAACCACGCGCCGGCGGTGATGCCGGCCACCGTGAGGCCTCCGCTCCAGGTCACCCGTGCGGCCAGATCAGCGATCGCCACGATTCTGCTCGTTCAGGGTCCTGATGGTCCGGATGAAGTTCACCGCCGCCGCCGCGATTCCGAATGCGAGCCCGATCAGCAGTAGCCACGGGCTCGTCCCGAGCCACCGGTCGGCGAAGTACCCCGCCGCGAGGCCGACCGCCACGCATGCGAACAGCATCGTCCCGAGATTGACGAGCTGTGCGGTCTGCCCCTGCGACGGCCCCCGTTCTCCCGGAGCCATGTGAACAGGAACACTATCACAGGCCCTCGGACCTGACAAGCGGCCCCAAGCTCCCGTTTTTGCTGCTGAACCATCCTTTCGCCGCCCGTCACCCAGGTACAAGCCGGATGGGGTCAGGTCTTACATTCCGACATTTCTCCGCGTCCCGGCAGACCGGAGTCTTGGCGGAAATGTCGGAATGTAAGACCTGACCCCGATCAGCCGAAGACGCCGCCCATGCGGGCGCCGGCCATGCGATTGATGACGGCCACGCTGATGGCCGCGACCACGATGAGGATGACGCCCAGCGCGGCCGCCTCGTTGGCGCTGCCCGCGATGTAGAACGCGAAGATGCCGTTGGTGATGGACTCCCAGCCGCCGAGGGCCAGGAACAGCACCGCCGAGGCCTCCTGCAGCGAGGTCATGAACGAGAAGAGCCCGCCGACCAGGATGCCCTTCCAGATGAGCGGCAGCGTCACGTCGCGGAAGACGCGCGGGCCCGAGGCGCCCACGCTGCCCGCGGCCTCCTCCAGCGAGTGGTGCACGAGGAGCAGCGAGGCGAAGGAGCCCCGCACCGTGTACGGCAGCCGGCGCACCGCCAGCACCAGCGGCATCACGATCCAGAACGAGGTGAGCCCCCGGTCGAGCCCCGGCAGCTCGAAGTGGAACGCGCGGATGTAGGCGATGCCGATCGCGGTGCCGGGCACCGCCAGGATCAGGGTGTTCACCGCGTCGAGCGCGCCCCGCCCGGGCACCGAGGAGCGCGCGAGCAGCCACGCGATCGGCACCCCGACCAGCACGCAGATCACCACCGCGAGCCCGGAGTAGAGGAAGCTGTTCAGGACGTACTTCGGCGTCTCCACGATCACCCGCTCGTAGTACTGCAGCGTGTAGGCGGTCGGCAGCGGGGTGAGGGCCCAGCCCTTGCCCACCGAGGCGAGCGTGACCCCGAGGTAGGGGATGAAGGACAGCAGCAGCAGGACCGACAGGAACGCCACCGCCAGCACCTGTCGGCCGCCCGAGAGGCGGCGGCGCGCCACCCGCGCGTAGGAGAGCGAGGAGTAGTCCTTGATCGCCACGTAGTGCCGCGCGGCGAGCAGGAACAGGACGGCCAGCAGCACCATCAGGGCCGAGATCACGATGCCCATGCGGAAGATGCGCCGGTCCACGAACTGCACGATGTTGAGGTAGGCCTGCGGGGCCAGCAGGTCCTGCACGCCGAGCACCAGCGGGGTCGCGAAGTCCGAGAAGGTCCAGATGAACACCAGCAGGGCCCCCGCCATGTAGCCGGGCGTGGTCAGCGGCAGGGTCACCCGCCAGAGCTTGCTAAAGCCGCGCGCGCCCACGCTCTCGGCCGCCTCCTCCAGCGAGGGGTCCACCTTGCCGAGCGCGTCCACCACGTTGAGGGTGATCATCGGGAACAGGTGGAGCGTCTCCACCAGCACCACCCCGTGCACGCCGTAGAGGAAGTTCACCGGCCGCAGCAGGTCGAGGTAGTCCATGAGCAGCACGTTGACGGTGCCCGCGCGGCCCAGGATGAAGGTGAAGCCCAGCACGCCCACCAGCGGCGGGGAGATGATCGGGATCATCGTCAGGTACGAGAAGAGCCCGCGGCCCGCGAAGTCGTAGCGCACGAGGAGGAGCGCCACCGCGATGCCCAGCACCGAGGCGCTCACCACGGTGGCCACCCCCAGCACCAGCGAGTGCCAGAGCGAGCGCAGATAGAAGCGGTCGGTGAAGAAGTCCCGGAAGTTGGCCAGCGTGAAGAGGCCCGCCTCGTCGGTGACCGCGTCGTAGAAGATGCGGCCGAGCGGGTAGATCAGGAACAGGATCAGGAACGCCCACACCAGCCCCACCCCCACCGCCTCGCGGGGGCTACGCATCGTCCGCGACGGCCAGGGTCACCGAGGAGGGGAAGGAGAGCGTCACCGCCTGCCCGAGCGGCAGCGGGTCGTGGTGCCAGGCGTCGCGCACGTCGGCCTTGATCACGAGGCCGGCCTCCGTCTCGACGTCGTAGCGCACGGTGCTGCCGAGATAGGACATCAGGCTCACCCGGCCGGGCACCCGGTTGCCGTCGCCCGCGGCCGGCGGTCCCAGAGCCACGTTCTCCGGGCGCACCGCCAGCACGCACCGCCCCTCCACCGGCGTGTCCGCGATGGCCCGGAGCGGGCCGAGCGCGGTGCGGACCACCAGATCGCCCGATGGTGCGCGGCGCTCCACCTCGCCGGGCAGGAGGTTGTTGGTGCCCACGAAGTCGGCCACGAAGCGGGTGCGCGGGCGCTCGTAGAGCTCGCGCGGCGATCCCACCTGCAGCACGCGCCCGTCGCGCATCACCGCCACCCGGTCCGAGAGCGAGAGCGCCTCCTCCTGGTCGTGGCTCACGTAGATCGTGGTGATGCCGAGCTCCCGCTGCAGCCGGCGGATCTCGGCCCGCACCTGCACCCGGATCTTGGCGTCCAGGTTCGAGAGCGGCTCGTCCAGCAGCAGGATGTCCGGGCTCAGGACGAGCGCGCGCGCCAGGGCCACCCGCTGCTGCTGGCCCCCCGAGAGCTGGCCCGGATAGCGCGCCTCGAAGCCGGTCAGGTTGACCTTGCGGAGGCCCTCGCGCGTGCGCGCGCCGATCTCCGCCGCGGGCAGCCGGCGCAGCCGCAGGCCGTAGCCCACGTTGTCGGCCACCGTCATGTGGGGCCAGAGCGCGTAGTTCTGGAACACCATGCCGATGCGGCGCTCGTAGGCGGGCAGGCGGTTGACCACCCGGTCGCCGAACCGGATGGTCCCGCCGTCGGGGACGTAGAATCCGGCCAGGAGCCGGAGCAGCGTGGTCTTGCCGCAGCCGGAGGGCCCGAGCAGGGTGAACAGCTCGCCGTCGGCCACGGTGAGATCCACGTGGTCGACGGCGGTCACCGCGCCGAACCGCTTCACGACCCCCTCGATGCCGACGATCATCGGGCGCGGAGGGGGGCGGCGCGGCCGGCTACTTCTTCAGCTCGTCCCACCGGGCCTCGATGTCCGAGCGGTACTTCGTCTTGAGCGCCTCCGACCGCCGGGCCGCGACGGACTCGTCGTACACGTTGGCCACCTCGCCGTCGAAGTACGAGCGCACGCCGCCGGTGAACTCCACCGCGGTCTCCGCGGTCGAGCCGGGCGGCCCCTGCACCTTGTACTTCGGGTTCACCGAGAACAGGCCGCGCTCCATGAACACCTTCTGCCCGCGCTCGGTGAGCAGGAACTCGATGAACGCCCGCGCGGCCTTGGGATTGCGGGCCCCCGCCAGGATCGCCATCGGCTCCGGGGTCACGAACGCGTTCTTGGGCGCCACGTACTTGATGTCGAAGCCGGCCAGCTTCTCCTCGAAGGCCATGTAGGAGGGCACCGCGAAGCCGGCCGCGAACTCCCCCTTGGCGACCACCGTGGGCACGTCGCGGCTGCGCGCGGTGAAGTGGCCGGTGTTGGCGGCGAGCCGGCGGAGCCAGGCCCAGCCCGCCTCCTCACCGTGGAGCGAGAGGATCACCTCGTAGGTCGCGTTCGAGGAGGACGAGCGGGTGGGCGCGCACTGCGCCACCTCGCCCTTCAGCTTGGGATTGAGCAGGTCGTCCCAGTCCTTGAGGGGCGCCACCCCCAGACGCTGCAGGCGCCGGGGGTTGTAGACCAGCCCGTACGGCTCCAGCGTGGTGCCGACCCAGTAGCCGTCCTTGTCCTTGAGCGGGATGGGCTTGGGCTTGCCGATGGCGGTCGGGATGGACTCCCACGCCTCCTTCGAGATCTCCACCTTCTGCAGCAGCTTCTGCTCGGCGAGCTTCTCGAACAGGGCCGACTCCCCGCCCCAGAACACGTCGACCTCCGGCTTGCCCTTCCACTCGGTGATGCGTCCGTACGCCACCGGGGTACCGGCGGGGATCGCGTTGACCTTGAGGGTCACGTTCCACTTCTCCTTCGCGTAGTCCGCGAAGGCCTTGAGCGCGGCGTCGTGGATGAACTTCGACACCGGGGTGATCAGGTTCAGCTCGCCCTCGATGGGGGCCTGCGCGCGCGCCGGCCCCGCGCCCAGCGCCAGCACGCCGAGCGCGGCCAGCACGGCCCCGCACCTCGTGACGATCCTCGTGACGGTCGATCGGCTCATGCGTCCCTCCTGTCGGGTTCGATCCATCCGCGCGCCCGCTCCACCGCGCGGCGCCATCCCGCGTATCCCGCCTCCCGCGCCGCCGGCGCCAGGGCCGGCGTGAACCTGCGCTCCAGCCGCCACCGGCCCTCGAGCTCGTCGCTCTTCCAGAGCCCCGCCCCCACCCCGGCCAGGTACGCGGCGCCCAGTCCGGTGGTCTCGGTCACCGAGGGGCGCAGCACCTCCACGCCGAGCACGTCGGCCTGGAACTGGCAGAGGAAGTCGTTGGCCGCCGCCCCGCCGTCCACCCGCAGCGTGCGCAGCTCCACGCCCGATTCCCGCCTCATGGTGTCCAGCACGTCGCGGCTCTGGTAGGCGATCGCCTCCAGCGCGGCGCGGGCCAGGTGCGCGCGCGTGGTCCCGCGGGTGATGCCGACCACGGTGCCGCGCGCGTAGGCGTCCCAGTAGGGCGCGCCCAGGCCCACGAACGCGGGCACCAGGTAGACGCCGCCGGTGTCGGGGACCGACTGGGCGAGGGCCTGCGTCTCCGCCGCGTGGCGGATCACGCCGAGGCCGTCGCGCAGCCACTGCACCGCCGCGCCGGCCACGAACACCGCGCCCTCAAGCGCGTAGGCGGTCGCGCCCTCCACCGTCCACGCCACCGTGGTGAGCAGCCCTTCCGTGGAGGCGACCGCCCGCTCCCCGGTGTTGAGCAGCGCGAAGCAGCCGGTGCCGTAGGTGTTCTTGGCCATGCCGGGACGCACGCACGCCTGGCCGAACAGCGCGGCCTGCTGGTCCCCCGCGATGCCGGCCACCGGCACGCCCGCGGGCACGCCCGCGCGGCCCGCCGTCTCGCCGAACACGCCCGCCGAGGGCTTCACCGGGGGCAGCAGGGCCATCGGCACGCCGAGCAGGCGGCAGAGCCCCTCGTCCCACGCGCGGCGGTGGATGTCGTAGCAGAGGGTGCGCGAGGCGTTGGAGGGATCGGTGGCGTGCACGCCCCCGCCGGTGAGCTGCCAGAGCAGCCAGGTGTCCACCGTGCCGAAGCAGAGCTCGCCGCGCTCGGCCCGCGGGCGCAGCGCCGGCTCGTGGTCGAGCATCCAGCGGATCTTGGTGCCCGAGAAGTAGGCGTCGATCACCAGGCCGGTCTTCCGCCGGATCTCGGGCTCCGCGCCCTCGGCGCGCAGGCGGTCGCAGAGCGCCGCGGTGCGCCGGCACTGCCACACGATGGCGTT
Organism: Candidatus Methylomirabilota bacterium; assembly: GCA_035650715.1. GTDB lineage: Bacteria > Methylomirabilota > Methylomirabilia > Rokubacteriales > CSP1-6 > CAMLFJ01. The sequence goes on along the minus strand of DASRHC010000040.1, from coordinate 12,157 downwards.
GCCGACCGGCCGGCCGGAAGCCCGCTCCCACAGGAGCGCGGTCTCCCGCTGGTTGGTGATGCCGATGGCCGCGATCTCGGCCGGCGTGGCTCGGGCCGCGGCCAGTGCCTGGCCGAGCGCCTCGACCGTGGTGGACCAGATCTGGGCCGGGTCGTGCTCGACCCAGCCGGGCTGCGGGAAGTGCTGCGGCAGCTCCGCGTATCCGCGGCCGCGCACCGCGCCGTCGGGATCCACCACGAGCGCGGTCGAGCCGGTGGTGCCCTGGTCGAGGGCGAGGACGAACCGGCGAGCCGTCACCGCCCGAGCGCCGCCTTGGCGAGGTCCGGCCGGTCGGTGATCACCACGCCCACGCCCTGGGCGATGAAGCGCTCGATGGCGTCGCGCTCGTTCACCGTCCAGACCCCGAGCGTGAGCCCGGCGAGCCGCGCCTGACGGGCCACCTCCGCGGTCACGAGCCGCTGGTCGAGCCCCACGAAGGCCACGCCGGCCCGGCGCAGGGCGCCCAGCTCGGCCTCGATGGCGGCGGCGGGCAGCATCCGGGGCGAGTAGAGGGCGCCCGCGCGCACGTCGGGCCGCAGCTGGCGCACCCGCCGCCACGTGTCGCCCTCGAAGGACATCAGGATCGCGTACGGCGCCCACTGGTGGCGGTCGAGGATCGCCAGCACCTTCTCCTCGATGCCGGGATAGCGCCGGCGCTGCTCGTCGGTCTTGATCTCGATCAGCATCTGCCGTCGGGCCGCCGCGGCCAGGGCCACCACCTGCTCCAGCGTGGGCACCGGCTCCTCGGTCACCCCGCCGCTGCGGTCCTTGAGGCGCAGCGCGGCCAGCCCCGCCGCGGTGCGCTCGCGCACCGGCCCGCGGCCGGTGGAGGTGCGGTCGAGGACGGGATCGTGCATGACGATCACCTCCCCGTCGCGGCTCAGGTGGACGTCCAGCTCCAGATAGTCGGCCCCCAGGGCCAGCGCGTTGCGGAAGGCGAGCAGGCTGTTCTCCGGCCAGAGCGCGGCCCCGCCCCGGTGGGCCGCGAAGAGCGGCGCGATGGTGTCCGCCGCCGCCGCGCTCACCGATGCCAGCAGCGCGGAGAGCGCCCACACCGCGACGCCGGTCAGCAGGAGCCCCTTCACTTCTCGCTCTCCACCAGGCCCTTCACGAACCAGCGCTGCATGAGCACGATGACGGCCACCGGCGGCAGCAGGGCCATCATGGCGCCCGCCATGATCAGGTTCCAGGTGGGCAGCTCGGTGCCGCTCCGCGGGATGAGCTGCTCCAGGCCGATCACCACCGTGCGCATCGCCTCGGTGGTGGTGATCATCAGCGGCCACAGGTACTGGTTCCAGCCGAAGATGAACAGCACCACGAAGAGGGCCGCGATGTTGGCCCACGACAGCGGCAGCAGGAAGGCGAGCAGGAAGCGCAGCGGCCCCGCTCCGTCCAGCTGGGCCGCCTCCGCGAGCTCGCTGGGGACCGTGAGGTAGAACTGGCGGAACAGGAAGGTGGCGGTGGCGGAGGCCATGAGGGGCACGGTGAGGCCCTGGTAGCTGTTGAGCCACCCGAGGGTGCCGATCACCTCGTAGGTGGACATGAGCCGCACCGGGACCGGCAGCATCAGGGTCACGAAGATCATCCAGAAGCAGAGGGTGCGCCCGCGGAAGCGGAAGTACACGATCGCGAAGGCGGAGAGCATCGAGATGACGATCTTGCCCGCCGCGACCGTCACCGCCATCACCGCGCTGTTCCAGAGCATGCGCCCCATGTTCGCCTTCTCCCACGCGGCCGCGTAGTTCTCCAGCAGGTGCGTCGAGGGCAGGAGCCGGGGCGGGCGCTGCACCACCTGCTGCAGGTCCTGGGTCGACACCACGAAGGCGAAGTAGAGGGGGAACACCACCGTCGCGATACACGCGATCAGGAGGGCGTGGATCAGGAGCGAGCCCCAGGGGAAGCGGCGGCCGCGCGGGGTCGCGTCCGGGCGCGCCTCGACGCGCTCGAGCGTGCCTACCGCGGACACGGCCGCTCCCGCACGCTCACCGGTAGGTCACCTTCTTCTCGGCGAAGCGGAACTGGAGGATGGTGAGGCCGATGACGATGGCCATCAGGATCACCGACTGGGCCCCCGAGGAGCCGAGGTTCAGCCCGATGAAGCCGTCCTTGTAGAGCTTGTACACCATGATCTCGGTGGACTGGCCCGGCCCCCCCTTGGTGACCGCGTCGATCACCCCGAAGGACTCGAAGAAGGCGAAGACCATGTTCAGCACCACCAGGTAGAACGTGATCGGCGACACCAGGGGGAAGATGATCGCGACGAAGCGCCGCATCGGCCCCGCTCCGTCGACGTCGGCGGCCTCGATCACCGACGACGGGATCGCGAGCAGGCCCGCGATGTAGAAGGCGATGTTGTAGCCGAGGTGCGTCCAGGCGGTGGCCACGATCACCAGCACCATCGCCACCCAGCCCTTCAGCAGCCAGTTGAACTCGTAGGCGGTCACGAAGGAGAGGAAGTAGGGGAGGATGCCGTAGGCGGGGTGGAAGATGAACAGGAAGATGATGCCGGCCACCGCGGGGGCGATGCCGTAGGGCCAGAGCAGGAGCGTCCGGTACACGGCGAGGCCCCGGATCTTCTGGGTCGCGAGCCCGGCCAGGACGAGCGCGCCCAGCACCGCCAGCACGGTCACCCCGGCCGCGAACACGAACGAGTTGACGACGCTCCGGTAGTAGTCGGGGTCGCCCAGCAGCCGGGTGAAATTCTCGAGCCCCACGAAGGTGGACTTGTCCCCGAACGGCGAGACCCGGTACAGCGACAGCTGCAGCGACTTGAGCGCCGGCCAGAAGAAGAAGACCACGGTGACCGCCATCTGGGGGGCCACCAGCAGGTAGGGCAGCCACCGGTTCCGGAAGACCGTCCGCTGCATCCCCGCTCCGCGGCTACTGCTTGTTCGCGGCCGCGAACTCTTTCAGGATCTCGTTGGACTTGGCGACCGCGTCGTCGAGCCCCTGCTTGGCCGACTTCTTGCCCGCGAAGATGTTCTCCATCTCCGCCTCGATCACGTCGCGGATCTGCACGAAGTTGCCGAGGCGCAGACCCTGGCTGTTGGGCGTCGCCTGGCCCCTGGTGAGCTGGGCGAAGGCGGTGAACTGGTCCGGGTGCTTCTTGAAGTGGTACCCCGCCTCCAGGTTCTTCACCGCGCTGTTGGAGATGGCGAGGTACCCGGTGGTCACGTGCCACCACATCTGCTGCGGGGTGTCGGAGATGAACTTCAGGAAGCGGGCGGTGCCGCGGTTCTCGTTCGCCGGCTTGCCCTTCATCACCCACAGCGTGGCCCCGCCGATGATGGAGGTCGCGCGCTTGTAGGGCGCCCCCCAGTGCGGCAGCTGGCCGGTGCCCCACTTGAACGTCGCCCCCTTGGTGAACCCGCCGATCAGGGCGGAGGACTGCATGTACATCCCGCACTCCCCGCTGAGGAACTTGGGGTCCGCGGTGCCCGCCCGCCCGCCGTAGGAGAAGATGTTGTCCTTCTGCCAGGCCGCGAGCTGGGTGAGGTACTTGACCCCGAACTCCCGGTTGATCAGGAGCTGCACGTCGAGCCCGTCGAAGCCGTTCCGCTTGGTGGCGAAGGGCTGGTCGTGGAGGGCGTGCATGTTCTCCACCTGGATCCACGACGGCCAGCCGGTGGAGAAGCCGCACTTGGCGGCCCCGGAGGCGATCAGCTTCTTGCTGTACTCCTCGACCTGCTTCCAGGTCTGCGGCGGCTTGGAGGGATCGAGGCCCGCCTTCTGGAAGGCGTCCTTGTTGTAGTACAGGATCGGGGTCGAGGAGTTGAACGGCATCGAGTACAGATTGCCGTCCTTGGAGTAGTAGCCCACCACCGGCGCGATGAAATCCTTCCAGTCCACCGCGATCTCCTGCTCCTTCATCAGCTGGTACACGGGCAGGACCGCGCCGGAGAGCATCATGGTCTGGGTCCCCGCCTCGAACACCTGCACGATGTGCGGCGCCTGCCGCTGGCGGTAGGCCGCGATGGCCGCGGTGAGGGTCTCCGCATAGGTGCCCTTGCGCAGCGGCTTCACCTCGTACTCGGACTGGCTCTCGTTGAACTGCTTGACGAGCTCGTTCACCGCCTCGTTCAGCTGCCCGGTCATCGCGTGCCAGAACTGGATCTCGGTCTTCGCGAACGCGGGCGAGGCCGGGACCAGCAGCAGGGCGAGGGCCAGGACGAGCGCGGGCAGCGCGCCGGCACCGAGCGTCTTCGGGCGTGGCATGGGCGACCTCCGGGTGTTCACGCTGGCGATTGGGGCGGCACTATAGCACCTACGGCTTCTTCTCGTACACCGCGTTCCGGCCGGTCACCGCCGACGGCGCGTAGAGCGTGCGGTGGTCCCGGCTCGGCACCAGGGTGGTGATGATGGACTGGCTGCCGACCTTGTAGTCGATTTGCACTCCAACCTCGGAGGCATGGTAGCGGCCGGTGAAGCGGGGGCCGCCGCGCTTGGCCACCGCCACGTGGCCGTCGGGGCCGAACTCGATCACGTCCTGGGAGCCCCCGTCCGGATCGCGCCGCAGCTCCCAGGTGCCGATGAGCCACTCCGGGTCCGCGGCCGCCGCGGGCGCCGCCGCCGCGAGCAGGAGGGCGAGCGCGGCGAGCAGGCGGCGGGTCATGCGCGCTGACGGAAGCGGCGGCTGCGCTCCACGTGCTGCGAGTACGCTTCGAGCTCCGCGTCGAGCCGCCGCCGCGACCAGCCGGCCAGCTCCGCCATGCGGGCCGCGATGGGCTCCGCGCAGTCGAGGCCCTGGCAGCGACTCTGGCCGATGCCGGTCCGCCGCAGCAGCAGGTCCTGCAGCGAGACCGCCTGCTCCTCGCGCACCGCGTGATGGAGCTGGGCCACGATCTCCGGGTTGCTGGGGCAGAGCCGCTCGAAGCCGTCGGGCAGCTTGCGCCCGAGGTCGAGCACGCGCGGGTAGCTCCGGCCGTAGGTCTCCACCAGCGTCCGCATGGTACCGCGCGACAGCCCGGTGGCCGCCATTTCCTCCGAGACGTCCATCCACACCCGGGCCTCGACCCTGCCCACCTCCTCGTCGGCGCCGTCGAGGGTGAGGCGCGCGGTGCGCGCCTTCTCCGCGCGGCCGAGCAGGCGCATCACCCGGTCGCCCACGTCCTCCGCGAGGCTGCGGAAGCAGGTCAGCTTGGTGCCGGTCACCGACAGGAAGCGGCCGTCGGGGCCCTCCGGCACCACCCGGTGGTCGCGCGAGACCCTGGACGCGGAGGTGCCCGCCTCGAACGACAGCGGCCGCACCCCCGCGTAGGTGTAGGCCACGTTGTCGAAGGTGGCGCGCGCGTCGGGCAGCACCTTGGCCACCTCGTCGAGGAGATAGGTCACCTCCTCGCGGGTGGCCCACAGGCGGTCGGGATCGCCGTCGAAGTCGGTGTCGGTGGTGCCGACCAGCGAGAAGTCGCGCCACGGGATGACGAAGATCATCCGGTCGTCCCTGGTCGACAGGTAGACCGCGCGCTCGGTCATGCGAGGCAGCAGGCAGTGGATGCCCTTGGTGGTGCGGAGCACCCGGGGGCTGCGGTCGGCCACCCGCGCCATCGCGCGCAGCCGGTCGACCCACGGCCCCGCGCAGTTGACGATCACGGAAGCCCGCACCGTCTGCACGTGGCCCGAGAGCAGGTCGCGCACCTTCACGCCCTCGATGCCGCGCCGCCCGTGCACGAACTCCTCCACCTCGCAGTAGTTGAAGGTGCGCGCCCCGTGCCGAGCGGCGGAGAGGACGTTCTCCAGGCAGAGCCGCTCCGGATAGAGCAGCAGGTCGTCGAAGTAGTAGCCGGCCCCGCGCAGGTCCTCCGCGCGCACCGCCGGCTCCAGCGCGCGGGCGGCCTCGGCACGCAGGACCCGGTACCGCTCGGTGGTCTTGCCGGGGGTCAGCAGGTCGTAGAGCCACATCCCGATGCGCACCATGATCAGCCCGCGGGAGGCGCCGCGGTAGATGGGTACCAGGAACGGGAGCGGCCGCACCAGCTGGGGCGCGAGGCGCTCCAGCGTCTTCTTCTCCCGGAGCGACTCGCGCACCAGCTTGAAGTCGCCCAGCTCGAGATAGCGGAGGCCGCCGTGGATCAGCTTGGAGGATTTCGACGAGGTGCCGGAGGCGAAGTCGCCCTTCTCGAACAGCGCGACCGACGCGCCGCGCAGCGCCAGGTCGCGCGCCACTCCCGCCCCCGCCATGCCGCCGCCGATCACCACGGCGTCCGGCGCGGCGCCGTCCAGACCGGCCAGCCGGTTCGCGGGCGCGCTCACTCGATCACTCACTCCGCCAGATCCCGGATCGATCCTACCACGTGGTCCGGGGCCACCGCGGCGATTCGGGGGTCGTCGGCGCGCGTCACGCCGCTCAGCACCAGCACGGTGCCGAGCCCGAGGCGACGGCCCATCACGATGTCGGTCTCGATGCGATCGCCCACGATCACCGCGTCGCGCGCGGGCACTCCCAGCGAGGCGAGCGCGACCTCCAGGATGATCGGGGAGGGCTTGCCCACGATGGCCTCGACCTTCCGGTCGGTCACCGCCTCCACCGCCGCGATCATCCCCGCGCAGTCCGGGATCTCGCCGCCCTCCACCGGACACGTGCGGTCGGGATTGGTGGCGATGAGCCGCGCGCCCCTCTTCACCGCCTGGAGCGCGACGTTCAGCTTCGCGTAGTCGAACGTGCGGTCGAAGGCGATCACCACCCAGCGCACGCTCTCGTCGCCGCGCACCTCGAAGCCGTGCGCGCGCATCTCCTCCCGCATGGGGGCCTCGCCGATCACGAACACCGGCGCGCCCGGGTCACGCTCGCGCAGGTAGCGCGCCAGCACCAGGGAGGAGTTGATCACGTCGTCGGGCTCGGCGGGCACCCCGAGGCGGGTGAGCTTGGCCGCGTACTCCGCGCGCGTCTGCAGCGGCTTGTTGGAGAGGAACGCCACCCGGCGTCCCGCGCCGCGCAGGGCCGCGATGGCCCGATCCGCGCCGGGAATCAGGCGCTCGCCCAGGTAGACGGTGCCGTCGAGATCGAGGAGCCAGCCGCGATACGGAAAGCGGGGGACCGTGATCCTGTGCTCAGCGCAGGAGGGGGACGACCGCGGTCTGGGCGAGATCGAAGAGGGGGCCGGGCGCCACCCCGAGCTGCACCACGCCCCAGAGCGCCACCGCCAGCGCGAGCGCCCCCGAGAACGACGGCGCCATCACGGTGGGCGCGCCCTCCGGCTCCCGCATGTACATGTAGACGATGAGGCGCAGGTAGTAGTAGGCGGCCGCCGCCGAGTTCAGCACGCCGATCACCGCCAGCCACACGTCGCCCGCCTTCACCGCCGCCCCGAAGAGGTAGAACTTGCCCACGAAGCCGGCGGTGGGCGGGATGCCCACCAGCGACAGCAGGAAGATCGACAGCGCCGCCGCCAGCAGCGGATGCCGCGTGGCCAGCCCGCCGAAGTCCTCCAGGCGCACCGCCTCGTGGCCGGCGCGCTCCAGGACCACGATGGCCCCGAAGGCCCCCGCGGTGGTGAAGGTGTAGACGAGCAGGTAAAAGAGCACGCTCCCGTTGCCGATGGCCCCGCCCGCCACCACCCCCACCAGCATGTAGCCCACGTGGGCGATCGAGGAGTAGGCGAGCATGCGCTTCAGGTTCTGCTGGGCCAGCGCCACCACGTTGCCCACCGTCATGGTCAGGACCGCCATCACCCACAGCGCCATCGGCCAGTCGACCGGGATCCCGCGCACCGCGGTGAGCAGCACCCGCAGCAGGGCCGCGAAGGCGGCCGCCTTGGAGCCGGTGGCGATGAACGCGGTCACCGAGGTGGGGGCGCCCTCGTACACGTCGGGCGCCCACATGTGGAACGGCACCGAGGAGATCTTGAAGCCGAAGCCGACCAGCAGGAGCCCGAGCCCGATGACCAGCATGGGATCGCGCCCGCCCTGCGCGGCCACCGCGTTGGCGATGCGGTCGAGGTTGGTGGTGCCGGTCGCCCCGAAGACGAGGGCGATGCCGTACACGAAGAAGCCGGAGGCGAAGGCCCCGATCAGCAGGTACTTCATGGAGGCCTCGCCCGCGTCGGCCCGGGTGCGGAAGTACCCGGCGAGCACGTAGAGCGAGATCGACATCGTCTCGAGGCCGAGGAAGACGATGATGAGATCGCCCGCCGCCGCCATCAGCATCATGCCCAGCGCGGAGAGCAGCACCAGGACGTAGAACTCGCCCGACTCCTGCCCCTCGCGACGGATGTAGTCCATCGAGAGCAGGAGCATCAGGCCGGTGGCGTAGCCGATCACGATGTTGAAGAAGAGCGCGAAGCCGTCCAGCACCACCATGCCCCGGAAGCCGCGGAGCTCCCCCGCCCCCGCGAAGGTCATCCAGTAGGTGACCACGAGGGCCGCGATGACCCCGAGCGCGCTCACGAAGCCGAGGTGCTCCTTCCGCTCGCGGGGCGGGACCAGGTCGAGCACCAGCACCACGCCCGCGGTGAGCGCGATCACCAACATGGGCCAGAGCGGCCGGAGCTCGATGACCGGGAGCGTGAGGGGCGCGTTCATCGCCTCACCGGGGGACCAGCAGCGCCGAGGTCGCCTGCGCCTTGGTCTGCACCTGGGTGATGAGGGCCTGCACGCTCGGCTCGGTCATCGCGGTGAAGGTGGTCGGGTACACCCCGATCCACACGATGAACAGCAGCACCGGCAGCAGCACCGCCCACTCCCGCGGGGAGAGGTCGCGCAGGCGCCGGTTGGCCTCCGCGGTCAGCTCGCCGAAGCACACCCGCTGGTACATCCACAGCAGGTACACCGCCGCGAAGATGATGCCGGTGGTGGCGAACGCGGCCGCCACGCGGTGCACCTGGAAGGTCCCGACCAGGATCAGGAACTCGCCCACGAAGCCGTTCAGCCCGGGCAGCCCCAGGGAGGAGAGGCACACGATCAGGAACAGCACGCTGAACGCGGGGATCACCTTCCAGAGCCCGCCGAAGTCGGCGATGAGCCGGGTGTGCCGGCGCTCGTAGATCATGCCCACCATGAGGAAGAGGGCGCCGGTGCTGAGCCCGTGGTTCACCATCTGGATCAGGCCGCCCACCATGCCCTGCGGGGTGAGGGTGAAGAGGCCCAGCACCACGAAGCCCAGGTGGCTCACGCTGGAATAGGCCACCAGCTTCTTGATGTCGGCCTGCACGGTGGACACCCACGCCCCGTAGATGATGCCGATGATGGAGAGCGTGAACAGCCACGGGGCCCAGTGCAGGCTCGCCTGCGGGAACAGCGGCAGGCAGAAGCGCAGGAACCCGTAGGTCCCCATCTTCAGGAGCACCCCGGCCAGGATCACGCTGCCCGCGGTGGGCGCCTCCACGTGGGCGTCGGGCAGCCAGGTGTGGAAGGGGAACATCGGCACCTTGATCGCGAAGGCGAGCGCGAACGCCAGGAACAGGAGGTCCTGGGTGACGCCGCCCGGGATCACGAAGCGCACCAGCACCGGCAGGTCGAAGGTGTAGTTGCCGGTGGCCGCCCCGTGCTGGAAGTACACGAACAGGATCGCCACCAGCATCAGGAGGGAGCCGGCGAGGGTGTAGAGGATGAACTTCACCGCCGCGTACACCCGGTTCGGCCCGCCCCAGATCCCGATGATCAGGTACATCGGCACCAGCATCGCCTCCCAGAAGACGTAGAAGAGGAAGAGGTCGAGGGCCACGAAGACCCCCAGCATCCCCGTCTCCAGGAGCAGCATGGTGATCGCGAACTCCTTCCAGCGCGACTCCACCGACGACCACGACGACAGCAGCACCAGCGGCATCAGGAAGGTGGTCAGCAGCACCAGCAGCACGCTGATGCCGTCGACGCCCAGGTGGTAGGTGACCCCGAGCGAGGGGATCCACGCCCGCTGCTCCACGAACTGGTACTGGGCCGAGGTGGGATCGAAGCGGAAGTACACCGGGAGGGAGATCACGAAGGTCACCACGGTGGTGGCCACCGTCACCGACTTGGCGGCGGCCTCCTGGCGGCGCGGGAGCAGGAGCACCACCACCGCTCCCACCACCGGCAGGAACGTGATCAGGGTCAGCAGGTACGCCATGCGCCTACCGGCGGACCATCAGGTAGGCGACCACCGCGACCGCGCCCAGCAGGATGCCGAACGCGTAGTTCATCACGAAGCCGGTCTGCACCCGCCGCAGCCCGCGCGACCAGCCCGCCACCATGCTCGCGACCCCGTTCACGAGGCCGTCGATCACGCCGGGGTCGAACACGCGGGCCAGCCAGAGCGAGAGCCGGTAGATCGGCGTCACCACCAGCGCGTCGTAGATCTCGTCCACGTAGTACTTGTCCAGCAGCACCCGGTGGAGCGGGTTGCGGGCCACCCCGATGGAGGCCGCGCGCACCGGGGTGCGCCCGTACACCATCCACGCCAGCGCCACCCCCGCGACGGCCACCAGGGCCGAGAGCACCAGCAGCGAGAACGCCACCCCCGCGCTGTGCTCGCTCTCCTCGAGCGGCAGCACCGGCGAGAGGAAGTGGGCGAAGGCGGTGCCGTTCGAGGACGGGATGCCGACCGCGAGGCCGGCGATCACGGTGAGCACCGCGAGCACGATCAGCGGGATGGTCATGACCGCGGGCGACTCGTGGATGTGGTGCGCCACCTCCTTGGGCATGCGCGGGCCGCCGAAGAAGGCGAGGAACACGAGCCGGAACGTGTAGAAGGCGGTCATGAACGCGCCCGCCAGCAGGATCGCCCACAGCAGGTACCGGTGCCCGTGGAACACCGCGCCCAGGATCTCGTCCTTCGAGAAGAACCCGGCCAGCGGGGGCACCCCCGCGAGGCCGAACGCGCCCACCAGGAACGTCACGGTGGTGGTCATCATGCGCGGGGCCAGCCCGCCCATCTTGCGCAGGTCCTGCTCGCCGGAGAGGCCGTGGATCACGCTGCCCGCCCCCAGGAAGAGCAGGGCCTTGAAGAAGGCGTGGGTCACCAGGTGGAAGATGCCGGCCGCGTACGCGCCCACCCCCACCCCCACGAACATGTAGCCGAGCTGGCTGATGGTGGAGTAGGCGAGCACGCGCTTGATGTCGGTCTGCACGAGCCCGATGGAGGCGGCGAAGATCGCGGTGATCCCGCCCACCCACGCCACGACGTCGAGCGCCAGCGGCGCCATCTCGAACAGCTTGTGGCAGCGCGCCACCATGTAGACGCCCGCGGTCACCATGGTGGCCGCGTGGATCAGGGCCGAGACCGGGGTCGGGCCCTCCATCGCATCCGGCAGCCAGGTGAACAGCGGCAGCTGGGCCGACTTGCCGCACGCCCCGAGGAACAGGAGCAGCGCGATCGCCAGGTAGACCCCGGTCGACACGCTCGCGTCGGCCTTGGCGAAGACCTCCCCGTAGTTCAGCGTGCCGAAGGTGACCCAGATGAGCATGATGCCGAGGCCGAAGCCGAAGTCGCCCACCCGGTTGACGATGAACGCCTTCTTGCCCGCGTCGGCGGCCGCCTTGCGCTCGTACCAGAACCCGATGAGCAGGTACGAGCAGAGGCCCACCGCCTCCCAGAACACGTAGAGGAGGAGGAAGTTGCCGGCCAGCACCAGCATCACCATCGAGAACACGAAGAGGTTCAGGTAGGTGAAGAACCGGGCGTAGCCGTCGTCGTCGTGCATGTACCCGCACGAGTAGAGGTGGATCAGGAAGCCCACCCCGGTCACCACCAGCAGCATCACCGCGGTCAGCTGATCCACCTGCGCGGTGACGGGGGCCTTGAACGCGCCCGCCACCACCCACGGGAAGAGGTCGCCGGTCCACGTCTCGCCGTGCCAGACGCGGGCAAACACCATGCACGAGGTCACGAACGAGGCGAGCAGGGCCGGCACCGCGATCCAGTGGGCCTTGTGTCCGATCAGACGGCCGAAGACGGCGTTGACCAGCGTGCCGACGAGCGGGAACAGCGGGATCAGCCAGACGAGTCGTGACATGATCGGGTGGAAACCCGCAACACTCTAAGCGGAAGCGGGGGACGTGTCAAGGTTGCGATCACCCTCAGAACAAGTGTTACCGAAACGGAAGGGGTTGCCTCAAAACCGGTGTTACCGAACCACGCACCGGAAAGGGGGCCCTGTGACCGAGCCAGCGCGCCGGGAATACGCGGCGGTGATGCGCCGCCGCTATG
>DASRHC010000039.1:0-114797 GCA_035650715.1 Candidatus Methylomirabilota bacterium | reverse complement strand
AGCCGGAGCGGGAGCAGGCGGTGCGGGCGCCGGAGCCGGAGCGGGTGCTGGCGTAGGTGCCGGCGGCGTCGGTGCGGGTGTTGGTGCGGGCGCGGCCGGTGCCGGGGCGGGCGGAGGCGTCGGCGCCGCCGGTGACGGAGGCGCGGCCGGTGCGGCGGGCGCGGGTTCAGGCGGCGGGGATGGAGCGCCTGCGGCCGGTCCCACCGGCGGCGGCAGCGTGGGCAGCACCGCGCGCGGGCCGCGGACGTCGCCGGTCGCGCAGTGGACCGCGTCCCTCGATCGCGCCAAGGCCGATCTGACGTCGCGCGACTTTGTGCGCGCGCTGCTGCGCGCAGAGTCCGTGCTGGGCAAGGATTCGCCGCCCGGTGTCCGCGCGGCGGCACTGCTGCTCTCGGCGGACGCCGCCTACGGGCTGCGCGCGTACACGCGGGCCAGCGAGCGGTATCGTGAGTTCCTCTCGATGTACGAGCTGGCGGCGGAGGCGCCGCAGGCCACGCTCGCGCTGGGCTGGGCCGAGCTCCGGCTGGGCCAGGTGGAGCGCGCCCGCCGGACGTGGAGCACGCTGGCCCGGCGCTATCCGCTGGACGACCGCGCTCCGCTCGCGCTGCTACTGGCCGCCGAGGCCGCGATCCGCGCCGGCGATACGGACGCGGGCCGGTCACAGCTCGATCGGCTGCTCGCGCAGTACGAGGCCGGACCGGTGGCGGACGTCGCCCGCCTCAGCCGGGCGGTGCTGGCCGCCCGTCAGTTCCGTGAGGAGGACTCGGTCAGCGATCTGCGCGAGCTGGTCCGCGGCTCGCGCTTCTGCGCCCCCCACGCGCGGCGTGCCCTGCTCCAGGTGATGAACCAGCCGGGCCGCGAGGAGCCGCTGGTGCGGGTGAATCACGCCGGCTGCGTGGGTGAAGCCGGCGCCGCGGTGTCGATCGAGCGCTTCGCGGCGCCCTTGCTGGACGGCGCCGGTGACCCCGAGACCACGCCACTGGTCCTGCGGGGGCTGGTGGGACTGGCGGCGGACGATGGCCGCTGGACCGAGGCGGCCACGCTGTCCTCGCGCCTCGCCGACGGCTATCGAGCGGATCCGGGGACCCGGGCGCTGCTGGCGCGGGTGGCGGCCCGCGCGGCCTCCGACCAGCAGTGGCCGGTCGTGCGCGACCTCTACGGCCGGCTCGTGGCGCGGTACCGCGAGGAGGCGCTGGATCGCAAGGCGCGACTCGACTTCGCGGAGGCGCTGCTGCGCACGGGCTCGCCCGAGGCCGCGCACGCCGAGCTCGTCCGCATCGTCGCCGCTGGGGGCGATCGGGAGCAGGCGCCGCGGGCGCTCTACTTGCTGGCTTCGGCCACCGAGGCCATGGGCCGCCCGAAGGAGGCGCTGGCGCTCCACGAGCGCCTGGCCCGGGAGCATCCGGACAGCGAGTGGGCGGCGGAGAGTTTGCTGCCGCGGGCTCGCCTGCTCCAGTCCCTCGGACGCGCGAAGGAGGCGCGGCCGCTGCTCGAGCGGGTGGTGCAGGGCACGGACGGGGACACGTTCGCGGAGGCGGCCTTCCGCCTCGGCGAGATCTCGCGCGAGGGCGGGGAGCGCGCCGGTGCGGTGCGCTGGTACCTGACCGCCGCATCGCTGGGCACGCCGACGCCGTGGGCGCCCCGCGCGCTCACCGCGGCGGTGGAGACCCTCGCGGTCAGCGGAGACCGCGCGTTCGCGGAAGTGGTCTACCGGCGGCTCCAGGCCGCCGAGCACGTCGATCCGGGCCTGCTCGCCACTGCTCGCAAGGCCATGCAGTCGGTCCGCGATCGCGCGGACCGTGGCCGGTGAGCCGGAGGGCACGATGAGCGGAACGTGTGGCTCGCGCTCGGCTCGCCCGGTGACAGCTCCGGGGAAGGGCTGGAGCGGCGCGTGACCCGCGTGGAGGGACGCCTCGACCGGATGCGCAAGCGCGTCGACTCGGTCGGCGAGCAGGTGGGCGGCCTCCGGGTGGGCGTCATGCGCGCGCAGGACACCGCCGACCGGGCGAGCCAGCAGGCGGCGGCAGTCGACAGCCGCCTGACCCGGCTGTGGACGAACCGCTTCAACCAGCGGACGGCCAGCAGCCTCGAGGTGTTCTTCCCGCCGGACAGCAGTGATCTGAACGATGCGGCCCAGACCGCGCGGGCGGGCGTGGCCAGGGACCTGGAGGAGAACCCGGCCCTGACCGTGGAGCTGGGGGGCTACACCGACCGGCGCGGCGCGCTCGACTACAACTACGGCCTGAGCCAGCGACCGGTGAACGCGGTGCGCCGCTTCCTCATGGACCGGGGAATCAATCTCGCGCGCATCCACGCCGCGAGCCTGGGCCCGGTCAACGATGACCGCGTCGCGGACGCCAGGCAGCGCCGCGTGACGATCCGGCTCCTCGTGGACCAGGACTAGCCGGCCCCGGTCGCTACTGTCGCCAGCCGTCCTCCTCGCGCAGAAGGGAGAGCCCGCTGATCGCGAGGTAGAGCACGCCCACCTCCAGCAGCACGACCAGCGCGGCCACGCGGGAGAAGCTCCAGATCGCGAGCAGGAAGCCGAGGCCGCTCGCGGCGAGCCCCACGGCCATCGCCGACCAGCGCACCACGCGGCTCGCCAGCTCGCGGCCGGCCCACCGCGTGAAGTCGATGTAGAGCCAGGCGCCCAGGGCGGGCAGGGAGATCGCGAGGAACGCCACCACCACGGGCGCCCGCTCGACCGCGGGGCCGGCCGCAATCACCGCCAGCATGAGGGAGGCGGTGAACAGGAGATACCCGGCGATCGCGGCGGTGGCCACCAGCTCCCGCGTCCGGACCCGCATCTGCCCCTCCGCGGCCGGCGTCGGCTCTTCCTCGACGGCCATGCCGCGGCGCGAAGTATAGGGTATGTCGTCGAGGTCCTGCAACCACCGGGCTGCCTGCTGCAGCACGTCCTCGATCACGGTGTGAGCGCTGACCGCTCAGCGGTGCGCGAGGCTCGCGACGAGCGTGACCAGCTCGGTGGGGTCGACCGGCTTCGGCACGTGCATGCTGAAGCCGGCCGCGATCGCCCGGAGCCGATCTTCCCGCCGGCCGTAGGCGGTGAGCGCGATCGCGGGGACGCGGCCGCCTCGCTCGGGCTCGAGCGCGCGGATCCGTCCGATCAGCGCGTAGCCGTCCTCGCCCGGCATCTCGATGTCGGAGATCAGCACGTCGGGCGGCGCTGCGGTGAGCTGCGCGAACCCCTCGGCCGCCGACTGCGCCGTCTGCACGCTCGCGCCGGCCTGCTCCAGGATGATGGACAGCAGATGGACGCCATCGAGGTCGTCGTCGATGACGAGGACCCGCATGCCCTCGAGCGCCATCGCGCTGGCCATCGGCAGCGTGAGCACGCTGTCCGCGCTGCGATCCGGGAACATGCGGACTCCGGTGCCCTGGGGCGGCAGGGTGATCGTGAAGGTGGCGCCGCGCCCGGGGCCCGGGCTCTCGGCCATCACGGTGCCGCCGTGCAGCTCCACCAGCTGCTTGACCAGGGTGAGGCCGAGGCCGAGCCCGCCGTGCGTGCGGGTGCTCGAGCTGTCGGCCTGGCGGAAGCGCTCGAAGACGTGGGGCAGGAAGTCCGGGGCGATCCCGGCCCCGGTGTCGCTGACCGCGACCTGGAGGTGGGAGTCCACCCGGCGCAGGCTGACCTCGACGCGGCCGCCCGAGGGCGTGAACTTCACCGCGTTGCTGAGGAGGTTCCAGACCACCTGCCGGAGCCGGTTGGCGTCACCGCTGACCGGGGGCGCGGTCGCGTCCAGCGACAGGTCGAGGTGCACGCCCTTGGCCATGGCGGCGGGCCGGATCGCCTCCACCGCGGCGTCGACGACGGCCTGCAGGTTCACCGGCTGGAGGCCCAGGCGCAGCTTGCCCGTCGCGATCCGCGAGACGTCGAGCAGATCGTCGATCAGCTGCACCTGGGCGTTCGCGTTGCGCATGATCGCGTCGATCGCCTTGTGGAGCGTGGCCGCGTCGAGCTGTCCCTTCTGCAGCATGGCGGCCCACCCGTAGACCGCGTTGAGCGGCGTGCGCAGCTCGTGGGAGAGCGTGGTGAGGAAGTCGTCCTTGGCGCGGTTGGCCGCTTCCGCGTCGGCGCGCGCGGCCTGCTCGCGGGCCAGCATTCTCGCGAGATCCCGCTCCGACTGCTTCTGGGCGGTGATGTCGCGCGCGATCTTGGAGGCACCCACGATGCGACCGTTCGCGTCGCGGATCGGGGACACCGTGAGCGAGACGTCGAGCAGCCGTCCGTCCTTGCGCACCCGGATGGTCTCGAAGTGATCGACCTTCAGGCCGGCGCGGATGCGCTCCAGCACCCGATCCTCCTCGTGGTGGCGCTCGGTCGGGATGATCAGCGTGATGTGCCGTCCCACCGCCTCCTCCGCGCTCCACCCGAACATGCGCTCGGCCGCCTCGTTCCACGACTGGATCACCCCGTTGATGTCCTTGCTCACGATCGCGTCGTCGGAGGATTCCACGATGGCGGCGAGACGGGACGACACCTGCTCGATCTGTTTCTTGGCCGCGATGTCGCGCAGGTACATGGCGACGCCCGCGCGGGAGGGATAGCAGTGGACCTCGGCCCACGCCCCGAGCCCGGGATAGAGGAACTCGAAGCGCTCGGGATGACCGGTCACGACGGCGCGGCGCGCGTGGGCCTCGAACTCGGTGCCCACGAGCTCGGGGGACACCTTCCAGATGGGGCGGCCGCGGATCTCGCGCCGCCGGCGGCGGGTCAGCCTCAGCATGGGCTCGTTGACGACGCGAAAGCGCCACTTGCGGTCGAAGACCGCGAAGGCGTCGGTGACGCCTTCCAGGACGTTCTGAACGTACCGCTCGCGGCGCTGCAGGACCTCGTTGAGCGCGCTGATCGCGACGCCCATGAAGAGAAGATCCCCCAGCGCGATTCGATCGCCGAGCCCCGCGACGGCGAAGGTGCCGATGGGAGCGAGCCAGCGGTAGACCGCGTACAGGGCATACAGGACCGTGGTGACCAGTCCCGGCCCGAACCCGCCAACCCAGGCGGACAGCAGCACGGCCGGGTGGGCCGTGAGGTAGGTGAAGTCGAGCCCCCGCGCCGACGCCATCACCCCCCGGGCGCCGATGGCCAGGGCGGCACACACCACGGCGACGCCGTATCGGAGGAGAGGGCTTGAGGCGTGGAGGCGCATGCTCGTCGGGATCGGTAACGCAATCGAAATGCCGACCCGGGGGCGGTCAAGATGACGCGTTTCTGGCGCGGGACGGCGGGCGCGAGGGGGGCTTCGAGCCGAGGGGGCGGTCGTTTCTACCCGGTCATCTGATCCGGGCCGCGTCCCGATGACCGGCCGGCGCGGACCGGGGGCGGGAGGTCCGGGCCCCCCTTCGGCGACCACCGGGCCTCCCGGAGGGGCGGCCCCCCGGCCCGCCCGGCCGTCGACGTGCCGGGCGGCAT
The DNA here is from genome assembly GCA_035650715.1 of Candidatus Methylomirabilota bacterium. Classification (GTDB taxonomy): domain Bacteria; phylum Methylomirabilota; class Methylomirabilia; order Rokubacteriales; family CSP1-6; genus CAMLFJ01. The sequence goes on along the minus strand of DASRHC010000039.1, from coordinate 109,363 downwards.
CGGGCTACCACCGGTCGTAGCTCGCCGCCTCCCGGCGGGACGGCGCCGTGACCCCCATGCCGTGCACGTACACGAGCTCGCCCCCCAGCCACCCGCCGACGCCCACCAGGGCCAGCGCGCTCGCCGACACCACCACCGGCCACCCGCCGGGGGGATCGCGGTAGCGCAGGATGAAGGAGACCGCGAACAGGACGAAGGAGAGGCTGTTGCAGACGAGATGGAGGAGGGCGATGCGCCCGACCCGGCGGTCGGTGATGGAGGAGAAGTCGATGAGACCGGCGACCGCGGCCACGAAGGAGAACACCCAGAGCCCGATCGGCAGCGGAACGAGCATCGCGTGGATCGGGTGGCGCGCGACGCTGGCCGGAGTGGACATGGCGCTAGGGCCGCAGCATGCCGGCCACCTTCTCGAGGAAGCCGGTCTGCGCCGATTCGCGCGCCTTCACGAGCCGCTCGCCGAGCTCCGCGAGCCGCTCGCGATCCATCAGCCGGCGCGCGCGGGGAACATCTGCTTCTCCTCCTCTTCCGCGTGGTGCTCCACCAGGTCTTTCAGGACCTTGGCCTTCGCCGCGAACGGGGCGCTCGCCGGATCCGCGCGCGTGATGTCGGGCAGCACCAGATCGACCACGTGGTGCTCCTCGATCGACTCGTAGTACATCTCCTTGTCCTGCTCGGTCCGGGCCGCGTCGAAGAACGCCGGGTAGAAGACCTCCTCCTCGATCCGGGTGTGGACCCGGAGCTCCTGCTCGATGGTGGCAAGGAGTTTCTGCCTCTTGGTCGCGGTCTTCTCGGTCGTTTGCTCCAGCTCGGTCAGCAGGCGCCGCACCCGCTGGTGGTCCTCCGTCAGGAGCGCGATCGCGTCCTTCGGCGCATTCGGGCTGACCTTTTTCCTGCTCGTCGTCTGGCGCGTCGCCATCGTCCCGTCTCCCGTCGGCCCGCAGATGTCTCCGCCTGTCCCGGGCAACAGCAAGGGATGTGCCGAGCCGGCTTGACCCGCCCTTCGTGGGTCGGCTACGCTCCGGGCACGAGACGCCGATCCCGCGGCAGGGGTGCACGCGTGCCGGCCCGGCGCGAGCCTGGAGGGGCGATTCCATGACCGTAAGCCAGCAAAGCCTTCGCGACTTCATGGCCGCCGTCGAGCGGGCGCACCCGGACCTGGTGCTGCGCGTGACCGAGCCGGTCGAGCCGCAGTATCAGATGCAGGCGCTGGCGCTCGAGCTGGAGCGCCGCCGGCGCTTTCCGATCCTCTTCTTCGAGCGGGTGCGCGGGCACTCGATGCCGGTGATCTCCAACGTGATGGCGAGCCGGCGGGGGCTCGCCACCGCGCTCGGGGTCGAGGAGGCGGCGCTGCCCGAGACCTACGCGGCCCGGCTCAAGGAGCCGGTGAAGCCGGTGGTGCTGGACCGGCCGCCGTTTCCGGTCGACGTCCGCCGCGGCGAGCAGGTGGATCTGGGCGCGCTGCCGATCCCGACCTACTTCCCGGGCGACGGCGGTCCCTACCTCACCGCCGGACTGCTGATCGCGCGCGACCCGGCGACCGGGGTGGCGACCGCCGGGTTCCATCGCTTCCAGATCAAGGGGCGCAACCGCATGGGGGTGAGCCTGCACTCCCGGCGGCGCATGTACGACTTCCAGCAGCGCGAGGAGAAGGCGGGGCGAGGGCTGCCGTGCGCGGTCGCGATCGGTCTCCACCCCGCGGTGGGCATGGGCGCGCTGTCCTACCCGGCCCCCGAGGTCTCGAAGTTCGAGGTGGTGGGCGGGCTCTTCGGCGAGCCCATGCAGCTGCGGCGCGCGGAGACGCTGGACCTCGACGTGCCCGCGTGGGCCGAGATCGTGATCGAGGGCGAGATCCTGGCGGGCGAGCGCGACCCGGAGGGGCCGTTCGGCGAGTTCACCGGCTACTTCTCACGGCGGAGCACGGACAACGTGTTCGTGGCCCGCGCCCTGGTGGTGCGCGAGGGCGCGTGGTTTCACTCCATCGCCTCCGGGCGCGCGCCCGACCACATCCTGCCTCTGGGGGTGCTGCGCGAGGCGGAGATCCGCAACGCGCTCCGCCGGGTGATCCCGGGCGTCGCCGCGGTGCACGTGCCCACCTCCGGCGGCGCGTCGTTCACCGCGTACGTCTCCATCCGGCAGACGCGGCCCGGCGAGGCGAAGCACGCCATCCCGGTGGTGCTGGGCGTCGACCACTATCTCAAGCTGGTGGTGGTGGTCGACGACGACATCGACGTGTTCGACGAGTCCGACGTGCTGTGGGCGATGGCCACGCGGGTGCAGGCCGATCGCGACCTGGTGGTGATCGAGGGCAGCCTGGGCGCGATCCTCGATCCTTCCGCGAGCGCGGACGGGCTCACCGCCAAGCTCGGCATCGACGCGACCCGCCGCTTCGGCGAGGCCTCGGCCCAGAAGCTCGTGATGACGGAGGAGCCGATGGCGTGGGCCCGGCGGGTGGCGGACCGGGTGGGGCGCGGGTAGCCGTGTCACCCGCGCGGTGAGCGAGCCGCTCCCGCCGCACCTGCCCGCGGACCCGCTGCCGCTCGCCGCGCGCTGGATCGAGGAGGCCACCGCGGCGGTGCGCACCGCCACCGCGATGGCGCTGGCCACCGTCGACGCCCAGGGGCACCCGGCGGTGAGAATGGTCATCTGCCGCGGCTTCGACGCGGCCGCCGGCTCGCTCGTGTTTTACACGGATCGCGAGAGCCCGAAGGGCCGGGACCTCGAGCGCACCGGGCGGGCCGCCGCGGTCTTCCACTGGGAGCGCTTCGAGCGGCAGATCCGCGTGGAGGGCCCGGTGACCCACGTGAGCGAGGCGGAATCCGATCGCTACTGGGAGAGCCGTCCGCTGGACGCGCGGCTCGCCGCGATGGCGAGCGACCAGAGCGCGCCCATCGGCTCCCGCGCCGTGCTCCTCGAGCGGATCGAGGCGGCCCGGCGCGCGCATCCGCAGCGCGTGCCGCGTCCCGCGCGCTGGGGCGGCTACCGGATCTGGGCGGAGCGGGTGGAGCTCTGGGCGGGACAGCCGGGCCGCGCCCACGACCGCGCGGTGTGGGCGCGCACGCTCACCGCCGGCGACGGCGGCTTCCGCGGCGGCCCGTGGCGGGGCACCCGCCTGATGCCGTGAGCGGAGCGGCTAGCGGGCGGGGACTCCGCCCGGCGCGGCGGGATCGGGCCCGGGCCCGGCGAGGTGACGGATCCGCTCCTCCGCCTCGGCCATCGGGGAGACCCCGTGCATCATGGCCCGGGCGAACTCGAGCATCGGGTAGCCGTTGCGGGCCTCGTCCTGGAAGCGCCGGGCGAAGCCGCCGCTCCTGATGTCCTCGAGCACCTGGCGGAAGCGGTCCGCCATCGCGTCGCGGTCCATCTCGATGGAGCGGGTGATGCCGCCGAACACCGCGGTGGGCCCGTGATCCTCCGACGCGCGGAAGAACCCGGTCTCGCGGAAGGCCTGGAAGACCGCCTCCATCTCGCCCGACATGTACATCTCGAGCACCAGCGCCTCGGGCGGGATGTCGGCCTCGCGGGCCACCTCGAAGGCCATCATGATCGCCATGCCCAGCACCGCGCCGACCGTCTGCTCCACGAAGAGATCGAGCGTCGCCTCCACCTTCGCCGACATCTGCACGCCGCCCGCGCGGAGCACTCCCAGCGCGTCGGCCAGGGCCAGCATGCGCTGCTGGGCGCGGCCGCTCGCGTCGGCCTCGACGCCGAGGCACGCCCAGAAGCCCTGGCCCTGGAGATAGCGCGTGCGCGCGGAGTTGCCCGCCATGCGGGGCGCCACCAGCAGCACGTCGATGCCGGCCGGCGGCCGGATCAGGTCGAAGGCCAGGCTGTAGCCGGACCCGAACGCGATCGCGCTGCCCGGACGCAGGGCGGGCCCCACGTCGGTGCCGAACACGTCGGGAATGACCTCGTCGGGGAGGAGCACGTACACGACGTCGTCGGCGGCCGCGGTGGTGATCGGCACCACCTCGAAGCCCTCGCTGCGCGCGCGCTCCGCGTACTCGTCGTCGCGATTGCCGATCCGTACCTTCGCGCCGGAGTCGCGGAGGTTGAGCGCGGCGGTGCGGCCGAGGTGACCGTAGCCGAGCACCGCGACCGCCTCGCCCGCGAGGCCTCCTTCCGGCGCATCTGTCGCGCGATACACTCGTACGGGTGTCCGTGCCGGATTGGTCATTGCGTGATACTAACCCATCTCGTACGGGTTTGCTGCGGGATCGGGCACGCGCCGCGTCCATGGCGTGGACGGGCATTGTAGATTGGGAGCCATGATCGGCCGGGCCTCGGAGGTCTCGTGCTGCGTGGTGGGTGGGGGCCCGGCCGGGATGATGCTCGGGCTCCTGCTGGCGCGCGCGGGGGTGCCGGTGCAGGTGCTGGAGAAGCATGCCGATTTCCTCCGCGACTTCCGCGGCGATACCATCCATCCCTCCACGCTCGAGCTCATGCACGAGCTGGGCCTGCTGGACGCGCTGCTGCGGGTGCCCCACCAGGAGCTGCCCCGCCTGGTGGCCCAGGTGGGCGACGTCATGCTGCCCATCGCCGATTTCTCCCGGGTGCCGACCCGGTGCAAGTTCATCGCGATCATGCCGCAGTGGGACTTCCTGAATTTCCTGGCTCGCCAGGCCGCCCGCTACGCGCCGTTCCACCTCGAGATGCGGGCCGAGGCGACCGGGCTCGTCGAGGAGCGAGGCCGGGTGACCGGCGTCCGGGGGCACGACCGGAGCGGCCCGTTCGAGGTCCGGGCGGACCTGGTGGTGGCCGCGGACGGGCGGAGCTCGGTGCTGCGTGAGGCGGCCGGCCTGCCGGTGCAGGACCTCGGCGCCCCCATGGACGTGTTCTGGTTCCGCCTATCCCGCGTGCCGGGCGACCCGGAGGACACGACGGGGCGGTTCGACGTGGGCCGGATCTTCGTCCAGATCAACCGGGGCGGCCACTGGCAGTGCGGCTTCGTGATCCCCAAGGGCTCGGCGGAAGAGGTTCGCCGCCGCGGGCTCGACGCCTTTCGCGCCCAGGTGGCGGCCCTCGCGCCCTTCGCGCGGGACCGGGTGGGCGAGATCGGCTCCTGGGAGGACGTGAAGCTGCTGACCGTGAAGGTGGACCGGCTGCGCCGGTGGTATCGTCCCGGGCTCCTCTGCATCGGGGACGCGGCACACGCGATGTCGCCGGTGGGCGGCGTGGGGATCAATCTGGCCATCCAGGACGCGGTGGCCGCCGCCAACCGGCTCGCCTCGCCGCTCCGGGAACGACGGCTCGTCACCGAGCACCTGCGGCTGGTCCAGCGGCGCCGCGAGTGGCCGACGCGCGTGACCCAGTGGCTGCAGGTGCAGGTGCAGCGGCGGGTGATCGGGGCGACGCTCGGCCGGCGCGACGGCCGGCTCACCCCGCCGCGCCTGCTGACCCTGCTCGCGCGCAGCGGGCTCCTCACGCCGCTGCCCGCGCGCCTGGTCGGCGTGGGCATCCGGCCCGAGCACATCATGACGCGGGAGATCGCATGACCTGTCCCCGCTGCAACCTCGCCGCGCCGGACGGCGCGCGCTTCTGCCCCGCGTGCGGCAGCCGCCTCGCCGCCGCGGACGCGGGCCGCTTCGCCTCGCCGGGCGCCTACACCCCGCCGCACCTCGTCCGCCGCATCCTGGACGCGCGCGCGGCGGTGGAGGGCGAGCGCAAGCAGGTGACGGTGCTGTTCGCGGACATCCACGGCCTGATCGACGTCATGGGCGACCGCGATCCGGAGGAGGTGGGGCCGATCGTCGACCGCGTCCGCGAGCTGATGATGGAGGCGGTCCACCGCTACGAGGGCACCGTGAACCAGGTGGTGGGCGACGGCATCATGGCCCTCTTCGGCGCCCCGCTGGCCCACGAGGACCACGCGGTCCGCGCCTGCTACGCGGCGCTGCGCATGCAGGCGCAGGTGAGCGCGTACGGAGACCAGGTGCAGCGCTCGCTCGGCCTGCCGCTCCTGACCCGGGTCGGCCTCAATTCGGGCGAGGTGGTCGCGCGCTCGATCGGCCACGATCTCTCGTTCACCTATACCGCGGTGGGGCAGACCGTGCACCTGGCCGCGCGCATGGAGCAGATGGCGAAGCCCGCCACCATCCTCGCCACCGACCAGACCATGGCCCTGGTGCGCGGGCGGGTGACCGCGAAGCCGCTGGGCCCGGTGCCGGTGCGCGGGCTGCAGACGCCGGTGGAGGTCCACGAGATCACCGGCGCGGTGCCGATCCGCTCCCGCCTCGACGCGGCGGCGCGCCCGCGCTCGACGCTCCGGGGCCGCGAGGCGGAGCTGGCGCAGCTCGACGCGGTGATCGAGGCCACCCTGGCCGGCCACGGCCAGGTGGTGTCCATCGTGGGCGAGGCGGGAGTCGGCAAGTCGCGCCTGTGCCTCGAGCTGGCGCGGCGCGGCCGGGAGCGCGGCTGCCTGGTGATCGAGGCGCCCGCGGTCTCCTACGGCCGCGCCGCCGGCTATCGGCCGGGCGTCGAGCTGCATCGCCGCTTCTTCCAGGTGGAGAGCGGTGACGAGCCGGCGGTGGTGCGGGAGAAGGTCGCGGCGCGGCTGCGCGACCTGGCCCCGGAGCTGGAGGACGCGGTGCCCGCGATCCTGTGGGTGCTGGGGGTCGCCCAGGACGCCGGGCCGCTCGCGGCCATGGACCCGGGCGTGCGACGGCGCTACGTGATGCGCGTGGTCCAGCGCCTGGTGGCGCGGCAGGGGGAGCGCCAGCCGTTCGTGATGATCGTGGAGGACATGCAGTGGGTCGACTCCGAGACCCACGCCGCGCTCGACAACCTGGTCGAGGGCCTGCCGCCGGGGCTGCTCCTGGCCTGCACCTACCGGCCCGAGTACACCGACCGCTGGAGCAAGCACCCGGCGTTCACGCAGATCCGTCTGGAGCCCCTCGACGCGGCGGCCGCCACGCGGGTCCTCGACGCCCTCCTCGGCACCGATCCCGCGCTGGCGCCGCTCAAGCGCCTGGTGGCCGACCGGGCGAACGGCAACCCGCTCTTCCTCGAGGAGTGCGTGCAGGCCCTGGCCGAGACCGGCGCGCTCGAGGGCGAGCCGGGTGCCTATCGCTTCACGCGCTCGACCCTCGCGCTCGAGGTGCCGCGCACCGTGCGCGCGACGATCGCCTCGCGCATCGACCGGCTGCGCTACGAGGACAAGCGCCTGCTGCAGGCCGCCTCCGTGATCGGCGACGAGGTGCCGATGCGTCTGCTGGAGGCGGTGGCCGACGTGCCCCCGGAGCAGGTGCGGCGCGGCGTGGACCAGCTCGAGGCGGCCGGCCTGCTCGACCGGCGCGCACTGTTCCCGGACCTGGTGTACGGCTTCCGCCACGCGCTGGTGCACGACGTGGCCTACGACAGCCTGCTGCACGACCGCCGGCGGTCGCTGCACGCCCGCATCCTGGAGGCGATCGAGCGCTCCTACGCGGGCCGTCTCGCCGAGCAGACCGAGCGGCTCGCCCACCACGCGTTTCTCGGCGAGGTGTGGGACCGCGCGGTCGGCTACTGCCGCGAGGCGGGCATCCGCACGCTCCAGCGCATGGCCAGCTGGGAGAGCGTGTCGTTCTTCGACCGCGCGCTCGCCGCGCTCGCCCACCGGCCCGCCGACGCCGCGCTCGGCATCGATTTGCGCTTCGACCTGAACAGCGCGCTGGTGCCGCTCGGCCAGCACGCGCGCAGCGTGGCGGTGCTGCGCGAGGCGGCCGCCCTGGCCGGGAGTCTGGGCGACCAGCAGCGCCTGGCCCGGGCGCTGTCGCTCGAGAGCAGCGTGCACTGGGACATGGGCCATTCCGATGAGGCGGCCCGCGTCGGCGAGGAGTCGCTCGCCATCGCGGAGGCCAGCCACGACGTGGGCCTCCAGGTGGTGGGCCACTACAACGTCGGCGCGGGCCGGCGCGCGCAGGGGGACTATCGCCAGGCGCTCGCGTTCCTGCGCCGCGCGCTCGAGGTCCTGCCGCCCGCGGAGAGCGGGGCCCGGTTCGGGCTGCCCGGCATCATGGGTGTGCTCGCGCGCGCGCAGCTGGCGTGGACGCTGGCCGAGCTGGGCCAGTTCGACGAGGCGCTGGAGACCGGGGCCGAGGGCCTGCGTCTGGCCGAGTCGCAGCGCGACAGCTACAGCGTCACGTACGCCCTGCTCGGCGTGGGCGGCACCCTCGTGCGGCGGGGGCAGCTGCGGGAAGCCCGGCCGCTGCTCGAGCGCGGCATCGGGCAGTGCGGTGACATGCCGGCCTTCTACCCGCCGTTTGCGGGCGACCTCGCTCTGGTCTACGCGCTGACCGGGCGCTCGGGGGAGGCCGTGGACCTCGCCGAGCGCGGCGTGCGCCAGGCCCGGAGCATGCAGCGGCTGGGGCGCCTGTCGCTCATCACCACCCACCTGGGCGAGGTGCGCCTGCTCGCGGGCGACCGGGAGGGCGCGGCGGAGGCGGGGCGCCTGGCCCTCGAGCTGGCGCACACCCACGGGGAGCGCGGCAACGTGGTCTACGCCGAGCGCCTGCTCGGCGTGGCGGCCGCGTCCGGCCCCTCGCCGGACCTCGCGCAGGCCCGCGCGCACCTGGGGCGCGCGCTCGCGCTGGCCGGCGAGCTGGCGATGCGCCCGCTCGCGGCGCGCTGTCATCTGGCCCTGAGCCGGGTGGCGGCGCGGGAAGGGGACCAGGCGGCCGCCCTGAAGCACCTGGCCGAGGCGCGGGAGGCGTTCCAGGCGATGCGGATGTCACTGTGGCTCGAGCGCGCGGCCGGCGACACCGGCCCGCTCGAGGTCTAGGCCCGCCTCACGTCTCGAGCACCCACTGCACGAGGGTGCGGAGATCCTCCACCGTGAACGGCTTGGTGAGCACCGGGTCACCGGTCTGGGCCAGGAAGGGCACGAAGGCGTCGGCCTCCGCGTGGCCGGTGACGAAGATCACCCGGGGCAAGGCCTGGCCGTACCGCTCTCGCAGGGCCTGGTGCAGGCCGGGCCCGTCCAGGTTCGGCATCTGCAGATCGCTGATGATCAGGTCGTACTCCCGCTGGTCGATGCGGTAGAGGGCCTCCATGCCGTCCCGCGCGGTGTCCACCTCGTGAGCGTCCAGCAGCAGGATGTGGGCGATCAGCTCGCGCAGGCTGCCCTCGTCCTCCACCACCAGGATGTTCCGCGGGCGGCTCACGGCCCGAGCACCCGACCCACCAGCTCCAGCACGCGGCCGGGCTTGAGCGGCCGCGTCAGCACCGGCGCCCGCAGGTCGGCGAGGAAGCCGCCGTAGTGCGGGTCGAAGGTCGCGCTGGTGATGAAGACGATCGCGGGCAACGCCTCGTCGAACCGCTCGCGGAGCGCCGCGACCAGCCGCGGCCCGTCCAGGTCGGGCAGGCGCAGGTCCGCGATGACCAGGTGATAGCGGCGCTGGTCCAGGAGGAGGAGCGCGCCCTCCGCGTCGCCCGCGCCGTCGACCTCGTGCCCCTCGAGGCTCAGCACGTCGACGAGGTTCTGGCGGGCCGCGGGGTCCGGATCGAGCACGAGGAGGAGCCGCCCCGCCATCAGCGCTGGGAGCGGCGGCAGCCGTCCTGGCGGGCCTCGTCCTCGCTCGCGTAGCACCGGTCGGTGCGGCTCTCCGCGTAGGCCGGCGTGCCGGGCCGGTAGTAGATGCAGCGGTCCCGCGTGTAGGTGCGGAAGTCGCCCTTGATGGGATGGCTGAGCGGGCACGTCCAGCCGTTGGTGGGAGGCGCGCCCGGGCGGGCCTGCGCGGTCGGGGCCGACGCGCTCGGGGCCGGGGCGGGCGCCGCGCCGCGCGCCGGCGGCGCGGCCAGCTTCCAGATGCCGAGCCGGCGCGAGCGCGCCTCCTGCTGGCGGCGCAGCAGCACCTCCTGGTGGCGCACGTTGGCGCCGCCGGAGACGACCTCCCCGTACCCGTGGCCGACCACCTCGGCGTTCGCGAGCACGTCGCCCACCCACACGTAGGCGAGCAGGCGCCCATCCCCGTCGCGCTCCTCGACGTCCAGCTCGAGGCGCACGTTCTTGGCCCCCACCAGGCCGCTGTTGAAGCGGAGCGCCTCGTTGCCCTGCGGCTCGCCCGGCTGGCCGCCCTGGTCCGGCCGGGGCGCCTGCACCCCGATGTAGCGCACGCGCTCCACCTCGCCGTTCACGAAGGCGTGGATGGTGTCACCGCTCAGGACCTTCACCACCGCGCCGGGCAGGCTCCGGCCGCGCGCCGGCGACACCTGGGACCCTCCGGTGGCGGGCAGCCCGAGCACCAGCAGGGCGAGGACCGCCAGTCGCACCGCCCACGCCACTACTTCCTGCCTTCGCTCAGGGTGCGTTCCAGGGCCTCGCGGCGGAGGCGCTCCGCCGCGAGCTGGTCGGTGAGTGACTTGACCTCGGCCTCCAGGCGCGCGAGCTCCTGGGTCTGCTGGCTCTTGAGCGACGCCTGCTCCTGGGCGCTCTTGTGCCGCCACAGCATGTCGGCCGCGAAGCCGCCGCCGACGAGGCCGAGGACGGTCCACACCGCGATGCGCTTGAGGGCCGCCTTCCGGATGTCCATGCGCTCAGTCCACCAGGGCGACCGCGCGCACGGGGGAGCCGTCCGCACCCGTCACCCGCAGCGGCAGGGCGAGGAAGCGGCAGCGCGGGGCGCCGATCCGGTCCAGGTTGGTCAGGTACTCCACCACCGTGATGCCGGCCGGGAAGAAGACGTGGTGCGTGGTGCACTCCTCGCGCGCGACGGGCGTGCCGGGCGAGAAGATCGAGGTCCGGATGCAGTAGTCGGGTGGGTAATCGTAGCCCACCGCCTTCACTCCGCGCGCCGCCAGCCACTCGCAGGCGCCGCGGCCGGTGTAGGGCGCGTCTTTCCAGAAGCGCTCGCTCGCCACCGGGGTGCGCGCGGGCCAGTCGGTGCGCAGCAGCACGATGTCGCCCGCGCGCACGTGGCCCCCGCGTCGGTCCAGGTCCGCCGCGGTGACCTCCGCGTTCTCACCCACGTGGGTGAGGTCCACCACCGCCGCCTCGCCCATCCACTGATCGACCGGCATCGACGCGATGTCGCGGTCCCCGGGGAGGAAGTGCACCGGCGCGTCCACGTGCGTGTAGGCGTGGCAGCTGATGGTGAGCACGGTGGACTGGAAGTTCTGCCCGGCCTCGTGCGTCGAGCGACGCTCGCTGGAGACCGTCCAGCGGAAGTGCGGGTCGATCGGGAAGCTCAGGTCGATGACGCGCATGCCGGTCCAAGGTGTAACCGGGCCGGCGGCGCGTTGTCAACGGCACCAACCCCCCGAGCGCGGCGGCTTGACAGTGCCCGAACCGGCCGCCATAGTCGCCCCGGGTCCCCATGGCGGAGGCGACGGCGGTCCGGCGCGTGGCGGTCGTGCTGTTCGAGGGCTTCACCGTCCTCGACGTCTACGGACCGGTCCAGACGTTCGCGAGCGCGCGCACCGCGCGGCCGGACGGCACCTGGCAGCGGCACTTCGAGATCGTGACGCTCGCCGAGAAGGCGGGGCCGGTGAAGGCGGGCGAGGGGCCGACCACCCACGCCGACCATGCGTTCGTCGATGCGCCGCCGTACGACATCCTGCTCGTGCCGGGCGGCTTCGGCACCCGCCAGGCGGTGCACAACGCGCCGCTGCTGCTGGCCCTCACCGCGGCCAGCCGCAGGGCCGCCATCACCGCCACCGTCTGCACCGGCTCGGCCCTGCTCGCGCGCACCGGGCTGATGGACGGCCGCCCCGCGACCTCCAACAAGGTGGCGTGGGACTGGGTGGTGCAGCAGGGACCGCGCGTGGCGTGGCAGCGGCACGCCCGCTGGGTCGACGACGGCAACCTCGTGACGTCCTCCGGCGTGTCGGCCGGGATCGACATGGCGCTGTCGGTGGTGGCGCGCCTGCACGGGATCGACATGGCGCGCCAGGCCGCCCGGTTCATGGAGTACGTCTGGCACGAGGATCCGGCGAACGATCCGTTCGCCTGATCCGTTCCGCTCCGACGGCATGGCCGACGCCTCGCTCGCCACGCTCGAGTCCATCCAGAAGCGCGTGCTGTGGCTCTCCGCGCTCATGGTCCACCACGCCAACAGCGTGCGGCCGAACCCGGACGGCACCAAGGTCGGCGGGCACCAGGCCTCGTCGTCCTCGGTGGTCGGGCTCATGACCGCGCTGTACTTCCACGCGCTCCGCCCGGGCGACATCGTCGCCACCAAGGCCCACGCCTCGCCGGTGCTCTACGCCATCGAGTACCTGCGCGGGCGGCTCACCGCCGACGACCTGCGGGGCCTGCGGAGCCTGGGCGGGCTACAGGCCTACCCGAGCCGGCGGAAGAACCCCGCGATCATCGATCTGTCCACCGGCTCGATGGGGCTGGGCGCGGTGAGCGCGGCCTTCGGCGCGCTGGCCGCGCGCTACGTGAGCCAGCACGGCGGCGCCGCGATGCCGGCGCGCTTCATCGCCCTGGTGGGCGACGCGGAGCTCGACGAGGGCAACGTCTGGGAGGCGCTCCTCGAGGAGGCGGTGCGCGAGCTCGACAACCTGCTGTGGATCGTCGACGTCAACCGCCAGAGCCTCGACCGCGTGGTGCCGGACGCGCGCCGGGCCCAGCTGCGCGACTGGTTCCGCGCCGCGGGCTGGCACGTGATCGAGCTGCGCTGGGGCGGGCGCCTGCGGGCGCGCTTCGCGCGGCCGGGCGGCGAGCACCTGCGCGCGCGGCTCGAGGGCATGGGCGCCGCGGAGTACCAGGCCCTGCTCCGCCTGCCTGCGGGCGCGGCCCGCAAGGCGCTGGTCGCGACATCCGACGGCGGCACGGACCGGGCGGTGGACCGGCTGCTGGCCGACGTGCCCGACGAGACGCTGGGCGCGCTGCTGGGCGACGTCGGCGGCCACGACCTGGCCGCCATCCTCGCCGCCTACGAGGAGGCGGCGCGCCCGCGGCAGGGGCCGTGCGTGATCCTGGCCGACACCATCAAGGGCTGGGGCTATCCGTTCGCGGCCGATCCGCTGAACCACGGCGCGCTGCTCACGCCGAAGCAGCTCGACGAGCTGCGCGAGGCGCTGGGCGTGCCGCCCGGGGAGGAGTGGGCCGGGTTCCCCGAGGGCAGCGCCGAGGCCGCGCTGGTCCGCGGGATGCCCGCGCCCTACGTGCCGCCCCCGGTGGAGCCCGCGCCCGAGGTGCCGGAGTCGCTCGGGGAGACCTACCCGGCGCAGAGCTCCACCCAGGAGGCGCTCGGCCGCGTGCTGGGACTGCTCGGCCGGCTGCCGATCGGCGACCGGGTGGTGACCTGCTCGGCCGACGTGGCGGTGACGACGCACCTGGCCGGCTGGATCAGCCGCAAGGGCGTCTACTTCCCGCGGGCCAAGCCCGCCTTCGGGCCGGAGGGGCCGGCGATGGTGCAGTGGAAGGAGTCCCCCGCCGGCCAGCACCTCGAGCTGGGCATCGCGGAGCACAACCTGTTCCTGGCGCTGGGATCCTTCGGCCTCGCGCACGAGCTCTCGGGGCGCACGTTGCTGCCGATCGGCACCCTCTACGATCCGTTCGTGAGCCGCGGGCTCGATGCGCTCTACCACGCGCTCTACGCGGGCGGGCGCTTCATCGTGGCCGCCACCCCGTCGGGGATCAGCCTCTCCCCGGAGGGCGGCGCCCACCAGTCGGTGATCACGCCCGGCATCGGGGTGGCGCTGCCCGCCATCACCTACTGGGAGCCCACGTTCGCCGTGGAGGTGGAGTGGATCCTGCTTGCGGCCTTCGCGAGCCTGCTGGAGCGCGGTCCGGACGCGGAGAGCGCCTACCTGCGCCTGTCCACCAAGCCCATCGAGCAGGCGCTCGCCCCGGCGCCGTCGGACGCCTACCGCCGGGCGGTGCTCCGCGGCGGCTACCGGCTGCTCGACGCCCGGGCGCAGCCGGGCTACGACCCGGAGGCGAACGCGGTACACATCTTCGCGGCCGGGGTCATGGTGCCGGAGGCGGTGGCGGCCGGCCGCGCCCTGGCGGCCGAGGGGGTGTGCGCCAGCGTGTTCGTGGTCACCAGCCCCGACCGGCTCTATCGTGACCTGCGCGCGCCGCGCCCCTATGTCCTCGATCTGGTCACCCCGGAGGAGGAGGGGGTGCCGGTGGTGTCGGTGCTCGACGGCCACTCGCACGCGCTGGGCTTCCTGGGCGGCGCGCTGGGGGTGCCGCAGGTGGCCCTCGGCGTGGACCACTTCGGCCAGTCCGGGGCCCGCGGCGATCTCTATCGCCACTACGGCGTGGACGCGGCCGCCATCGCGCGGGCGGCCAATCGTCTTCTTGCCCGGGGGGATGCAGTAGGGTAGCATCCGAGCATCCCAGCGCTCCGGCCAGCCGGCCCGGCGCGCCTTCGCGCTCCAAAGGAGGAGCCTCCATGGACACCCGTCTCAAGGACCTGGCCGAGCGGCTCGACGCCGGCCTCATCGCGCGCCGTGAGTTCCTGAGAAAGGCGGCGGTCATCACCGGCGGCACCGCCGCGGGCCTGCATGCGCTCCGCCGCATGGCCTCCGCGCAGGCCAGGACCAAGCTGCGCCTCTGGCTGTTCAAGAGCTTCGTCACCGCGGGCAACGACGTGGTCGCCCGGCAGGTCGAGGCCTGGGCGAAGGACAAGAACGTCGACGTCGAGATGGACTGGGCGACCTTCGGCGATCGCGAGCAGAAGTTCGTGGCCGCCATCGAGGCCGGCAACCCGCCGGACATGGCCGAGATGAACATCTACGGCCCCATGCGCTACAAGGCCGCGCTGCGCGACGTCACCAAGGTGGCGAGCGACATCGCGGGCGCCAAGGGCGGGCTCCTGCCGTTCGCGGAGCGGGCCATGAAGGTCGACGGCAAGTTCCTCGGCGTGGGCCGCTACTCGATGACCACCGTCTTCTTCATCCGCAAGGACGTGATGGAGGCCAAGGGCCTCAAGATCCCGAAGGTCTACGATCCGGACGTGGTGGAGTTCGCCAAGAAGGCGCAGGACCCGTCCAAGGATCTGTGGGGCTTCGGGCAGACCCTGAACCGCTCCGACGACGGCGACGGGTTCATGTCCAACATCCTCTGGGACTACGGCGGGGGGGTGTGGGACAAGGACGGCAAGCCCGCGCTGGGCACGTCCTTCCTCAAGCAGAACATGGCCGCGCTGCAGTTCGCGGTGGACACCATCAAGAAGCACGGCATCCAGCCCCCCGGCGTCATGGGCTGGACCGACGTGTCGAACAACGAGGCCTACATGGCCGGCAAGCTGGTCACCACCAACAACGGGGCCAGCCTCTACTACGCGATGGTGTCGAAGAAGCACGAGCTGGCGCCCAAGACCCAGTGCGTGCTGACCCCGGGCGGCCCCGCGGGCAGCTTCGTGGGCTCGTCCTGCTACAACTGGGCGATCTTCCAGAAGACCAAGCACGCGGAGCTCTGCGAGGACCTCATCCGCTACCTGGAGGACGAGAAGCGCTTCGCGGAGTACATGCAGGTGTCGGTCGGCCAGGCCGGGCCCGTCTACAAGGCCCGCGTGGACAACCCGTACTGGAAGTCGGATCCGAACTTCGACGCGATGGTGCAGAACATCCTGCGCAGCGTGAACATCGGCTATCCCGGCCCCATGACCCCGGCCGCGGCCGAGGTGCAGGGGCAGAAGATCCTCACCGACATGGCGGGCCGCGTGGTGGTGGGCGGCCTCTCGCCCGAGGCGGCGCTGAAGGAGGCGCACGCGCGGGTGGAGGAGATCTACAAGATCCGCGGCAAGGCCTAGCGTCCCGTTCCCATGGCGACCGTCCGGCCCTCTTCCCCCCCTCTCCCCTCCGGGGAGAGGGTCGGGGTGAGGGGCACCTACCGCCCCGGCGCCGAGGCTCGCCGCCGCGCCGGCCTCGAGCCCTTCCTGCGGCGCGTGCTCGGACCCGACTACCGCCTGGGCTTCCTGTTCGTGGCGCCCATCGTGGTGCTGGTGCTGGCGCTGGTGGCGTACCCGTTCTGCTACGCGGTGTACCTCAGCATGACCCGCAAGTACGTCGGCATGCCGCCGGTGTGGGTGGGGCTCGACAACTACATCCGCCTCACCCACGACGGGTTCTTTCAGCGCGCGGTCGTCAACAGCTTCACGTTCACCTTCGCCTCCGTCGCGATCAAGACCGTGCTCGGCATGGGCATGGCGCTGGTGCTCACCTCCAAGATCCGCTTCCGCTCGTTCTGGACCGGGGTGCTCCTGATCCCGTGGGTGGCGCCCACCGTGGTGTCGGCGCTCAACTTCCTGTGGATCTACGACTACAGCCTGGGCGTGCTGAACTACCTCCTGGTCCACGTGTTCGGCGTGCTCGATCGCGGGGTGGGCTGGCTCAGCGAGCCCAACACCGCGATGGCGTCGGTCATCGGGGTCAACGTGTGGCGCGGCTTCCCGTTCTTCGGCATCAGCTTCCTGGCCGGGATGAAGGCCATCCCGGGCGAGCTGTACGAGGCGGCCGCGGTGGACGGGGCCACCGTGCTGCAGCGGTTCCGCCACGTCACGCTGCCCGGCATCCGCAACATCGTGATCATCGTGCTGCTGCTGTCCACCATCTGGACCTTCAACGACTTCGCGATCATCTACATCCTCACCAAGGGCGGGCCGGGCGGCGCCACCATGGTCCTGCCGGTGCTGACCTACGAGATCGCCTTCGGCGCCCAGCGTCTGGGCGAGGCCATCGCGGTCGCGCTCTACATGCTGCCCCCGCTGGCCTTCGTGATCATCGTGCTGTCGAACTACATGCGGCGCGGGCGGGCGCGGTAGTGGCCACCCGGGTGGGACGCCGGTCCGTCGCCCGCATCGAGCGGACGCAGTCCGCGCTCTCCTGCGCGGTCCTGCTCACGTTCCTGCTGTTCGTGATCTTCCCCTTCTACTGGATGATCGTCACGTCCTTCAAGGGCGAGACCCAGATGCGCAGCCTGGTGTCCATGTTCTGGCCGAGCCCGTTCGTGGCCGACAACTACCGGCACCTGCTGGACCGCACCGAGTTCGTCTCCTGGTACCGGAACTCGATCATCGTGGCGGTGTCGAGCACGCTGGTGGCCACCGCGGTGGGCACCCTCGGCGCCTACGCGCTGGCCCGCCTGAAGTTCCTCGGGCGCGCGTTCATGGCCAGCACGGTGCTGATCACCTACCTGGTGCCGCCGTCGATCCTGTTCATCCCGCTCTACGCCCAGATCCGCAACCTGGGCATGGCCGACAGCCTCACCGGCCTGATCGCGGCCTATCCGTCGTTCACGGTGCCGTTCGTGACGTGGCTGCTCATGGGCTACTTCGAGTCGATCCCGGTGGAGCTCGAGGAGTCCGCGATGATCGACGGGGCCACCCGCTTCGGCGCCTTCCGCCGGGTGATCCTGCCGCTGGCCGCCCCCGGGCTGCTCGCGAGCGCGCTCTACGCCTTCACCCAGGCGTGGAACGAGTTCCTCTACGCCCTGGTCTTCATCACCAACGTGCGGCTGCGCACGCTGCCGGTGGGCCTCTCCACCTTCATCACCGGCGACGTCTACGGCTGGGGCTACCTCATGGCCGGCGCGGTGCTGACCACGCTGCCGGTCATCGCGGCCTACATCTACCTGCAGAAGTACATGGTGGAGGGCCTCACCGCCGGCAGCGTCAAGGGCTGAGCCCTACTTCACCACCTTCTTGTAGGTCTCCTCCTCGAAGCCCACGATCAGCGTCTTGCCCT
Organism: Candidatus Methylomirabilota bacterium; assembly: GCA_035650715.1. Taxonomy (GTDB): domain Bacteria; phylum Methylomirabilota; class Methylomirabilia; order Rokubacteriales; family CSP1-6; genus CAMLFJ01. Next base: position 91,747 of record DASRHC010000039.1, on the reverse strand, counting down.
TGCGCAGGGTCGGCGCCCGCAGATTCCCGGTCGGCCCCAGCAGCAGCCCGAGCAGCGTGGCCCGGTCGGGCCTGCCCTTCCGCAGGTCGAGGTGCTCGACCTTCTTGCCCTTGGCCACGTAGAGCTCGTCGATCCCGCCCAGCACGTCGAGCGCGGCCGCGCCCTTGATGGTGGCCTTCTTCGCGTCCGTCTGCTCGCCCACGCTCACCTTGTGCTTCGCAAGGAACCCTTGCGTCTTGGCGCAGGTCATTCAGCCGTTGCGGTGGTAGCTCCAGTCGACCTTGGCCATGTGATCCTCCGTGGATGAGGGGCCGCGTCGGTGCAGGCCCCTAGTGAGTGTACCGGCGCGCGTACTGCGCCACGCAGGCCGCCTCGAGCGCGGCCCCGTCGCGCGGGGCGCCCGCGAAGCGCTCGACCGCGAGCGGCGCGAGGTCGGGATCGCTCTTGCCGTCCACGATGAGGTCCGTGAGCGCGCGCCCGGCCGCCGGGGAGAGGCTGAGCCCACCCACGCAGCAGCCGGAGGCCACGTAGAGCCCCTCGAGGCCGGGCACGCGCCCGAGGATGGGGCGGCCGTCGGGCGTCATGGTGGGCGCTCCACCCCGGTGGATGGCGATGCGGGCGCCGCGCAGGACGGGGAAGTGGGCGGCCACCTCCGCCACCAGCCCGCGCAGCACGCCCAGGTCGAGGTCGAGCGCGGCGATCTGGAATCCCGCGGGCAGCCCCTCGCGGCCCAGCACGAGCGGCGCGTCCTCGTAGCCGCCGAACATGAGGCCGCCCTGGTCGTAGCGCACGTACACGCTCGCCTCGACGAGCCGGACGATCGGCTGCAGCGGCGCCACGCCCGCGATCGGCTCGGTCACGAAGAGCTGATGCCGCACCGGCACCAGCGGCAGCCGGATGCCGGCGCCGGCCGCCACGCGCGCGGTCCACGCGCCCGCGGCGTCCACCACCACCGGGGCGTGGATCTCGCCCCGCGGGGTGGTGACGCCCACCGCGCGGCCGCCCTCCTGCAGCAGGCCCTGCACCGCGGTGAAGGGGAGCAGCCGGGCGCCCAGCTCGCCCGCGCGCGTGGCGAAGCCGATGGCGACGCGGGCCGGGTCCACCCAGCCGTCGCTCGGCACGTGCAGGATGCGGCGCGCGGCGCCCGGCTTGAAGTGGGGCGCCAGCCGCTCGGCCTCCGCCGCGTCGATCAGCCGCGCTTCGATGCCGAGGCCCCGGGCGGTCTCCTGCGCGATGCGCACGCGCTCGACGCCGGCGTCGGTGTAGGCCGCGCGCAGGCTGCCCGAGCGGTGGAAGTCCACCCCGCGCCCCATCTCCGCCTCGAAGCGCTCGAGCGCCTCGCAGGCCTCGTCACGCAGCCGGGCCATGGTGGGCATGGTGTCGGCCTTGCTGGTGAGGCCGGCCGCGCGCGGGGAGGTCTGCGAGCCGAGGGCGTGCTGATCCACCAGCGCGACCTGGAGGCCCCGGCGGGCGAGGTGATACGCGGTGCTCGACCCGAAGGCGCCCGAGCCGATGACGACCGCATCGGCGGTGGAGGCGCCGGCCCCGCCCGCGATGGGGCGCCGGCCGCCGGTCGCGGGCGTCATGTCAGGCCAGCCTCGAGCCGTGCGCGGTCTCCTCGTCGGTGACCGGGCGCCGGCCGCGGAGGAAGTCGAAGTCCACCCCCTCGTCCGCCTGCAGCACGTGGTCGAGGAACATGCGGAGGTAGCCGCTGGTGACGCCGTCCGGCCGCGGCCGCCACGCGGCCCGGCGCCGCGCGATCTCCTCGTCCGGCACCCGCAGGGTGAGGCGCCGCTCGGGCACGTGGAGCTCGATCTCGTCGCCGTCCTGCACGAGGGCGAGCGGTCCGCCCACCGCGGACTCCGGGGTGACGTGGAGCACCACCGTGCCGTAGGAGGTGCCGCTCATGCGCGCGTCCGAGATGCGCACCATGTCCTTCGCGCCGGCGCGCAGCAGCCGCGCCGGCACCGGAGCCGCGCCCCACTCCGGCATGCCGGGGCCGCCCTTGGGCCCGGCGTGCTTCAGCACCAGCACCGAGGTCTCGTCGATGGGCAGCGAGGGATCGTCGATGCGCCGCTCCAGATCGCGATGGTCCTCGAAGACCACCGCGCGGCCCCGGTGGGTCATGAGGTGCGGGGAGGCCGCCGACTGCTTCAGCACCGCGCCGCCCGGGCAGAGATTGCCGGTGAGGATCACGGTGCCGCCCTCCGGCTGGAGCGGCAGCGACAGCGGTCGGATCACGTCGGGGTCGTGGCAGGGCGCCGTCGCCACGTTGTCGCGAAGCGTCCGGCCCGTGATGGTGAGGGCGTCGCCGTGCAGCAGCGGCAGCAGCTCGCGGAGCACCGCCGGCACGCCACCCGCGTAGTAGAAGTCCTCCATCAGGTGCTTGCCGGAGGGCCGCACGTCGGCCAGCAGCGGCGTCGTGCGCGAGAGCTGGTCGAAGCGCTGGAGCGGCAACGGCACCTCCGCGCGGCCCGCGATCGCGACCAGGTGCACGATGGCGTTGGTGGAGCCGCCCAGCGCCATGTCGGCGCGGATGGCGTTGTCGAAGGCGGCCGCGGTGAGGATCTCGGACGGTTTGGGCCCGCGCGCCAGCGCCATCTCCACCGCGCGGCGGCCCGACATCTCGGCCAGCGCGAGCCGGCGCGCGTCGGGGCCGGGGATGGCCGCGTTGCCGGGCAGGGCCAGGCCCAGGACCTCGGCCATCGCCGCCATCGTGGAGGCGGTGCCCATCACCATGCAGTGGCCGGTGGAGCGCGAGAGGCACCCCTCGACCTCGGCCATGACCTCGTCGGTGATCTCGCCCGCCCGGCGCTGGGCCCAGATCTTCCGCGCGTCGGTGCCGGAGCCCAGCTCCTGGTTGCCCCACACGCCCTTCAGCATCGGTCCGCCGGTCACCATGATCGCGGGCACGTCCGCGGAGGTCGCGCCCATCAGCATGGCCGGCGTGGTCTTGTCGCAGGCGGCCAGCAGCACCACCGAGTCGAGCGGATAGGCGCGGATGCACTCCTCCACGTCCATTGCCATCAGGTTGCGGAACAGCATGGTGGTGGGCTTCATGAGAATCTCGCCCAGCGAGATCACCGGGAACTCGAGCGGGAAGCCGCCCGCGCTCCACACCCCGCGCTTGACCGCCTCCGCGACCTGGCGCAGGTGCGCGTTGCAGTTGTTGAGCTCCGACCACGAGTTGCAGATGCCGACCACCGGGCGGCCGTCGAACATCGCGTCGCTGAACCCCTCGGCCTTGAGATACGCCCGGTGCATGAACCCGTCGAGGTTCCTCGGAGCGAACCAGTTGCGGCTGCGGAGCGGCGGCGTGGCGGAGGTCGTCATGGCGGTCAACATTCTGCCCTGTTTGCTAGACTTTCGCCATGAGGGCCCGCGTCGCGACCGCGCGGCTGGGGGCGGCGCTGGTGGCGGCGTGCGTGCTCGCCGGCTGCAGCAGCCTCCCGCCCGGGGAGCGCAGGAGCCTCGACGAGGTGCGCGCGTTCGCGGACGACACCGCCCGGGTCTACGGCCTCCCGCCGATCCACGTGCTGGTGAGCCACAACCCGGAGAGCCCGGTGGGGGCCTTCCGCCTGGGCTTCTTCGCGGTCAACGAGCTGGTGCTGCGCTCCGAGTACCGGGACGCCATCGTGGCCCACGAGCTGGCCCATTACGTCCTGGGCCACGACGCGGCTCTGTCGGCGCCCACCCCCGAGGCGCGGCTGCGCCAGCGCGAGCAGCGCGAGCTCGACGCCAACGCCAAGTCGGTGGAGATCCTGACCCGGGTGCGGGGCGTGCCCGAGGACCAGGCCCTGCGCATGGTCTACAGCTACCTGCTGAACGTGCACCACCGCCTGCAGCGCTCGCCGGGGGAGGATCTGCTGGGCCACCGACCGCCGTGCGAGGAGATCGCCGACCTCCTGGCCCGCTACCCCGCGCAGCTCACCTGGACCGGCGGTCTCGAGTGCGCCCCGCGACGATCGGCGGTCGGGCGGTAGGGCCCCGGCGCGTCGTGCCCCGCGTGGACAGGCCCCAAGTCGGCGTGGTATAAAGATGCGTTTCCGGCACGGGCTCGTGGTGCAGCCTGGTTAGCACACTGGACTGTCAATCCAGAGGTCGCGGGTTCAAGTCCCGTCGAGCCCGCCAATTTCATCAACGTGTCACGGGGCGCCCGTCCCGACGGGCGCCCCGCCTCCCTAGCTAGAGCTCACCCAACCCCGCCGCTTATCTGGCCAGCGGCAACGCCTTCGCCCGCGGGGTCGCCTCCTGGCCGTGCAGCGCGGCGAGCTGCGCACCGCGGGACACCGGCCCGTTCGAGATTGCGGACGGCCGTTCGGCGAAGGCCGTCAGGGTTTCGCGTGGCCCGAGGTCGAGAACAGTGGATACGTCGGGCGCGCGGAAGGCGGGCGGGGCGTCGGGGGCGACACCTCCAGGACGGGCCGCGGTGTGTACGTACCGTTCGCCGCCGGGCTGCCGAACTTGCAGATCTCCACCACGTTTCGCAGCGTCTCCTTCGCCTTGCCCTGCTGCAGCTTGAAGAAGCCGAGCTGGGTCTCGTAGAGACAGCCGTTCAGGAAGACGAGGCTGGTGGCGTTGTCCAGGGGGTCGCCCCAATGGTCGCGGGACGCGACCAGCAGCCGGCGCGTCCCGTCGGGCGAGAAGGCCCAGACGTCGCTGTTGTAGGTGTCGCCGAAGTAGATCGTTCCGTCGGGCCCGACCTCGAGCCCATCGTTGGCCCCGAGTCCGGCCGCGAAGAGATCCGCCTTGCCCGCCGAGCCGTCCGCCTGGATCGGTATGCGCACCAGCAAGCCGCTCCCGGTCGGGCCGCCGGGGCCGCCGTCGGTTCCCGCATAGAGGTAGCGCCCGTCGGGACTGAGGGCGACAGTGTTGACCCCGATATATCCGACCGGGGTGCCGTTCCTCGCGTTCCACGTGCCGCTCTGTTCGGTCCAGCCGAGCAGGGGATCGTCGGACCAGACGGCGCCATGGCCCGCGCGATCGAACTTCCAGATCACCCCGAGCGCGAGGTCGGAGACGTACACGTTACCGGTGCGGTCGACCGCGATGTCGTCGGGGAAGCACAGCGGGATGCCCATGCCGCGCGTCACGAAGGGGCTCACCGCTCCGGTCTGCGGGTTGACGCGGTAGACGCCCGTGGCGGTGTCGGTGGCGTCGCGACAATCGGGATGATCCGCCGCGAACAGCTCGACCTTCGTCGCCTTCTTGAAGGCAGCGAGGATCGTGCCGTCGGTGGGATCCCGCTCGATCCCGATGAGGTCACCCTTGAGCCCGCCGCCCGGCACGTCCGCGATCTTCTTCTTCTCGCCGGTGGCGGGGTTGACGTGCCAGATCTGGTCGAGCAGGAACAGCGAGACGTACAGGCCCGCCCGGCCGTCCGTGGTGATGCCCTCCGGCACCCCCGGGACATCGCCCGCGAAGTCGAACGTGGCGACCGTCCGAGCGGTGCGACCTGGCACGCCCTGCGCGGAGGACTTGTCGGGGACCAGGACACCGACGAGCACGAGAACCCCAAGAAGCGACGAGGTCAGTCTCAGCATTGCGCTCCCCCTCCACCGCATGAGTGCGCTCCCGAGAGCGGCCCCAAACTTACACCCGGCCTCCGACCACATCAATGGCCGATGGTGACCGATGCGACGAGTGCGACGCCGGCCTTCCTTCCCCGCGCCGCGTCACGGCATCGATACCAAGACGCCTTGGCATCCAGACCAGGGGCGCCACATGGATGTTCAGAGAAGTATGCAGGGAAACAACAGACTGAGTGCCGCGCTGCCCTGGCACAGCATGTGCTGTTCCCGCCCGGGGCGCCGTGTCCGCGTCGGCGCGCGATCTTGGGTGACGTGCCGATCTCACCGGGGAAAAGGGGGGGTTCATGAGCAACGACGGACGAACATCGGGAGGGCATCAGGACTTCCGCCGCGTCGTGGTCGCCGCCGCGGTGGGCAACGTCATCGAGTGGTACGACTTCTACATCTTCGGCAGCCTGGGCGCGCTGCTCGCGGCCAAGTTCTTCGCGGGCACCAATCCGGCCATCGAGTTCCTCAAGACGATGGTCATCTTCAGCGCCGGCTTCCTCATCCGGCCGGTCGGCGCGCTGCTCTTCGGGTGGCTGGGTGATCGCGCGGGCCGCAAGGTGACGTTCATGGTGACCCTGATGGGCATGGGCCTCGGCACCGCCGTCATCGGGGTCGTGCCGACCTACCACTCCATCGGGCTCTCCGCGGCCTTCATCCTGCTCTTCCTCCGCTTGATCCAGGGCCTCTGCCTGGGCGGCGAGTACGGCGGCGCCATCACGTACGTCGCCGAGCACACGCCGGACGAGCGGCGCGGTCTCTACACGGGCATCCTCAACACGTCCCCGACCCTCGGCATCATCGTCTCCCTCGTGGTCGTGATCGGCGTCGAGGCCGCGATGGGGAAGGCGGCCTTCGAGGAGTGGGGCTGGCGCATCCCGTTCCTCATCTCCTTCTTCCTCGTGATGATCGCCGGCTATATCCGCCTGTCGCTGCAGGAGACCCCGGTGTTCGCGGAGATCCGGGCCAAGGGGCGGCAGACGAGGAACCCCTGGAGGGAAGCGTTCCTCAGCGTCAACATCCGCTACGTTCTCATCGCCAGCATCATGGTCTTCGGCGAGGGCGTGGTGTGGTACAGCAGCCAGTACTGGACGTACTTCTTCCTGCAGAAGGGCGCCGGGATGGATCTCATCACGGCGAGCTGGATCATCGGGCTCGGTCTGCTGCTGGGGACGCCCACCCTGGTGCTGTTCGGCTGGCTGTCCGATCAGATGGGGCGCAAGCCGGTCCTGCTGGGCGGCCTGCTGCTGCCCGCCCTGCTCTACTATCCGCTGTTCAGCTGGCTCGCCAGCGTGACGACGAAGGGCCAGGAGAACTACGCGGTGGCGGTGATCATCGTGGCCATCCTCGTTTCCTTCGTGGGGATGGTGTACGGACCGATCGGAGCCTTCCTGTCCGAGTACTTCCCGAGCCGCATCCGTTACACGTCGGTCTCGGTGCCCTACCACATCGGCAACGGCTGGGGCGGGGGGCTGGTGCCCACCATCACCTACGCGTCGTTCATGGCCCACAAGAGCCTGGGGCAGGCGCTCATCTACCCGATCGCGGTGCCTGCGATCTGCTTCCTGATCCTGCTGTTCATCATGCCGGAGACCCACAAGATCAGCATCTGGGACGCGGAGCGCCGGCAGACGGTCTAGGTTCCACGGGCGGGGTGGGCACGACGGATCGCGCGTGCCCGCCCCGCCCGCCTTTCAGGCGGACTCCGGTGGTCCTTCCACGAAGGTGAACCCGAAGCGACCCTTGATGCAGAGATGCCCGCGGGTCACCGAGCTGTCGGCGGGTGAGGTGACCTTCACGATCCGGTTGTCCTGCACGTGGAGGGTCAGGGTGCAGCCGACGCCGCAGTAGGCGCAGATGGTGTCGGTGGTGTGCTGCCGGGCCTCGTCCCACTGGCCGGCCGCGCGCATGTCGTGCTCGCGCTTGAACATCAGCGCGCCGGTCGGGCACACCCCGATGCAGTTGCCGCAGTACACGCAGGCGGAGTCGGGCAGGGGCACGTCGGCCTCGGTGGAGATGCGGGCGTCGAAGCCGCGGCCGGCCACCGCGATGGCGAAGGTGTTCTGGGCGTCGACACCGCAGGCCTCCACGCACTTGTAGCAGAGGATGCACTTGCCGTAGTCGCGCACGTAGAGGTCGTTGTCCACCTTCGCGGGCTGGGCGACGGTCTCGGCGTGGGCGCCATCGGGCGCGTGATGGTGGCCGGGCTCGCGGCGGTCGCGCTCGCCCGGGGCGGCCGCCGGCGCGGGGGAGCCGTGACGCTCCGGTCGCGCGCCGTAGCGCGCGATCATGTCCCGCACGCCGGGCGCGATCGAGAGATCCACCGAGGAGGCGAGCAGCTCCAGGACCATCCGACGCGAGAGGCGCACCCGCTCCGAGTCCGTGAGGATCGTCATCCCCGGCTCCACCGGGCGCGAGCAGGCGGGCACGAGCACGCGCGAGCCCGCCACCTCGACCACGCACACCCGGCAGACGTTGACCGGCGTCAGGGTCTCGAGGAAGCAGAGGGTGGGAACGTCGATGCCGCGACTCCGGCACGCCTCCAGGATGGTGGCGCCGGCCGGCACCTTCACCGGGGCGCCGTCGATGACGACCTCGACCGCCGGGGGCGCGGGACGCGGCGGCGCGGCGGGCGGGCGGCTCGGCGGGGGCGGGCTCTCGAACCAGATCGGCTTCACGAGCGGGTCCCCACGAGGGCGAGCCGGGCGAGCGCGGACTCGACCGCGCTGGACGCGGTCTGGCCCAGCCCGCAGATGGAGGCATCGCGCATGACCTGGCCCAGATCGCGCAGGAGCGCCAGGTCGCCGGCGCCGGCCGTGCCCGCCGCGCGGAGGCGGGCCAGCAGCTCCTCCTGCCGGACGGTGCCCACGCGGCACGGCACGCACTGGCCGCACGACTCGTCGCGGAAGAATGCGGCGATGCGGCGGACGACGTCGAGCATGTCGGCGTCCCGGCCGAAGGCCATGACCACGCCCGAGCCCAGCGTCGCGCCGATGGCCCGCGTGCCCTCGAAGGTCAACGGGACATCGATCTGATCCGGCCCCACGAACACGCCGGCTGCGCCGCCCAGGAGCACCGCGCGCACCGGGGCCGCCCCGGCCTGCTCCAGAAGCTGCCGCAGCGTGATGCCGAACGGAGCCTCGTAGAGGCCGGGCCGCTCCACCGCGCCCGAGACGCAGAACAGCTTGGGGCCGGCCGAGCCGTCGGTCCCGATGCCGGCGTACGCGGCGCCGCCCTCGCGCAGCAGGGCGGGCACGTTCACGAGGGTCTCCACGTTGTTCACCACGGTGGGCATCCCGAAGAGGCCGACCTGCACCGGGAACGGCGGCTTGTTGCGCGGCTCGCCCCGCTTGCCCTCGATCGAGTTGAACAGCGCGGTCTCCTCGCCACAGATGTAGGCGCCGGCCCCGCGGCGGATCTCGATGTCGAACGCGACGCCGCGGCCCAGCACGTCCGGGCCCAGCAGCCCGGCCGCGCGCGCCGCCGCGATGGCGCCCGCCATGCGCTCGGCGGCCAGCGGATACTCGCCGCGCAGGTAGAGATAGCCGCGCTCGCAGCCGGTCGCGTAGCCGGCGATGGTCATGCCCTCGACCACCGCGAACGGATCTTCCTCCATCAGCAGGCGGTCCTTGAACGTGCCCGGCTCGGACTCGTCGGCGTTGCAGACCAGGTAGTGCGGCCGGGCGGGCGCCTTGGCGACCGCGTCCCACTTGCGCCCGGTCGGAAACGCGGCGCCGCCGCGCCCGACCAGCCTCGAGGCGACGACCTCCGCGATGACGCCGGCCGGGCCCAGGTCGAGGGCGCGGGCCAGGGCGCGGTAGCCGTCGCTGGCCCGGTAGGCGTCGAGCCTTCGGGGATCCACGCGGCCCATGCGCTGGAGGAGCCGCAGGCCGGGCTGGCCCGCCTGGGGGACGGAGCGGGTGATGCGCTGCTCCCCACCCTGCGCTCTCCCCGGAGGGGAGAGGGCGAGGCGCGTGTCGGCGGTGGCAGGTGGATCGCGGAGCACTTCGAGGACCGCGTCGACCCCCGGGACGGGGGCCAGGGTGATGGCGCGCGGTGTCTCGCCGGCGGCGGTCACGAGGACGGCGGGCGCCCGCTCGCACTGGCCGAGACACGGGCTCCGCATCCACGTGGTGCCGTCGCCGTTGCGCGGCGTGCCCGGCGCGCCCATCGCGTGCTCGAGCGCCTCGCACAGCGCCTCGCCGCCCTTGATGCGGCAGGCGATGTCGTCGCACACGTGGGCGACCACGGGCGGACGCGGCGTCGTGGCCAGCAGGTGATAGAAGGAGACCACGCCCCACAGCTCCGCGGGGGGCACCTGGAGGCGCCGGCTGATCTCGTTGAGCGCGCCACGGCTCACCCACCCGATGCGCGCCTGCACGGCATTGAGGGCCGGCAGCACCAGGTCGCGCCGCGGGCTCCGGCCCACCACCGCGTCGATCGCGGCGCGCTCGGCAGCGGTGGCGCCCGGGCCGACGATCTTGAGGTCGATCGGCTCAGCCCTCCAGCCGCTCGATGCGGATCGCGGTCGCCTTGAACTCGGCCGTGCCCGACTTGGGATCGGTCGCGTCGATGGTGAGCACGTTCGTCGGGGCTTGCTCCGGGAAGTGGAACGTCATGAAGGCGAGCCCGCGCCGGAGGCCCTCGTCCAGGCGCACCGGCACCTGGACGGCGCCGCGGCGCGACCGCACGCGGACCACCTCGCCCTCCCTGAGCCCGTAGCGCTCGGCGTCCTCGGGCGAGATGTCCAGCGTCTCCCCGCGGCGCAGCGGCGAGGCGTATGCCCGGCTCTGCACGCCGGTGTTGTAGTCGTCGAGCCGGCGGCCGGTGGTCAGGCGCACCGGGAACTCGTCGTCGAGCCGGTCCACCGGCGGATCGTGGTCGACCGGCTGGAAGGCCACGCGCGGGCCCGGCACGGGCCGCTCCCACAGGCGGCTGTGCAGGAACAGCTCGCCCGGGTGCTCCTCGTCGTAGCACGGCCACTGGAGCCCCCCGTGCTTGTCCAGACGCGCATAGCTCATGCCCGCGTGCATGGGGGAGAGGCTCCGCAACTCGTTCCAGATCGTCTCGGGATCCGGGCGGCCCCAGTCGTGCCCGAGCCGACGGGCCAGCTCGAACAGGATGGCCAGGTCGTCGCGGGTGCCCGCGGGGCCTTCCACGGCCCGGCGCACGCGCTGCACCCGCCGCTCGCTGTTGGTCACGGTGCCTTCCGACTCGCACCACGCGGCGCGGGCCGGCAGCACCACGTGGGCCAGCTCCGCGGTCCCGGTGAGGAAGAGGTCCTGCACCACCAAGCAATCGAGCCCTTCGAGGAGGCGCCGGGCGTGGTGCTGGTCCGCCTCGGACTGGAGCGGGTTCTCGCCGATGGCATAGAGCGCGCGCAGGTCGCCGCGCTCCATCGCCTCGAACATCTGCGAGAGGTGCCAGCCCTTCCGCGGCGGCACCGGCACGCCCCACGCGCGGTCGAACTTGGCCCGCAGGGCGTCGTTCTCCACGTGCTGGAAGCCGGGGAGCCGGTCGGGCAAGGCGCCCATGTCGCCGCCGCCCTGCACGTTGTTCTGCCCGCGCAGCGGGTTGAGCCCGCTGCCGTAGCGGCCCACGTGCCCGGTGAGCAGCGCGAGGTTCACGAGCGCCAGCACGTTGTCCACCGCGTTGTGGTGCTCGGTGATGCCGAGCGTCCAGCAGATCATGGCCCGCTCCGCGCGCGCGTAGGCGTGCGCCATGGTGCGGACCAGCGCGGCGGGCACCCCGGTCTCCCGCTCGGCCCAGGCGAGCGTGCACGGCTCGACCGCGGCCCGGTACTTCTCGAAGCCCTCGGTCGCGTTGGCGATGAAGTCGTGGTGCTGGAGCCCGGCCGCGATGATCTCGCGGCCCATCGCGTTGGCCAGCGCGATGTCGGAGCCGACGTCGAGGGCGGCCCACTGCTCGGCCCACCGGGCGGAGCTGGACCGGCGCGGGTCGATGGCGAAGAGGCGGGCGCCGCGGCGCAGGCCCTTGAGCAGGTGATGGAAGAAGATCGGGTGGGTCTCGCGGGCGTTGGAGCCCCACAGGAGGATGACCTCGGTCTCCTCGATCTCCTGGTACGAGCTCGTCCCGCCCCCCGCTCCGAACACCGTCGCCAGCCCGGCGACGCTAGGGGCGTGTCACGTGCGGTTGCAGCTGTCGATGTTGTTGCTGCCGAAGACGGCGCGGGCGAACTTCTGGGCGATGTAGTTCATCTCGTTCGTGCTCTTCGAGCAGCTGAAGAGACCGAACGCCCGCGGGCCGTGATCGGCGACGACACGCCGCAGGCCGGCCGCGGCGCGGTCGAGCGCCTCGTCCCACGTCGCGGGGCGGAGGCCGGAGGGCCCGCGGCCCTCACGGATCAGTGGCTGGGTGAGTCGATGATGGCGGTGAGACATGTCCCCCACTCCATCGTGGAACGCCCCACCGGAGGAGGCATCCGACGCCGGTGCTGGGCAGCTCCGACGATACTATGGCGCGAGGAAAAACGCCAAGACATCGTGACCATCCGTGCGGCGTGCCCGCCCGCGCCGCACCTTCCGCCGGCTTGTGCACCCCCGGCGAACGGCGGCCGAGCTCTGCGTAGCGTGTTCCCTCAGGCGCTCGCGCGGGCGGCGGTGGCCACGGACCGGAGTGGACGCGGCTCACGTACCGCGCGGCGCGGGCGGGATGCCGCCGGCCGCTGGCCAGGGCCCGGGCGACCGCGCGATAGCGGTGGGGCACGCGCGGCTGCCGCATGAACGACGCGGCCCGCTCGGCGAGCGACCGCGGCGGCCGGCCCCCGAGCAGGGCGAGCTCCGCGCGACAGCGCTCGTAGTCCGCGGGCGTGTCGATCTCCCACCAGGGCAGCCCGGCGGTGTAGACCGGCCAGAGCCCGTGGCCGCCCATCAGGACGTCGTAGGCGCGATTGGGGAACTCGTGCCCGCCTCCGGTGCGCACGATCTCCCCGACGCGGTCGAGGAACGCGGCCGAGTCGCGGGCGTCGACCCGCACGAGCTGCGCGCTCTCACCCACGGATCGGGCGGGCGGCACGTCGCGGCTGTAGCGGACGATCTGTCCGTCGCGGAGCTCCACGTGATACTCGCCGTCGGCCCACGGACGCAGCGGATCGACCAGGCAGGCGCTGCCCTGCCGCACCCGCAGCAGGCGCTTCAGGATCGCCGGCGGGTACAGCACGTCGCCGTTCTGGAGCAGGAACGCCGAGCCGCGGAGCCCGTCGGCGGCCTCGTGGAGCGACACGATGCTGTTGGTGGACGCCCAGCGGTCGTTGCGCACGATCCGGCACCGGCTCCCGACGTGCTCGATCACCCGGTCCGCCATGTGGCCGACCACGACCGTGACGTCGGTGATGCCGACCGCGGCCAGCGCGTCCAGCTCGCGGTCGAGCAGGGTGCGGCCGTCGATGGGGAGCAGGCACTTGGGCGTGGTCGCGGTCAGGGCCCCGAGGCGGCTGCCCGCGCCGGCGCCCAGGATGACCGCCTTGGTGGGAGACGTCGTGAGGACAGGGACCGCGGGGGTTTCGGCCGGGCCGGGGCGGAAGGTCATCGTGGGCAAAGAAAAGAGCGCCCCACCGGTCTAGCAGCGATCCACTGCTTGGCGAGGGCCGATGCGCTGGGATCGGCCGCGTCCTCCGACCTGAGCGGCTCTCACGCCGCGTCGACGCGCTCGCCGGCTCGCGCGAGGGCCAGCCGGCGAGCGGGTGCCGGGTAGCCTAGGCCTTGTCCAGCCAGACGCGGTGCATGTCGATGAGCCCGGCCGGGATCATCTGGAAGCCCTTCACGTACTTGTGGAAGACCTTCTTCTCGTTCAGGTGCAGCAGGACCGCCACCGGGGCGTCCTCGACGATGAGCCGCACCGCCTCCTCGTAGAACTTCTTCCGCTTCTTGAAGTCGTGCTCGGCCCGCGCGCCCTCCACCATCTTGTCGAAGTCGGGGTTGACCCACTTGCCCGCGTTCCAGGCCTCGAGGACGATCGGGGAAGGAGCGCCGGCCGCCGCTCCTCCCCCAGGCTGACCCACCGCCCCGGAGGAGCCCCCTGGTTCCCTCACCGGCGCATCCGCGGGTCGAGGGTGTCGCGGAGGCCGTCGCCCAGGAGGTTCAGCGCGACGATGGTCAGCATGAGCGCGATGCCCGGAAAGGTGGAGACGTGCGGGGCCATCACGATGAACGCCTGCCCCTCGGCGATCATGCGGCCCCAGGCGGGCGTGGGCGGGGGCGGGCCCAACCCGAGGAACGACAGCCCGGCCTCGGTGATGATCGCGCCCGACACGCGCAGCGCGCCCTGCACGATGATGGGAGCGAGCACGTTGGGGAGGACGTGCTGGAAGATGATGCCGAGGCCGCTCACCCCGGCCAGGCGGGCCGCCTCGATGTAGGGCTCCTCCTTCACGGCGAGGACGTCACCGCGGGTCACCCGCGCGAAGGGGGCGATGAAGCCGACCGCCACCGCGATGATCACGTTGCGCACGCCGAAGCCCATCACCGCCATCATCGCGATGGCCAGGATGATGATGGGGAACGCGAAGAGCCCGTCCATCACCCGCATGATGACCACGTCCACCACGCCGCCGTAGTAGCCGGAGATGAGCCCGAGGGTCACCCCGATGACCATGGCCAAGAGCACCGCGACGATGCCCACCACGAGGGCCACGCGGGAGCCGTAGATGATGCGGCTCATGATGTCGCGGCCGAAGCTGTCGGTGCCGGCCCAGTGCTCGGCGGACGGTCTGGCGAGGGGCTTGCCCACGCCCTGGGCGATCGGATCGTAGGGCGCGAGCACCGGCGCGAACACCGCCATCGCCACGACGGCGAGGAACACCGCCAGCCCGAACAGCGCGCCCGGGTTGCGCGCGAACCGGCCCCACCAGCGGCGCACGCTCGACCGACCGCGGGGGACCGCGGTGGGCCCGGCGGCGGGCGCGAGGCCTCCCGGCTCGAAGGGACGACCGCCGGCCTCGAGCGGCTGCGCCACTACGTCACCCGGATCCTCGGGTTGAGGAAGGCGTAGGTGAGATCCACGAGGAGATTCACCAGCACCACCGCAAACACGCCGACCAGGATCGTGCCCTGCACCACCGAGTAGTCCCGGTTCAGGATCGCGCTCACCGAGAGCCGGCCCATGCCCGGGATCGCGAAGACGGTCTCGGTCAGCACCGCCCCGCCGAGGAGGGCGCCGAACTGCAGCCCGATCACGGTCACCACCGGGATGAGCGCGTTCGCGAGCGCGTGCTTGTACACGAGCGCGGCCCGGCGGACCCCGCGCGCCCGCGCCGCCTTCACGAAGTCCTGATCGAGCACCTCGAGCAGGCTCGAGCGGATGATGCGCGCCACCAGGCCCGAGAAGAACGTGCCCAGGGTCACCGCGGGCAGCACGAGGCGCCACAGGCCCTCCCAGAAATTCGTCCACGGGGGCACGTAGCCCATCGCGGGAAACCAGCCGAGGTACACGCTGAAGATCCAGATGAGGATGATGCCCTTCCAGAAGGACGGCATCGAGTAGCCGAAGATCGCGAATCCCATCGAGCCGTAGTCCCACGGCGAATCCTTCCGCATCGCGGCCACGATGCCCGAGGGCACCGCGATGAGGATGCCCACCACCACGCTGGCCACCACGAGGAGGAGCGTCGGGACGAACGCCTCGAGGACGAGCCGGCTCACGCGCTCGTGATTGAGCACGGAGTCGCCGAGGTCGCCGGTGAGGACCTGCCGGAGCCAGATGACGTACTGCGTGACGATCGAGCGGTCCAGCCCCAGCTCGCCGCGGAGGCGGTCGTACGCCTCCTGGGTGAAGTCGTCGCCGAGCCGCATGAGCACGGGATCGCCCGGGATCATCCGCATGAGGGCGAAGATGATCACCGAGACCGTGAAGAGCACGGCCAGCGTCTGCCCGATGCGAGAGAGGACGAATCGGACCATGTGGTGTCTCCGGCCGATGCGACCGAGCTCGAGCGCAGGAAACGTCTGGTGACGCGCGCAGGCCGACGGGGCCCGCGATGGGCTGCGAGTATACTGCCCGGTCCGCGGTCCCGCAAGGCGACCCGGGAGGCGCCGCATCGCATTTGCGGCCGGCCGGGGGCGCGCCTATAGTGCAGCCATCACCACCGGGGGCCCGCCGTGACCAACCAGCTGCCGCGCGTCCACGAGATGGAGCACCACGAGGCCGACTGGGCGACGACGCGCCCGGTCGTCGCCGGCACCCAGGGCGTCGTGGCCGCCGGGCATCCGCTGGTGTCGATGGCGGGCATGCGCATGCTGCTGGGCGGCGGCAACGCCTTCGACGCGGTGGTGGCGGCCGGCTTCGCCGCCGCGGTCGTCGAGCCGACCGCCTCCTACACCCTGTGCGGCGAGTGCGTGGCGCTGCTCCACGACGCCCGTCGCGGGGAGACGCACGCGGTGAGCGGGCAGGGGACGGCCCCGGCGCTGGCCACCATCCCGTTCTTCCGCGGCCGCGGGCTCGATCGCATCCCGACCGGGCCGGGCCCGGAGGCGCACCTGTCGTTCACGGTGCCGGGCGCGGTCGACGCCTACCTGACGATCCTCGAGCGGTTCGGCACGAAGCGCCTCGGCGAGGTCCTGGCGCCGGCGGTGGACTACGCCGAGCGCGGGTTCCCGATGTACGAGTACATGCACCGCATGCTCGCCATTCCGGAGACGCGCACCCAGTTCGACCTCTATCCGCCCGGCGGCCACGAGGTGTTCTATCCGGGTGGCCGGACGCCGCCGGTGGGCGCGCGGTTCGTCCAGCCGGCGCTGGCCGGCACCCTCCGGCGGCTCGTCGAGGCCGACGCCCGCGCGGGAGGCGATCGCCTGGCCGGCCTCGCGGCGGCGCGCGAGCGGTTCTACAAGGGCGACGTCGCGGGGATGATCGGGGCGTTCTCCGAGCGGCTGGGCGGCCTGCTCCGCGCGAGCGATCTGGCCGGCTACCGCGCCCGCATCGAGGCGCCGCTCCGCACCACCTTCGCGGGACGCGAGATCCTCGGCCAGTCGGCGTGGACGCAGGGGCCGGTGCTCATGCAGGCGCTCGGCATGCTCGCGACGGTGGACCTGCGCGCGCTCGGCCACAATTCCGCCCGGTACGTGCACGTGGTGGCGGAGGCCCTGAAGCTGGCCTTCGCCGACCGCGAGCGCTACTACGGCGACGTGCCCGACGTGCCGCTGGCCGCGCTGCTCGATCCCGTCTACGCGCGCGAGCGCGCGCGCCTCATCCGGATGGATCGCGCGATGGAGGCCGCGCCCCCCGCCGGTGCGCTACGGGATCGCGGTCCCGGCGCGGTGGCGTCCCGCGGCCGCACGGCTGCGGAGGCGGCGGCGGACGGGACCACCCACGCCGCCGCCATCGACGCGCGGGGCAACATGGCCTGCCTGACGCCCAGCGGCGGGGTGTTCCGCAAATCGGTGTTCGCGCCCGAGCTGGGCTGCACGCTCAGCACGCGCAGCGAGATGTTCGTGCTCGAGGACGGGCATCCCAACGGCCTCGTCCCCGGCAAGCGCCCGCGCACGACGCTCGTGAGCTATCTGATCTGCGAGGGAGGCGTGCCCACGACCACCGTGGGCTGCCCCGGCGGCGACGACCAGGCCCAGGCCGATCTACAGATCGTCCTCAACCTGCTCGTGTTCGGCATGAACCCGCAGCAGGCGGTGGAGGCGCCGCGGTTCTCGACCCAGACGCTCGTGAACTCCTTCTACCCGCGCGTCTATCGGCCCGGCGAGCTGAACGTCGAGCCCGGCATCCCCGAGAGCACCCGGGCGGAGCTGCGCGCGCTCGGCCACACCGTGCGCGAGGTCGGGGCCTGCGGCATCGGCGCGGTGGTCACGCGTCGCGACCCGTCCACCGGCGTGCTCGCGGCCGGCGCCGATCCGCGGCGCCCGACCTACGCGCTCGCCTGGTAGGGTCGCGCTAGGAGTGCTCGTCGATCCACTGCTTGGCGAGGGCCAGCGCGCCGGTGTCCGCGGCGTCCTCGGAGTCGTAGGCGGTCTCGGGGCCCGCGGTCAGCGTCTCCTTGTGCAGGCTGCCCGCCCGGTACGCCACCACGACCGCCTTGGGCCGCCAGCGCCGGTCGGTGGACACGTAGGACTGGACCTGGATGAAGTGACCGCGGTACTCGACGTCGGGCGCTTCGCTCATGGAGCCTCGCTGGTCCGCATGATACGCCCGGCCGCCGCCTGCCGCTGCCCCTCGTACCAGCGCGACATCAGCTCCATCGCCACCCAGGACGCGCTGCAGCTCACCAGGAGCACCGCGCGTCCCGGGCCCCAGCCCCAGCGGTCCACGATCCAGGCGAAGACGGTCGGGGAGGCCGCATTGACCACCAGCACCGGCGTGGCGATGACCCCGAGCACGGCGCCGTAGCCCTTCGCGCCGAAGAGGGCGAGCGGCACCGCGCCGCGGACGATCGTGATCACGCCCTGGGAGGCGCCCATCAGCAGCGTGAACGCGACCACCATCGGCAGGCTGCCGGTGCCGAGCAGCAGCAGGAGCAGCGACGGCGGCAGGACGCCGATCGCGATGCGGCCGACGGTGATCGCGCGCAGGTTCCGGGCGAAGACGATCTCCACCACGCGCCCGCCGAACTGGGCCACGCCCTTCATCGACGCCACCCACACCGCGGCCGCGGTGGCCAGGCCGGCGGCCTCCAGCATCGGGACCAGCTGGACCGAGATGACGCCGAACACGAAGCCGTTCAGCGACATGATCAGCGCGAAGAGCACGATGGCGACCGAGCGGGCGCGGCCCTCGAGCGGCGGCCCGTCCGGGGACGCCGGGCGAGCGCCGGGCGTGACCTCCGCGGCGCCAAGGCTCTCCCGCCGGGCAAGACCCCACCAGTGCAGGGGCAGGCACACCACCAGGTTGATCAAGGCGAACAGCACGAGGGTCTGGCGCCAGCCGAACTGCTCCTCCAGCGCGTGACCCACCACCCAGAACACCGACGAGGCGAAGGCGCCGAACAGGGTGAGATACGAGATGGCGGTGCGCCCGCGGGAGGGCGCCACCTGCACCAGCGCGGCGAAGGCCGCGTCGTACAGGCAGAGCCGCATGCCCAGGCCGAGGAATGCCCAGACCGCGAGGTACGCCGGCTCGCCGCGCACGTGGGCGAGGACGAACAGGCCCGCCGAGACCAGCACCGTACCGAGCGTCATGACCGCGCGCCCGCCGTGGCGGTCGATCGCGCGGCCGACATGGTTCGAGACGAGGCCCATCACCAGGAGGGCCACCGTGAAGCCGAGGAAGACGAAGCCGCGGCTCCAGCCGGTGTCCCGGCCGATGGGGCCGGCGAGCACGCCGAGGCAGTAGTAGCTCGTGCCCCAGGCGGTGATCTGGGTGATGCCGAGCGCGAGCACCGCGACCATCATCGGGTCGCGAAGCCGCGCGCGTCGAACGGAGGACGGGCGCTCCGGATCGGGGCCGGACATGCCGCGAGACTAGCACGCCCGACGTGCGCCGCCCGCCCTCACTCGCGGCGGGCGCGCTTCCGACCGCCGGCGCGCGCGGCCAGAAGGGCCACCGTGCCGCCCAGCGGTACGAGGCTCGCCGCCACGAGGGCGCCGGCCAGCCCCCACGCGGAGCCCGCGAGCCCCAGCCCCCACGGCCCCAGCAGCTGGGCCAGGTCCGAGCCGAGCCCGAAGGTGTTGAGCGCCGCCCCGCGGCCTTCCGGCGGCGTCGCCTCCGCGGCGAGAGTGGGAAGGATCACGAAGGCGACCCCGAAGAGCGCGCCGTACACGAGCGACAGCGCGAGGAACGCGGGCCAGCCGGAGGCGGCGGTGAGGCCGGCCAGCACGAGGCCCACGCCGCCCAATGCGGGCCCCAGCACGGCGGCGCGCCCGTGGCGGTCGGCGAGGCGGCCGGCGAAGAGCCGGCTGGCCACCGAGCCCGCCTGCGAGGCGACGAACAGCAGACCGGGATTGGGAACGCCGCGCCCGAGCGCCCAGAGCGGCAGGAAGGCGGAGAAGCCGGTGTTCGGCACCTGCGCGCAGAAGTTCAGCAGCGCGGGCAGCAGGCCCTCGCGGCGGAAGCTGGCCCGCAGCGAGTAGGGGTGCGCGCGGCCCCGCGGCGCGACGGGGCTCGACGTGGCCCGGAAGCAGATCCCGCCGAGCACCGCGACCGCGGCGGCGCCCAGCGCGATGGGGGGCAGCCGATCCGCCGGCGTCCCGTCGGCGGCGGCGCCCCGGTAGAGCCCGACCAGGATCGGGGGCCCCAGCGCCACGCCCAGCGTGAGCCCCAGCGCCACGTAGCCCTGCACCTCGCTGCGCCGCTCCGGCGGGGCCACCTCGATGGACAGCGCGTAGAACGCGGTGGTGCCGACGCTGAACGCGATACCGGTGAGCACCCGGTTCGCGAGCACCGTGACGCACGACGGGATCGCGAGCAGCGCGCAGGCGACGGCGAGCAGCCCGAGGGAGAGCACGAGCGGCCCGCGGCGCCCGAAGGCGTCGACGATCCAGCCGCCGAACGGGCGCATCGCGAGCTGGGCGACGCCCATCGCCCCCAGCGCGAAGCCGATGCCGCGCGGGTCGTAGCCCTGATCGTGCAGGTAGAGCGGGAGCAGCGCGAGCGAGCCGAAATGGATCGCGGTCCACAGGGAGAGCCCGGCGAACAGCGCCACCACGTTGCGCGCGAGCCCGGTCGCCGTCCCGACGGTCGCGGCCCGCTGATCCGCGATCTCCTCCACGGCCCCACGCTACGGCCGCCGCAGGGACGAGGGCGGTACGAAATCCGTACCGCCGCGGCTCCGGGGCCGCGGTATGGTCGGGGCATGAAGAGCTACGGCCAGTTCTGCGCGATCGCGCGCGCCCTCGAGCTCCTGGGCGAGCGCTGGACGCTCCTCGTCGTGCGGGAGCTGCTGTGCGGCAGCCGCCGCTTCGGGGAGATTCGACGCGGCATCCCGCGCATCTCCCGCACCATGCTCTCCGTGCGCCTGCGCGCGCTGGCCGAGGCGGGCGTGGTCGAGGTGCGCGACGGCGCGGCGGGCCCCGAGTACGGGCTGACCGCCGCCGGCCACGAGCTGGCCGCGGTGATCCGCGAGCTGGGCACGTGGGGACAGCGCTGGCTGCCCCGGGAGCTCCGGCGGAGCGAGCTCGACGTGCGCGCGCTGGTGTGGGACATCCGCCGGCGCGTGCGGCGGGAGCGGCTTCCCGAGCAGCCGCTGGTGATCATCCTCGAATACGCCGACGGGCGCGGCCCCGCGGCCCGCCACTACCTCCTGCTGCGGCGCAGCGAGGTGTCGCTCTGCACCGGCAACCCCGGGTATCCGGAGGCGCTGCACGTGCGGGGCGACCGGCGGACGCTCATCGCGTGGTGGCGGGGCGACCTCACGTTCCGGCAGGCGCAGGCGGCGGGCCTCACCGTGACGGGGCCGCGCGCGCTGGTGCGGGCGTTCCCCACCTGGTTCGAGCGGTATCTCTTCGCGGCGGTGGAGCCGGTGAGCGGCGCCCGGACCCGCGCGGCGGCGCCGGCCGTCCGCTGAGCCGGGGCGCGAAGCCGGCTCGCGTCAGCCGTCCAGGCGGTAGAACCGGCGGGCGTTCTCCCCCAGGACCTTGCGGCGCGCCTCGGCGGGCAGCGGCGCCAGCCGCTCGCGCAGCTCGCGTACCACGCCCATCGAGGCGTCGATGTGCGGGTAATCGGACGCCCAGATGAAGTAGTCGGCGCCGATGTGCTGGACCATCTGCGCGGTGAGCGACTCGTCCGGGTCGGCGGAGATCAGGCACTGCCGATAGAAGTACTCGCTGGGGGCCATGCGGATCGGGGTGCGGTGCGCCATCACCCGGTGCTTGTGGTCCAGCCGGTCGAGCCACGAGGCGATCCAGTTCGACCCCGCCTCCAGCACCGCGCAGCGCAGCCGCGGGTAGCGCTCGAACATGCCCGAGGCGAGCATCTGGGTGAAGGCCGCCATCACGTCGATGGCGAGGAACGCGAAGCCGAGGAGGCCGTCGGAGGGATCGTAGCGCTGCCACGGCCGGAACCACTGGCGATCGCGCACCACCACGTGGAACGCGATCGGCAGGTCGAGGTCCTGCACCGTCTCCCAGAAGCGCGTGAAGACCGGATCGTCGAAGTGACGGCCGCCGCGGGCCGCCACGTCGGGCGAGAGGAACACGCCCACGCAGCCCTCGCGGCGCGCCCGGACCGTCTCCTCCACCGCGCCGTCCGGATCGAGCAGGGAGATGTGGGCGACCGGATGCAGCCGCGCGCGATCCGCCCGGCAGAACTCCACCAGCCAGCGGTTGTAGGCGCGCGTGTAGGCGGTGGCGAGGCCGGGGTCCCTCACGTGGCCCTCCCAGCAGATGCCGATCGTCGGGTAGAGCAGCACCTCGTCGATGCCCTCGGCGTCCATCACCGCGAGGCGCGCGTGCGGATCGTAGCCGCCGGCGGGGCTGCCCTCCGCATAGGTGACCTGCCCGCGGGTGAGCAGGCGCTCGGTGTCCATCTCGATGCCGCCCAGCGAGCCGAGCTGCCCGCGCAGGGTCTTGAGCGATCGCCCGTCGATCAGGAGCACCTCGTAGCCCTGGTCGTCGGTGTCGATGCGGATGGCCCGATCGCGGTAGGCGGGATCCAGGTAACGCAGCCAGGTGTCGGCCGGCTCCAGCACGTGACCGTCGGCGTCGACGACTCGTCCGCGTGGCGGGGTCGCCATGGGGCCCCGATACTGCGCTCCGGCGCGGAACCCGTCAAGGCGTGCGGCGTCGCGCCCAGGTCGTCGCCCGGCGCCGAGAGCGGCCGCCCGCGCCGACCGGTAGCCGGTGCCGCCGGCCGGCTGGTATAGTCCGGCCGTGATCAAGGCGGTGTCGTTCTTCAAGCGCCGGGCCGGGATGGCGGTGCACGACTTCCAGGCCTACTGGCGCGGCAAGCATCCGGAGGCGGTCCTGCGGCTGCCCGGCATCCGTCGCTACGTGCAATCGCACACCCGGCCCGCCGCGTACGGCCGGGGCGAGCCGATCTACGACGGCATCGCCGAGCTGTGGTTCGACGACACGGGGGCGATGCACGCGCTGCGGGGCACGCCCGCGATGGCCGCGGTGGAGGCGGACGAGGCGGTCTTCATCGACCGGACCACGATGCGGCTGCTCCTCACCGAGGAGCACGTGATCAAGGACGGGCCGGTGCCGCCGGGCGCGGCCAAGAACGTGGAGTTCGTGACCCGGCGGCCCGGCATGGCGGTGCCCGACTTCCAGCGCTACTGGAAGGAGGTCCACGGGCCGCTCGCCGCCACGATCCCGGTCATCCGCCGCTACGTGCAGAGCCACGTGCGCGCGTCCGCCTACGAGCGGGGGCGGACCCCGGCCTACGACGGCCTGGCGATCACGTGGTTCGACGACACCGCGGCGATGCGCGTCTCCGCGTCCACCCCCGAGTACGCGCGCACGCGGGCGGACGAGCCGAACTTCATCGCGCCCGGGGACGCGCCCTTCATCATCACCACCGAGCACGTGATCGTTTCGTAGCGGATGCCCACCCCGGTCGCGGATGCCCTCGTCGACTTCGTCCTCGGGCTCGAGCTGCCGTCTTTGCCCGAGGCGGTGCGCGAGGCGGCGGGGCTCTGCCTCACCGACTGGATGGGCGCCGCGCTTCGCGGCTCGACGGAGCCGCTGGCCGCCGCGCTCGGTCCCGTGCTCGCGGAGGCGGGGGGCGAGCCGCAGGCCACCATCGTGGGTCGCGGCCGGCGCACCAGCGCGCTGTTCGCCGCGCTCGCCAACGGCGCGCAGGGCCACGCGCTCGACTTCGACGACACGCATCTGGCCTCCATCGTCCACGGCTCGGCCCCGGTGGCGCCCGCGGTCCTCGCGGTGGCCGAGTGGCAGCATCGGCCGGGCCGGGCGGTGCTGGAGGCGTTCGTGGCCGGGTTCGAGGTGGAGACGCGGATCGGGCGGGTCATCGGCCCCGCCCTGGCCGATCGCGGCTGGCACGTGACCGCGATGCTCGGCCACTTCGGCGCCGCGGCCGCGGCGGGCCGGCTGCTGGGGCTCAGCGCCGAGCAGCTCGGCCGGGCGCTCGGCATCGCCGGGACGCAGGCCGCCGGGCTCGAGCAGTCGCTCGGCACGATGTGCAAGCCGCTCCATCCCGGCAAGGCCGCGATGCACGGCATCCTGGCCGCGCGGCTGGCCCGCGAGGGCTTCACCGGCCCCACCGGCATCCTCGACGAGCGGGCGGGCCTGCCGGGCACGTTCGTCGGCATCACGGACCTCGCGCCGGCGCTCGACGACCTGGGCAAGCGATTCGAGATCCTCGACAACAGCACCAAGCTCTACGCGGCCTGCCACCTCCTGCACGCCACCATCGACGCGGGCCGGGCCATCCGCGCGCACGCCGCGCCCGCGGCCGACGCGATCGCCGCGGTGGAGTGCCACGTGCACCCGCTCGCGGTGAAGGTGGCCGCGATCCCGGCGCCGCGCACCGGGCTCGAGGCGAAGTTCAGCGCGGCCTACTGCGCGGCGCTCGCGCTCGACCGGGGGCAGGCGGGCGAGGCCGAGTTCAGCGAGCCGGCCGCGCCCGATCCGGGCGTGCTCGGGCTGGCGGCCCGCGTGCAAACGGTGGCCGACCCGTCGCTCGCGATCCCCGAGGCGCGCATGCGGGTGCGCCTGCGCGACGGCCGCGTGCTGGACGAGGTGGTGCGGGCCGCGCGCGGCACGCCGGGCCAGCCGGTGACCCGCGAGGAGGTGGAGGAGAAGTTCCGGCGCCTCTCGGGAGTGGTGCTCCCGCCCGCGTCCATCGCGCGGCTGCTCGACCACCTGCGAAGCCTCGCGACGCTGCCGGACGCGGCCGCGCTCGCGGCGCTGACCTGTCCGTGATCCGTCGCCTCCAAGGAGGGCCTTCATGAGGTTCGGACTGCGCTACGCGAGCCTCGGGCGCTACAGCAACGGGCCGGCCGCCGTCGAGCTGGCCCAGGCGGCCGAGGCGGCCGGCTTCGACTCGATCTGGACGGTGGAGCACGTCCTGGTGCCGCACGGCTACCAGTCGCGCTACCCGTACTCGCCCTCGGGACGGATGGGCTCGGGGCTCGAGGACTATCCGATTCCCGATCCGCTCATCTGGCTGTCGTACATCGCGTCCGCCACGCGCACCATCAAGCTCGGCACCGCGATCCTGATCCTGCCGCAGCGGAACCCGGTGGTGACCGCCAAGGAGGTGGCCACGCTGGACCACCTGGCGGGCGGCGGCCGCGTGCTGCTCGGCATCGGGGTGGGCTGGCTCGCCGAGGAGTTCGCCGCCCTGGGGGTGCCGTTCGAGGACCGCGGCCCGCGCACCGACGAGTACGTGGCGGCGATGCGCGCGCTGTGGAGCCAGGAGTGCGCGAGCTTCGAGGGCCGGTTCGTCTCGTTCGACCAGGTATTCTGCCGGCCGCGGCCGCCCGAGCGCCGCATCCCGATCGTGGTGGGCGGTGACACGATGGCGGCGGCGCGCCGCGCGGGCCGGCTGGGTGACGGCTACTTCCCGGCGCGGATGCCGACGCCCGGCCTGCTGGACGAGATGCGGCGCGCGGCGGAGGGCGCCGGCCGCGATCCCGCCGCGATCGAGATCACGCTGGCCGCGCCGGCCGAGATCGCCGAGATCGAGGCGCTCGCCCGGCAAGGCATCGCGCGGGTGGCGGTGCCGATCAGCGCCGCGGCGGGCCTGCCCGCCCAGCTCAAGACGCCCGACGACGTCCTGCGCTACGGCAAGGAGGTCATCGCCCGCTTCCGCTGAGCGGCCGCGGCCCTGGCCTCGCGGGTCTGCGCGGCGGCCCGGGCGCGAGGGGATCCGCGACCGCCTTGCGCGATGACGCGCGGCTCGTGTAGATTCTCGGCGCGATGGCGCTCCGCATCCTGGTCGGCACGCTGTTCATCGACGGCGGGCCGAAGAACGGGCGCGCCGTCGTCTCGCTGAGCCCCTTCCGGCTGGTGTCGGCACCCTCCACCGTGAGCCTGCGCAAGGCCCGCGTGATCGGTGCGGACGGCGCCTTCTCGAGCCCGCCCGCGGTGATGGTCGCCTCGCGCCAGTTCGCGATCCTGGACGTCTCGCCGGACACCGACTACCGGCTGCGCATCAACGACAGCGTGACCACCACCGCGCTCACCATCCGCTGGGCCGGCACGGGACCGATCTTCAGCGAGGAGATCCCGTTCCTGGTCGTGGGCGAGGTGGGCGACCGCTTCGCGGTGCCGGGCATGCCGCCCGCCGCATCGCCGCGCCCACGGAGGCCGGAGCGAGCGGCCCGGCGGCGGAGGCCCGCCCGCCGATCGAAGCCCGCGCGGTCCCGACGCCCGCGTCGCTGAGCGCGCCTTCTAGATCCGCTCCACGCGCGGGCGGCCCAGGAGGCCGGACGGGCGCACGCAGAGGACCGCGATCAGCACCAGGTATGCGGCGATCCCGCTGAATCCGCCGCCCACGATCGGGTCGAGATAGCCGGCGGCCAGGCTCTCCAGCACCCCCAGGCCGAAGGCCCCCGCGAGCGTGCCCACGATGCTGTCGAGCCCGCCCACGATCACGACCGGGAACACCCGGAGCCCGAGCAGGACCACGCCGAAGCCGCTGCCGGCCACGAACGTCCAGAGCACGCCGGCCAGCAGGGCGATCAGCGCCATGAGGCCCCAGGCGATCGCGAAGTGGCGGTCCACGTCCACCCCCACCGCGGCGGCGCTGCGCGGGTCGTCGGCGATCGCGCGCAGGGCGAGCCCGGTGCGACTCCAGCGGAAGAAGGCGGCCACCGCCGCGACGCAGACCATCGCCACCATGGCGGCCGCGAGCTTGCCGGTCGCGAGCGGCACGCCGCGCACGGTGAGGGGGGCGGTGGCCAGGTGAGCGGGGAGGGACGCGGTCGGGAGCAGCAGCGGGACGGCGCCCCGCAGCACCATGCCGAGGCCGAGGGTGACCATGATCGCCGCGATGAGCGGACGGCCCACGAGCCGCCGAATGACCGCGCGATGGAAGGCCACCGCCGCCGCCACGCACACCACGGCGGCGACGCCGGCAGATCCGATCGCCCCGAGGCGCAGCGCGGAGAGCCCGGTGGCGAGCAGCCCCGTGCCCAGCATCGCCCATTCCCCCAGCGCGAAATTGATCATGCCGGAGGCCTTGTAGACCACCACGAACGCCAGCGCGAACAGGGCGTAGACCGCGCCCGCGAGGAGTCCGTCCGCCAGCAGCGAGGCGAAGAACAGCATGCCCCGCGCACTCTAGCGCATCGTGCCTCTGGCGTCGCCGCGCGGGTCGGGGCAGAATGACGGCCGATGGAGCCCCGGCCGTGGAACCCTTGATGATCCGCTGCCCCGCCTGCGGGGCCACCAACCGGGTGGCGGCGGACAAGGTCGCGGCCGGGCGGGCGCCGGTCTGCGGCAAGTGCCGCGCCGCGCTGCCGGTGGGCCGCCCCCAGCCGGTGACCGACGCGAGCTTCGCCCAGGACGTCGAGCGCTCGCCGGTGCCGGTGCTGGTCGACGCGTGGGCCCCGTGGTGCGGGCCCTGCCACATGATCGCCCCGGTGGTCGATCAGCTCGCGGGGGAGTGGGCGGGGCGCGTGCGGGTGGTCACGCTCAACGTCGACGAGAACCCGCAGACCGCGGCCCGCTTCGGCCTGCGCTCGATCCCCACGCTGCTGGTCATGAAGAACGGGCGGGAGGTGGACCGCCTGGTGGGCGTGCAGCCCAAGCACGAGATCGCGCGGCGGCTGGAGAGGGCCGTCGCGTGAGAGGTGGAGTCGCGACCGGTCTCCGCATCCTGTCGCTCCTCGCCGTCGTGGCCGTGCCCGCGCTCGCGCTGGGGCGGGCGCCCGCCGACGCCCAGGCCTCCGTGGAGGGCGAGCTGAACCGGGGCAAGGCCGCGCTGCAGCTCAAGCGCTACGACGAGGCGGCGGCCCGCTTCGGCCCGCTGGCCGGCGCCGGCAACCCGGTGGCCCAGTTCTACATGGGCCGGCTCACCGCGATGGGGCAGGGCGTCCGGCGGGATCTGCCCAGGGCCACCGAGTGGTACCTGCTCGCGGCGAGACAGGGTCACGTCGAGGCGCAGGCGGTGCTCGGCCTCCACTACATGGAGGGCATCGGCACCGAGCGCAACTGGGCCGAGGCCGCGCGCTGGTCGACGCTCGCCGCGGACCGCGGCCACGGCGGCGCCTCGTACAACCTGGCCAAGATGCACGCCGCGGGCGGCCCGGGCCTGCCCGCCGACCGCGCGCAGGCCGAGAAGTGGGGCAAGGTGGCGATGGCCCGCGGCTTCCCCGATCCGCTGCGCGCCCACGCCGAGCCCCCGCGTCGCGCGCCGGAGGCCGTCGCGATCGCCCGCGAAGGCGATCGGCTGTTCCACGCGGGTGACCCGGCCGGCGCCGCACGCGCCTACACCCGCTGCGCGGAGATGGGCGACGCCACCTGCCAGCTGAACCTGGGCTGGCTCTACGAGGAGGGCAGGGGCGTTCCGCGGAACCTCACCACCGCGGTGCGCTGGTACCGCGCCTCCGCCGAGCAGAACGATCCGAAGGCGGAGGAGAACCTGGGCAACATGTACCAGCTCGGCCGCGGCGTGGCGCAGAACTGCAAGACCGCGGTGGAGTGGTACGCGCGCGGCGCGCTGCAGAACGACCAGAACAACCTCTACAGCCTGGCCCGCATGTACCACTACGGCCTCGGGGTGAAGGAGGACCGCGCGAAGGCCCACGCGCTCTACCGTCAGTCCGCCGCGCTGGGCCATCCGAGAGCGCGCGAGGCGCTGATCACGTTCGATCGGTTTTCGTGGCCGGACCAGAAGTCGCAGGACATCTACACCTCGCGCGTGGCGGCCTATGTCAGCGCGATCAACAGCTGCCAGGCGCTGGCCAACGCGCAGGGCAGCCCCGTCACCTGTCTCGTGCCGGGCGTGGACTGGAACCCGAAGACCTGGGAGACCTGCTGAGCCCCTCAGGGAGGAACTCGACCCCATGGCACTCGATCTCCTGATCAAGAACGGAATCATCGTCGACGGCTCGGGCGCGCCGCGCTACCGGGGCGACGTGGGCGTGCGCGACGGCCGCATCGTCGAGATCGGGCGGGTGGGCTCGATGGCCGAGCGGATCATCGACGCCGACGGGCTCATCGTCGCTCCCGGCTTCGTCGACGGCCACACCCACATGGACGCGCAGGTGGCGTGGGACCCGATCGGCACCTGCTCGTGCTGGCACGGGGTGACCACCGTGATCATGGGCAACTGCGGCTTCGCGCTGGCCCCCTGCAAGCCGGAGGAGCGCGAGTGGTTCGCGCGCTGCCTCACCGCGGTGGAGGACATCCCGACCGAGTCGATGATGTCCGGCATCGACTGGACGTGGGAGACCTTCCCCGAGTACCTGGCCACGGTGGAGCGCCTGCCCAAGGCGCTCAACTACGGGGCCTACATCGGGCACTCCGCGCTGCGCATGTACGTCATGGGCAAGCGCGCGCTCGACCAGACGGCCACCGAGGACGACCTGCGCCGGATGGAGGCGGCGGTGGAGGAAGCGATCCGCGCCGGCGCGATGGGCTTCTCCAGCTCGCGCTCGACCACGCACGTGACGCCCGACAACACGCCGGTGCCGAGCCGCATCGCGGACTGGACGGAGGTCGACCGCCTCGTGGGGGTCATGGGACGGCTGGGCGCCGGCATCTTCCAGGTCGGGCCCGACATCTCGGGCGGCGCCGCCCAGCGCGCGTTCCTGGCGCGGCTCAAGCAGGTCGCGCTCGAGAGCGGGCGTCCGGTGATGTTCGGCACGATCGCGAGCCGCCAGGGCGTCGACCCGAACCCGTGGACCTACCAGCTGGACTACCTGGACGAGTGCGCGGCCGCCGGCGCCACCGTGTGGGGCCAGTCCGGGACCCGGTCCATCAACGCGATCTTCTCGCTGAAGTCCTACCTGCCCTTCGACGCGCTGCCCGCGTGGCGCGAGCTGCGGCGCCTGCCCCTGGCCGAGCAGAAGGCGCGCCTGGCGGATCCCGCGACCCGCCAGCGCCTCGTGGCGGAGGAGGCCCGCATGAAGCCGCGCGACAACGTCTTCCAGGGCGGCGGCGCGGCCACCACCGATCCGCGCCGGCCGGACTACGACAACCTCTACGCGATGATGGACGTGGAGTGGAACGATCCCACCGTGGCCGAGCTGGCCCGGGCGAGGGGCCGGCATCCGGTCGAGGTGATGATCGACCTCTCGCTGGCCAACGACAACCAGGTGTACGTGCAGCCGCTGGTCAACGAGCGGCCCGAGCAGATCCTGGGCATGCTCCGGCACCCGCGCACGCTCGCCACCTTCTCGGATTCGGGCGCGCACGTGTGCCAGGAGATGGGCTCGTCGCTCCAGACCCACATGCTGAGCTACTGGGTGCGCGCCCGGCAGGCCTTCACGCTCGAGCAGGCCGTCCGCAAGCTGTCCCACGACAACGCGGCCGCGTGGGGTCTGACCGACCGCGGGCTGGTGAAGGCCGGCTACCGGGCCGACCTCGTGATCTTCGACGCCGACCGGGTGCGGCCGGCGATGCCGACGGTGGAGCAGGACCTGCCGGGCGGGGCGCGCCGGCTGGTGCAGAAGGCGGAGGGCATCGCGGCCACCGTGGTCAACGGCGAGGTCACGCTCGAGCACGGCCGGCCCACCGGCCGCCGGCCCGGCGTGCTGCTGCGAGGCCCCGGCTACCGCGCGTGAGGCTGCGCGACCCGGACGCGTTGATCTCCGCCGAGTCGCTCCAGGCCGAGCTCGGCCGCACCGACCTGCGCTGCTACGACTGCACGACGTATCTCGAGCCGGCCGCGCCGGGCGCCGGAGTCCCGTTCCGGGTGGTGTCCGGGCGCGACACGTTCCTGGCCGGGCACCTCCCGGGCGCGGATTTCCTCGAGCTCCAGGACGAGCTGTCGGCGGGCGACACGCCGGTGCTCTTCATGATGCCGCCCATCGAGCAGCTGGCCCGGGCGCTCGGAAGCCACGGGCTGGGCGACGGCAGCCGCGTGGTGCTCTACAGCGTCGGGTCGATGATGTGGGCCACCCGCGGGTGGTGGATGCTCCGGTCGATGGGCTTCGATCGGGCCGCGGTGCTGGATGGCGGATTCGACGCGTGGCAGGCAGAGGGGCGGCCCATCGAGCGCGGCGAGCCCAGGGGGTATCCACCCGCCACCTTCACGCCCCGGCCGCGGCCCCGCCGGTTCGTCGACAAGGTCACGGTGCAGGCCTCGATCGGTGATCCGCGCACCGTGACCGTGAACTCGCTCACCCCGGAATCGTTCCGCGGGCAGGGGCCGTCGCCCTATCGTCGGCCGGGGCGCGTGCCGGGCTCGGTGAACGTTCCGTCGGCCAGCCTGATCGATCCGGCGACCAGGCGCTTCGTCTCGCCGGCCGAGGCACTGGCGCGGTTCACGGAAGCGGGCGTGACCTCCGACCGTCGGGTCATCGCCTACTGCGGCGCCGCGATCTCGGCCAGCCTCGACCTGTTCATGCTCCACCAGCTGGGCTTCGACGATCTCGCGCTGTACGACGGGTCACTGCTCGAATGGGCGGAGGACCCGAGCCTCCCGATCGAGACCGATTGACCGGCCGCTATCGGGCCGAGCGGTCCCCGACCAGATCGCGAGGGGCCAGGGCGACGAACGCGAGTCGCCCGAGCAGGCCGATCACCGCGATGTGCAGGAACGCGAGGCCCCACGCGGCCGGGGACATGCCGCCGGCCCGGTCGAGGATCCACCCGATCACGATGGGCCCCACGAAGCCGCCCGCGTAGCCCGCCATCGAGTGCAGCGCCAGGGTGGCCCCGCGCCGCCGGGGATCGGCGCTCCCGGCCGCTCCCGCGGTCAGGGATGACGAATCCAGCCAGATCAGGACTCCGTAGGCCAGCACCAGCGCGGCGGCCAGCGGGTACGACCGCGCCCCGAGAAACCCGATGCCCGCCGCCATGACGGCACACGAGAGCATGGCCAGCCGGACCAGGCGCTGCCGTCCCAGGCGGATCGAGAGCTCGTTGCCCGCGACGCTCGTCCACGTGCCGATGAATCCCATCCCGGTGGCCACCACGGTCGGTCCGACCCAGGCCCGGCCGTCTCCGGTGGCCACGCTCACGTACGCCAGGAAGGCGACGACCCAGCCGCGCAGCGCGTTCATCTCCCAGGTGTGGGCGCAGTAGGCGAGGGCGTACGCCATCGCCGACCGATTGCGGAGCACGGGCCGGAAATCGAAGAGGGCGCCGCCGTCATGAGCCGGCGTCCGCTCGCCGGGAGGCGCCCAGATCAGGACGATCAGCCATCCGATGAGGGCCGCGATGCCGGAGGCGACGAAGGTGGCCTGCCACCCGAGCGCGCGGTCGAGCGCGCCCGCGAACAGGAACGACAGCGATCCCGCGACACCGATACTCGCGGCGTGGCCCGCGACGGCCCGCGACATCAGGACCGGATCGACCCGGTCCGCGAGGAGCTTGAGGCCGGTCATGTAGGTCCCGGCCCAGCCGACGCCGGCCAGGGCGCGCATGGCGGCGGCGCTCCAGAAGCCGTCCGCGAACGCGGCGAATCCCCAGTGGCTGAGGACGGTCAGCCCGACCCCGGTCAGGTAGATCGTCCGCGGGTCGATGCGGTCGGTCAGCGTGACCAGGATCGGGACCGACAGCGTGTAGGCGGCGTAGAAGAGGCCGGTGATCCAGCCGGCCTCGCCATTCGTGAGATGCCACGCGGCGATGAGCTCGGGCAGCAGGGCCGGCCACGTGTACGCGCCGATCTGGGCGCAAACCTGTGCCACGCAGACGCACGTGACCAGTCGGGCCGGGCTCAGCGCCGGCAGGACATCCGTCCCGGTGTCATTGTGTCTTCAGCCACTCGGCGAGGCGCCGCTGGATCTGGTCGCGGACGCGGCGAAACGCCTGCAGCCGCTCTTCCTCCGATCCCTTCGCCCGCGACGGGTCTTCGAACGACCAGTGGAGGCGGTTGGCCACTCCCGGCACGAACGGGCAGCGCTCGTTGGCGTCGTCGCAGACGGTGATCAGATAGTCCCAGCGCTCCTGCAGGAGCCCGTCGAAGACCTTCGAGGTGTGCCCACCGAGGTCGACGCCGCGCTCGGCCATGACCCGAATCGCCAGCGGATTCACCGAGGTCTTCTCGGTTCCGGCGCTCTGGGCCTCGAACCGGTCGCCAGCCATCGCCCGCAGGAAGCCCTCCGCCATCTGGCTCCGGGCCGAGTTGTGGGTGCACAGGAACAGGACGCGCGTCTTGCTCACGGCAGCAAACGCTCCACGATCACGCAGTCGCGCCACTGCCCCTCGAGCTTGCCGTGCCGCCGGTAGATTCCCACCACCCGGAAGCCGCACTTCTCGTGGAGGGCCAGGCTCGCGGTGTTCTCGGGGAAGATGCGCGACAGGATCTTCCAGAAGCCGCGCTCGGCGTACAGCCGGCAGAGCGCGATCAGCGTGACGCGGCCGGCGCCGGTGCCGCGGGCCGCGCGCGCCACGTAGACCGAGTGCTCGGCCACGCCCGCATAGGCGGGCCGGGCCCGATAGGCGCCGGCCCCGGCCCACGCGATCACGGTCCCGTCACGCTCGGCCACCACGGTCGGGAACTTGTCGCCCTTGTCCGTGAGGAGCGCGGCGATCTGCTCCGGGGTGCGGGGCTCGGTCTCGAAGGTGGCGACCCGATCGGCGATGCCCTCGTTGTAGATCGCGGCGATGGCGGCCGCGTCCGCGGGCGTCGCCAGTCGCGTCGTGATGTTGGCCGGGGTCATCGGGAGGAATGGGCCACAACGGATTCGCGGTGGGCTGCGCCTCGATGGAGCGCTCGGGCCTCCGTGGTGCGATAGAGAAGAACGGCGGAAAGGACGGCGCCCAGGCCGGCGGCGCCGAGACTGACGAACGCCCAGCCCCACGCCCCCGCGGTCTCGGCGCCCTGCCAGTCCAGGATCGCGCCGAACAGCAGGGGCGCGACGGCGCCGGCGCCGTAGCCCAGGAGCGATCGGAGGGCCAGCGCCGAGCCACGGTAGGCGGGCGCCACCACCTCGGTGATCGCGGTGGAGTAGATCGGGGAGTCGCCCAGCGCGGCGAAGCCGTACAGCAGCCCCACGCCGACCACGACCGTGAGCGAGGCGCCGATGAGCCAGCCGAAGACCAGCGAGCAGCCGGCGCTCACCGCGGCCATGGCCAGGATCACCGGGGTGCGTCCGAAGCGGTCCGCGAGGACGCCGGCGACCAGGGCCGCCAGCATGCCGGTCAGATGGAACAGCGAGGTCACGTAGGCACCGAGACCCGCGCCGCGGGTGAGCTCGGCGCCGGCGGCCACGAAGCACGCGGCGAGGAACGCGGGCGTCCACGCCCACATCCCGAGCAGCTCCCAGGAATGGAAGCAGTAGCCCGCGATCACGAGCATGGCCGGCCGGTTGCGCAACACCTCGCCCGCAAATCGCTCGGTCGTGGTCCGCGGGGACACGACGTTGGCGGTGGAATGCATCGCGATCCAGGCGAGGACGCCGCCCGCGACGGCGCCGGATGCCAGCAGCCAGAAGGCGAGCACGTACCCGCCCCGGGGGATGGCGGCGCCGGCCAGGGCCAGCGCGAGCGCCAGACCGAGCGAGTGCCCGGCCAGGTACGCTCCCATCGCGCGTCCACGGCGCTCGACCGGAACGTGCTCCGCGACGAGGAGGATGCCGGTGGTGTACGTGCTGCCCAGCGCCACCGCGAGCAGCGTGTAGAGCACCAGCCCGGACCAGTAGTCACGCGCCAGCGCCGCGAAGAGGGCCGCGGCCGCCGCGGTGGCCACGCTGCCCCCGAGGAAGACGCGGCGGGCGCCCGCCCGGTCCGCCAGCGTCGAGCACGCCATCAGCGAGACCGCGTAGGCGACCTGGAACGCCGACGCGATGCTGCCCGCGGCCGTGCCGGAGAGGTCCCATTCGTGCTGGAGGACGGGAAGCGTCGCCGCGTAGGCGATGTAGACCATGTACGAGCCCACGCGTGACAGACAGATGGCGGCGAGCCACGCCCTCCCGCCCGGCGTGAGGCCGTTCACCGGGTGCGGACCACCACGTCCCGCGCGGTCTCGGGCAGGGACGGTACCAGCCAGCGGAACAGCCCGGTGGCGGCGGCCGCGCCGAGCAGCTGCGCGACGATGAACCCCGGCGCGTCCGCGGGGCGGATCCCTGCGAACGTGTCGGAGGCCGCGCGCGCGAGCGTGACCGCCGGATTCGCGAAGGACGTCGAGGCCGTGAACCAGTACGCGGCGGTGATGTAGGCCGCGACCGCAAACGGCACGATCGGGGAGCGGGTCCGGGCGCAACCCCAGATGACGGCCAGCAGCCCGAAGGTGGCCACGAACTCGCTGAACATCTGGGCGGGCCCGGAGCGCGCGTGCTGCGAGGAGAAGAAGAGGGGCAGCTCGAACATGACGTGCGCGGCGGCGGCTCCCGCGAAGGCGCCCGCCACCTGGACGATCAAATAAGCGGGCACGTCGGCCCACGGGAGGCCGCCCTGGGAAGCGTCCGCGAGCGTCACCGCCGGATTGAAGTGCGCGCCGGAGATCGGCCCGAAGGTCAGGATCAGCGCCACGAGGGCGGCGCCGGTCGCGATCGTGTTGGCCAGCAGGGCGACCGCGGCGTTGCCGTCGGCCAGGCGCTCGGCCATGATTCCGGACCCGATGACGGCCGCCAGCAGCATCGCGGTCCCGACGCCTTCCGCAGCCAGACGCCGGCCCAGGGTCGGGCGCT
The DNA here is from genome assembly GCA_035650715.1 of Candidatus Methylomirabilota bacterium. Taxonomy (GTDB): domain Bacteria; phylum Methylomirabilota; class Methylomirabilia; order Rokubacteriales; family CSP1-6; genus CAMLFJ01. Next base: position 56,563 of record DASRHC010000039.1, on the reverse strand, counting down.
CGTTCACGCGGGCCTCTTCGCGGCCGCCGTCCGTCGCCACGCGCGGGGCGGAGCGATCATCGGTTACGAACCGCAGCAGGCCTGGCCCTTGGCGAGGGCAAGCGCCGCCTGCGGCCGGGCCGGGTCTTCCTCGCCTTCGAGGTCGTGGTTGAGGTGATAGACCTCCCAGTCCACCCCATCAGGATCGCGAACCCAGAACTTGTCCTGATTGGCGTGGCAGCAGTCGACCCCCATCTCCTCGATGACGGGAAGGCCGGCCGCCTTCACCCGGGCGAGGTGCTGCATGACGGTGTCCACCGCGTCGACCTGGACGCCCACATGGTTCACGGTCCCCTCGGCGGCGGACCCGCCCGCGGAGAGGGCGAGGTTGACCGGCGCCCAGTCCGGGAGGAACTTCACGTAGCCCGGCTTCACCTTCACCGGATCGCCGCCCAGGAACTTCTCGTAGAACGCGCGGCTCCGGGCGAGGTCGGAGACATGCATGTGGAGATGAACCCTGACGCTCATGGCAACCTCCTAGCAGCAGGCGGTGAGCAGGCGGACCAGCGTCGTCACCGAGTCCCGCTTGACCGAGTAGTAGATGTACCGCTCCTCTTTCCGGCTCTCGACGAGGCCCGCCCGCCTCAGGAGATCCAGGTGGTGCGACAGCGTCGGCCCCGGGATCTCGAGCTCGGCCTGGATCTCGCCGACCGACAGCTCCTTCCCGGCGCGCACCAGGAAGAAGAACACCTGCAGCCGCGTCAGGTGGGCCAGGGCCTTGAACGCCTCGACGTGCTCCTCGGTCGCCTGGAGCCGGGAGACGGGGAGCCGCGCGATCGTCTTCATGGCTTCCGTCCCAGTCCGGCGATCAGGGTGGGGGTGGGCGGCGCGCCACAGCACGCCTCCGCGACGCCGGGCGCGGACGAGCACACGCCGGTCGCCGGCAGGGTCAGCTCCACGCGCCGGGCCGCCCCCAGGTCGCCCGACAGCTCCGCCACCACCGACCGCACCTGCTCGTAGCCGGTCAGCATGAGGAAGGTCGGGGCGCGGCCGTAGCTCTTCATGCCCACGATGTAGAACCCGGGCTCGGGATGGCGCAGCTCGTCCGCCCCGTGCGGCGGTACCGTCCCGCAGCGGTGCACGTTCGGGTCGATGAGCGAGGCCAGGGCCCGAGGGCTCTCGACCGCCGGATCGAGGTCGAGCCGCAGCTCTCCGAGCATGCTCAGGTCGGGGCGGAAGCCGGTCACGGCCACGATCTCGTCGAACGGGCCCACCGCTCTCCCGGTCGCGTCGTGAAGCCTGATCCCGCGCTCGGTCTGCTCCAGCCGGTGGGTCCGGAAGCCCGCCGCCACCTGGATCTTCCCGGCCTGGACCAGGCTCCGCAGGCGGGCACCCAGATCTCCTCGCGCCGGCAGGGCGTCGGCGGCGCCCCCGCCGTAGGCTCCCGCCACGTCGTCTCGCCGCACCACCCACGTGATGGTCGTGGCCGGTGCCATCTCGGCGAGCCGGGCCAGATCCAGCAGGGCGTTGAACGCGGAGTGGCCGCTGCCGACCACGGCCACCGCGCGGCCCGCGTATCGCGCGCGCGACGCGCCGAGCACGTCCGGGATGCCGTAGAAGATGTGCGCGCGACACGCCGGCTCTCCGACCGCGGGCAGGCCGTTGGCCCCCAGGGGATTGGCCATCGCGTAGGTGCCCGAGGCGTCGATCACGGCCCGGCCGAGCACGCTGTCCTCGCCGGTCGCGATGCGGATCCGCACCTCGAAGGGGGCGTGCGCGCGATCGCCGGTCTTCATCTTGTCGTGGGTCGCCCGGGCGACCGCGGTGACGCGCGCGCCGAACCGGATGTGGGGCGCGAGATCCGGCAGCTTGGCCAGCGGCTCCAGATACCCGGTGGCGAGCTCCGCCCCGGTGGGCAGCGCCTCCGGATCCGGCTCCCTCCATCCGGCGTCCAGCAGCCGCTTCCGGGCGAGCGGATCCACGTTGTACCGCCACGGGGAGAACACCTGGACGTGGCCCCACGCCTGGAGGTGCGTGCCGACCGACGCGCCGGCTTCCAGCACGAGGAACGCCTGGCCGCGCGCGGCCAGATGGGTCGCGGCGGCCAGCCCGACCGGACCGGCGCCGATCACGACCACGGGCAGTCGACTCGAAGCGTCTCCGGTGCCACCCCTCATCGAGGTCCCCCTGGCGCAGACGTGGGTCTGTGAGACATTTCCATAAATATCAAAATATGGATCGATGTGTCAAGCCCGATCGGGGGAGCGCGGCGCGGATCTACTTCGCGAGGGCCTCCCGCATCTTGGCCAGGGCGGTGCCGTAGATGTGCTGGGGCCGCGAGTGGGTCAGCTCCGCGGTGCCCTCGAAGACGAGAAAGCCCGACCACCAGTCGGCGTGCGACACGAGGAGCGCGCCCCGCGGGTCCCCGTCGCGCGGGTAGACCGTCACGATGCTGAGCTGGGGCATCCCGTTCTGCGGAACGAGGTCAGCACGCCCTGCGGGTTGTCGTGGATGAACTGCTCGATCTGCGGCGGCAGCGGCGAATGGGTCGGCGCCTCACGCCGCGGTCACGCCGCCGTCGACCGGCAGCGCGGCGCCGGTGACGAAGGACGCCTCGTCGGACAGCAGGAACAGGGCGGCGTTGGCGACCTCCTCCGGCCGGCCGGTGCGTCCCAGCGGCACCGCCCGGCCGGCGCGCTGCCGCACCAGGTCCTCCGGGTCCGTGCCCGCGGTCGACTTCTGGTCGGGGCGCGCCACGAAGACCCGGAGCATCGGGGTATCGATCGGCCCCGGGCACACCGCGTTCACGCGGATCTTCTCGGGGGCGAGGCGCACCGAGAGGCTCTTCACGAAGCCCACCACCCCGAACTTGCACATCGAGTACACCGGGCTGTAGGAGGAGCCCTGCAGGCCCGACGTCGACGCGGTGTAGAGGAGGCTGCCGCCGCCGCGGCGCCGCATCTCCGGGATGGCCGCGTCGGTGGTGACGAGCACGGTGCGCAGGTTGAGCCCGACCGCGAGGTCGAAGGCGCTCATGTCGATGCCCTCCACCGCGGCCGGTCCCGGGTGCCCCACGTGGTTCCACACGAAGTCGAGGCCCTTGAAGCGCGCCACCGTGTCCCAGACGATGCGGCGCGAGTCCTCGTCGCGCGTGAGATCCGCCACGATCCCGTGCGCGGTGCCGCCGGCCGCCCGGATCTCGCCCACCACGCGCTCCACGCCCGCCGCGTCGCGGTCGACCACCGCGACCTGCGCGCCCTCCCGTGCGAAGCGGACCGCGCCGGCCCGGCCCATGCCGGAGGCCGCCGCGGTGACGATCCCGATCTTGTCGGCCAGTCGCATGTCGAGTCCTCCTCGAGACTGGGCGTGCGTGACGGCCGAGTCTACACCCAGCGCCGGAGCCGCTGGAACCAGATCAGCTTGTCGCGGAAGCCGGGGTAGGTGGCGTTGAGCCCGCTCGGGTTGGGGAGCACGAAGACGCGGGCCGAGTCGATCCGCTCGGGCTTGGGCCCGGGCCCGCCGGAGGCGGCCGCGCCGAAGAACGCCCGGTAGACGGTGACGCCGACGAAGGCGACCACCTCGGGGCTCGCGCGCCGGATCAGCCGCGCGAGCCGGGCGCGGCCGGCGGCGAACTCCTCGCGGGTCAGCTCGGAGGCGGCGCGGGTGGCGCGGGGGACGATGTTGGTGAGCGCCAGCCCGTGCTCGGGCAGCCGGACGTCGTCGGCATAGGTGAACGGGCGGGAGACGAGTCGCGCCGCGTGCAGCAGCCGCCAGAACGGGTTGCCCGGCCCCGCGAAGTGATGGCCCACCTCGGCCGACCGCAGCGACGGGTTGATGCCCACGAAGAGGATCTTCGGCCGCGGCCCCACGATCGCGGGCAGCCGCCTGGCCCGGCGTCGTCTAGTCATGGCCTCCGGGCGCCGCTCGGCGGACAATACCTCCGGAAGGGACCCGACATGGCCCCCCCACTCCCCCAAACGCCGGACAACCCGCGGCGCCAGAGCCAAGGAGACCCACATGCCCACCCCGCTCCCCGACGACGTCAAGACGCTGATCGACGGGCCCAACTTCGCCCACCTCGCGACGCTCATGCCCGACGGCTCGCCTCAGTCGGCGCCGGTCTGGGTCACGCGCGAGGGCGACCGCATCCTGGTCGGGACCGGCGAAGGCTCGCTCAAGGCGAAGAACACCCGCCGCGACCCGCGGGTGGCGCTGTCCATCGTGGACGTCGACAACCCGTACGTGGAGGCGCAGATCCGGGGGCGCGTGGTCGAGCGCCGGCCGGACCCGTCCTTCGCGGTGAAGGACGAGACCGCGCGCAAGTACACCGGCAAGCCGTTCCCGTGGCGGAACCCCGACGCGGTCACCCTCGTGATCGAGGCGGACCGCGTCAAGTTCGCGCGGCTGCCGTTCGCGCACGCTCCGGGCGGCGCGAAGCGCTAATTAGCGCCCGCGCGTCGCGGCACTCCGCGCCGCCAGGGTCTCCGCGGCCGCCTTCTCCACGGTGGTGCCGCGGAAGAAGTCGGGGTTCACCTCGCCCCAGAAGCGCACCGCGTTGCCGAAGGTGAAGTCCCGGAAGTCCTCCGCGGTCAGGAGCCCGTGCTCCACGAGCTCGTAGGCCTCGGGCACCACCTCCGTCATGTCCGGCACGTCGAAGTGGCCGATGTCCGAGCTGAAGATCGCGTTGAGGCGCGCCCGCATCGGGTTGGCTCGGGTGTTGAAGGCCCACGCGTTGGCGGGGTCGTCGGCCTCGCAGCCGAAGTAGAAGCGCGGCACGAAGAGATCGCGAATGTCCTGCTTCTTCTCGATGCGGCAGCGGAAGTAGTCGTCGGGGTCCTCCACCCCGCCGTTCAGCGTCGAGTTCGAGTCGCCCTCGAGGCCCTCGCCGCGCCCGATGGCCTCGATCACCTCGGGCCGTCCGTACCGCCGGGCCAGCTCCAGCAGCCGCCCACGATCGAGCCGGCTCGGGTGCGTGGCCTGGATGGCCTGCCCGTTGCGCTTCTCCCAGTGACCGATGAGGTCCGCGTAGAGCATGCAGGCCCAGCCCACCCCGCCCTCCAGGAACGCGAAGTTGAGGTCGGGAAAGCGCCGCGTGACCCCGCCGAAGAAGAGCGCCTTGGCCACCGCGTGCCCCGCGGAGGCGAAGTGGCCGATGTGGTTGTAGCAGAAGTTGGACGGCGAGTTGCGCAGGAGGATCGAGCGCGCCCCGTTGTGGAAGGTCGGGGCCAGCTTGAGGTCGCGGCACGTCCGCCACACCGGATCGTAGTCGTACGGGCTGTCGATGCCGATGACGTCGTACCACTCCACGAGGCCGGCCGCGTCCGGCCGCTCCTCGACGAGCGCGGGCACCGGCCGCCGCATCATCCCCCCCACCATGATCACCCGGTAGCCGAGCTGGGTGGCCGCGAACTCGATCTCCTCGATCGCCTCCTCCGGCGTGTACATGGGGATGATCGCGGCCGGGATCACCCGGTCCTCGAGGCCGCGGAACTGGTCCGCCGCGAAGACGTTGTAGGCCCGGCAGATGGCCCGCCGCAGGCGCGTGTCCTGCATGCGGTGGTAGCTCAACCCCGCGGTCGGATAGACCACCGAGAAGTCGATGCCGAGATCCGGCAGCCGCTCGTGGAGCAGCCGCGGCAGCATCGCGGTGGCGCGGTCCAGCACGTTCTCGCACGGCGAGGACCAGAACGCCTCCTGGCCGATCCGCCGGCGCGCGCGCTCCGCCACCGTCATCCGGAGCGCGTTGGGCACCCGCTGGCTCGCCAGGGCCAGTCCCTCCACGGCGGCCTCGCCGCCGATCTTGCGGAACGCCTCGCGCATCACCGGGCCGTACTCGAGCCAGTGGCCGTCGGCGTCGATGATCGGGTGGGAGAGACGGGACCGGAGCGTCCGGGGATCCACGTGGCCGTTGTCGCTCATGGCGAGGCCTCCTTCGAGAAGGGTCCGGTGTGCGCTATGTGGCGGGCGGGGCGACGCGGACGCCCCTGGCGCCGGTGCGCTCGATGGCGCGGGCCACGAGCCCCGAGCGCTTGGAGTCCTCCACCACCTGTCGGAGGACGGCGAGGCCGGCCTCCTTGCCCTTCGGCACCGCGATCGACTGCTGCACGCCCATGAAGCGTCCCTCGAGCAGGCGCGAGCCGGGGAGCTGGGGCTGGAGCCCGAGCAGAGCCTGGGTGAGCCCCGCGAGGGCGTCCACCTTGCCGCTCGCGAGCAGCTCGAAGGCCGCGGCCGCGCTCTCGGCGGAGACCAGCCGGGCGTGCTTCAGATTCCGGCTCAGGTAGAGCTCGTAGTTCGCGCGCGCGGGCGCGGCCACCCGCCCGCCCGCCCGGTCCACCTCCGCGGCGGTGCGAAGCGGCGAGGCGCCGGGCACGAGATACGTCGCCTCGATCTCGAGGTACGCGCCGGTGAAGCTCATGATCTTCTCGCGCGCCGGGTCGGAGCCGAGGAACGCGATGTCCCACGCCCCGCTGGGCGCGGCGTCCCCCATGACGGCCACGCTGTCGTAGGGCACGATCTCCACCGGCACGGAGAGCCGCCGGGCGATCTCGGCGGCCAGATCGATGGCCACCCCGCGCGATTCGCCGGTGGCCGGGTCCCGCGCGGCGAGAATGAAGTTGCCGTAGTTGATGGCGGCCCGGAGCCTGCCGGTGGGCGCCAGGTCGGCACGGGCCGCGGGGGAGATGTCCGTCATCGCGCCCGATGCTAGCAGAATCGCAATTCGTGTGCGCTCGCCCGGGCCGGGGTCGTAGGGTAGGAGGCATGGACAGGTCGGGCCGCCTCTTCCGGACCGTGGTCCTGGTGGCGATGGTGGCGGTCGTCGCGGCGCTGCCGATCGCGGTCCGGCAGCGGTTCGAGGGCATGCTGATCCCGTCCACGTCGATGGCCCCCACGCTGCTGCCCGGTGACTACGTGCTGGTCAGCAACTGCGCGCCCGCCGACGGCCGCCCGCCCCTCGCGAAGCCCTACGCGGACCGGAGCGACGAGGACCGGGGGCTCCGGACGTCGGGCCGGTGGAGGTGCCGTCCGGGGCGGTGTTCGTGACGGCAGACAATCGCAACGCGGGGGAGGACAGCCGGCACTGGGGGCCGGTGTCCCGCTCCCGCATCGTCGGTCGGCCGACGTGGGTCTACTGGTCGGCCGGCGCCGACGGTGACGCGCGATGGGACCGGGTCGGCCTCCGGCTGCGCTAGCACTCGCGCTGCTCGCGCTGCTCGCGGTGGTCGCGGGCGGCTGCGCGAGCGCGGCGTCCCGGGTGACCCCCGCGGCGCTGCTCGCCTCCATCGACGCGGGCACGCCGCCCGTGATCGTCGACGTGCGCACCCGTCGCGAGTACGATGCGGGCCACGTTCCGGGCGCGCTGCACGTGCCGTTCTACACGCTGCTGGTCGGCCGCGACCGGCTCCCCGCGTCGCCGGAGCAGGCCCCCGCGCTGCCCATCGTCGTCTACTGCCAGCATGGGCCGCGCGCGGGCGTGGCGTGGGCGGCGCTGCGGCTGGCGGGCTACACGAACGTGCGCTACCTGGACGGCCACATGGCGGGCTGGATCGCGGCGGGCCTGCCCCGGGAGCCGCCGGCGGCGGCGCGATGAGCGAGGCTCCTAGCGCCCCCGCAGCTTCGGATCGAGCACGTCCCGCAGCGAGTCACCGAAGAGGCTGAACCCGAACACGGCCAGGCTGATGGCCACCCCGGGGAAGAGACCGATCCACGGGGCCTTCTCCGCGTAGGCCGGCGCGGAGCCCGAGAGCATCAGGCCCCACGAGGGCGTGGGCTCCGCCGCGCCCAGACCCAGGTAGGACAGCGCGGCCTCGGCGAGGATCGCGGTGCCGAGCTGGGCGGTGAGGATGATCAGGTACGGCGCGAGCACGTTGGGCAGCAGGTGCTGGCGGATGACCCGGTAGTGGGTGGCGCCCAGCCCGTGCGCGGCCTCCACGTAGACGTTCTCCTTGATCGAGAGCGCTGTCGCCCGCACCACCCGCGCGGCGCGCGGGATGATCGGGATGGCCACCGCGATCACCACGTTCGGCACCGCGGGCCCGAGGATGGACGCGACCGCGAGGGCCAGGATCAGCTGCGGGAACGCGAGCAGGACGTCCATCGCGCGCTCGAGCAGCAGGTCGACGGTCCCGCCGCAGTAGGCGCTCACCACCCCCAGCAGCCCACCCAGCGAGCAGCCCAGGAACGACGCCGCGAAGCCCACGAAGAGCGCGATGCGCGCGCCGTGCATGACCCGGCTCAGCACGTCGCGCCCGAACTCGTCGGTGCCGAGCCAGTGGTCGGCGCCGGGGGAGGAGAACTGGGCGCCGTAGTCGGGCAGGTACGGGTCGTAGGGCGCGAGCGTGGGCGCGAGCACCGCGACCGCCAGCAGGCCGACGATGATCATCGCCCCCGCTGCCCCCAGCGGCTTGCCTCGCGCGAAGCCCCAGAGCTGCGCGGGCCAGGTGGGGCGCGTCGCCGGCTCCGCCGCGACCGCGTTCTCCAGGAGGGAGCCGTTGATCGCCACCTCAGTGGTACCGGATGCGCGGGTCGAGCCACGCGTAGGTGAGGTCGATGAGCAGGTTCACCACCACGAACGACAGCGCGATCAGGAAGACGAGGGCCTGCACCACCGGGTAGTCGCGGTGCGCGACCGCGTCCACCACGAAGCGGCCCACGCCGTTCAGGGTGAAGACGGTCTCGGTCACCACCAGCCCGCCGATGAGGAAGGCGAACTCGGTGCCCACCAGGGTGATCACCGGGAGCATCGCGTTCTTGAGCGCGTGCCGGATCACCACCGCCCGCTCGCGGAGCCCCTTGGCCCACGCGGTGCGGATGTAGTCCTCGCGCAGGACCTCCAGCACCGTCGAGCGCGTCATCCGGGTGGTCACCGCCGCGTACCGGTAGCCGATCGTCACCACCGGCCACACGAGCTGCTGGAAGTTGGCCCACGGGTCCACCCAGGGCGGCGTGAACTCGAGAGGCGGGCCCCAGCCGAAGTAGATCACCAGGAACAGGATCACCAGGATCCCCACCCAGAACGACGGGATCGCCTGGCCCCCGATGCTGACCACGCGGATGGCGTAGTCCACCCAGGTGTCCTGGCGCACCGCGGCCAGCATGCCGAGCGGCACCGCGAGGAGGACCGAGACGATGGTGGCCAGGATCGCGACCTCGAGGCTCAGCGGCAGGCGGATCAGCACCTCGTCGATCACGGGCTGGCCGGTCCACAGCGAGGTGCCGAAGTCGAGCCGCAGCACGCCCCAGAGCCAGGTGGCGAACTGCACCGCGAGCGGCTGGTCGAGCCCCAGCTGGTGGCGGAGCGCGGCCAGCTGCTGGGGATCGATGCGGCCGGTCTGGTCGCCGCCCAGGATCAGCAGGCTCACGTCACCCGGGATCACCCGCATGATGAGGAACACCACCGCCGCCACCCCGAGCAGGGTGGGGACGATCAGGAGGAGGCGCTTGGCCAGATAGGTGCGCATGCGCCCGGCTCAGTCCTCGGCGAGCCAGACGTCCTGCAGCTTCTGGTTGGTGTAGTGGTTGGGGGGCGCCACGTAGTTGCGCACCTTGGTCCAGTGCACCAGGTTCCGCGACCACCAGAGCCCGGTCATGAAGTAGGCGTTCTCCAGCACGCGCTTCTCCATCTGATTGATGAGCTTCTTGCGCTCGTTGTGGTCGAGGGCGCGGGCCTGGCGTGAGAAGAGGTCGTCGACCTGCGGGTCGGAGAAGCGCCCCCAGTTCTGGGTGCTGCCGGTGGCGTAGCGGCCGAGGAACTGGTCGGGGTCGTCCATGAACTCCACGGTGGGCGCCACGATCACCTCGAAGTTGCCGGTGTCCTGGCCGTCGGAGAACCACGCCGCGGTCTCGAGCGGCCGGTGCTCCACCTCGATGCCGATCTTCCGCCACTCCCCGATCAAGAAGACCGCGAAGTCCTGGTACGGCAGCTTCACGTTGCGGTTCTTCAGCACCATCTTGAAGCCGTTCGGATAGCCGGCCTCCGCGAGCAGCTTGCGGGCCTCGGCGCGGTTCTTCTCCGCGTCGCGGCCGAAGCCGGGGATCTTCTCCAGCTCGGCCGGCGACATGGCCCACTCCGAGCCGGGGCGCATCAGCCCGCCCACGTAGCGGAGGCCGGTGAGCGGCTGGAGCACCTTGGCCATGGTGTAGCGATCGATGCCGAGCGAGAGGGCCCGGCGCACCCGGACGTCGTCGAAGGGCTTCTTGGTGTTGTTGATGGCGATGCCCCACTCGCCGGTCATGGGGGTTTCCTGCACCGCGACCTTGTCGCCGAGCTGCTTGCGGATCGCCTCCACCTCCGCGCTGGGCAGATCGCGGAACTCGATGTAGGCGCGTCCGGACCGGATGGCGGCCGCCCGCACCGAGGTCTCCGGGCTGATGTAGAACTTGTAGCCGTCGAGATACGGCCGGTCCTTCACGAAGTAGGCGGGATTGCGCTCGCCCTCGAACGTGGAGCCCCGCGTGTAGTTCTTGAACTTGAAGGGGCCGCTGCCGATCGCGTGGGTCTTGAAGTAGTTCGGGTCCTGGTCGAGGTACTTCTTGGGGAAGATCACGTTCCACGGCGAGGCCAGGTTGGCCAGCAGCGAGGCGGACGGGAACTTCAGCCGGAACACCACCGTGGTGGGATCGGGGGCGTCCACCTGCGACACCGCGGTGTAGGCGTTCTTGCGGACGCTGCGCACCCCCGCGGGCGGGAAGATGATCTTGTCGTAGCTGGCCTTGACGTCGGCGGCGGTGAGCGGGGAGCCGTCGTGGAACTTCACGTCGGGGTGCAGCTTGAAGGTGTAGGTGAGCCCGTCGGGCGAGATCTTCCACTCGGTGGCGAGGTCACCGATGATCTTCGGATACGCGTAGGGGTCGAGCTGCAGGAGCGTGCTGTAGAGCGGGGCCACCAGCTCGATGTTCGCGAAGGTCGACTCCTGGTGCGGATCGAGGCTCGGCGGATCCGCGCCGATCACCGCCAGCAGCACGCCGCCCCGGCGCGGCGTGTCCGCCGCATCGAGCCGGCCCGCCGCGGCGAGGGCGGTCACGATCAGGGCGAGGGTCAGGAGGGCGACCAGGGCGGGACGGCGGCGGATGAGCGTGGTCATGGGATACCTCCAGCACGCAGCGGGCAGGGATGGGGGCGAGCGCGGCGGGGACCCGGCTGTCGATGTTCCGAACGACCTCGCCTTCGGGGCATACACGCTTCCCCGGGCCTGAAGAGGCCCGCCGCCCCGGGAAGCCGCCCTCCGACGACGAGGACTCGTGCCGTCTGAGGAGGGGCCGAGGCGGCCGCGGACGGTTCGCACGATCGGACACGCGGACCGTACCAGCGCCACGGGAGGCTGTCAACCGGCGCGAGGACCCCCCGCAAGCGGGCCGAGCCGCGGCAGGGCGGGGCCCGCCGCCGCGATCAGCCGGACAGCCGGTAGACGCGCGCGGCGGTGTCGTGGAAGAGCTTGGCCTTCTCGGCCGCCGAGTAGCCGGCGGTGAGGTGCTTGAACGAGTTCCACAGCACGGTGTAGCTCACGCTCACCGCGTCCACCGGGAAGTTCGACTCGAACATGCAGCGGTCGACCCCGAACTGCTCGATGGTGAACTCGTAGTACGGGCGGGTGGCGTCGGCCAGCCGCTGGCTGGACGGCGGGCGCGGCTGCTCGTGCCAGCCGTAGCCGTTCACCTCCATGGCGAGCCCGCCCAGCTTGGCCGTCACGTTGGGGCACGTGGCCAGCTCGCGGATGTAGCCGCGCCACTCCTCGTAGACCTCGCGACGCTTGCCCGCGTAGGAGCCGATGCCGACCGGGCCGCCGAAGTGGTCGAGGACGATGGTGGTGTCCGGGAAGGCGCGGGCCAGCGCGGTGACGTCCGGGATCTGGCGGTGATAGCACCACGCCTCAAAGGTGAAGCCGCGCGGCGCGAGCTGGGCGAAGCCGGCGCGGAAGTCGTCGCGGAGGAACAGTCCCTCCGGAGGCTTCGTGCGGTGGTTCGGCACCGCCGGATCGGGGTCCCACGCCGCGCCCAGGCGGACGCCGCGGAAGCGCCCCCCGCCCGCCGCGATCTGCGCGTCGAGCACCGGTCCCACCGCGGCGCCCAGGCGCAGCGGCGCGGTGCCCACGATGCCCGCGGCCACCCGGGTGGGCCCGTAGCGGCCGGAGGCGCTCATGGCCGCGATGCCGTTCACGAACTCGGTCTCGCCCACCACGCGGAGCGGCTCGGGCCCGTCGGCCTTGAACATCGCCCCGCACTCGATGAACACGGTGGACACGATGCGGTGGCCGCCGCCCACGTCCTCCAGGATCTCGTCGAGGAGATAGCGCGGCGCGACCCGCGCGGGCTCGCCGTCCCAGAGGTGGTGGTGCGGGTCGCAGATCGGCAGCTCGGGCTCGATGGGCGCCTCGACGGTCCGGGCGAGCCAGTCGTGGTTCTGCTTGCGGGTGGCCACCGCCGGAGGCTCAGGCCTTCAAGTACTCGAACCAGAAGGCGTCGCCCTCCCGCACCACGCGCCCGAACGAGGGCGAGGGGAAGTGGGAGGCGCAGACGAGCACGTCCTGCTCGCAGTAGCGCTCGAGGAACGCGCGGCGGGTGGCCGCCGCCTGCTTGGGGTCGAAGTCGGGGCGCGGCACCCAGTCGGTCTCGAGGCACTGCACCGGCGAGTGGATGAGGTCGCCGGTGATCACCGCGTGCTGGCCGCGGGAGGCGATGTGCACGCTCATGTGATCGGGGGTGTGGCCCCACGTGGACTCGAAGCGCACCTCGTCGGAGATCGCGAAGTCGTTCTTCACCATCTGGGCCCGCCCCGCCTGCACGATGGGGATCACGCTGTCCTCGATCTGGGGCTGCGGCGTCTCCTTGTGCAGGCCCGACCAGTAGGTCCACTCCTTCTCCGACATCACGTAGCGCGCGTTGGGGAAGGTGGGGACCCAGCGGTTGCCCTGCCAGCGGGTGTTCCAGCCCACGTGGTCGGTGTGGAAGTGGGTGGTGAGCACGTAGTCGACCTGCTCCGGCCGCACCCCCGCCTCCGCGAGGCGCTGGAGGTAGGCGCCGCTCGAGGTCATGTTCCAGTTGGGCCGCGCCCGCGCCTTGTGATCGCCCACGCAGGTGTCGACCACGATGGTGTGGTGGCGGGTGCGCACCAGGAACGACTGCATGGGGAACACGAGCCCGTTCACCGCCGGATCGAGGGCCCAGCCGGAGAGGCGCTGCCGGTAGGGCGCCCATTGCTCGGCGGTGATCGACGGGAAGAACTGGGCCGCGTCGAAGTCCGGCCGCTCCGATTCGATGATGCGGGTGATGGTGACGTCGCCGACCTTTCGCTCGAGCATGGGCGCCAATCTCCTCAGAGCTTCGTGAAATCGATCTCGTCCACGCGGGTCCAGTCGAGGCCGCCGCTGCCGCCCACCCGCGCGCGGAGGGTCTGGAGGAACTCCCAGCCGTCCGGGGTCACCCGGTAGTGCTGGGGCGCCGGGGCGGGCTCGATGAGCCCGGTGTCGAGCAGCCGCTTGATCGCGGCGGGCCGCTCGACGTCCGCGGGAGACTTGCCCGCGAGCCAGCCGGGAGTCGGCGGCCCCTTCTCGATCTCGAGCAGCACTTCGAGCCGGTGCAGCTTCTGGCGCAGCTGCCGCGCGTCGCTCAGCAGGTCGCCCATCGCACGCCTCCCTGGACCCGTCGGGGATGTCGAGGCCAGCCGAGTCTAGCAGACTCGGCCGCGATCGGGCGGGCGGCCCGCTCAGCGGTGGCGGCGGGCGAAGACGGGGATCCGCGCGAGCTCGGGCACGAAGGACTCGGCCACCGCCGCGCGCAGCGGAGCCGACAGCGACCGCACCAGATCGGGCACGCCCCCGCGCGCGCCCGGATCCTGCAGGCGCACCGCGAGGCCGCCCCCGGCGAGCCGGCCCAGCGAGGAGAGGAGGAAGAGGATGTGGATGCTGGTCCACTCCATGCCGCCCAGCGTGAAGTGGGCGGGCGCCAGCGTGGCGAGCTGGCCGGCCAGCACCGAGGCCACGCCGAAGCCCAGGCCGCCCGCGGTGGCGAACGCGGCCAGGTAGAAGGGGCGCCCGGTGCGCGGGGCGAGCCCGATCGTGAGGTCGAGCGCGGCGATGCCGTGCCCGCCCCAGAGGAAGCCGGAGAGCACCGCCTCGATCGCGATCGGCCACAGCCGCTCCGGGGTGGGGAAGAGCCAGATCGCGGGCACCGCCGCGATGCCGAACGAGCACACGATCAGCACCGGGCGGGCGCCGATGCGGTCCACCGCGCGGCCCCAGAGCCGGGCCGAGGCGATGCGGACCACCGCCACCACCACCCCGTGGGCCGCCACCACCAGGAAGCCGGTGTGCAGATTGGCCAGCAGGTGGTAGGCGAAGAAGCTGGCCGAGATGCCGACCGCCGCGTTCCACGCGAGCTGGTAGTGGAGGTACGGGCGCACCCGCCGATCCGCGAGCGCGGCGCGCAGGCTCATCCAGCCGGCGGCGGCATCCGCCTCGCGCGCGCCCGCCGGCTCGTGCTGACGCAGCAGGAGGCCGAGGCTCGCGAGCCCGGCCAGGCACGCCACCGCGGTGAGCACGGAGAGCGCGGCGCCGGTCCAGCCGAGCGGGCCCACGCGATCGAGGGTCAGCGCGGCGGCGAGCGAGGCCAGCGTGCCCGCCATGCTGAGGACGACGGTCCGCTGCCCGAAGTAGCGGCCGCGCAGCCGGCCCGGGACCAGATCGCCCATCCACGCCACCCACGCGCTGTTGCCGATCACTCCGAAGATCGTGCTCACCGCCACGATGGCCACGAACACGCGCAGCTTGGCCGCGGGAGCCAGACCGAGCCACGGCAGCGCGATCAGGGGCAGGAAGGTGAGGCGCGACACGCACACCGCGACCACGGTGGCCCACTTGCGGCTCCGCCCGCTGATGAACCACGCCGCGGGCAGGCTCGCCAGCTGGGCCACCAGGGGCAGCGCGGCGAGGAAGCCGATGAGCGCGGTGCCCGCGCCCAGGTAGAGCGCCCAGCCGGTGATGACCGCGCCGGTGGCGCACGCCGCGAAGACCTCGGCGCACGCGCCCTCCGCGACCGCCGCGGCCAGCGAGCGGCGGAGCGGCTTCGCCGGCACCGCCCGGGCCGCCGCGCCGTCGGGAGGAGGCGCGCCGGCCAGGGCCGGGCTCGCGGCGGGCAAGACCTCGCCGGGCTGGGTGATCGAGAGCGTCGAGGCGAGACGGGCGAGGGATCCGAGCACGACCGAGGGGCGAAGCAATTCCACTGCGGGAGCGACTCCTTCGAAAGATGGCCGACGCCCGGGTGCCAGTGCACGTTCGAGGCCAGCGACCGACCGCGCGAATCTCCAGCATTTCGCCGCGCCGGCGCCGCGCGCGCCGGGTCCGGCCGACGCTCGCCGTCAGCGACCTGACACGAAGTGCCAGGCTTGCACGGCCGCGGGCGCTCCGCTAGGCTCGCCGCCATGTCGCGTCCCGCCCTCTTCGTCGTGAAGGCCACCATCGCCCCCGAGATGGAAGCCGCGTTCAACGAGTGGTACGACACGGTGCGCTCCCGGGAGGCGGCGCAGGTGCCGGGCTGCCTCGGGATGCGCCGCTACGCGGCCCTGCCCATCGACACCCCGCACGGCGGATCGGAGCCGTGGCAGTACATGGTCTGCTACGAGTTCGATTCGGAGGAGTCGCTGCGGGCGTTCGTGGCCTCGGACACCCTGCGCGCGATGACCCGGGACTACAACGCGCGCTTCGGCGGCAAGGGCGAGCGTGCCCGGCTCGCGTACCGCCAGATCTATCCCTGAGGGGGACCGGGCGGCGAGGGGCGCGAGAAGGGGGTGGGCGGGGCCAGGATCAGCCGCACCCGGTCCACCAGCGCCTCGGGCGTGAAGGGCTTCGCGATGAACGGCAGACCCGAGGCGGTGATCTCCGCCACCTTGAAGGCCGACATCAGCAGCACCTTCGTCCACGGGCTCACCTCCTGGACGCGGCGGGCCAGCTCGGTGCCCTTCATGAGCGGCATCACCACGTCGGTGATGAGGAGGTGCACCGCCTGCTGGGTGGCCATGCGGATCGCCTGCTGGGGATCGCCGGTGTCCAGCACCGTGTATCCCTTGGGGGTGAGCATGCCGCGGACCACCGTCCGGATGTCCGGCTCGTCGTCGACCACCAGCACGATTTCCATGGCGCCTTACTTGATCGCGTAGGGATTGATGGGCGTGCCCACCGCGCGCGCGACCGGCAGCGGCGGGGCCACGAGGAGGAAGGCGTAGCGGCCGTCCGCCGCGCAGTCGACCGCCAGCTCCTCCAGGTAGAAGATCTCTCCGAGGGTCAGCCCCATGTTGGGGATCGCCACCACGTGGAAGGGGTTGCGGAATCCGGGAATCTCCGAGGGGCGGACCTCGACCGCGTAGTTGTCGGAGGCGATCGCGGCCACCTGCCGGGCGTGGAGCCAGGGCGCGGTGTGCACCGAGACGCCGGGGAACGGGTCGAGGTCGAAGTGGCGCCAGTCCTTCCGGTCGAGATAGCGCGACATGTGCCCGGTGCGGACGAGCAGGATGTCGCCCGGCTGCACCTCCACCCGCGCCGCCGCCGCGGTGGCCTCGAGGTCGTCCACCGTGATGGCGTAGCCCGGCTCGAGCGCCTTTACACCCTTGTGGCGCGCCACGTCCAGCAGCACCCCGCGGCCGGCGATCCGGCCGCTCGTCTTGTCGATGCTGTTGCGGGCCGCGCCGCTGCTGGTGACGAGCGTCGCGTCGTAGCCGTTGTACATCTTCCCCTCGTAGAAGATGTGGGCCAGGCTGTCCCACTGGGTCGCGCACTGCAGCGGCATCACGATCCAGTCGTCGGAGCCGCCGTAGCCCTCCTGGGCCGCGACCTCGGCGGCGGTGCGGGGCGCGTCGCCGCCGTCGCGGAACATGGCGTGGATCGGGTTGAAGCGGGCCCGCGTGCCGCTCTGGGGGCCGTTGCGGTCGAGGGGAATGCCGAGGGCGAAGACCTTGCCGGCGGTGGCGAGGCGGCACGCGGCGGCCATCCGCTCCGGGGTGATGTAGTTCAGCGTGCCGAGCTCGTCGTCCGGACCCCACCGCCCCCAGTTGCGCACCTGGAGCGCGATCTTGCGCAGGGCCTCCTCGCTCACGCGGGTGTCCTCACGCGGCCTTCAACGCGGGCGCGACCTCGCGGGTGAGGATCTCGAGGCTCCGCGCCTCCAGGGCGGGAGGGATCCGCCCGCCCGGGTTCGGCTCCGCCACCACGCCGTCGATCCCCAGCTCCTCGCGCAGCGCGGTCAGGCGATCGACCACCGCGCGCGCGGTGCCGAAGGCGCCCTTGCGGGCCAGGATGTCGTCGTAGGTGAGCGCGGCCATGCGCTCGGCCTGCTCGCGCCGGCGATCGGCGGGGCCGGCGCCCGCCCGGCCCACCGCCTGGCGGGCCAGCTCGGTCTGCCGCGCGAAGAACGCGGTCAGGCTCTCGCGCGGCTCCTCGCGCGCGCCCGCGTCGGTCGGCGAGGCGTAGACCGGCAGCCGCAGGTAGACGCTCGGCTCGCCCGGGTGGCCGGCCTCCCGCCAGGCCGCGCGATACGGGCCGAGCTGCGCCTTCAGGTCCGAGATCTCGGTCGAGCGCAGGCCGATGAAGATGGGCAGGCCGAGCCGCCCCGCGATGGGGAACGTCTCGTCGCTGGTGGCGGCCATGCGGATGGGCGGATGCGGCACCTGGTAGGGGCGCGGGGTCACCACCGCGTTGTCGACGCGATAGAACTCGCCCCGGTAGCTCACGGGCTCGCCGGTCCACGCGCGGCGCAGGATCTCGAGCGTCTCGCGGAAGCGCGCCTGGCTCTCCCCGTAGGCGATGCCGTAGGTGTCGTAGGTCTTCACCACCCCGCTGCGCCCGATGCCGAACTCGAAGCGCCCCTCGCTGATGTGGTCGACGGTCGCGACCTCCTCCGCGATGCGCAGGGGATGGTTCAGCGGGAGGACCTGCACGGCGGTGCCGACCCGCACGCGCCGGGTGCGCGCGGCGATGGCGCTCGCCACCTGCAGCGACGCGGAGATGACCGAACGGGACGGGGTGAAGTGGATCTCGCCCAGCCAGACGCAGTCCACGCCGCCCGCCTCGGCCCGGGCCGCCGTCTCGAAGATGTCGCGGAAGGCGTCCGCCTGGGTCGCCCCGTGGCGCAGCTCCTCGACGAAGACCCCGAAGTGCACGGGGCTGATACTGACCGCGGGGCCGGACGGAGTCAAGCGGACGGGCTCGATCTCCGGGGAGGCGAGCGCGGAGCGGTGGTAGCATACCCGGGCCATGAGACGAGGGCAGCTGATCGGCCTGACCGCAGCGGTCGCGCTGATCCTGGTGGCCTACGGCGTCCATCTCTGGTGGCAGAGTCGCAGGCAGGTCGCCACCGACGACGCCTACGTCGAGGGCAACATGGTGGTGATCAGCGCCAAGGTCGCCGGCCACGTGGCCGAGCTGCTCGTCGACGACAATCGCGCGGTCAAGAGCGGCGACCTCCTCCTCCGGATCGACCCGCGCGACTACGCGGCCCGGCGCGACCAGGCGAAGGCCGCGGTCGCGGTGGCGGCCGCCGCCTACGAAGCCGCGCGCTCCGAGACCCAGCTCACCCGGGAGACCACCGCGGCGCAGGTGGACGAGGCGCGCGCGACCCTCGAGTCGGCCCGGGTGGCCGAGCAGGGCGCCCAGTCCGCGGTGGCCGAGACGCGCGCCACGCTGGAAGCCAAGCAGGCGGCGGTGGCGGCCATGATCGCGGAGGTGAGCGGCGCCCAGTCCACCCAGCGGCAGACCGCCCGCGAGAAGGAGCGGATGCAGAAGCTCCTGCAGGGCGGCTTCGTCTCCCAGCGCGATTTCGATCAGGCGGAGATGGCGGCGGGCACCGCGGCGGCCACCCTCGAGGCGACCCGGCGGCGGCTCGCGATGGCCGAGAAGGAGGCGCAGCAGGCGGAGGCCGCGCTCACCAGCCGCATGCTCGCGGTCAGCCAGGCCCGGCAGCGCATCAACGAGGCGCGGGCGGTGCTCGGCCGGGTCGAGAGCCAGCGCCGGCAGGTCCTCGTCAAGGAGGCAGAGATCGAGCGGGCCGCCGCCGCGCTCAGCCAGGCCCAGGCCGATCTCGCCTTCGCCGAGCTGCAGCTCTCCCACGCGGAGGTGCGCGCGCCGTCCGACGGGGTGGTCTCCAAGAAGAGCGTGGAGGTGGGGCAGGTCGTGCAGATGGGGCAGCCGCTCATGGCCCTGGTGCCGCTGCACGACGTCTGGGTGGTGGCCAACTTCAAGGAGACGCAGCTGGCGCGGGTGCGTCCGGGCATGCCGGCCACCGTCGAGATCGACACCTTCCCGGGTGAGGTCTTTCACGGCACGGTGGACTCGCTGAGCGCGGGGACCGGCTCGCGCTTCTCGCTGCTGCCCCCCGAGAACGCGACCGGCAACTGGGTGAAGGTGGTGCAGCGCATCCCGGTGAAGATCCGTCTCGACTCCCGCGAGATCGGCGCCCACAACACGCTGCGGGCCGGCATGTCGGCCTACGTCGTCATCCGGGTGCGCTAGCCTCCTGGCCCCGCGATGAGCCAGCCCCTCGAGGCGGCCCCGATCTCCTCCGCCCGAAAGTGGGCCATCACGCTGTCGGTGATGGTGGTGGCCTTCATGCAGGTGCTCGACACCAGCGTGACCAACGTGGTGCTGCCGCATCTGCAGGGCTCGCTGTCGGCCGGGCTCGAGGAGGTCTCGTGGGTCATCACCTCCTACCTCGCGGCCAACGCGGTGATCATCCCGGCCACCGGCTGGCTGGCCGGCGTGCTGGGCCGCAAGCGCTTCTTCCTCGTCTGCTGCGTGCTGTTCACGGTGAGCTCGGTGCTCTCCGGCATGGCCCCGAACCTCACGTTCCTCATCCTGGCCCGCATCTTCCAGGGGATCGGCGGCGGGCCCATCATCCCGCTGTCCCAGGCGATCCTGTGGGAGATCTTCCCGCTCGGTCAGCGCGGCCTCGCGATGGCGGTGTGGGGCGTGGGCTTCATGATGGGGCCCATCATCGGCCCCACCCTCGGCGGCTACATCGCGGACAACTGGTCCTGGCGGTGGATCTTCTACATCAACCTGCCGGTGGGGCTGCTCGGCTTCTTCATGGCGAGCGCGTGCCTGTTCGATCCGCCCTACCTGCGCAAGCCGTCGCGGGTGGACTGGCCCGGGCTGGTACTGATGGTCCTGGGCTTCGGCTGTCTCCAGCTCTTCCTCGACCGCGGCGAGCGCGAGGACTGGTTCGACTCGAGCCTCATCGTGACCCTGGCCCTCCTGGCGGGGGTGGCGCTGGTGGGCTTCGTGGCCCGCGAGCTCCACGCCCGAGACCCGGTGCTGGACCTGACCGTGTTCACCGACCGCAACTTCGCCTTCGGGGCCAGCTTCATCGCGCTGATCGGGCTCGGCATGTTCTCGAGCATGGTGCTGCTCGCGCTCTACTCGCAGAAGCTCCTCGGCTACGACGCGCTGACCTCGGGCCTGGTGCTCGCCCCGGGCGGGCTGGGGAACATGTTCTCGCTGATCCTGTGCGGGCGCCTGGTGACGCGGGTGGATCAGCGCGTGCTGCTGACCTTCGGCTGCCTGGTCAACGCGATGAGCCTCTACATGATGTCGAACGTCACGCTGACCATGGACTACTGGACGCTCACCCTGCCGCGGGTGATCCAGGGCTTCGCGCTCGGCTTCATCTTCGTGCCGCTCTCGACCCTCACCCTGGCCACCATCCGGAAGGACAAGCTCGTCAACGCCACCTCCGCCTACAACGTGCTGCGCAACCTGGGCGGCAGCGTGGGCATCGCGCTCGCCACCACGCTGCTGGCCCAGCGGAGCCAGTACCACCAGCAGCAGATCGTGAGCCACGTGACGGTGTGGGACCCGGCCACCCAGGATCGGCTGGGCCGGTGGACGAGCCACTTCCTCTCGCAGGGCAGCGATCAGTTCACCGCGCAGCGGCAGGCGCTCAGCATGCTCTATCACGACGCGGTCTCGCAGGCCCAGGTGCTGGCCTACGCGGACGACTTCTGGCTGCTCGCGATCCTGTTCTCGATCGTGCCGCTGTTCCTGCCCCTCATGCGCCGGGTGCGGGTGGATCCGCCCGCCCCCCGCGGGGACGCCCGGGACGAGGGCGAGCGCGTCGCGCCGCTGCCCGCTCCGGTGGAGTAGAACGCCCCGGGCCGCCGTCGGCCGGCCGGCGCTGGGCCGATGGCATATCATGGAAGGCATGCCGACGACGCGAGACCGCCGATGAAGCCCGAGCCCGAGCATCCGCTGGCCGCGCCCGCCCCCGGGCTGGTGCACCCCTGGCCCGAGCCGCCGGAGGGCGGCGCCAGCATCGAGGTCGCGCCCGGCATCCGCTGGATCCGGATGCCGCTGCCGTTCCAGCTGAACCACATCAACCTGTGGCTGCTGGAGGACGGGGACGGGATCACGGTGGTCGACACCGGCGTCGGCCTGCCGCCCACCCGCGCCCTGTGGGAGGGCTTCTTCGCGGGCGAGCTGCGCGAGCGCCCGATCCGGCGGGTGCTGGTCACCCACTTCCATCCCGATCACATCGGCAACGCGGACTGGCTGGCCCAGCGCTTCGGGGTCGATCTCTGGTGCCCGCAGGCCGAGTGGCTCATGGCGCAGCTGGCGTGGCAGGGGATGGGCGGCAACGAGACCGAGAAGCGGCTCAACCACTACCGGCGCCATGGGGTGCCCGAGGCGCAGGTGGAAGCCTTCCGCGGGCGCGGCAACCACTTCCGCCAGCTCGTGCCGACGGTGGCCCCCGATTTTCGCGCGGTGCGCGAGGGCGACGTGCTGACCATCGGGGGCCGGGCGTGGCACGCCTTCACCGTGATGGGCCACGCGCCGGAGCACGCGTGTCTCTACTGCCCGGAGGCCAACGTGCTCATCTCGGGCGATCAGGTGCTGCCCAAGATCACCACCAACGTGAGCGTGTGGCCGGACCAGCCGCACGGCAATCCGCTCAAGCTCTACCTGGACTCGCTCGGCCGCTTCCGGCCCCTGCCCGAGCCGACGCTGGTGCTGCCCTCGCACGGGCTGCCGTTCCGGGGCCTCCACCGGCGGCTCGACTACCTGCAGCACCACCACGACGAGCGGCTCAGCGAGACCATCGACGCGCTGGCCGAGCCGCGCACCGCGCACGATCTGGTGCCGGTGCTCTTCCGCCGTCGGCTCGACGCGCACCAGCTCGGGTTCGCGATCGGGGAGACGGTGGCCCACCTGCACTTCCTCGAGGCGCAGGGGCAGGTGAGCCGTCTCGTGGGCGCCGACGGCGTCCACCGCTTCCGCAAGGCCTGATCGCGCCCGCTCGACGCGGCGGCTGATCCGGGGGCCCGGCGGCCGGTCGCCGGGGGCGTGCTAGACTGCCGCATGGCCAACGAGCACGGCCGGCTGCCCAAGGCCGATCCCGCGTCGCTCGAGCCGGCGCTGCGCCGGCGCCTCGAGGTGTGGCTGGCCAAGGCCTACCCGGACGACAACCTGTTCCTCACGCTCGCGCGCCGGCCCGCCGTGCTCGACCTGTTCCTCTCGTGGGTGTCGTTCATCTACGCGGGCGGCTCGAGCCTCGACCCGGCCATGCTCGAGCTCTGCCGCGTCCGGCTCGCGCAGCGTAACCGGTGCGTGCACTGAAGCCTCGCACGCAGCGCATCGTTGATGCGCAAGGGGCTCGGGGAGGACGAGGTGCAGCAGGCGCTCGGTGATCTCGAGCAGGCCGCGCTGCCCCCCCGCACGGTGGCCGCCCTGCGCCTGGCCGATTGCCTCGCGGGCGAGCGGCCCCAGGTCGACGACGCGCTCTACGCGGAGCTCCGCCGTCACTTCGACGAGGGCCAGATCCTCGAGCTGGGCGCGGCCCTCACGCTCGCCTCGGGCTGGCAGCGCTTCATCGAGGCGTTCGGCATCCGCCCGGACGCCTGGAGCGAGCACACCCCACTGCCCTTCCCCCGCTGAAGCGGCACCCGGCGGTCCCCGGCCTCCGCGGGACGCGAGGCCCACCCACGTCTTACCCGGTAATCCGGTGCGTCCCTCCCGGGCCGACCGACACGCCGCGCCTGGACCGCGCGCGGATCTTCACGTTTCACGCGTCGCATCGCTTCCCCAACCGCCGCTCGGCGCGGGGCACACTCCTTGCTCCCTTCGGACAACAGCGCAGGACCACTCGAGGAGAAGGGGAGGCCGGAGACGTGAAGAACGAGCAGCTGAGCGAGCTCATCTACCAGATGCTGGAAACGGAGCGCGGAGGGGTGCAGGTCTACCGGGCCGCCCTGCGCTGCGTCCAGAACGACGACCTGAAGAAGGAGTGGGAGGAGTATCTGGAGCAGACCAAGAAGCACGAGCAGGTCGTCCTGGGCTTGATGGAAAAGCTCGGGCTCCGGCCGGACAAGAAGACCCCCGGCCGGGAGGTGGTGCACCACATCGGGGAATCCCTGGTCGCGGCCATGGAGATGGCCCGCAAGCAGGGCCCGCCCGAGGCGGCCGAGCTGGTGGCGTGCGAGTGTGTCGTGCATGCCGAGACCAAGGACCACCTGAACTGGGAGCTGCTCCACGAGGCGGCCGACAAGGTCAAGGGCGAGGAGAAGAAGGCGCTGACCGAGGCGCTCGAGGAAGTCGAGGAGGAGGAGGACGAGCACCTCTACCACAGCCAGGGCTGGTGCCGCGAGCTGTGGATCGACTCCCTCGGCCTGCCCGCGGTGCTGCCGCCCCCCGAAGAGGAGAAGGAAGTGAAGACCGCGATCGGAGCGGCGCGCGCCAAGAAGGCGCGGAAGGAGATGCTGTGATGAGGGCTTTCGGACGGATGAGCGGAACGCGGGCCGGGCTGGCGCTGGCGCTCCTCGCGGTGATCGTGCTGGCGGCGGCCTGTCAGTCCACCACGGGCCGGACGCTCGGCGAGAACATCGACGACAGCTCGATCACCGCGGCCGTGAAGGCGAAGCTCGCGGCGGAGCAGATCGGCACCCTGACCCGGATCGACGTGGACACCAACCAGGGTGTGGTCGCCCTGAACGGCAC
The DNA here is from genome assembly GCA_035650715.1 of Candidatus Methylomirabilota bacterium. Lineage (GTDB taxonomy): Bacteria > Methylomirabilota > Methylomirabilia > Rokubacteriales > CSP1-6 > CAMLFJ01. The sequence continues at coordinate 32,618 of DASRHC010000039.1, read as the reverse complement.
CGTGAAGACGCCGGAGATGCGGACGCGCGCCGAGCAGATCGCCCGGGACGTCAAGGGCGTGCGCGACGTGGTCAACAATCTGCGCGTCCAGGCGGCGGCGACTCGCTGAGCGGATCGCCGATCTCGTGGACGCGGGCGGCGGGTGCGGGGGCACCCGCCGCCAGTTTTCTCCCCGGCGATGGCGCCTCCGTCCCCGGTGACCGTTCGGTCGCCGGGGGCGGGGCCGACTAGCGCCGGCGCTCGAGCTCGAGGTCGGTGCGTCGCAGGTGCTCGATCTGCGAGCGGAGCCGGGCGGTCTCTTCCTCCCGCGCCAGCAGCTCGTTCAGGACCGATTTCCAGGCGCGGGCGTCCGCGGTCCAGCGGCTGTCTGGATACTCGGCGAGGAGCCGGGTGAACGCGGTGAGCGCGGCGCGGTAGTTGCGGGCCGGGGCCGCCGCCCCCGCCTGCACGCGTCCCAGCCCGTGGAGCGCGTCCGCGGCGGCCGGGTCGGTGGGGTAGTCGCGCGCGACGCTCTCGTAGATGAGCACCGCCTCGCGCGCCTCGCCCCGCGCGGCGAGCTCGTCCCCATACGCCACCAGCCGGGCGGCAGCGGCGGGACGGGTGTGAATCGTCGAAACCGTCGTGGGCGAGGGCGGGACCGCCCGGGACGCGGGCTGGCTCGCGGTACAGCCGGCCAGCAGGAGCAGCACCGGCAGGGCGCGCCGCGCCCGGCTCACGCCGCCTGCCTCGTGCGGGGCAGTTCGACGGTGAAGCAGCTGCCGACGCCGGGGGTGGAATCGACCGATACCGTCCCGTGGTGGGCCTCCACCAGCCCCTTCACCACCGCCAGCCCGAGGCCGCTGCCCTGCCGCCGGCCGTGCGCCTGCCGGTAGGGCTCGAAGATCGACCCGAGCAGGTCGCGCGGGATGCCGACCCCGGTGTCCTGCACCTGCAGCCGGACGCGCTCGCCCGCCTCGGTGAGCTTGAGCGTGATGGTGCCGTCGGCGGCGGTGAAGTTCACCGCGTTGCCGAGCAGGTTGATCACCACGCGCACCAGGCTGCCCTCCTCGCCCTGCACCGTGAAGTTCTGGCCCGCCGCGGTGAGCGTCAACCGGATGCGCTTCGCCTCCGCGACCGGCCGGAGCTCCTCCATCGCGCGGCTGACCACCTCCCGCGCGTCGAGCGGCCGCGTCTCGAGCGGCACCGACAGCGCGCGCAGGCGGGTGAAGTCGAGGATCTGGTTCACCATGCCCAGCATGCGGGCGGCGCTGGCCTCGATGAGCTGGGTCAGGCGCAGGGCGCGGGCGTCGTTCACGCGCCGGGCGCGCTCCTGCAGCGTCTCGGCCGCGAGGCGGATCGAGGCGAGGGGATTGCGGAGGTCGTGCGAGACGTGCGAGAAGAACTCCTGCTTGAGGTCGTCCACCTGACGGAGCCGCTCCGCCATGCGGTCGAACGAGCGGCTCAGCTCTCCGATCTCGTCGCGGTCCGGAACCGCCAGCGGGCCAGTCCACGTGCCCGACGCGAGCGTGGTGGTGGCCGCGGAGAGCCGCCGCAGCGAGCGGGTGATGCGGAAGGCCAGATACGCGCTCGCGCCCAGCGCCAGCGCCAGGCTCGCCACCAGGGCGGCGGCCACCGCGTGCCACGTCCATGCCTCGAGCGCGCGGGCCCCGGCCTGGCTCCGAGTGAGGGCGGTCTCGGTCGCGGCGGTCAACGCGATCAGGTGCTCCTCCATGCTCTCGGCGGCCTTGCGCGCCGGGCCCTCCGCCAACCGCAGGGCGGCCCCGGACTGCGCATGGGTCACGAGCCGGCGCTCCTCCTCCACGAGCGTCCGGTAGCCCTCGAAGGCGGCGCGGGTGGCGGCCAGCGCACTCCGCTCCTCCGCGGTCTCGAGATGGGCGTCGAGCGCGCGCAGCCCGCGCTCCATCCGGTCCGCCCCTTCCGACCAGGCGTGCGCGTAGTCGCGGTCGGCGAGGACCAGGGCGCGCGCTTCGAGCCGCACCAGGCCGTGGAGCGTCTCGCGCAGCTCGACCTGCAGGCGCAGGGCCGGGACCGAGCGGGTCGCCACGACCTGGTTCACCGAGACGAGGTGCTTGACGGTGTGGAGGCTCCAGCCGACCGCCAGGGACAGCGTCGCGATCGCGAGAGCCGAGACGAGAAAGATCTTGGGGCCGAGTCGCATGGGTGGCTTGCGCGCCCCGGCCCCGGCGGGCTAGGAGGCGCTGGCGTTCAGGAGCACGCTCACCATCTGCCGGACGACGCGCAGCGGGAACGGCTTCTCCAGGATGGGATCGGTGGTCCCCCTCAGGAACTCGGCATGCTCCGCCGCGCTGCCGGTCATGAAGATTACGCGCGGCAGCTTGGTCGCGAAGCGCACCGGGAAGTGATGGCGGGTGCGGAGCATCTCGTAGAGCGACGGGCCGTCGGTGCCCGGCATCCGCAGGTCGCTCAGGACCAGGTCGTACGACTGCCGCTCGAGCAGGGCCAGCGCCTCGGTCCCGTCCGAGGCTCCATCGACGCAGTGGCCCTCGCGGGCGAGCGCCGTGGTCAGGACCTCTCGGAGCTCGTCGTCGTCGTCGACCACGAGGATCCGGCGGACGGGGGAATCGGCAGCCATACCCGGGCGAGCATGCACCGGGAGTGCCAGCCTATTTCGCGCGTGGTGATCGGAACTTAGACGAGGGGCGGCCGCGCCGGGTTACGCGGGCGAGCCCATGCTTTGACAAGCCCCGTCACCGATGGCGCGTCTGCGCGAAGAGCAGGTCTCGGGCGAGCTGCGGCACCGGATAGTCCGCGAAGCCGGTGGCGGCCCGCACCCGGGCGAGCGCGCAGGGCTCCTCCTCGAAGAACCGGGCGATGGCGCGCAGCGCGGCGTGGATCTCTCCGCGGCGGGCGCGTGCCCCCGCGTGGTCCACCAGCCGCAGCGCCAGCGCTTCGAGAGCGGTCCGCGATTCTCCCCGCAGGAAGGCGCTCCACGCCCCCGCCGCGCCGGCCGGCAGGCGCCGGAAGCCCCGGACCACGGAGTGACGCGCGGTTCCCAGGCGCCGGCAGCGATGGCGCGGCACCGGGTGGCCCACGTACCGCAGCAGATCCATCAGGCAGAAGAAGGCCTCGCGCGTCACGTCGCGCGAGCGAAAGGCTCCGTGGAAGTCCACGCCCGGGAAGGCCGCGGGTGACGTCGTCAAGCAGAAGTAGAGCTCGTCACCCTCCGCGCGAAGCCCCACGAACGGGTAGAGGAACGAGTACGCGCTCGCCACGTTGCGCGGCGGGCGCAGCGCCTGGATGAGCCGGATCTCCGCGAGCGCGGCCGCCAGGGGCGACTCGCACACCTCCCAGGTGATGCGCGCGGCCGCCCGCACCAGGGCCCGGCGCTTGCGCTCCTTCTTCCGGCGGCCGGCCAGGCGGTACTGGGCGAGGCGGCGGCGGAGGTTCGCGGCCTTGCCGATGTAGAGCAGGGTGCCCGCGGCGTCGTGGAAGCGGTACACCCCGGGCGCGGTGGGGACGGTGGCGAGAAAGCCGGCGCCGAACGTCCGGTCGAAGGCCCGCACCCCGGCATCCTCGCAGGGCGGGGCCGCGCGCGGCCAGCTTTTTCGCGTAGCATGGGTGGCCATGGCGCTGACCGTCCGGTTCGTGGGCTCGGGGGATTCGTTCGGCAGCGGCGGCCGCTTCCAGACCTGCATCGTGGTCGACGGCCCGCGCTCGCGCTTCGCCATCGACTTCGGCGCCTCGTCGCTGATCGCGCTGAACCAGCAGGGCCTCGAGCACAACTCGCTCGACGCCATCCTGCTGACCCACCTGCACGGCGACCACTGCGGCGGAGTGCCGTTCCTGCTGATGGACGCGATGCTGGGGGCCCGGCGCACGCGCCCCCTCGTGATCGCGGGCCCGCGCGAGGTCCGGCCGCGCATGGATGCCCTGCGCGAGGCGCTCTTTCCCGGCTCCGGGGTGATGGTCCCCCCGCTTCTCTCTGGAGTGGATCGCGATGGAGCCGGGCCGCCCGCACCCCGTGCTCGACCTGGTGGTGACGCCCGAGCCCGCCCGTCACACCCGTGAGACCAACCCCACCGCGCTCCGCATCGAGGTGGACGGCCGCGTGGTGTGCTACACCGGCGACACCGAGTGGACCGACGACGTGGCGCGCGCCGCGCGGGGCGCCGACCTGCTGATCGCGGAATGCTACTTCCACGACAAGCCGGTGAAGTGGCACCTCAACTATCCGGACATCGTGGCCCACGCGCGCGGCGTGGGGGCGCGGCGCGTGATCCTGACCCACATGAGCCGCGAGATGCTGGCGCACGCCGACGCGGTGCCGGAGGAGTGCGCCTGCGACGGGCTGGTGGTGACCCTCTAGGCGCTAGATCTGCCCGAACCCCGGGCGCACGCCGGGCTCGCGCTCGAACGGCGAGACGGTGTCCCGCTCGGTGTCATCCACGCTCGGCCAGGGCCCGCGGTCCGACGCAGGGGTGGTGAGCCAGAGACCGGCGCGCTCGCCGGCCATGTAGGCGATCGGGCTCAGGAACACCACCGTGAGAGCCAGGACCGCCGCCAGCACCATTCGCCTCGGGGTCATTCGGAGCCTCCTGCCCGACGTGGAGAGCAAGCCGCATTCCACCGAAATTCGCTCGATGCGGCGCTGAGTTGGAGGTGTGCAGCCCCTGCCAGAGGCAGTGATTTACCCTGTGTCGGTAACGCCCGACCCAAGCCCGGAAGCGGGCGGGGCCGGCTGGCGGCGTCAGCGAGCGGGGAGGGCGGACTCGTCCCGCGCCGCGCGGATCAGCGGCGGGTAGGCGTAGGTGGCCAGCGAGCAGCCGGGAGCGAGGATGAACCGGCTGCTGCCACCCTCGGCCAGGGCCCGGCGGACCTGCTCGCGCACCCGCGACGCCGCGGTGTCGACGAACCGCACGTGGTCCAGGCCAGTCATCAGGGTGAGCGGCGTCTGCGCGCGCGCCTCGGTGATCGAGGGCCCGCCGTTTTGATCCGCCCACGAGATGGCCTGCACCGGGTAGTCGAGCAGGCGATCCCAGTACAGGCGCTCTCCGTGCGCGTGCAGGATGTGGCACTCGCCGCGGCCGCGGATCGCCTCGAGGAAGGCCAGATCGAAGGGCCGCATGAACCGCTCGTACTGCTCGCGCGTCAGGCTCTCCTGGGTGGCGGGCACCGAGAGGAAGATCCCGGCGGCGCCGCGGGCGAGGCTGGCCTGCGCGTAGCGGATCAGGTTGTCGTTCACCACCGACAGGGCCGCCTCCACCGCCTTCGGCTGCTCGGCCATGAGGGCCGGCATGGCCTCCCGCACCAGGTTGCGCTTCAGCGTGTTCCACGCGTTGAACACGGTGTCCACGAAGAGCGCGCGGTCCCGCAGGGCCCGCGCCACCATCTCCACCGCCTGCAGCTGGCGCCCCATCGGCGTGTCCGCCGGGTCGAACGGCCGGAGCCGCGCCAGGTCCGCCGCGCTCGCGACCACCTCGAGGCCCTCGGGGGCGGGGTAGTCGTAGTCGTTCATCAGCTTGAGCAGGTCGAGGTCGTAGTGGTCGAAGAACTCGATGTGCACCTGGGCGACGCGCTCGGCGGGAGCGTGCTGGGTGCCGAAGTGATACCAGACCGTGAAGGGCGCCCGGTCCACCGGTCGGCCCGCCAGGGTCGCGCGGACCCGCTCGATCTTGTTCATGGCGGCAGTTATAGCACGGGCGCGGGGCGCCCTTGACAGCGCGGCGCGCCCGGCGCAGAGTGCCCGGGTTCGGGCCCGTTCCTCGCCACGAGAGGAGCCGATGCGCCTCGATCGGGTCGCTGGATGTGTCTCGTCCGCCCGCTCCGATCGACCGGATGACCGGCCGCCTGGCCGGTCCGATGGCCGGCGCTGCTCGTGCGCGCCCCGGTGGCCTCCCTAGCGAGGGGCTCCACCCGCCTTCGCCCTTCCCTCTCTTCGCAGTCTCCCTGACCCGGTTCGGAACGAGGAGGTCCCCATGAACCGACGGGACGATCGACGGCACTTCATCAAGACGGGCCTCGCGGCGGGCGCACTCGCCGGCGCCGCCGGGCTCGAGGGCATCCTGGCCGCGCGGCGGGCGCCGGCCCGGGCGCAGACCACCAAGCTCCACCTCCTGCACTGGGTGGACTTCATCCCGGAAGGCGACGTGGAGGTGCGCCGGCAGGTCGCCGAGTACTCCAAGCAGACCAAGGTCGAGGTCACCTTCGAGACCATCAACGCCAACGACCTGCAGGCCCGCATCACCGCGGCGATCCAGTCGGGCGGCGGCCCCGACATCATCCTGATGCTCCACAACTGGGCCCACCTCTACGCCAGCGCGCTGGTCGACCTGTCCGACCTGAGCGACTGGAAGACCAAGGATCAGGGCGCGTACTACCCGCACTGTGACGTGGCCACCAAGGTGGGCAAGCAGCGCCTGGCCCTGCCCTACGGGACCGGCGGCATCCTCACCGCGTACCGCAAGTCGATGTTCGCGGAGGTGGGCGCGACGCAGCCGCCCAAGACGCTCGACGAGTACCGGAAGGTCGGCGCCGCGCTGAAGAAGAAGGGCCGGCCCATCGGGCAGACCCTCGGCCACACTTTCGGCGACGCGCCCGCGTGGACGTATCCCATTCTCTGGACCTTCGGCGGCGCGGAGACGGACGCCTCGGGCCACAAGGTGGTGCTGAACGGCAAGGGCGCCGTCGAGGCGGTGAAGTGGATGACCGCGTTCTGGAAGGACGCCTGCGACGAGGGGGCGCTCGCGTGGGACGACACCAACAACAACCGCGCCTTCCACGCGGGCGAGATCTCGGCCACCAACAACGGCGCCTCCATCTACATCTTCGCCAAGCGCAACCCCGACAAGATCAAGGACGAGAAGGGCGAGCCGATGTTCCGCGACATCGAGCACTTCGCGATCCCGGCCGGCCCCAACGGGCCCACCCCGCTCTACCTGGTCTCGTTCGCGCACGGGCTCATGAAGTACTCGAAGAACCAGAAGGCGGCGCGGGAGTTCCTCAAGTGGTTCCACGGCAAGGAGCAGTTCGGCAAGTGGTTCGAGATCGAGAGCGGCTACAGCGCGGGGGCCACCGTCTCCTGGGAGACGCATCCCATGTGGGACAAGGTCGACGACGCGCTCAAGCCGTTCCGGCTCGCCCCGCGCGGCTCGCGGATGTTCGGCTATGCGGGGCCGCCCGGGGCCAAGGCGGCGGAGGCCTACTCCAAGTACATCGTCACCGACATGTTCGCCAAGGCCGTGCAGGGCATGAGCCCGACGGACGCGGTGAAGTGGGCGGACGGCGAGCTCAGGAAGGTCTACGGGGGCTAGCTAGGGCGGAGGCGGCCGCCGGGCGCGGCGCGTTCCGCGCGCTCGGCGGCCGCGCCTAGCGGGCCGCCTTCTCGCGGTCGATCAGCACCCGGCGCAGGATCTTGCCGGAGGCCGACTTCGGGATCTGGTCGATGAACTCGAGGTGACGGATGCGCTTGTGCGGGGCCACCCGCTGCGCCACCCAGCCCATGATCGCCTCGGCGGTGGCGGCCTTCGACGCCTCGTCGGGCTTCAGCACCACGTAGGCCTTCGGCACCTCGCCTGCCTCCTCGTCGGCCTTGCGCACCACCGCCGCGTCCAGGATCGCGGGGTGGGTGAGCAGCAGGGCCTCGAGCTCCGCGGGCGCCACCTGCATGCCCTTGTACTTGATCAGCTCCTTGGTGCGGTCGACGATGAAGAAGAAGCCGTCCTCGTCCACGTAGCCCACGTCGCCGGTGTGGTACCAGCCCTCGCGATCGAGGCAGTCCGCGGTCTCGGCGGGGCGGTTGAGATAGCCCCGCATGATCTGGGGGCCGCGGATCCAGAGCTCGCCCTCCTTGCCCACCGGCAATTCCTCGGTGGACGCGCCGCTCACGTCCACGATCTTCACCTCGGTGCTGGGCACGATGCAGCCCGCGGAGCCGGGCTTGAGCGGCGCGTTACGGGTCGGGCTCAGGTGGGTGACCGGGCTCGCCTCGGTCATGCCGTACCCCTGCACCACCGGGCAGTTGAGCTTGGCGCTCAGCGCCCGCGCCATCTCCTCACCCAGCGGGGCCGCCCCCGAGAACACGAGCCGCACGCTCGACAGGTCGAACTGCGCGACCGCGGGGTGCTTCACGAGCCCCAGCACGATCGGCGGCACCAGCGGGAGGATGGTGGCCCGGTACTTCTGCACAAGGGTGAGGAACTCCACCATGTCGAAGCGCGGCATGACCAGGATGGTGCCGCCGCCGGCGAGGCCCAGCATCATGATCACGACCAGGCCGTAGATGTGGAAGAACGGCAGCACCGCCATCGTGATGTCGCTCTCGCCGAAGCAGTCGAAGTTCTGCATGCCCTCGCACTGGCGCAGGTTCGCGACCAGGTTGCGATGGGTCAGCATCACGCCCTTGGGCAGGCCGGTGGTGCCGCTCGAGTAGGGCAGCGCGACCAGATCGTTGGCGGGATCGATCGACACCGCGGGCGGGGTATCGCCCGCCTGCATGAGCTCGGCGAACGGCCGCGCCCCCGCCGCGTCGCCGATCACGAAGATCTCCTCCACCTTGCTCTTGGCCGCCGCCTCCCGCGCCTTGTCGAGGAAGGGCGGCACCGTGACCAGGAAGCGCGCGCCCGAGTCGTTGAGCTGGTTGGCCAGCTCGTCGGCGGTGTAGAGCGGGTTCACCGTCGTGTTCACCCCGCCCGCCATCGCGACCCCGAAGAACACCACCGCGTATTCGGGGAGGTTCGGGCAGTAGATGGCCACGACCTGGCCCTTGCGGAAGCCGCGGCGGGCCAGGCCGGCCGCGGTGCGACGCGCACCCTCCGCGACCTGCCGGTAGGTGAGCGTGCGACCGGTGGGCCCGTCGATCAGCGCGGGCTTGTCGCCCAGGCGGCCGGCGTGGCGCAGCACGAAGTCGGTGATGGAGACGTCGGGGATGGAGACGGGTGGGCTCGAGGAGATCATGGTGGGTCGAGCCTAGCGGCGTGCCCGCGCGCGGTCAAGCGCCCGCGCGGGCCAGGAGGGAGTCCAGCAGCAGCGGGTCGACCGGTTTGGTGAGGTGCACGTCGAAGCCGGCCTCGCGGGAGCGCCGCCGGTCGCCGTCCTGCCCGTACCCGGTCACCGCCACCAGCAGCAGCTCGGGCGGGCCCGACTCGCGCAGCCGGCGGGCGATGGTGTAGCCGTCCATCCCGGGCAGGCCGATGTCCACGATCACCGCGTCGGGCGAGATCGCCAGCGCCCGGGCGAGGCCGTCGGCGCCGTCGGTGGCCTCGTGCACCTCGTGGCCCGCGTGATCCAGCAGGTGCCGCAGCATGCGCCGCGCGTCGTCGTTGTCCTCGATGATCAGCACCCGTCGCCGGCCGCTCACCCGCCGCACCGGGGCCGGGTCCTCCGCGGGAAGGCCGGGGGTCCGCGCGGCCGGCAGCCGGACCGTGAAGGTGCTGCCGCGTCCGGGGCCCTCGCTCTCGGCCTCGACACGTCCGCGGTGCAGCTCGACCAGGCGGCGCACCAGGGTGAGGCCGATGCCGAGCCCGGCGTCGCGCCGGTGGATGGGCGTCTGGCCCTGCACGAACAGGTCGAACACCCGGGGCAGCAGGTCGCCGGGGATGCCGGCTCCCGCGTCCTCCACACGCAGGACCGCATCGGGGCCTTCCACGAACACCCGCACCGTCACCGGGCCGCCGGGCGGGGTGAACCTCAGGGCGTTGCCGAGCAGGTTGCTCAAAATCTGCTCCACGCGGGTCTCGTCGGCGTCGATCCAGACCGGGGCCGGGGCGTGGCACTCGATCCGGTGCTCGCGCGCCCTCTCGTCGGTGGCCGCGGTCACCCGTCGACTGACCGCGGCCAGGTCGATCCGGCGCAGGCTCAGGCTCACCTTGCCGGTGGCCAGGCGGGTGACGTCGAGGAGGTCGTCGACCAGGCGGGCCAGGTGCTGCACCTGGCGCGCGATGATCGCGCGCGCCTCCCCGCTGCGCGGGTCGGCGGGCCCGCACAGGTCGATGACGTGCAGGGCAGTGGTGATGGCGCCCAGCGGGTTGCGCAGCTCGTGGCCCAGCATGGCGAAGAACTCGTCCTTGGCCCGGCTGGCCGCCTCGGCCTGGGCGTGGGCTCGTTCCCGCTCCGCCTCGGCGCGCTTGCGTTCCCGCACGTCCAGCCCGATGCCGACCCGGGTGTCGTCCGGCAGGCGCACGTTGGACCAGGAGGTCTCGACGCGCTCCCCCCCGCGGGTCGTCATCACGATGTCGTGCCAGCCCTCCGCGAGCGAGTCCATGTAGGCGCGGACCCGCGCCCGGTAGGCGGGGTCGGGGTAGCAGCGCTCCATGAGATCGATCCGCCGCGCCTCCTCGGCGGTCCAGCCGGTCACGCGCTGGAACTCGTGGTTGAGGCGCAGCACGCGGGTGTCCGGCCGGTACATCGTGATCATCACCGGGATGCGGTCGATGATGGTCTGCAGCAGCGAGATCTCCCGCTCGCGGCTCCAGGCCAGGGAGGCCACCACGAGAGTCATGAGGGACATCGTCCCCATGAAGGCCTGCAGCACCAGGAGCGAGTGGTGTCGCGGCAGCGCCGCGAACGGCCCCAGCCCGCGGAGCGTGCCGTGCACCGCGATCGCGGCCAGCACCAGCAGGCCGCCCGCGGCGGCGAGGCGGCCGAAGCGATAGGCGACCCAGAGCAGGGCCGGGATGGCCACGAACGCGACCGGGTACTGGCGCACGCTGGGCGGCGCCACGCCTCCCCACATCACCGCGCCGATCACGATGACGGTGCAGAGCAGGGCGCCCGTCTCGGCGAGCCGGCCCATCCCCCGGCGGCGCGGCTCCCGCTCGGCGGTGGCCCACAGCACGATGGGCGGCGCGACCAGGAGCGCGCCCGCCACGTTGCCCAGGGCCCACGTAAGCCAGATCGTGGGGACGTCCGGGCGCGCGGCGTAGCCGGCGAGCGCGAGGGTCCCGACCCCGATCGATGCGCTCACCACCGCGCCGGGGATGAGCGCGCCCGCGAACGAGAACACGTCGCGCGGACGGTCGAAGGCGTGAGCGCCGGCCGCGCAGCGCTCCACGAGGTGGGCCCCGATCAACCCCTCGAGGGTATTGCCGAGCGCGATGCCGAGCGAGGTGACCAGCGAGCCCGCGGTGGTCACGTTGACCACGAAGGCGCCGACCGCCACCGCCGGCCACGCGCGCGGGCCGAGCAGCAGGAGGGCCGCCACCGCGATGCCGGTGGGCGGCCACACCGCGGTGGCGCTCGCGTGCACCGAGGCGAACCGGAGCCCGAGCTTGCCGGCCACGATGTAGCCGACCGTCAGCGCGGCGAGCATCGCCCACCGCGACGGTCCAGACACACGCATGCCGCTGCCCTCGATCATTTCAGGGTCCGGTCGAACAACTCGGTGACGCGTCGGATGCTGTCGGCCCAGGCCTGCGGATCGCCCCCGGTGGTGGCGCCGCGGCCGCCGGGGGCGTTGATGTTGACGCGCGCGGCGACGTAGCGCACGGGCCGATCGCTGTCGAAGGAATGGTGGGCGCCCGGATAGACCACGATCTCGGCCGGCTGCGGCCCGGCGCGGGTCGACAGCACCAGGGCCCGGCACGGCTCGGCGGGCGTCCAGTCGTCCCGGTCGCCGATCAGGATCAGCAGCGGGGCCACCGGCCGGTAGACGCCGTCGGTGTTCGGGCGCCATCCCCCGTAGCGCGCGCGACAGGCCGGGTAGAGGGCCACCGCGGCCGCGAAGCCCTGCCGCTGGGCGCGGGCGAGGGGACCGCCATCGGTCGCGGCGATCGCGGCCAGGATGGTCGAGCCGCCGTGGGAGCCGCCCATGACGCCGACGTGGCGACCGTCCACGAAGGGCAGGCCGCGGGCGTGGGCCAGGGCCGCGTAGGCGTCGAGCGCCCGGCGGGCGGGCGCCACCTCGCCCCGGCCGGGCCGCCCGTCGGTGCACACGCCGCCGGGATGGCCCCGCGTGGTGAAGCTGTCCGGCACGAGGGTCACGTACCCGCGCGCGACCAGCTCACGGCTCCAGCGTGCCGGCGCGCCGCTCGAGCCCGGGCCGAGGCCGCTACAGTCGTGCAGGATCACCACCGCCGGGAAGGGGCCGTCGCCGGCGGGGCGGGCGACCGTGACCGGGATGCGCTCGGTCCCTCCATCGAGCGCCGGGGTCGCCATGCTGCCCGCGGGCGGCAGGCTCGCGCAGGCCGCAAGCTCGGTCGCCACGAGCGCGACGCCCCACGCCAGGAGGCTCCGAGGGATCGAGCGAGCGCGGCCGCCCAGCATGGTGGGGGGATTCTATGCCAGCCCGGCCTTGCGAAGCAGCCAAGCTCTCGGCTAGCCTTTGGGCCCATGCGCACCCTCGACGCTCGCCCGCTGCACGGCCCGATGGTCTGGCACGGCCGCGATCTCGCCGCGGCCACCGACTGGATCCGGCGCTTCTCCGCCGCCGACCTCGAGGAGATCGACGCGGCCCTCCGGACGGTGGAGCGCCGCGGGCTTCCCTGGCGTGACGTGCGCGCCGTCGACTTCCCGCTTCCGGGCCTCGCGGCCACCCTGAGCCAGGTCAGCCACGATCTCGAGTGGGGACGTGGCCTGGCGCTCCTGCGCGGCCTGCCGGTGGAGCGCTACTCCGACGAGCAGCTGCGCACGATCTGGTGGGGGCTCGGCTGCCACCTCGGCGTGGCCGTCCACCAGAACGCCCACGGCGAGCTGATCGGGGAGGTGAGGGACGAGGTGCGGCTCTACGGCGAGGTGATGCAGCCCGCGGTGCCGAAGGGCGACAGCCCGACCTCGCGCGCCAAGGCCCGCTCCGCCGGGCCCCTGCGCTGGCACACCGACCGCTGCGACGTGGTGGGCCTGCTCTGCGTGCGCGCGGCCCGCCGCGGCGGCGCCAGCCGGGTCGTCAGCGTGCCCGCGGTGGCCAACGAGATCCTCGCCCGCCGGCCGGACCTGCACGCCCTGCTCTGCTCCGACTACTACCGCAGCCGGCAGGGCGAGGAGGTGGGCGGCGAGGCCGCCTGCTACGCGATGCCGATCTTCGCGATGCGGGACGGCAAGTTCACCAGCCAGTACTCGCGCACGTTCGTGGAGGCGGCCCAGAAGATCCCGTCGGTCCCGCGTCTCACCGCCGCGCAGGACGAGGCCCTCGACCTGCTCGCTCAGGTCTGCGACGAGCTGGGCCACGAGATGGACCTCGGGCCCGGCGACATCCAGCTGCTGAACAACCACGTCGTCTACCACGGGCGCACCGCCTACGAGGACGAGCCCGCGCCCGGTCGCGACCGGCTGATGATGCGGCTCTGGCTGGCCCCGCCCGACAGCCGCCCGCTGCCCGAGGGCTTCGAGATGCTCTGGGGCCGCATCGAGCCCGGCGCGGTGCGGGGCGGCATCGCGCAGACCGCCGCCGCGCCGGCCTGACCGGGCGCGCGCACCCGTCGCGGGGCGCCCCCGAGCATGAGCAGCACGCTGATCCGCGGGCGGTACGTCGTCACCGGCGCCGCCTCCGGGGTCGCGACCGTCATCGAGGACGGCGCGGTGCTGGAGCGCGACGGCACCATCGTGGAGGTCGGCTCCGCCGCCGCGCTGGCCCGCCACGCGGTGGACCGCACCATCGGCTCCTCCGCGGACGTGGTGCTCCCGGGCTTCGTGAACAGCCACCACCACGTCGGCCTCACCCCGTTCCAGCTCGGCTCGCCCGACCTGCCGCTCGAGCTGTGGTTCGCCAGCCGCATGGCCGCGCGCGACGTGGACCCGTATCTCGACACGCTCTACTCCGCGTTCGACATGCTGGAGTCCGGCATCACCACCGTGCAGCACCTCCACGGCTGGCGGGGGGCGCCCGCGGCGCGGGTCTTCGCGGTGGCCGAGCGCATCCTGCAGGCCTACGCCGACGTGGGGCTCCGCGTCTCCTACTCGTACGCGCTCCGGGACCAGAACCGGCTCGTGTACGAGGCGGACGAGGACTTCTGCCGGCGCCTGCCCCCGGCCCTGGGCGCGGAGGTGCGCGAGTACCTGGCCGCGCAGTCGATCCCGCTCGCGGACCACCTGGGTCTCTTCGTCGACCTGTGGGAGCGGGTGGGGCGCAACGCGGGACCGCTCGCGCGGGTGCAGCTGGCCCCCGGCAATCTCCACTGGTGCTCCGACGAGGCGCTGGGCGCCCTGCGCGACTACGCGGCGAAGTACGACGTCGGGTTGCACATGCACCTGGTGGAGACGCCGTACCAGCGGATCTACGCGGAGCGGCGCACCGGCACCACCGCGCTCCGCCACCTGGAGCGGCTCGGCCTGCTGGGCCCGCGCCTCACTCTCGGGCACGGGGTGTGGCTCACGGAGGACGACATCGCGCTGGCCGCCGACACCGGCACCATGGTCTGCCACAACGCGAGCTCCAACCTCCGGCTGCGGAGCGGCGTCGCTCCCCTCAACCGGTTCGCCGCGCGCGGCGTGCGGGTCGGCCTGGGGCTCGACGAGGCGGGCATCAACGACGATCGCGACATGTGGCAGGAGATGCGCCTGGTGCTGCGGCTGCACCGCGAGCCCGGCATGCACGAGGGCGTGCCCACCCCCGCGGGGGTCTTCGAGATGGCCACCGCCGGCGGCGCCGCCACCACCGGCTTCGGCGCGACCATCGGGCGGCTCGCGCCCGGCGCGGCCGCCGACCTGGTGCTGCTGCCGTGGGCCAGCGTGGCCGAGCCGTACCTCGATCCGGCCACCGCGCCCCTCGACGCCCTGGTCCACCGCGCCCGCGCCGTCCACGTGGAGACGGTCATGGTGGCGGGGGAGGTGGTGCTGGACCGGGGCCGCTTCACGCGGGTCGACCGGGCGGCCGCGATGGCCGAGCTGGCCGCGCGCCTGCGCGCGCCCTTGAGCCCGGCGGAGGAACGGCGACGGAGGCTGGCGCGCGAGGTCTTCCCCCACGTGCGCCGCTTCTACGACGGCTGGCTCGACGCGCTGCCCCGCGATCCCTTCTACGCCCCGAGCAGCCGGCGCTAGCCCCAGAGGCGCCGCGCCACCTCGCTCACGCGGCGGAGCTTGGCCTCCTGCTGCGCGGCCGTCAGGGGGTTGCCCGCCTCCCCGGAGGCGAATCCGCATTGCGGGCTCACGGCCAGGCGCTCGAGCGGCACCAGGCGCGCGGCCTCCCGGACGCGCCGCTCCACCGCGGCCGCGTCCTCGAGCGCGCCCTGCTTGGTGGTGAGCAGGCCCAGCACCACGGTGGCGTCCGCGCGCACGTGGCGGAGGGGGCCGAAGTCGCCCGCGCGCGGCGTGTCGTACTCGAGCAGCAGCCGGTCGTAGCGGGTGAGGCGCGGGAAGACCTCGGCCGCGATGCGCTCGTAGCCGCCGTTCGCCAGCCAGCGCCCGCCGGGCGCGTTGCCGCGGCAGATGTGGATGGCGCGGGTGATCCCGCGCACGCCCTCGAACACCGAATCGTCGATCTCGGCGTCCGCCGCCAGCTCCGCGGCCATGTCGTGGCCCCACGCCTCGAAGGCGGCTCGGTTGTCGCGGTCCACGTGCCACTGGGCGTAGTTGGGGGCATCCATCTGCACGTAGTCGCCGCCCAGCGCGACGATCCGCGGGACCACGTGCTCCCGCAGGTAGTCCGCGACCGCGCGCAGGAAGGCCTCGGGGGTCGGGTAGGCCGCGCGCGAGTATTCGGGGTGCCAGAAGATGCGGTGCCACGATGGCGCCGGGATCGTGAACTTGGTGCGGGCGCGGGCCGCCGCCTTGAGGAACGCGTACTCGTCGCTCACCACGTCGCGGACCACCTCGATCGGCCGGGTGATGAAGGGCCGGGTCGGGCTGGTCCACACCCGGGCCCGGCGGCCGTCCGGCTCCTTCCAGAGCGACCACCAGCCCGGGTCCGCGGGGAGGAACTCGAAGCCGGCCAGGGGCGCGCGAGCGGTCGCGTCCTCCCGCAACGGAATCGTGATCACCCAGGAGGCGCGCCGGAGCTCGCCGTCGGTGATCACGTCGAGCCCCGCGTCCTCCTGCAGCGCGATCGCCTCGCGCACCGCCCGGTCCTCGGCCGCGCGGAGGGCCTCCGCGGTCACGCGGCCCTCGCGGACGCCCTGGCGGGCCTGGCGCAGGTACTCGGGGCGCAGCAGGCTGCCCACCACGTCGGCGCGGGGGATCGCGAGGGTGGGGCTCATGGGCGTCCATCATGCCACAGCGGTGGAACTCCCCTCCGGGGCGGAGCCGTTGTACCATGTGGGCACCCGGGTGGTGTGTCCCCCCCGCCCGAGGTCGTCCCTCCGATACGGGTGTCTCGGCAGGTGCCAGGTCGCACAGGTGCCCGGTCGGCACGGCGCCAGATTGGTGGCGGCCAGGGAGTCGTCCTCTAACGTCTCGACCGAAAGGGTCAGTGCGCCATGAGTGTGTCACTTGAGTAGGCGGTCGCACCGCCGTCGGCATTCCGGGAACCGACCGCCGCAGGGGCAGGGGCAGGGCCAGGGACAAGGCCCGCGTGGCCCGATGCCGCCTCGTGCCCTTCCCCGGACTCCCACTCCGTCGCTGTTCGAAGGGCTCACCGCGGTCCAGCCCTACGAGAAGCTGAAGCTCGAGACCACCGCCGACGAGCTGTCCATGCGCGCGATGGACATGATCACGCCCGTGGGCCGCGGCCAGCGCGGGCTGATCGTGGCCCCGCCGCGCACCGGCAAGACCGTGCTCCTGCAGAAGATCGCGAAGGCGGTGCTCACGAACCACCCGGAGATCGCGGTGATCGTGCTGCTGGTGGACGAGCGGCCCGAGGAGGTCACCGACTTCCGCACCCAGATCGGCCGGCAGGCCGAGATCCTGGCCTCCAGCAACGACAATCCCTACCGACGCCACATCGAGGTGACCGAGCAGGTGCTCGACCGGGCGAAGCGCATGGTCGAGGAGAAGCGCGACGTGCTGATCCTCTTCGACTCGCTGACCCGGATGACGCGCGCCTACAACAACGAGCTCTCCGCCCGGGGGCGGACCATGTCGGGCGGCATCGACAGCCGCGCCTTCCAGATGCCGCGCGCCTTCTTCGGCGCCGCCCGCAAGATCGAGGAGGGCGGCTCGCTCACCATCATCGGCACCGTGCTGGTCGACACCGGCTCGCGGATGGACCAGATCATCTTCGAGGAGTTCAAGGGCACCGGCAACATGGAGCTCTATCTCTCACGGGAGCTGGCCGACCGGCGCATCTTCCCCTCCTTCGACCTGATGCGCTCGGGGACTCGGCGCGAGGAGCTCCTGTTCTCCGAGGAGGAGATGAAGAAGATCCACCTGCTCCGCCGGGCTCTGTCGGGCACCAAGCCGCAGGAGGCGATGGAGGCTCTGCTGGGGCGGCTCAAGCTCACCGCCAACAACAAGGAGTTCCTGCGGGGGCTCGGGTCCTAGGCGAGCCTAGCGCATCGGACCCACCATCCTCCCGACCATCTGCCGCAGCTGGCTCAGCGTGAACGGCTTCGAGATGACCGGGATTCCGGTGGCGCGCAGAAACGGGCCGTAGTCGGCGGAGGCGGCCTGGGCCGTGACGAACACGATGCGCTTGAGCACCTGCGGGTGGTCCCGCTGGATCTCCTCGTAGAGCTGCTGGCCGTCCATCTCGGGCATCCGGAGGTCGCAGAACACGAGGTCGAAGCGGTTCCGGCCGATGAGGTCGAGTCCCTCCTTGCCGTTCTCGGCGGTCTGCACGTCGTGCCCCTCGATCTTCAGCGCGTCCGAGATCAGGTCCCGCACCGCCCGCTCGTCGTCGATCACCAGGATCCGCGCTCGTCCCATGGCGCCCCCGTGACGGTTGACCTCCTTGCGGTTCCGGCTATTCTACGACAGGGAAGGAGAGGACTCCAATGACCGGGCCCGGCAGGGCGCGTCGGACCTTCGTGACCGGCATCGTCACTGGCCTCGTCCTCCTGGGACGACGGTCCTCCCCGGCCCAGACTCCGTCCCTGACCCCCGCGCGTCCTCGGGTGTGGCGCATCGGCTACCTCACCCCGTCCGCGGTCACCGCGCGCGGAATCATGCCCGACATGCGCCAGAAGCTGCGCGACCTCGGCTACGTGGAGGGCCGCGGCCTGCAGTTCGTCATCCGCTCCGCCAACGAGGACTTCGAGCGCCTGCCCGCCCTGGCCGCGGACCTCGTCCGCTCGGGCGTGGATCTCATCGTGGCGGTGTCGTCGCCCGCGATCCGGGCCGCCGAGAACGCGACGAGCACCATTCCCATCGTGATGGTGAGCGGCACCGATCCGGTCGCCGGGCTCTTCGTGGCGAGCCTGGCGCGGCCCGACGGCAACGTGACCGGGGTCAGCACCTACGTGCCGGAGCTGGCCGGCAAGCGTCTCGAGGCACTCCGCGAATGCCTGCCCGGGCTCAGGCGGGTGGCGGTGCTGGCGAACTTGCGCAACCCGGGCAGCGCGGTGGAGGTGCGCGAGATCGACAGCGCGGGGCGGGGGATCGCCATCGAGACCTACGTGGCCGACGCGCGCCTGCCCGAGCAGTATCCGGACGCGTTCACGGCCATCACGCGCGGCGGCTGGCAGGCCCTCGTGGTCACCGCGGATCCGGTGCTGTCGAGCAACCGGGAGCGGATCCTCCATCTGGCCGCGCGGCACCGCCTGCCCACGATCTACGAGTGGCGGGAGATCGTGGAGGGGGGCGGGCTCATCTCGTACGGGCCGAGCCTCGCGGACGTCAACGGCCGCGTCGGCGTCTACATCGACAAGATCCTGAGGGGCGCCGCTCCGGGCACGCTGCCGGTGGAGCGCCCGACCCGATTCGAGCTGGCGGTCAACCTCAGGACCGCGGCCAGCCTGGGGCTCGAGTTTCCTGCCGCGATGGTGGCCCGCGCCGATCGGGTGGTCCGCTAGCGAGGGCGCCGCGGAGCTCAGGTACGCGGGCGCGGGAGCACGAACTTCTGCTCCGCGACGTCACGCGGCCACACCGGCCGCGGCGCCGGTCCCGCACGTCGGCGATGACCCGGATCGGTTCGGGACGCCGGCCGGCACCGCGGCCAGGTTCCCGATGACCGTGCGAAGCGAGGAGCGGGTGGTGGGCATCGGGTCGTCCTGTCCCGGGGTCTTCAGCGGAGCCGCCGGCCGGTCGCGGGCACGAGCTGCCCGTAGCGCACGCCCTTGGTGGCGAGCAGGCGATTGGCGACGGTGCGGATCTCGCCGGCCGTCCCGCGCAGCGGGATGGCCTCGAGACAGGTGTGGGGGTCCAGATGCACGTGCAGGGCGGCCGCGATCATGTCGTGGCTGGCGTGCTGGATCTTGGTGAGCTTGTCGGCGAGGGCCCGGGTGTGGTGGTCGTAGACCAGCACCAGCACCCCCACCGTCTCGCCGTCCTGCTCCTCCCACTCCTTCTTGACCAGCTCCGCCCGCAGGAGGTCGCGGACGAACTCGCTGCGGTTCGCGTAGCGCCGCTCGCTCTGGAGCCGGTGCAGGGTGCCCATCAGGCCCATCGGGAGCGACACCGTGAACCGGGTCGCGGGCTGCCGCCGCTTGCCGTTCGCCATACTCGTCCTTCCCATGCCAGACGGTTCGTGGTATTACGAATCCTCCAATGTTCATACCGCGCACGGCACCGGCGGTACTGCTGGGCGTCCTCCTCGGGGTCACCCCCGCGGCGGCCGAGTCCGCGCCGCCCGCGGCCCCGCCGGCGCCCGAGGCCACGCTCGCCCCGGTGCTGGTCACCGCGCCCCCGCCGGTCGCGTCCTCCTCCGAGCAGCTGATCCCGGGCAAGGACTTCGAGCTGCGCCCCCACGGCCGCCCCGCCGACGTCCTCCGGTTGGTTCCGGGCCTGATCATCAACCAGCACCAGGGCGGGGGCAAGGCCGAGCAGTATCTCCTCCGCGGGTTCGACGCCGACCACGGGACCGACCTGGCCATCTTCGTGGACGGAGTGCCGGTGAACTTGCGCAGCCACGCCCACGGGCAGGGCTATGCGGACCTCCACTTCCTGATCCCGGAGACCATCCGCGCGGTGGACGCCCTCAAGGGCCCGTACTTCCCCGAGTACGGGGATTTCGACACCGCGGGGGCTGTCCGCTTCCTGACCCGCGACTTCGTGGAGGAGAACACCCTCGAGATCTCGGGGGGCAGCTTCAATACCCAGCGCTACCTGGCCCTGCTCTCGCCGACCCGCGACCGGGTGAAGACATTCATCGCCACCGAGCTCTATCGCAACGACGGGCCCTTCGCCCACCCGAACGGCTACCTCCGCTTCAATCTCTTCGCCAAGGCCACCACCGACCTCGCCGAGGACATGCGGCTGAGCCTGTGGGCGTCGCACTACCGGGCGGAGTGGCACGGCTCGGGCGAGATCCCGGCCCGGGCCGTCCGCTCCGGGCTTCTCGACCGGTTCGGCTCGATCGATCCCAACGAGGGGGGCGTGACCGAGCGGACCAACGTCAACCTCGACTACACCTGGAAGGTGGCGGAGAATCGGAAGCTCTCGGTCAACGCCTACGCGAGCTACTACCGCCTGACCCTGTTCAACGACTTCACGTTCTTCCTGAACGATCCCGACCTGGGCGACATGATCAACCAGCGCGACCGCCGATTCGTGGCCGGCCTCGACGCGCAGTACGAGATGAAGCACCGACCGCTCGGCGTGCCGCTCACCACCACCGCGGGCGCGCAGTACCGGATCGACACGCCCCACGTCGTGCTCGCCAACGCGGTCCAGCGCCACCAGGTGAGCCGGGTGCAGGACGTCGACATCGTGGAGCAGTCGGTCTCGCCGTTCGTGAAGCTCGACCTGCTACCGTTGGAGAAGGTGCGGCTCGTCACCGGGGCCCGGGGGGACGTCTTCACCTATGACGTGAAGAAGCGCGTCAACACCACCGAGGACCGCGCCTCCGGGACCGCGACCAAGGCCCGGCCCAACGTGAAGGCCAACCTGATCCTCGGCCCGTGGCTCGCCACCGAGTTCTTCGCCAACTTCGGGACCGGGTTCCACAGCAACGACGCCCGCGCGGTGATCGCCAATCCCGAGCTGGAGGCGCTACCCACCGCCATCGGCTACGAGGCCGGCTTCAAGAGCCGCATCCTGCCGCGCACCGATCTCTCCGCGACCTACTGGTTCCTCGACCTCTCGAGCGAGCTGGTGTTCGTGGGCGACGACGGCACCACCGAGGCCCGCGGCAAGACCCATCGTGAGGGTCTCGAGGTCGCGGCCACGATCTCGCTCCTCGACTGGCTCACGTTCAAGGGCGACCTCACCTGGACCCGACGGGCGGAGTTCGTGGACACCGGCTTCCCGATCCCGCTGGCTCCCCGCTGGACCGCCCGGGCCGAGCTGACCGCGCGCCTGCCGTGGGGGCTCTCCACGAGCGCGGAGATGCGCTACCTGGGTGATCGGGTCGCCGACGACTTCGGCTTTCACACCGCGCGCGGCTACACCCTCTTCAACTGGAACGCGCGCTATCGGTACAAGGCGCTCGAGGCGTTCCTCAGCGTCGAGAACCTGGCCAACGCCAAGTGGCGGGAGGCCCAGTTCTTCTTCACCTCCCGGCTGCCCGGCGAGCCCGCCGGCGGCGTGCCGGACGTCCACTTCACGCCGGGCAACCCGCGGACCTTCCTGGGAGGCGTCGGGCTGCACTTCTGACCGCCCCCGTCTCTGCGGGATAATGGCGCATGGCGCGGGCCCGCGGCGGCTGGGACGTGATCGTGGTGGGCGCCGGCCACAACGGGCTGGTCGCCGCCTGCTATCTCGCGCGGGCGGGGCGCCGGGTGCTGGTGCTGGAGCGCCGGCCCCTGGTCGGCGGGGCCTGCGTCACCGAGGAGACCTTCCCCGGCTTCAAGGTCTCCACCGCGGCGTACGTCAACAGCCTCTTCCGCAAGGAGATCGTGCGCGACCTCGACCTGCGCGCGCACGGCTTCGAGGTCCTCGCGCGCAACCCCTCGTCGTTCACCCCGCTGCCCGACGGGCGCTCGCTCACCCTCGGGCCGGACGCCGAGTGGACCCGCCGCGAGATCGCCAAGTTCAGCGCCCGCGACGCGGCCCGCTATCCGGCGTACGAGGCGATGCTGGAGCGGGTCGCCGCGCTCGTCGAGCCCACCATGGTCATGACCCCGCCGGACCTGCTGCACCCCGGGCCGCGTGACCTCCTGCGCCTGCTCGGGCTCGGCCGCTCGTTCGGACGGCTCGGGGAGGCGGCGGCCGCGGAGGCGGTGGAGCTCCTCACCGGGGCCGCGCGTCCGATCCTCGACCGCTGGTTCGAGTCGGAGGCCCTGAAGGCCACCCTCGCCACCGACGCCATCATCGGCGCGATGGCGAGCCCGTCCACGCCCGGCACCGGCTACGTGCTCTTCCACCACGTGATGGGCGAGACCGACGGCCGGCGCGGGGCGTGGGGCTACGTGCGGGGCGGCATGGGCGGGCTCACCCAGGCGCTGGCCGCGGCCGCGCGCGGGCTCGCGGTGGAGATCCGCTGCGGGGCGGAGGTGGCGCGCATCCTGGTGCGCGACGGGCGCGTGACCGGCGTGGCGCTGGCCGACGGAGAGGAGATCCGCGCGCCGGTGGTCGCGAGCAACGCGGACGCCCACGTGACGTTCCTGCGCCTGCTCCCGCCCGAGGTGCTCCCGGACGCCTTCCGGGCCGCGGTGGGCCGCATCTCCTACGAGAGCGCGTCGCTCAAGATCAACGTGGCGCTGGGCGAGCTGCCCGACTTCCGGGCCTGTCCCGGCACCGCGCCCGGCCCGCAGCATCGCGGCACCATCCACATCTGCCCCGATCTGGACTTCATCGAGCGCGCCTTCGACGACGCCAAGTACGGGCGGCCCTCCGCGCGTCCGGTGCTGGAGTGCACGATCCCGTCGGTGGTCGATCCCACGGTGGCCCCGCCGGGACGCCACCTCATGTCGTTGTTCGTGCAGTACGCGCCCTACGCCCTGCGCGGCACCACGTGGGAGCGGGAGCGCGAGGCGTTCGCGGACCGCTGCTTCGCCCTCCTCGACGAGTACGCGCCCAACTTCAGCCGGTCGGTGCTGGCCCGCCAGGTGCTGGCCCCGCCCGATCTCGAGCGCGTGTTCAACCTCACCGGCGGCAACATCTTCCAGGGCGCGATGACGCCCGGCCAGCTCTTCGCGCTGCGTCCGGTGCCGGGCCACGCGGGCTACCGCACCCCGGTCCGCGGCCTCTACCTCTGCGGGGCCGCCGCGCATCCGGGCGGCGGGGTCATGGGCGCGCCCGGCTGCAACGCGGCCCGGGAGATCCTGCGGGGTGGGCGCGCCCGCCTCACCACTTGAAGACCGACAGCAGGTTGTGGAAGTCGTCGGTCCACGCCGCCACCGCGGGGTCCGGAGCCAGCGGGGTGGCGGTCCAGCGGGGCGCGGACGCCAGCTCCCCGAAGTCGGCCCGCCGGCGCGCCAGCAGCGCCCAGCTCGCCTCGACGCCGCCGCGGATGTCGCCGGTCTCGCCGTGCTGCAGGAGGCCCGCGTAGCGCCCGTCCTCGGCCAGCGCGGCCACCACCGGCTCGAGGCGGAGGTACCGGTTGGAGATGTGCAGCGCGAGGATGCCGCGGGGGTTCAGCAGGTCGAAGTAGAGACGCAGCGCCTCGCGGGTGAGCAGGTGCACCGGGATCGCGTCCGAGCTGAAGGCGTCGACCAGGATCACGTCGTAGCGCTCCTCCGGCCGCTCGCGCCGGAGGGCCTCCATGCGCACGCGCGCGTCGCCCAGCTCGAGGCGCAGCGACACCGCGCGGTCGCGCGCGTCGGTGGCGTAGGTGAAGTAGGCGGGATCGAACGCGACGTCGCGCACCAGCCGGTCGATCTCGTAGAACGTCACCCGGTCGCCCGGCCGCGCGTAGGCGGCCAGGGTGCCGGTGCCGAGGCCCACCACCGCGATGTGCAGGGCGCCGGGGCGGCGGGCCAGCTCCGCGAACAGCTGCCCGACCGGGCCGTTCCGGTGGTAGTAGGCCAAAGGCTCCCCGCGGCGCGCCGGCTCCAGGCTCTGGCGTCCGTGCAGCGTGGTGCCGTGTCGCAGCTCGGTGTAGCCGGTGGGATCGCGATCGCGCGTGATGCGGAGCACCCCGAAGAACGAGCGGCTCTGGCGGATCTGCTCGTTGTTGCGCGCGTCCACGAAGCCCGAGACCAGC
This sequence comes from Candidatus Methylomirabilota bacterium, assembly GCA_035650715.1. Taxonomy (GTDB): domain Bacteria; phylum Methylomirabilota; class Methylomirabilia; order Rokubacteriales; family CSP1-6; genus CAMLFJ01. The sequence continues at coordinate 8,614 of DASRHC010000039.1, read as the reverse complement.
AGCACCGCGGCCAGCACGAGGGCCAGGAGGAGCGGGCGGCGGCGCAGGCACCACGCCACCACGAGGGGCGGGCCGTAGAGCAGCAGCGAGTTGAGCAGGCGCTCCGCGGGGTCCAGCCACGCGCCGACGCGCTCGGGGCTCAGGTCGAGGATCCGGGCCAGGAACGAGAAGTCGAGCCGGAGCGTGGCGGACTGCGAGTAGAGCACCGCGGTCAGGACGATCGCCACCGCCGCCGCGAGCAGGGCGCGGCGGCGGCCCGCGCCGCCGAGGAGCCCGTCGGCGCGCGGCATCGCGAGCATCGCGCCCGCCAGCACCATGACCAGCGGGTACTCGACGAGGGAGGAGAAGACGAGCGGGGCCACCAGCGCGTTGAAGAGGCCGCCCAGCACGCCGCCCACCGAGATCAGCAGGTAGAACTCGGTGAGGAAGGCGGGGCGGGGCCGGTCCCGCGCGAGCGCGCCGTGGCAGGCGAGGGCCACCACGAACAGCAGGCCGAGGTGCCAGAGCACGATCACCCAGATGCGCGCGGGCTGGGCGGAGACCATCAGGAAGATGACCGCCAGGATGAGCGGCAGCGCGAGGGCGATCGTCACCTCGTGCAGGACGCGGGGCCAGCACCCGAAGGCGAGGATGAAGGTGAGCAGGTAGAGCGCCAGCGGCAGGACCCAGAGGAGCGGCACCGCGGCGAGGTCGGTGGTGATGTAGGTGGTGGCGCCGAGCAGCAGGCTCGACGGCACGAACGCGAGCACGATCCAGTGCAGGCGGCGCGGCCAGCCCGGCCGCGGCTCGGGCGCGGCGGGGCTGGGGTCGGCCGGCCCGGCGTCCTCGGCTTCGGGGCGGCGCCGCCCGAGGGTGATCGCGCAGCCCGCGGTCAGGAGCGCGAGCACGCCGTAGCCCACGCTCCACAGCGTGGTCTGCCCGAGCCAGCCCGGGCCCTGTAGATGCAGGTGCGGCTCCACCAGGGTGGGATAGCCGACCAGGGCCAGCATGCTGCCGAGGTTGCTCGCCGCGTACAGGAAGTAGGGGTCGTGCGCGGCGGGATGGCCGGTGTGGGTGAACCACTTCTGGAGCAGCGGCGCGGTCGCGCTCACCACCACGAACGGCAGCCCCACCGAGAGCGCGATCAGGGTGAGCACGTCCAGGATCGGGTTGGCCTCGCCTCCCCGCAGCCAGCGCGGGTCGACCGCGAGCGGCAGCACCGCGAACGGCAGGCCCATCGCGATCAGGTGCACGAAGGCCTGGCGGGTGGGGCGCAGGCGCCTGGTCAGCACGTGCGCGTAGGCGTAGCCGGCGAGCAGCGCGCCCTGGAAGAACACCATGCACGTGCTCCACACCGCGGGCGTGCCGCCAAGCAGCGGCAGGATCATCTCGCCGACCATCGGCTGCATCACGAAGAGAAGGATGGCGCCGGTGAAGAGCGTCAGCGCGTACAGCAGCAGGACGGCGGTCAGGCTCCGGATCCCCCAGTGGCCGCGGCGGGCGGCGGCCCGTAGCATAGCCGCAACCGCCGCCGGGCGTCACCGGGCAAACGGCGCTCAGGGGCCGGGACCCACCACCTTCCAGGTCGTGCCCTCGCGCCGGGCCACCTCCGGCTCGCGCTCCCACGCGAGCACGCTGGTCCACGCTCCGATGCCGCGCAGGCGGCCGGTGACCTCGCCGGTGGAGTAGACCCACGCGGCCCCGTCCACCATGCGCACCTCGTCGATCCGGACCTGTGCCCGCACCGTGTCGTAGAGCGCGAACATCGCGAGCAGGTCGTCGCGCACGCTGGCCTTGGTGACCGGCCCGTTCCGGTAGCGGTCGGAGACATGGGCGAGCACGCCGGCCGCGTCCATCGCCTGGAAGCGCGCGGCGGCGGCGGCGAGCGTCTGTCGCAGCTCGCTCACGATGGCCGGCGGGGCGGGGGTCCCGGGTGCCGGAGTCTGCGCGGGCAGGGAGACAGGGGCGGCGGCGAGCGCGAGGATCAGGAGCAGGCGCGCGAGCGTCGCGCCGCCCGGCCGTCGGGGCAGATCAGGAATGCGCGGGCCCGTTGCGCTGATGCCAGCGGGCGACGGCCCGGCCGAAGCGCCAGGCGTTCAGCGGGGACTGGCCGCGACGACGGCCTTCCCGGTAGCTGCGCAGCACCGCCCACGCGAAGGCCAGCGCGCGCGATCGGCGCGTCAGCCGTCTCATGCGTCGTGTCATCGTCTGCACCCTCCTCGATGGAACAACTTACCCGGCGCCCTCGTGTAAGCGTTACACGCCCCCGGCAAATCTCGCCGCGAGGATGCGGCCTATCTGCCGCCGAGAGCCGGTGTTTCCGCCCCCTGGTATCACCCTTGCTCTCCTATATGCGCGAGAGAGGCCAAAATCGCCCCGAGAAAAAATCGTGAAGGCGGGGCGTGGGAGGGCGGCATGACACGCTACGTGATCGTGGGTGTGGTCGGAGCGATGACCGCCCTCGCCGCGCTGCCCGCGACGCCGGCCGCGGAGCCAGCGCATCCGCTGCAGCCCGGTCCCCGGCTGGCCCGCCTGGAGCGCGGCGGCGGCGTCATCGAGGGCAAGCTGACCCGGGTGGACGGGCGAACGGAGACCGTCGACGTCTCGCTGGGGCTGCTGGGGCTGCTCGGCAAGACGATCGAGATCAACCGGGACACGCAGATCCAGGTGAACGGCCGGGAGGGGCGCTTTGCCGATCTCCAGGAGGGCGCCAAGGTGAAGGCCTACTACCAGGAACGCGGCGCCAAGCTGGTCGGCACCCGGCTCGAGGTCACGACCGGCAGCTAGCCCGCCCCCGCGAGCACGCGCGCCGGCCCGCGGCGCCACGCTAGAAGTACTCGAGGCTCCCGGGCTCGGCGAGCGTCGCGAGCCGGAGTCCGGCCATGAACACCAGGTAGGGGTGGGCCCCGCGCGCGACCAGGGCGTCCCGATCCATGCGGCGGAGGTCTGCCCGCTCGTCCTCCGACAGCCCCTGCTCCGCCATCACCGTCTCCGCGTCCGCGAGGAAGCGCTCCGCGAACACGCGGTCGGACTTGATCGCGTAGAGGCACCGGTTGAGCGCGTAGGCGCTGGCCGGCGGGAAGCGGTAGTGGGCCGCCTCCGCAGGTCCGGGGCTCACGCGGGAGCCTCGAGGGGCCACTCCACCACCGCGTTGCCGTGGTGCCACGAGGGCTCGTAGCAGTAGACCTGGGCCCGCGCATCCCCCACCGCGCCCAGCAGGGTGATCCACGTGCGCAGCTCGATGTTGCCGCGCTTGTCGAGCTCCTCGCCGGTCGCCCGCGCGAGCTCGCGCCCGCGCCCCCCGGCCAGCGCCTCCAGCAGCCCACGGTCGTACTCGAAGTCGGGCGAGGCGTAGCGATCGGTGCCCGGGAAATGCGACATGCCGCCGGAGGCGATGAGGGCCACGCGCTCCGGCCGCGCGCGGAGGATCTCCCCGAGGGCCTGGCCCCACGCGTGGCAGCGGGCGGGCGTCGGCTGGGGCGGCAAGTACACGTTGACGTGCAGCGGTACGATCGGCCGCGGCGGCTCGGGCATCACGAAGTGCAGGGGCACGTAGAACGCGTAGTCGAGCGGGGCGTCCTGCGTGTAGAGCAGGTCGAACCCGCGCTCGATGCCCTGCTCCACAATGGCGCGGGCGAGGGGCTCGTGCACGTCGACGCGGTAGCGGTAGGGACCGAAGGTGCCCGCGCACTCGCGCCCCACGTACACCGCCAGGGCGGGCACCGCGTCGAGGAAGAAGGCCTCCACGTGATCGCCCGCGATCACCGCGAGCACGTCCGGGCGCAGGGCCTCGAGCCGCGCCTTGACCCGGCGCATGGCCGCGTGCACGCGGAGCACCAGCTCGCGGTCCTCGGTCGCGGGGCGGATGAGCAGCTGGGGAGTGTGCGCGACCGCGAACGCGCCGACGAGCATGGCAGGCTCACCGTAGCACAGGAGGGCCTCGACGTGGGGTCCGCGCCCGGCGTAGACTTGGGGGCCGCGGAGCGCGCTCGGAGCGAGCGCCGAATCCCAGCCCACACTCAGGAGGTTCGCCGGCATGGCCGCAGGCAAGAAGTTCAAGGTCGTCGTCCAGAAGCCCGCAGGCGGGGTCTCCTACGATCTCGCCGACGGCGCCTACAAGATCGAGCGCGAGGCGCTCGACCCCATCGGGGCCGAGATCGTGGAGGTCCCGGCCAAGACCGAGGAGGAGTTCATCGCCGCAGCCCAGGATGCCGACGCGGTCATCGCCCGCAACCGACGCATCACCGCGAACATCATCAAGGGCCTGCGCAACTGCAAGGTCATCGGGCTCGGGAGCGTGGGGGCGGACACCGTGGACGTGGACGCGGCCACCGAGGCCGGCATCGTGGTCACCAACGTGCCGGACGTCTTCATCGACGAGGTCGCCGATCACACCATGGCCATGTTCCTGGCCGCGCACCGGCGGCTGCGGCTGATGCACCAGCTCACCGTCGACAACAAGTGGGCGGAAGGGCGGCCCTACTTCTCGAACATCCCGCGGCTCTACGGGCAGACCATGGCGCTCATCTCCTTCGGCAACGTGGCCAAGGCGGTGGCCCGGCGCTGCCACGCCTTCGGGCTGCGGCTGATCGCCTACGATCCATTCCTGGCCGAGCTGGAGATGACCGCGGTGGGGGTGGAGCCGGTGACGAGCCTGATCGAGCTGTGCCAGCGCGCGGACTTCCTCTCCATGCACGCCCCGCTCAACGCGGAGACGCGCCACATGATGGGCGAGCGCGAGTTCCGGGCCATGAAGAAGAGCGCGATCTTCATCAACAACGGGCGCGGGCCGACGGTGAACGAGGCGGCCCTCACCGAGGCCCTGCGGCAGGGCTGGATCGCGGGCGCCGCGCTCGACGTGTTCGAGGTGGAGCCGGTCGATCCCAACAACCCGCTGCTGCACATGGACAACGTGCTGGTGAGCCCGCACATCGCCTCCGCGACCGCGCGGATGGCGCCGGAGACCCGCCGCCGGCTGGGCCGCGAGATCGCCACCGTACTGCAGGGCAAGTGGCCGCGCTCCGCGGTCAACCCCGGCGTGCTGCCCAAGACCTCGCTGATCCGCTGGCAGCCCTATCCGATGGGCCGCGGCCCCAACCGCTAGATGGGGTCAGGTCTTACATTCCGACATTTTCACGGGTGCCTGGGAACCCGCCGAGTGGAAATGTCGGAATGTAAGACCTGACCCCCCTCAGAAGCGCGACCAGCAGTCGCGGAGGGTGTCCAGCGCGGCCGGGGGCAGGGGGCCCTTCTCGACGGCCGCGGCGGCGAACTCGAGATGGGCCAGGTCCGAGCAGCCGATCAGCACGGTGGAGAGCGCGGGGCCGGTGATGGCGAAGCGCAGCGCGGCCTCCACCACGCTGCCTGCGTGACCGCGGGCGACCAGCGGCTCGAGCGCCCGCGCCCGGCTCACGTCGGTGGCATAGTCGGGTCCGGACGCGATCGGGGCCACGCTCGGGATGGCGGTCGGGTGCCGCGCGATCTGGCCGCTCAGCGCCCCGCCCGCCAGCACCCGGATGCCGATCGTGCCCACGCGCTGCTCCTGCGCCAGGGTGAGCAGACGATCGTAGTCCTGGGCCGGAAAGCCCGGCGGCACCTCGAAGGCCCCGGTGGGATTCAGCAGGTTGAACACCACCTGCGCGGTGTCCACCGCGCCGCTGGCGAGCGCACGGTGGAGCGCGCCCGTCTCCCCGGAGGCGGTGACGCCGAAGAAGCGCACCTTGCCCTGCTCCTGCAGCCGCCGCACCGCCGGCACCACCGCCTCCAGCACGCGCGCCACGCCGAGCGGCCGCTCCTCGCCCACGCGCCCGATCAGGTTGTGCAGGTGGAGCAGGTCGACGCGCTCGAGCCCGAGCCGGGACAGGCTCGTCTCCACCGACCGGCCCAGCGCGCCCGCCACGTCGGCGAGATCGGGGGCGCGCAGCCGCCACTTGGTGCCCACGATGGCCCGCGGCTTGAGCGCGCGCAGCACCTGGCCCAGGTTCTTCTCCGACTCGCCGGCGCCGTAGGAGGGCGCGGTGTCCAGATAGTTGATGCCGAGCTCGAGCGCGCGCGCGACCCCGCGCTCACGGTCGGCGGGCGCGCCCCGCACCATGAGGCCGCCCACGTCGCCACAGCCGAAGGCCAGCGTCGAGACCTGGAGCCCGGTCCGGCCGAGCACGCGATATTCCATGGCCGACCCTTATATCACTTCCGCGCGCCCGGATCACGTCCGCGCCCGGCGCGCCCGCGAGCCCGCGCGGGCACGGGCCCGTCGCGGCGGGCGCGCTCCGTGATGCCTCAGAAGTAGGTGTTACCGAGCGCCGGGATCGGTGCCTCAAAATAGTGTTACCCACGGGCGGCCTCCTGCCGTAGGGCGCGAGTATCGGCGAGCGTCCAGAGCACGTCCAGGGTGTGCTGAATGTCCCGGGCCAGGGCGATGGGATCGAGGGCGGCGAACTGCGCAGCCAGCGTCTGCCGCTGCTCGGTGGTGAGCCCGCCGGCAGCGAGCACCCGCTGGTACGGGGTTTGGGCGGTGTCGTAGCGCTTCACGACCTTGCTCCCGACCCGCCGTTTGCTGCACAGCTTGCGGACCGGCCGGAAGAAGTTGTGCTGCAGCCGCAGCAGGCCGTAGAGGCGCTGCAGGACGGCCCAGGCCGCGCGGGTGCTGTAGCGGTCGTAGCCGACGAGGCGGCGCACGAGCAGGCCGTTGCGCTGCTCGACCCAGGCCTGGTCGTTCTTGCGATAGGGCCGCCCGCGGGTGAAGCGGACCCCGTGGTGGCGGCACCAGCCGAGCAGGGCGGCGTTGACGAATTCGCTGCCATTGTCGCTGTGCCATTCCCGCAGGGGGAAGGGCAGGCGCTGGGTGAGATGCTGGATGGCCCCCGTCACGCGCTGATGGTGCAGATCCACGAGGGCCTGCAGTTCCGTCCAACTGGTCGCCACGTCGACGGCGACGAGGGTCGCGCAGTAGCGGCCCGCGGTGGACTCCCCACAGTGCAGGACGAGATCGCCTTGCAGGGCGCCGGGCGGGACCCCGGCCCACTCGCTCCAGGTGCGCAGCGGCACCTGGGCGCGCAGCGCCGCCAGGGCGGGCGCGAGGCGCCGGGGTTGCCGCGGGCGGCGCCGGCGCAGCGGTCGCAGCAGCCGGTCCAAGGTGGCCGCGCTCGCGCGGGTCAGGGCCGCCCGCACCGTCGGGGCCAGGACGACCCCGTGGTGCGTCGTCAGCGCCGTGAGCAATGCGGGCAGGATGGGACGCAGCAGCTTCCCCGACAGCTGATCGCTCGCGAGCCAGGCGCGCTTGAGGATCGGGGCCAGCTCGTGCGGCGCATACTGCGCAGGGCGGCCGCCAGCCCGGCGTACCGGCCCGGGCGCCCGTCGCAGCCGCCGGATGGCCGCCTTGCGGTGACACCCCGTCGTGCGACAGTACTCGTCGAGCAATCGTCCGCGCTCCCGCTTATCCGCCTGCTCATAGCGGCGGCGCATCACCGCCGCGTATTCCCGGCGCGCTGGCTCGGTCACAGGGCCCCCTTTCCGGTGCGTGGTTCGGTAACACCGGTTTTGAGGCAACCCCTTCCGTTTCGGTAACACTTGTTCTGAGGGTGATCGCCCGCTTGTCAACCGCCCGCGGCCGGGCTAGATTGCGCTCGCGATGCGCGCGACCCCGAGCCTCGATCGCTTCCGCCTGGACGGCCACGTCGCGGTGGTGGTGGGCGGCGCGGGCGGCCTCGGCTCCGCGATGGCGCGCGGCCTCGCGGAGGCGGGCGCCGCGGTGGCGGTGGCCGACGCCGACGGGGAGCAGGCCCGCCGGGTCGCGGACGCCATCGGCAAGACCGGCGGCCGCGCGCTGGCGGTGGCGGTGGACGTGGCCGACCGCGCCGCGGTCGAGCGCATGGCCGACGAGACGGAGCGGGCCCTGGGCCCCGTCGAGGTCCTGGTCAACAGCGCGGGCATCACCCATCGCTGCCCGGCCGCCGACTTCCCGGAGGCGGAGTGGCATCGCGTCATCGCGGTCAACCTCACCGGCGTCTTTCACGGCTGCCAGGTGCTGGGGCGCCGCATGCTCGCGCGCCGGAGCGGGCGCATCGTCAACATCGCCTCCATCGCGGGCCACATCGGGCTCACCGGCACCGTGGCCTACGCGGCCAGCAAGGGCGGGGTGGTGATGCTCACGCGGGCCCTCGCGGTGGAGTGGGCCGCGCACGGCGTGCGGGTCAACGCCATCGCCCCGTCGTGGTTCCAGTCCAACATCGGCGACCTGATCCACCGCGAGCCGGGCTACGCCGAGCGCGTGATGCATCGCGTGCCGGTCGGCCGCATGGGCGCCCCCGACGAGCTGGTGGGGGCCGTCCTCTACCTCGCCTCCGACGCCTCCAGCATGGTCACCGGCCACGTCCTCGCCGTCGACGGCGGCACTTTGGCCTCCTGACGGGGTCAGGTCTTACATTCCGACATTTCGCGGCCGACTCGCTCGGGCGCGCGGGCCCGTCGCGGCGAGGGACCCGCGAAGGGGCTCTAGGTGTGAACTGCCACGAGATTGTTCGGGGCCACCAAGCAACTGATGGGTGGTCGACCGTGAAGCGCGCCATGGCCGCGCTCCCAATTGTAGTAGTACAGCCACGCGGGCAGCGCCTCCGTGCGATGGGGCGAACTCGGG